>CAMYAB010000027.1 GCA_947253625.1 uncultured Porphyromonadaceae bacterium | reverse complement strand
AGAAGAAGGCTGAGCCGGAGAAGAAGGCTGAGCCGGAGAAGAAGCCTGAGCCGGAGAAGAAGGCTGAGCCGGAGAAGAAGCCTGAGCCGGAGAAGAAGGCTGAGCCGGAGAAGAAGGCTGAGCCGGAGAAGAAGCCTGAGCCGGAAGTTGATGAAAAGACGGAGGGTGTCTACCGCATCGGTACCACTGAGGCTATCGGTGTGACCGTGGTGGGAAAGGTAGACCTTGATGCCATCGAGCCAACACGCCCCAAGCGAAGCAAGAAGCGGAAGCGTACCATCGTAAAAGGGGGTGGAAAGGTAGATATAGAAAAGCAGGCAAAGGAGCAAAAGACGGAGCCCGGGCGTTCGGACCGCACCAAGAGGGATAGTAATCGCCAGCAACAACAGCAACAGCAACCCAAGGGCCGCAAGGCAAAGCGCCAAAAGAAACTGGAGCAACGCCCCGAGGTGACCCAAGAGGATATCCAAAAGCAGATCAAGGAGACCATGGCCGCCATCCAAGGGCGTACCCGTGGTGGTAGCACATCTGCCAAGTACCGAAAGGATAAGCGCGAAGAGCGACGCAAGGAGGCCCGACTCCAACTCGAGCAAGAGCAGCTGGAGAGCAAGGTGCTGCAGCTCACGGAGTTTGTGACCCCTACGGACTTGTCCCAGTTGATGGATGTGCCGGTGAACGACATCATCTCCTTTGTTTTCAACATGGGTATGATGGTCAGCATCAACCAGCGTCTCGACAAGGACACCATCGAAATGATTGTCACAGAGTACGGTTTTGAGCCGGAGTTTGTGGACATACAGATGATGAACGTGATAGAGACAGAGGAGGATCGAGAGGAGGACCTGGTACCCCGTGCACCGGTGGTGACTGTGATGGGGCACGTAGACCACGGCAAGACTTCACTCCTGGATGCTATCCGAAATACCGACATGACATCCCGAGAGGCCGGCGGTATCACACAGCACGTGGGCGCCTATCGGGTCAAGCTGGAGGATGGTCGGTCGATCACCTTCCTCGACACCCCAGGACACGAAGCCTTTACGGCGATGCGTGCCCGTGGTGCGCAGGTGACGGACGTGGTGATCATCGTGGTTGCGGCGGACGATGGCGTGATGCCCCAGACCAAGGAGGCCATCAGCCATGCCTCGCTGGCCGGTGTGCCGATCGTCTTTGCGATCAACAAGATAGACCGAGAGGGTGCCAATCCCGATCGTATAAAGGAAGAACTGGCGGCCATGAACTACCTGGTCGAGGACTGGGGTGGCAAGTACCAGAGCCAGGAGATTTCTGCCAAAAAGGGCATCGGAATACACGAATTGCTGGAGAAGGTCCTACTGGAGGCTGAAATGCTCGACCTCAAGGCAAACCCCAATAAGAATGCCGTGGGGTCCGTGCTGGAGAGTACGATGGAGCATGGCCGTGGCTATACGACCAAGGTGCTCATCGAGGACGGTACCCTCAAGGTCGGTGACCACATAGTAGCCGGTAGCAACTACGGTAGGGTGAAGGCACTCTTTGACGAGCACGGCAACACCGTCACCAGTGTGGGACCATCCGAGCCGGTGAAGATACTTGGGCTAAACGGTGCCACGGCCTCAGGAGAGACGCTCAACGTCCTCGACACAGAGGCAGAGGTACGCGAAATCGCCACCAAGAGGGAGCAGCTCCACCGCGAACAACGCGAGCGGACACAGCGAATCCCATCGCTCATGGATATCGGACGCCGCATAGCAGAGGGCAAGGTGCAGGAGCTCAATGTCATCGTCAAGGGAGATATGGATGGATCGGTGGAGGCTCTCTCCGACTCGATCGAGAAGCTATCTACCGATGAAGTACGCGTGAATGTGATCTACAAGGCAGTTGGACAGATCACAGAGAGTGATGTGAGCCTGGCTGCCGCCTCCAATGCCGTGATCATAGGGTTCCAGGTGCGTCCGGCACAAGGTGCCAGACGTGTGGCCGAAGAGGAGGGAGTGGAGATCCGCACCTACTCGATCATCTACGACGCTCTCGATGATGTCAAGACAGCCATGGAGGGCATGCTCTCTCCGGAGATGCGCGAGACTGTCACGGCCAACCTGGAAGTACGCGATACATTCAAGATCTCCAAAGTCGGGACCATTGCCGGCTGTTTTGTGCTGGATGGCAAGATCTCTCGCAGCGACAAAGTACGGGTCATCCGCGATGGTGTGGTGATACATACCGGCGAACTGGCCTCTCTGCAACGCTACAAGGATGATGCCAAGGAGGTGACCGCCGGACTAGAGTGCGGTGTCAATATCGCCGGCTTGGACGACATCCGGACCGGAGACATCATCGAGGCTTACCGTGAGGTTGCAGTCAAGCGGACTTTGGACTAAAAGTATAGTTGTACCACGACCCCGGTGACTCCGGAGAGTCGTGGTACTTTTTTTGCGCTTTGGTGTGTGGGTCTGCCCGACAATAAACATGCCACTGCTTACCTGCGAAGAATCATCTGTCTATGCACTGGCTTGATATAGTATCGGTCGTCATGCTGGCCGGGGCCGCTCTGCATGGGTGGCGTTGTGGTGCGGTGGATCAGTTTCTCTCCCTCCTTGCGCTGGTGGGTGCTATCAGCCTCTCCGGCTATGTGCTACCCTACGTGGTGGGATGTATGGGAGTGGGGGTTGGTTTTTGGCCACAGCTCTTGGCCTTTTTGGTCACTTGGGTTGGGCTGGGAATGCTCCGAAAGCTCCTCGTTCCCATCCTGTCGGTGTCACTGGGCTTGCTGGACAAGGTGGGGGGCTTGTTGCTCTCCCTCTGTGTGACCCTCCTCCTCCTGAGCGTCCTCCTACAGGGGTGGTGCCTGCTATCGTCCATGTACGGGTTGCCGGAGTTGCCATCCGGCTTTTTGCTGAGGGACCTGCTCCTGGACTTTGGACAAACATTTTGCCCCGATCAGTTGTTTCTTCACCGAGGGGAAACGGCACCGGATCCCATACCGTGATCGCGCTGTCGCCCAAAACGACTAAGATATGACAGAACAACAATCATTTGACGAAATACTAGACGACATCACCGGTCGGGAGTACAAGTATGGCTTCACGACCGACATCCATACCGAGTATATCCCCAAAGGACTCAGCGAAGAGACGATTCGCCTGATCTCTGCCAAAAAAGAGGAGCCGGACTGGATGCTAGAGTACCGACTGGATGCCTTTAGGGTGTGGCAAAAGATGGAGATGCCTCGGTGGGCACACCTGCAGATCCCGCCCATTGACTACCAGGATATCATCTACTTTGCCCGCCCTGTGCAGAAAAAAAATGCCGACGAGCCAATGGATCCCGAGCTGGAGCGGACGTTTGAAAAGCTGGGAATACCGGTCAACGAACGCAAGTTGCTGGCGGGCTACGCTGTGGATGCCGTCATGGACTCCGTCTCCGTGCGTACCACATTCCAGGACAAGCTGGCAGAAAAAGGGATCATCTTTTGCCCCATCAGCGAGGCCATACGCAGCTATCCGGACCTCGTCCGCAAGTACATGGGCACGGTGGTGCCGGCGCGAGACAACTTCTTCGCTGCCCTCAATTCCGCAGTCTTCTCCGATGGCTCCTTTGTCTACATCCCCAAGGGGGTACGCTGTCCCATGGAGCTCAGCACCTACTTCCGGATCAATGCCCTAAACACCGGGCAATTTGAGCGGACGCTGATTGTGGCCGAGGAGGGTGCTTATGTCTCCTATCTAGAGGGATGTACCGCCCCCATGCGAGACGAAAACCAACTCCATGCCGCCATTGTCGAGATCATAGCAGAGACGGACGCTGAGGTCAAGTACTCTACAGTCCAAAACTGGTTCCCCGGCGACAAGGAGGGCAAGGGCGGGATCTACAACTTTGTGACCAAGCGCGGGCTCTGCCGAGGCGATCGCTCCAAGATCTTTTGGACACAGGTCGAGACCGGCTCCGCCATTACATGGAAGTACCCCAGCTGCATCCTCAAGGGCGACGACAGTGTCGGGGAGTTTTACTCCGTGGCTGTCACCAACAACTATCAGCAAGCCGATACCGGCACCAAGATGATCCATATAGGCAAAAACACCCGCAGCCGTATCGTCTCCAAGGGGATATCGGCCGGGCAGAGCCAAAATAGCTACCGTGGGCTCGTCTATATCGGCCCCAATGCCACAGGAGCGCGCAACCACTCGCAGTGCGACTCCCTGCTCGTCGGAGACCGTTGTGGGGCACATACATTTCCCTACACCGATGTGCAAAACGACAGCGGAATCATCGAGCACGAGGCCACTACCTCCAAGATCAGCGAGGATCAGCTCTTTTATTGCACCCAGAGAGGAATCCCCGAGGAGGAGGCCATCGGACTCATCGTCAACGGCTACTCACGAGAGGTGCTGGATCACCTACCCATGGAGTTTGCCGTAGAGGCTCAGAAGCTCCTCTCTATTTCACTTGAGGGTACTGTGGGCTGACCCTTCGACGGTCGCCTCACAGCCTCCACACCACCACATAAATACCGCCAAACAAAATGTTAGAGATAAAAAACCTACACGCCAATATCGATGGCAAGGAGATCCTAAAAGGAATCAACCTGACCATCCCCTCCGGAGAGGTACACGCCATCATGGGGCCCAATGGCTCCGGCAAGAGCACCCTCTCCAATGTCATCACCGGACACCCCGCATACGAGGTCACCCAAGGGTCCATCATCTACAACGGCAGAGACCTCCTGGAGATGGAGCCGGACGAGCGCGCACACGCCGGAGTATTCATGAGTTTTCAGTACCCGGTCGAGATCCCAGGGGTCACGATGGTCAACTTTCTCCGCACCGCACTCAATGCCCGACGCACTGCCGACGGACAGCAACCACTCAGTGCATCCGAGTTTCTCAAGCTCGTTCGGGAAAAGCAAAAGATCGTCGAGATGTCCGGAAAATTCTCATCACGACATGTCAATGTCGGCTTTTCCGGAGGAGAGAAAAAGCGAAACGAGATCTTCCAGATGCTACTGCTTCGTCCCACACTCGCTGTACTCGACGAGACCGACTCCGGACTGGATGTCGATGCCCTGCGCATAGTGGCACATGGGATCAACAGCATGAGAGGGGCGGACTTTTCTGCCATCATCATCACCCACTACCAGAGGTTGCTCGACCTGGCCAAGCCCGACTATGTGCATGTCCTGCTGAATGGTAGGATTGTCAAAAACGGTGGCCCCGAGCTGGCACTCGAGCTGGACCAAAAGGGCTACGACTGGATCAAGGAGGAGGCGGAGTCATGAGTAGAGAGATCACCCACACCTTCTTGGACGAGGCCCCCACTGCCCCGCACCTGTCTCTTATACACATCTCCGAGCCCACGAGACGAACGCAATAA
>CAMYAB010000026.1 GCA_947253625.1 uncultured Porphyromonadaceae bacterium | reverse complement strand
CGGGGGTCATCGTCGGGGCCTTTGCCCCTCCTCGACCACCCGGCTATGAAGGAGCGACCCCTGTCGGGGTCGGCAGGCCCATCTTTCTCGACCCTTGCTTTTTCGTTTTGGAAGTATCTTTTGATTGAGTTCACCAATGGGTCAATAATTTTGGTCACTAAACGGTCGGCAATATTGGGCCGGAGAGGTTGGGTCGGCAGCACCCCGCCAGGGGTGCCTCTTTCATAGCCCGGGTGTCGAGGGGCGAAGCCCCGAAGACCCCGGGTCAGTAAGCCCCAAAATAAAAAATACGACCCCGCCAGGGGTCGCAAAGCAGGTCGGCCGGTTTGGGGCGGTAGATTGGATTGTAAGACAGATCGGGGACATGGGGCCACCAAACGGTAGATCGATCCGACGTTGGCACTGTCGCCAAAATATACGGGACGAGGGTGTGTCCGGTCGGACACACCCTCGTCTTGTCTTGCCGATCCACAGGGGATCGTTTGTCCCAAAGTGGGGGCTTACTTACCCTCTTCTTTGTAGTCCGGGCGGATATCCACACGACGTGCGTCGGGGTAAATATCCGTGGTGATCTTCATGCTATCGATACCGGAGGGTATGACTTTCAGCAGGCTCCGGCTGACTCCCTTGCTTTCGAGGTAGTCGGCGCATGCTTTTACGCGGCGGCCGGATAGCTTGTTGTTGTACTTCATGTTTCCTTCGGGCGAAGCATATCCCCTGAGGGTGATCCCCATGTTGTTGATCTTGATCCATGCGGCAGCGTTGTCCAGTACTTTTTTGGCATCCGGAGTCAGCTTGGAGCTGTCGAATGCGAAAAATACTTGGCTGAGGAAGTGCTCCATGGATGCGGCCTTGGCACCTGGTGTCAGGGCGACATGGGTGTCGGCGGCCTTGGGGTCTATGAGGGCATTGGTGGTTGTTGCGGGAGTCAGTGTGGCCATCGGCGTGGTGGCTCCCTGTTTGCCTAGGAGACTGAGGATGGTGTTGGGATCCAATTCTCCCTTGCCCAGTAGTAGCAGTATGAGGTTTTCCAGCCTGCTTATCCGTCTCTCGTACTCATCGGCATAGGAGCGTCTGAGGGCCTCTTCGAGGAGACGCTTCTTGAGCGTCTCGATCTTGAAGTCGTTGAGGACCTTGGCTTTGTTGATCTGCTCTTGTGCCGGTGCACGACTGGCGACGATCAGCTTGGCGATGATCTCCTCGGCCTCCTCCCGTGTGATTGGGAGGAGTGCGTTGTCGGGGAGTTTGTCGTAGTTTTCGATGCCTACGATGTCACCAAGGTTGAGTCGGGCCGGGCTTCTCTCCTCTACCACTACCACGCTGTCGGGGGTGGGCATCACCACGCGCTCCACCCGTTTTTGGGCTGAGGCGCTCATGGCAATGGCACCTAGGCCGAGCGTCAAGAGTAGTGTTTTTGTTTTCATAAACATTGGTTGTGAGAGGGGTTGTCTTTAGAATACAAAGCGGTACCCAATCGCTATCTGGTTGTTGCGGAAGAGGGTACGTGCAGAGTAGTCTGCAAAAAGCTCACCCATGCCATCCTGCAGTCTGTAGCTGGTACCGAGGATGATGTTGGATCCGAGGCTACCGCCACGGCCGTTGTTGAAGAACCCTAGCCCAAGTCCTGCATAGGGAGCAAAGGCGGTGTTTTTCAGCGGAAGGTTGTAGATCACGTTGCCGCTGACTGCGTAGCCGGTCTTATTGCCACCAAATCCTGCCATCAGCTCGGGCACGAAGTCAAAGTTGGTGTCGCTGATCTGCATGTAGCCACGTACTCCGAGCATCCACTGTGTGCCTTCGCCGAAGTTGATACCGGTGAGTGCGGCGATGCGGTTGAGCTTGAGGTAGCTGTTTTGGCCACCGGCCTTGGCGGGTGTGCCATAGACGGCTTGTGCATCGGATGTATTGGCCGGAGCTACTGCGGGGCGGATGGGAGCGGCAGGCTGTGTGTAGCCGGTACCAGGGGCAACAATAGTAGTGCCGGTGGTGTGGCCTGCTTGGTTCTCGAGGCGGTTGATGCGTGCGCGGAGGTCAGCGATCACTTGTGCATCTGTGGCGTTGGCGGCTACAGCGCACTTGCCTTCGCGTGCGTTTTGGGTGTTGAGTGCGGTGAGGACGATGTCCATCTCATCTTGTGTGAAGAGGGATGCACGTGCCGACTCCTCGCTGCGGATCTTCTTCATGATGCGATCCACCATATCCTCAAACTCCTGCTTGGTCATCATGTTCTTGGCGTTGACATAGACGTCGCGTCCAAACATGTCTCGACGGGCACGGATGATGCGCTCTTCCTCGCGTGTTGTGCTCTGGTCGGCACGTACGTCGTTGATGCGATCGTTGTCCATTCCCTCGAGTGCGTCACTGAGCTCGTAGGCGGGGCGACCAAGGTTGATGCGCAGTCCGGTGGTGTAGCTGATGCTGTTGACGATATCGCTGGGCTTGTTGATGTTTTTCACATCGACACCATTGAGGCGGTCGGTCATGAGCATGCTGTTGACTGTACCGTAGAGGGCAAACCAGCGAGACATCGGGATCTCCAGTCCGGCACCGATCTGTGCGTAGAGGTTGTGGGTGTCGAAGCGTTGCTCGGCTTGTCCGGTATTGGCGGCGAGGATCAGGTTTTTGTCATCCAGGTAGCCGGCACCAATCTGTAGGTAGGGCACGATACCACGAGGTACATTGAGGCGAGCGACGAGGTCAGCTCCGTACATGCGGTAGTCTTTGTTGAAGTCCAAGCTCAGCTTGTTGGGCTCCTTGGTTGCCTGATAGTAGTAGGCGCGGACACCTACGAGGCTGGAGAAGTCCATGCCGACTGCACCTCCGATGAACCACTGGTCTTTCAGAGGCAGCTTGTCGCTAAAGTTGACATACTTCAGACCCGGCTCGAGGACAAACTTTGCGCCACGGAAGCCATCGCTGTAGAGGCTTCTGTAGTGGCGTGCATCGCGGCTGTTGGCGATGGAGTTGCCACCGAGGTAAAAGTCGAGTGATGCCACGGCTTGCCAGTTGCCCCACTTTTTGTTGGAGTTGGCTGTGCTGGGGGTGAGGAATGAGTTGTTCGCATCCATATTGAACCGAACATTGCGTCCCTCCACTGCAAGTGCGATGCGGTCGGAGAGGTTGGCCTTCATACCGAGTCCGGCAGTCCAGTAGAGTTGTTTTTCTTTTGACTTGGCGTCTTGGATTGCTCCGTCGGCAGTCTTGGCGTCGAAGGGGTTGTAGTCCATTACCTGCACGCCTGCACCGGCTGTGATGTAGGGCGCAAAGGTGTAGCCGTTGAGGAGGTTGACCTTCAGCTCACCACCTACGCGGGTGACGTCGATACTCATGCCATCGAGCTTTTGGAGTGCCTGCTCATTGAGGATGTTCCAGCTCTTGCCCTGGAGGGCATGCTTGAGGTTGAGGGACTTCTCGGCGTTGGCGCGAACTTCAAAGAATGGGCCAAAGCCAAATCCTACACGAGCTCCGTAGAAGGGGGAGTTCTTTAGGTTGATATTTTCATTCCACCAGTTGTAGGAAAAATAAGGTGATACGGTCACACTGACATCCTGCACTTGAGCCTTTGCGCTGTTGAAGGCAAAGGTTGCAAGCAGACAGGCAGTGATGAACATCTGTTTTCTATTCATAAACATCTTGTTGTAAAATTAAAAAATGTTGAGATCTTCATTCCCTATATTTGCAAAGGTACATAAATTATACGCCACTTGTTCGGAAACAGTGTGTCTCTTTTGCAAAATCGGTGGAGTGAAGCACGGGTTGTACCTCTCGTAAGAATTTGGTAGTCAGTTATTCAACCCTTTTATGGCCCATTGGTTTGGCACCGACAAAAAAAGGACCTCTGTGTGAGGTCCTTTTGGGGGACACCGGTGGCAAAGAATGCTCGCCCCGATGGGAGGAGAGGCCGATGCTGCCGGTGTTGATTGAGCTAGGTGGGGTCAGTAGCCTATCGTAAAGTCATTGGGCTTCTCGTTGTTCTTTACCATCTTGAAGCCGGTGGGTCGCTCCTGACTTTTGTCCATCGTGTATTCCAAGTGGAAGGTGGCAGTGTCCACTCCGGAGCTCTTGTGTACCTTTCGGACAATTTCGGAGGGGAGGTTTTGGGGTTGCAGGACGTTGAACGGTAGGTGGTTCATCAAGGTCAGTAGGTAGCCATGCCCGTCGTTTGCTGTCAGCTCAATGAAAGAGATATTGGTGTGGTTGATGAGTTTGCTGTACTTCATATCCAAGGTCATTAGGACTTTCAGTGGCTGCCCCACCTGCCCTTCCTCTACTTTGATTGCGGTGATGTTTTCTTCAGTCCAGGTGATGGTGATGCGGTTGAGGTCGATATGGTATACCTCGTAGTCTTTGGCCCGTCCGTCGGAACCCTTTCTGCTGTAGGTGTCCTTTATGTCAAAGCTGATGATGCGACCCTTTTTGTCGGTCTTTAGGCTGCTCGGGTCATAGATCCACTCTTCCTTTTTCCCATCTTTGTAGTGGCGTTTTTCGGAGATGAAGACAAAGTCGTTGGCAATGACGCCCTCAAAGAAGTTTTGCGTGTCGAGCTTGCCGGGTGCTTCGTAGTTTTTGATGGTCACTACTTTGTCGCTGTAGCTGAAGGTCTTCTCTGTGGGTGGGTCTCCAGGGGTGTCGGAGGAGAGCTTTATGCTCGTGATGCGCTTGTCGGTATCGTAGGTGTATGTGGTGGTGATGAAGATGCCTTGGTAGGGACTTGTGCCGATGGATCGGACCAAAAACTTGGGTGCGGGCTTCTCTTTTTCGGGATTGGGGGTGGGTTTCTTTTTCTCTGGATTGGGTGCCGGTTGTTCTTTTTTCTCAGGTAGTTTTGGAGTGCGTGAGTGATCTCTACCGTTGCAGGCAAATAGGCCCATGCTGAGGAGCAAGAGACTTGTGGCAATGATCTGTACTTTGGCGTAAGGTCTTGTCGTTGTCATAAAAACGTTTGTGGGTAAATGTTCAAAAAAGCACTCGTCTCTCCTGCTTTTTCAAAAAATGCCCCCAAAGGTATAAAAAAGGAAGAAATCTCCCGGCTATGATTTTCAGAAAAAATCCTAACGAGGGTGGGGAGGACTAGAAGGATTGCATCTGGATGAGTCGGGCATAGCGTCCGTTGTGCGTGATCAGCTCTTGGTGTGTGCCGATCTCGGCGATCTCTCCTTGGTGGAGGAGGACGATGGTGTCGGCTCCGATGATGGTGGAGAGTCGGTGGGCTATGATGATGGTGGTGCGTCCCTGCATGAGTCGGTCGAGTGCCTGCTGTACCAGTTTTTCGGACGCTGTGTCGAGTGCGGATGTGGCTTCGTCGAGTATGAGGATCTCGGGGTCTTTGAGGATGGCTCGCGCTATGCTGAGTCTCTGTCGTTGTCCTCCGGAGAGTCGTCCTCCTCGATCACCGATATTGGTGTCGTAGCCTTGTGGCAACTCCATGATGAAGTCGTGTGCGTTGGCAATCTTTGCGGCTCGGACGATCTCATCGTGAGTGGCTTGTGGGTTGCCAAAGGCAATGTTTTGGGCCACGGTGTCGTTGAAGAGGATGGCCTCTTGGTTGACGTTGCCCATGAGTCCTCGTAGGTCTGCCTTTCGGAGGTCTCGTATGTCGGTGCCGTCCAAGGTGATGGAGCCCTCCTGTATGTCGTAAAATCGTGGGATCAGGTCGACGAGTGTGCTTTTGCCGGATCCGCTCTCGCCAACGATGGCGATGGTCTTACCTTTGGGTATGGTGAGGTTGATGTCTCGGAGGACCCATTGGTCGGTGTACCTAAAGCTGACGTGATCCAGCGTGATGGCATGTCGGAAGATGAGAGGCTTGGGGTCTTGGGGGTCTGTGATCTTGTTTTGGGCTAGGAGTATTTTGTCTACTCTCTCGAGGGAGGCCAGTCCTCTCTGAATGGTGTAGGCACTGCGTGTGAGCTCTTTGGCGGGGTTGATGATGCTGTAAAAGATGACCAGGTAGTAGATGAATGCGCTGGCGTCCATGGCTTCTTTGTGTCCTAGGATGAGGGTGCCACCGTACCAGAGGACGATGGCGATGGCAGCTGTGCCCAGGAGTTCGCTCATGGGATGTGCGAGTTCTTGCCTCTTGGAGATGTGTCCGGAGATCCTACGGAAGCGGTCGTTGTGGGTCTCAAAGCGTTTTTTCATCATGGGCTCGGCGCGGAAAGCTTTGATGACCCGCAGCCCTCCGAGTGTCTCCTCGATCATGCTGATGAGGAGGCCCCACTGGTTTTGTCCCTCAAGTGAGGTGCGCTTGAGTTGCTTGCCCACCAGTCCCATGATGTATCCGGCTATGGGGAGCAGTATGAGGACAAAGATGGTGAGCTGTGGGCTGATGAGGATCATTGCCAGGAGGGAGATGAGGATCATGAGGGGGTTTTTGATGAGGAGGTCGAGTGAGCTGACGATGGAGCTCTCGACTTCGTTGACATCTCCCGTGATGCGTGCGATGATGTCTCCCTTGCGCTCATCGCTAAAGAAGGCAAGGTGTAGCTGTAGGACTTTGTCGTTGATGGCGTTGCGGATGTCGCGTACTATGCCTGTCCGGACCGGGATCATGCAGTAGAGTGCCAGGTACTGTACGGAGACTTTGAGTAGGGTGATGCCGACGAGGTAGCAACCTAGGATGATGAGGGTGTTGGAGGCTCCGTAGCTATCGATGAGGCGGGTGATGAAGTAGTTGAAGTTGTTTTGGATCACCTCCATCATGCCGGCGGTGCGGACTTCACTCCAGGGAATGAAGGCGTAGGTGGTGGTGTCGATGCTAAAGAGCACCCTGAGGATCGGGATGAGGAGAGAAAAGGCAAGGAGGTTGAGCAGTGGCGAGAGGATGTTGAAAAAGACATTGCCGACGACGTACCACTTGTAGGGAGGTACAAATCTCTTTAGTGTCTGGAAGAACTGCTTCATTGTCTTGTTTATTGAGGTTGAATGGGGGTCAGTTTGGCAAATTTTAGGATGAACTTGGCATCTTTGCCCGAGTCGAAGATGATGTGGACTTTGATGCCGGATATCCCGTCCTCAAAACCCTGTATCGTGCCATCTCCAAAGGAGGCATGGTTCACTCGGTCCCCTTTTTTGAGGTTGGTGCCGGTGGCGGTGTCTGTGATCGGCTGTGGGGCATCGATCGGATCGGCGGGAAGGCGTCTGAGCTTGCGACGCCCGATGGGGCGGACGGGTGCCGTGGGGGGCGGTAGTATGGTG
>CAMYAB010000025.1 GCA_947253625.1 uncultured Porphyromonadaceae bacterium | reverse complement strand
CTCTATTACGACCCCGACGGGGCCGGTGTGTCGGTTCCGTCGGGGTCGTAATAGAGGATGGCTATCGGCGTGTGGATCAGTTTCGGATAGTGAGACCTCCTGATCGGGCACGCGGGATAAAGAAGTCCTTGTAGTTCATTTCCTTTTCGTTGGGTACCGGTATGATTGGTAGAACACAGGCCTTACTTGCTACGTCGGCAATTAATTGAGGAGCCCCTGAGAAATAAGGAGTAGGTACTTTCAGCTCCCAAGCTCCCGACCGACCATTTCCACCATATACAGGGTCAGTGGTGTGGAAGTGGGCAACTTGGTTTGGGAAAAGGGCACCACTTTCATAATATCCATTTTGGCTCTCCGGACCATTCCAGCTCTCTGTTACGCTTATGTTATTTATGGGAACAGCACAATTGACCCCCATTGCCTTAATTGCATCGAAGGCGGTCCGATATCCCGAAAAAACAAAAGGCATACCGGTTTCCACCCCGACAGCGGGGATCTTGAATCCATAGGGACAAGGGTCAAATGGGGTCTTTTTGCTATGGTAGGCAGATATTTCGCGTTGCTGTGTTGACCCCAGCAGACTTCCGCCCCAGAGGCCCGAAATCTGATAGTGTTGCTGTGTGACGTTGGATCCGACCAGCTTGTCCTGACCGGCCTCAACGAGCCAGTGGGCAATATCGGAATTACCCTCACGGACAGCAACTGTGGGGTTTTCGATCGATTGCTTGTAGGTCATGCGGTAGCCGGTGAGCCACTGGGTGCGGAAGGGACGCCCATCCGCCCGCTTGAGGTGGGGTGCAACGAGGTTGGCATAGCCTTCCATCCGATTGTAGTCCTCCTTGGGGAAGGGATCTTTGCGCCCCCACTGGTAGGTCATGCCCAAGACTCTGTAGACACTGGGTTGCCAAATCAAAGGGCCTCTGTAGCCTGAGCTCGGGTTCGGTCGCTTGAGTGCACCCAGCTCTTGCTTCATGTAGCCGGGATGGTAGTATGAGACACCTGAGTTTGTCAGATTGCCAAGGTCAAGGATCGACATATAGTCAGTCCGGGCACCCTTGCGGACCGTCATGATGTGCCAGGACCAGAGGATGGCCTTGGAGACATTTCCCATGGTGTAGCTATTCTCGGGGAACTCACTGCCGGTATCCACTACGGTGATGCCCGTGGGTATCTTGTCGTGCTTGCCGGAGCGGACAGCGACGAGGGTATTGGCGACGTTTTCGGGCTTGTCCTTTCCGGGCATGATGTAGAGGTAGCGGTCACCGTGTACACGGATGATGGCCATGGCGGCGATGGGGCCTTGTGAATTGTGGGATGACTTGGGGTCGTAGATGGTCTCGCTGCACCGGCGCTCGTAGGGCTTATAGTCGGTCCAGATGAACTCGGCAGTGACCTCATCGTCGTCGTCGAGGTGGTGGAGCCCTTGGTTCTGCTCTTGCATAAACTCGCCCCAGCTGGTTTTACCGGTGGGTACGCTTTTGTAGACTTGAGCCCAGGTGTCAGAGCCTTGGGTGTACTCACTGAACTTAACGGGTTCCGCCCAGTTTTTGTAGAAGGTGTCGGCGACGGTATTGATGCGCGAGAGGGGGATGAAGACCCCAAAGTTGTCCAGCTCGATGACGTAGCTATTGGCCTCCGGCTGTACAGTAACGCAAAGGAACTCGGTACGGAAGCGGTCACCCGGCACTCCATCCTCCCGAAACTTGTACTTGAAGAATGGGTCGGTGGTATCGACGAGCCAATCGCCGTAGCCCCATATCAGCTTCTTGGTGGCGTCGATGTCGTTGCGGGTGGTGAAGGAGTAGTAGTTGCGCGAGCTGCCGGAGCCGAGATTGGCCTTGAAGAAAAAGACATCCTGCTCGGTGTCGATGTGGCTCTTGAGTTCGTCCCGTGATATAGTCATGTCGCTGTAGCCGGCGGTGGTCCCGCTCACTTTCTCGATCGGGATCAGCTCGGGGTTCTGTGGGGCACCTCCTCTCTCGCGGTCGTTTTGCCCCTGTCGGAGTAGCTTGACGTAGCCCTCAATGTTGGACTTGACGTAGAGCGTCTTTTCCTTGCCGTTCATGAGGAAGAGCTCGGGATGCTTGACGTCGTAGGAGATACGCTTGGTGAGCGCAGGATCGGTGTAGAGGACGATGTTGTGCTCCTGCTGTAGGAGGTTGACACCCCGGGTGATGCTGACGGTCTTGGAGGGGTCATTTGGGGTGACCGGGTCGTGTACGCTCAGGGTGAAGTTGTACTTATTGCGACGCAACTCGAAGGGCTCCTTGGGGTTGTCCATCTTGGTATTGGCGATGGTTACGACCCAGAGGTTGTCTTTTTCGAGGTACTTGATGTAGTCGGGCTTGCCGTTGCCGGAGGTCGAGAATTGACTGAATGGTTTGAAGCAGTTCTTGAACGACTGACCGGGATTTTTCTTCTGCCACTCTTCCGGACCTTCGGGGTACCTGTCGTAGTTCCAGAAATAAAACTCCTCACCTCCTTCATTTTTGGCAGAGAGGTTGTAGATCACTGCTGGGCTACTGGTGGTGCCACCCCACCAATCGGGCTTCATGTAAGGCATGGTATAGAGGTAGAAGGTGCGGTAGGCTCCCTGGTCCACAGGTGTATGGGTGACACCGTCGACAGTGATGGATTGATCGTAGTCGTACCCCTCCTCGTGTACAGTGAGGAAGTTGATCTCACGAGTCATCTCTCGGTCGCCAAAGATCTTGAACTCGACCTCGAGCTTATTGGTCTGGACGACCTGGACATACCACTTGAGCTTGCCCTCCTGCGCCTCAACCACAAAGGCTCCGTGTCGGGGCTGCGCATCGGACCGCTGATCGACAGGGACATAGAAAGTGACCTGCTCTGCCTCTGTCTCCTTGCCGGGGGTGGACTTGCACTTTTCGATATTGTGACCTACCGAGCCACCGGCCATCTCGTAGCCAAGGGAGAAGTAGCCCTGACTGCCGCCTTCTGGCAACAAATTATTGCCCACTAGTTTTTCGGGGTGATCGGGGTCGGGGGGATAGGATCCGGGTACACTGATCCTCCACCCCTTGGGCCAGTTGGTCTGGAATGTAATGGGTATGGCTCCGCCATAGCGGCCCACCTTGATAACGTCACGGCTGAGCCTCAGCCAGTATTTGCCATCGGTGATGACCTTGGAGACGTCGTTTTCGTCCCATACGGAGACGGAGTAGTGGACATCGGTGCCTACATTTTCTATCGCTTCTTTCGGAGTTTTGTGTCCGGGTCCGTCGACGCTCTTGATATTGATGCGGTAGCGGTGGTTGCGGAGGATGGGTAGGTAGGTAGTCGGCTCAGCGTCATTTTTGGGTGCTTTGACAAAGTCTACTCGGTAGTAGGACATGTCGGTATTTTGGCGTCCTTTGGGGTTGAAGTTGTTGCCCTTGTAGACACCACCTATGACGATGCAGGTGGATTCTTCGAGCTGTTGGGCGACATCAGTGGCTTTGGTTGCCCGAGACTCTGGGAGGTAGATGGTTCGGACCAGACTACCGACATTGGGGTCGACGTCGTACTTTTGGAGCTGGTCAGCTTCCTTGGTGGTGTAGTATTCTTCCCACCCAGGTATTGTGGGGGCCACGACCTGGAAGGCAGAGGAGCCTTCGGGCTTTTTGATGTTGTTTTTGAGATCTCCGGCCATGCAGTATCTCTTGGCCGGACGGTAGACGTAGATCTCCTTGAAGTCGAAGGAGCGGGAGTTTTCGGAGTCGACTGTGTTGGTCTCGGGGAGGGGCTGTCCTTCGCGTGCCGGTGCGTCAAATGCCAGGCCGACGTCAACACGGGCCAAGGCACGGTAGAGACGGACTACACCGTCCTGATAGTGGTAGTCGTTGAACTCGTTTTCGCCCGGAACGACTGTGACGGCGTTGCTCTCACCCCACATAGGGATGAGGTCGTAGTCTTTTCCCTTGACCGCACCGCTCTTTTGGCCATTGCTGCGCCAACCTTTTTGGACGTTGTAGTGGAATACCAGGCAATTGTACAGGTCCTTCTTGGTGATGCCGGGGGTCACTCCCTGGGGGAGGCGTCCATTCAGCTCCGGGATATTGGCGAGGAAGACGAGCCTCTGTGGGTCGGAGGTGACGTTGAGGACGAGCTTGACGTAGTACTTTCCCTGCTTGAGTGTGGGCCCTGACTTGATCCTCGGCTCGTAGGCATATACCTCGTTTTCCTCGGAGGCTCCCTGTGGCACGGTGAAGGCGAGGATGTGTATGTCGGAGGCGTCCTTCTCCTGATCAGAGGAGAGGGAGCGAAGTCCGTCCGTCAGCTGCATCTCGGGGATGTCTACCCCAACCTCTACCTCCACCTCCTCTCCGGAGGTTGTCCGGCAGGCTTCGTCACCGGGGTAACCGTTTCCCCAAAAACTATCGTGACAACCACTTGCCAGTAGGACAAGAAGTGCCAGGATGGTCTTGCTCAACGAGTCGTATATTTGATGTCTCATGGGTATTGTCTATCGTTTTTGTTCGTTATTATTAGAGCTCGGCCGGAATCTCCACCTCGGACCAGTCGGTGACTATGTAGGGGATCACTCCTCGGCTGGATTGTTTTAGCCTGAGCTTGACGTGATATATGGTGTTGCGATGTATGTCGTAGAGGCCGGTCGTGGCGCTCTTTTCACCAAAGGGGAGGTCCATCTTGAGCGACTTCCGCGGTCCATCAAACTCGTAGGTGCGCTTGGTCGACGCTGTGGGGTTGTAGGTGGACTTGAACTTGGAGAGCTGCACGTAGATGGTATTTTGATCCTGTGGGCGTGTGGGGTAGTTTTCGCTCACATAAAACTTGGTCGCCCCGTGACGCTGCAGAAGTGAAAAGACACTGGGCGTGTATCCCTCCTCACCGCTGGAGATCAACCCATCGTAGAGGGAGTGGCTGTAGAAGGCAAACTTAAACCCTCCATTGGGTAGCCGATCCATGGTCATCTTGCTTTTTGCCCGAGCAAGCACACCGTCCCAATTGCCGGGAATGATGGAGCCGAGGTTGCAGTAGAGGCCTAGGTCGACTTGGTCGAAAAGGTACTCTCCGGAGTAGTAATAGTAGCCGTCCGGTTGTTTGGGATCCTGAGTGCACTGGTGATCCCACTCGATGCAGACAAAGGCTGCTGCGCGCTCCAATAAGACATTGTTTTGGGAATCATTGAGTTTAAGTGCCGGAGAGCCTGGGCTATGCGAAAACTTTATTTGGGAGTTGTTGAGTTGGTCTTTGTATGCAGAGACGTTGTATATGCGTCCGTACATCGGTAGATAGTCGCTTTGGTAGCGCTTATACGCCACTCCTGTGGGTGCCTTGTCGGGATAGGTGTTGTTTGCCCACTCGTCACACAGCCTGTCGCTCAGCTGAAAGAGTGGTGTGATGCCGAGGTAGTAGGGGTTGGCTAGGTCGAGGTAGCCGAGGTTTTTGGGGTTGCTCCAGTATTGGCTTTGGTAGACTTGCGAATTGGCCAAAAAGGTAAGGATGCCACTCTTGGGCAGCTTGAAGAGTGTGACCTTCACCTTGTCCGGCCAAGGCTTTGTGTCGTCCACCGGGCCGGGGATATCTGCTCTACCACTGCTGTCGATCGGCTTGCGTGGCACCAATCCGGTAACCTCGTATGCGTCGTCCGGCAACTCAAGGATCTTGAGCGTAGTGATCCAGTCGCACCCATTTAGGGCACTTTCGGACAACTCTACGATTTTTTTCAACCTCTCCTTATCCTCGTCAATCACCCACAGGTCTTTGGGATCCTTGGTGTTGACAGTGAACTTTCTCCTATCATCGAAGCTGTATCTGCTGTAGTCACCGCTAAGATCCCCAAAAGCACGGAGTGAACCAACGGTCATGGCTCGGGTACCCGATGGTTGGCTCGGGTCCACCACGTTTGGTGCGATCACACTTACCTCCAGGGTCACCGGTTGATCAAGCGTGATCAGCTCTGAGATGGGGTCGGTACCATGCGTACCACGTCCCGGATCGGGGGTGCCAAGGTCTTGGTGCCGACAGGCACTCATCGAGATCAGCGATAGGAGTAGGATGACCGTCGAAATGGTGCTGTATCGTTTGTTCATCATGTTGTCTGCTCTTCGGATTATGGAGCCGGGGTCACGGGGTTTACCTCGTGTCGGTTTTCGTCATCGGGGTCTATCTCCAGGTCAATATCCACGATCCGCCAAGGATACACAGCGACTTTTCCTGGATAGTAGATTCTCAGGCCTTCTCCATAAAAGAATATGTTCATATCATGGATCGTATTGCGCCGGATATTGTAAAATCCTCCAAAATTACTGCCCCACTCCGGATCTGGTCCGGGTCTGTTTTTGATCGGCACACGATACACAAAGCGCTTATTGTCCGCCATGCGATCAAAAGAGAGCTCGATGCATAGCTGCACATCTTTATTCTCAGGATCGTTCACGGGGCTGAGGAAAAGGCTTGGCAGATAGAGGTGGTAGGGTCTGGTATCTTGTTGGGTCCAGTCGTTGGGGTAAAGTATCGGTTTGCGCCAGAGTTTCCCCAGTCCTCCGTCCGCTCGGTTGTTGATCTCATGATCCCAAATCCAGGTCTTGGATTGGTCTTGACCGTTCACCCAAGTAGCCTGTAGTGCCATCTCCTTGTCTGTCTCAAAAAGTGGCTTCTCGATATTCTTGTGGTTGAAGTAAGTGCTATGGAAGAAAGGACCCTTGATAGAGGTGTACTCTGCCGGTGAGGGGAGGAGCGGATAGCTGTAGCACTCCTCGTCTCCGACGGGGTTGCCCAAAACTCTCAAACGTGCAAGGCGGTATTCGCGGGGAAGGTAGTGAAAGTTTCGTCGGGCGTTCTCTCTTCGGGTAAGGTAGTCACCGCCCTCACTCTGAGTGGTGGTGATGTAGAGATCCACCCGGGCAAAGACACGCTCCATATCGATCACCGGCTCCAGCACTTGAGTGGGGTCGGCGGGTTTCTTTGCCGGAATCTCAATCTCCTGCTGTCCGACTATCGGGAAGTCCTGTATGTAGGTATCGAGGTCATCGGTATGTGCCGCAAAGGCGCGAGCAGGGTAGAGTCGAGTGGTGAGGTCGTCCATTGTAAGGGTGCCACCTGCACTTGGGTCCTTTGCTCTTTTGCGCAGTTCGCCTGAGTTGGCAACTGTGATAAAGGTATAGCGTCCCGGCTTTAGCTCCAACTCCATCACCGCCTCGCCTGTCTCAGAGAGTGAGGTAAAGGGTTTGGCCACGATGTTGGTGCCGGAGAGTTTGCCATCCACGACCCCTTGAGTACCCTCCTTGTAGAAGTAGAGTACCTGCTGGTCTTTTTGGCTGTACTTGGGTATCGCGAAGAGGAAAATATCACCAATGGCACGCTCTCCGCCCTCTGCCTCTCGGCTATTGGGCTGAAACTTCCCGGAGTTGTCGTGATCCTGCACTGTGCCATCGATTTCACCGGCTCGTGGAAGGGGCGCGACTCCATCGTAGTTTTCCACTGTGGCCATGATACGGACCGCTCTGGGGCAGATGGCCGCCAGCTCATCATCGGTAGGCAGCACGCCACTGTGACAAGCTCCCAGGAGGAGTGTCAGGCCCATGAACATGGGGAAAAGGTACTTCCGGCCACAGTGTTTGGTACTATTGGGGTTCATCAGTTTCATTCTTGTCGTTTCTTGTCGCCGTCTCATCAGTCCTTGGGGATCACAAACAAGTCGTACGCATGAGGAAAGTAGTTCCACTTTAGCACCCTCGTCTTTATTTTGATCGTGGCATCAGGACCATTGTTGATAGGTAGATCCTGTGGCTTTGGCTCCAGCGGATTGTCATTTGGGGCTGGGATGTAGGGGTCATCCGGGTCGTTGGGGTCGTAGTTGAGTCCGTACCCATTGATTCCCTGTATTGCGAGATCGTAGATATTGTTTCGGCGGGTGTCGCAGTTGTAGACCTTGTCTTTTTCGCCCTGTGCATTGAGCGGGGTCAGGTAGACCATCCGTCCACGGGCGTACTTTCGTGCGTTTTTGTTGCCACCGCCAATAGCGGCCAGCAGGGTATTGTAGAGTGATCCATCCTCTCCCACATAGAAGGTGCCCGGGAGATCGTGCATCAGGAAAAAGATGTGCCCACTATGACTATCGGACAGCTTTTTTTCCGGCTTGGCAAAACGACGCCTAGGGAGTTTGTCCTTATTTTTCTCATACCACTCCTTTTGGCACGTGGCACAGATCCAGTACCACCGGTCGCTCTCGAAGTCTGCCGAGGTCGCCGGTTCCAAGAGTTTATTCAGGTTCTGGAAATCCGCCAAGGCAGTTATGGTAGTTCCGGAACTTGAGGGTTTGCCATTATGCTCTACCGTACATGTCAGGAGCATTCTCGCCTCCTCTTCTGTTCCGACCACCCTACTCATGGGGCTAAACGACCACCCGGCTTTTTCGTTGTAGACACCCATGCGCCCACCGGTCAGGTGGCTGAGGTCGGCATAGACCTTGGCATAGGCGACATGCTTCATTTGTACCGTGCGTGGATAGGGCTCGGCTCGTCCTTTTGTCTCCTTGAGTGCATGCTCGTAGAAGTAGATCGCATCCGAGACGGACTTCCGATCACTCGACTGATCCGAAAGCACTCTCCAGGCAAAGTTGCCGGTATCCGACTCGCTTTTCACCCAATCGGAGAGCTTCATCAGATCCTCCTTGTCTGTGGCTGTCGAGAGACCATCGTACAGGCCATTGGCTCCCAAAGTCCTACTGCCGGCCTGATTCCTAAAGAAGTAAACCTGCTTGCCACTACCCGCCATTGACCAGTGGAGGTTGGATAGGGTGCCGGGGAGGTTGCGCTCGGTGTAAGTGGTGACATCCTTGTGGAGCTGGGCTTTGGAGACAAGTCGCTCCACGGGAAGAGGTGCATTGCCCTCCGGAAAGACATTGCGTCCCGGACGATCGGGCTGTTCCACACCGCTGTATATTGTGCCTTGAAGCCCCATATCAGCGGTCATCACAAAACCCTCAGAGTCGGTCAGGTCACCGAGACGATCCAGCCCCACCGTGGTTGTCGCATAGAGGGGAATAGTGGGCAGGATGAACTTCTGTCCATTGATTAGGAGGGTATAGCTACGTTGCTCGCTCTCTGCGGTCACATTTCTCACCTCAAAGACAGCCCGATACTCTGGCGCTCGGTTTTTGTCCGGTATGGCTCGCATCCAGCCCGATTTTTCCAACCATAGGCAGAGCTCACCCACCTTTCCCTCACCACTGTTGGCCAAAGGGTCGGCGTCGTTTTCGGACACGGAACGGAGCCCGGAATTGTCCTGCACCAAGACTCGGAGTGTCAGGTTGGTAGTGCCACTTGGCAGAGGTGACGACCCACCGCTGTCGACACTGCCCCGACATCCTACGGTAAAGAGCAACGCCAGAAGTGAGAGAATATGGTATTTATTGATGCTCATGATCTTGATCCTACATCGTGCGACAGATACCGGTCCGCTGCATGATCTTGGTAATGATCATGAACAATGTCCGGCTTGGCTCCGACTTTTGTGCCAAAGCCATAGCAACGGGCTCGGTCTGTGGCTCGGAGAGAGGACACACCTCTCTCCCTCTCATTACTTCCCTGTAGAAATGCTTCTTTTATGGACCGATCCGCTACTTCTGTCATTTTACTAAAGGCTCTCGACCACCTTTTTTAGTTCGGCCAAGTTGCCGGCTGCACTGGTGTCACCCTTTGCGATCGCCTCCTTGAAGCAGG
>CAMYAB010000024.1 GCA_947253625.1 uncultured Porphyromonadaceae bacterium | reverse complement strand
TCCGACCTGAACAAATCACCAACACACAAAAACTGACAACTCGCTAAAAACCAAACAAATAAAATTTCAACCCACCCCACGGAAAAACGATCTCAAAACGCACCACTCCGGATCCTCCGTTCCTTCCAACTCACATCCGACCTCATGCTCCTATCCATCTAAGCAATCGTTTCTATCCGTGATACCAAATGCTTCTATCCGTGAAATCGATCGCTTTTATCCGTGAAACTCCACTTCCACCCCAACACCCTGTACACCAGTCACCTAGAAAACCACAAAAACTCATCCAAAAACGTCAAAAGGAAAGGGAGGCCAGAAACGAAAAATAGTAAGCACATGGATGGTTAAAAATCAGGACTATCAACAACCCACTGACACCTTATCTTCAGTATAATCCAGGCTTTAGGTCCTGAATCCCCCACCCTGATGATATATTATATTGGGTATATTTACCCTCAGATAGTTCTCCAAACCTAAAAAACCATCATAATGACCGACAAAAAGAATATCTACAGACTCCTTATAGCCGTCGCTCTGTACCTCATGTTCAGTGCTCCAATGCTGGGACAAATGGATGGAGCCCCTCGCCCAAAATATCATTTGCCGTACAAGAATACGTACGTAAAAGAACTTTTTGTAACCGAAAACTCATTCATCAATTCCAAGCCGGAGGTGATCCGACACGGAAGCTATGAGGAGGCTCGCAAGATCCTTCCGAGTCCGGTGTGGGAAGGGCACGAGAAAGAGATAGAGATGTACTGGTCGGCATGGAAGATCGCGATCAAAAACATCACGGACCCTAAGGATGGCAGTGGGTTTGTCTGCACCTACATTGACACAGCGTACAATGGCAATATCTTCATGTGGGACACCTCTTTCATACTCATGTTTGCAAAGTATGGCGAGCGTTTTTTCCCTTTTCATCGAACCCTAGACAACTTTTACTCACACCAACATCCGGATGGATTTATTTGTCGGGAGATTCGTGCAGATGGGTCGGATGCCTTTCATAGATATGACCCCACTAGCACCGGCCCAAACTTGATTCCCTGGGCAGAGATGTGCTACTTTAGGCAGTACGGGGATCTGGACCGCCTACACAAAGTGTTTCCGGTACTATGTGGATACTATAACTGGCTTCACCTCAACCGGACATGGCCGAATGGCACCTATTGGTCTAGTGGTTGGGGGACGGGTATGGATAACATGCCTCGTGTCCCGGAGCAATACAACCCCATCTTTTCGCATGGGCACATGGTTTGGCTGGACACAAACCTACAGCAGATCTTCACAGCGCACGAGCTTTTGAGGATGGGATTCTATATTGAACGCTGGCAGGAGATTGAGGACTATGAAACCGAAGCCGAACACCTAACCGAATATATTCGCAAAAACTTATGGGATGAGAAAAGTGGTTTTTTGTACGATCAGTACAGTGACGGCAAACTCTGTGAAACTATGGGCATCAGTGCCTACTGGGCATTACTAACAGATGTGCTGAACAAAGAGCAGACGGACCGACTAGTCGCACACCTAACGGACACGACCACCTTTGCTCGTACGCATTGTGTCCCATCGCTTGCGGCCAACCATGCCAAGTATCGGGCAAATGGTCGGTACTGGCAAGGAGGGGTATGGCCGGGTACAAACTACATGGTTCTCTACGGTTTGGCCGAAAAAGGCTACTATGACTTGGCTCATCAATTGGCAATGAACCACTACAATAATGTGCTACGGGTGTATGAAAACACCGGAACTTTTTGGGAATACTATGCTCCGGAGAGTGCGGAGCCGGGATTTATGGCTAGGGACAACTTTGTCGGATGGGGAGGTGTAGCACCTATAGCCGTCCTCCTAGAGTATGTGATGGGAATAAGGACAGACTATACCGAAAAGGTAATCAGCTGGGATCTAAACCTACTAGAGGCTCACGGGGTTGATCGCT
The DNA here is from genome assembly GCA_947253625.1 of uncultured Porphyromonadaceae bacterium. GTDB lineage: Bacteria > Bacteroidota > Bacteroidia > Bacteroidales > Porphyromonadaceae > Porphyromonas_A. Next base: position 8,855 of record CAMYAB010000024.1, on the reverse strand, counting down.
ACCCATATGGCAAAGATGGAGAAATCTCGTTGCGAGCCTCAAAACGAAACAAGCGAAACGAACGCCCAACGATAGCAATAACGACCAATACACCATTTACCCTTGTGCTCAGGTACGGAGGGAAAGAAGAGCACCTGAAGATCAACGAAAGCGGCACCTATTGACTCGCACAAGATTCGACACCAAAATATAGCGTCTAGATGATCAAGCTCATACTCTTATCGGACTTTACGGAGTCGTTTGCCTACAAAATCCTGAAAGGTGTGCTCAACTACTCGCGAAAAAACAGCACCTGGGTAGTCAGTCGCATGCCCCCCTCCTACCGTGAACAAAATGGCATCATAGGGGTGTTGGAGTGGGCTAAGTTTTGGGGAGCAGATGCCATTTTAGGACGCTTTGAGAGTGAAAGGGAAGCCCTCGCATATCGAGATTCCGGGCTGGTCGTTTTTGCCCAAGACTACAAGCAACGTTTTTCGGAGATACCCAGTCTCTCTTTTGACTACAAGGCAACCGGGGAGATGGCGGCTCAGTTTTTTGTACAAAAGGGCTACACAAACTTTGCTTTTGTGGGATACAAGGATGCTTTTTGGAGCAAAGAGAGATGCATGGGCTATAGGGACTACTTGGATGAAGTCGGATACAGTGGCAACCTTTGGGTGTACGAGGAGCAGTCGATCGATGACGTTTGGTTTTATGATACGCCCAACCTAGTTGCATTCTTGAAAGGACTTCCTCAAGGCACTGCTGTTTTTGCATGTGATGACAACCAAGGGAGTCGTCTCACGGAAATCTGCAAAGTAAATGACATCAAGATACCAACACACCTAGCGATCCTAGGAGTGGACAACGATGAGACAGTGTGTTCGCTGTCTGATCCTCCCCTATCCAGTATTTTGCAAGACGTAGAGCAGACGGCATATGATGTTGCCAAACAGATAACAGAGCTGATAAATGGCACACGATCGGTCGCCACGACAGTCATTGGAAAGCCGGTAAAAGTAGTCGAACGCATCTCTACCGATATGATCACAACGGATGACCCACACGTCCGAACTGCACTGAAGTACATACACGAGCATGCCACCACGGAGATATCCGTAGTAGATGTACTGAAGCAAGTTCCCCTATGTAGACGACAGTTTGAGAAACGCTTCAGAGAGGCTACACACCTATCTGTGTATAAATATATTCTTGAGCTAAGGATTGCACGCTTTGCTCAGGCGTTGCTGCTATCCGATGGGCAAGTAAAAGAAGTAGCGGCCGATCTGGGATTTCTCAACTACAAGTCGCTGTCTCGACAATTCAAGCTGATCACCGGGCTTTCACCGCTCGAATACAGGGAGCAAAATAGGCAGATAATCAGGGAATAACCCGCGAATCCGTGTTGTCAAAAATAGGCGTATAGTCACTCGTTGGTATCAGCAGATTATCCTTGATGGTGAGCTCTCTAACTGATTCTGAGTAGTAAAGAGGAGAGGGAAAAGTCGTGAAGGTGTTGTTTTGTACAACGACTCTACCGTGATAACTAAACCCTAGGCTCTTCTGACGAATTTCAGGATCTATGGAAATCACTGCATGAGTAAACTGATACTTGGCCGTAAGGGCATTGACAAAGTGGTTGTCGGAAATAATGATCTCTTCGCACGGGCCACTCTCATACCATCCATTGGCATCACCACACAGTAGGATAGCACTCCCGTGCGTGTGGTCAAATAGGTTGTGGTGGCAGACGACACGCTTCCGTGTAGAAAACAGTGCACCACGGGCTCTATTGTTTCGGATCGTATTGTAGCCAAAGTCAACTGTAGGATAGGCTGATGTGTTTTCGACAGCCAATGGGGTAGCACCATCTGTAATCTGACTTGGCAACGAATCTCGCAGTATGAGGTAAGCTCCCTTGGGGGAGATTGATTGATAGCCTATGCACGTGGTACTAAACACCGGCCTCAAGGTATTGCGGTCAATAAGCGTGACCTCATCGCCATCCCTATACCACCCGATCCCAAAAGTCTGACCATGAGCAAATGCCACTTTCAGTCGGTTGTCACTTAGGACACTGTCTACTCGTAGATAGGTTCCATGAATGTTGATTGCATCGTCTGCCATGTTTTCGTACAGGCCATCCGTTGATCGAATATAGCCTCTGCACCCCGAAAAGTGCGTCGCATCAGCTTGAGTCGTAAAGAATCTGGGCGATTTTTCAGAACGTCGCACTGCGAAATGATCCAATGTGAGATTGTCACTATTTTGCGCCAACAATCCCATTCCTTCTGCATAGTGTACGACCAAATCACGTAGTAAGATGTCTCTGCTCTCTGTTAGGACAATGCCGGGGGTTGGACGCTCTGAGGATCTGAGGACATATACATCACCGACCATGAGGTACCCACTTTCACCCCAACCATAGATCCTAAGCAGGTTTTTGCCACTCCTTTCAATTTTCGTGGGATTGAATGAGACATCGGCACGATTCCACTTCATGTGCCCATCTTCGGAAAATGGCATACACCACTTCGGGACAACTTGAAAACCCTCACACTCTAGGACAATTTGGTTTTCATCTTTTATACTCCACCTGGATTCATCCAAGACCTCAGCTGTGACTACGTCATTCTCGATCTTCTTGATGGTTATTTGTGTCAGGGCCGGTCTGGGATAGTCTATACTAACATTCTGAATGGTTACATTCTCACAGCCTGATAATACAAAAGGAATAAGTCTGCCATGAAAGAGCAAGCGTGTTTCGGCACCAACAATCTTGACATTTCTCAAGTCTTTGAGCCAAAAAGCTACTGGTCTCTGATCAACATGGTCATGGTTGGAAATAAACAACTCATGCGTAGGCAGACTTGAGTCCCAAATATGATACTCGCCTTGGCGGAGGGTTACGATCACTTCCTCGCCGGAGCGATTTGCTTTTTGCACCTGATTTAGGAGCTTGGTTAGAGCCGGACCATTATCATAGGTCGGATCATTAGCTCTACCACCAAACTGCTCTATGCTGAGCGTTTGTGCCACACCGCAGAGAGGGAATAGAAGCGTGGAGAGAAGGGCTACTAGATTTAGAAAAAGTTGGTTCGGCATACTCGTATTTCGTGAGCTAAAAGACCTATGCTACAAAAAGGATCCGGAAATCTCATTTCCAAGGAGATAATCCTCCGCTCTCATTATTCGTTTGGAGGGAGGTTGGAGGACAAGCAGACGAAGGGCCAGACGCTTTGTCTGTACGATAAGCTCTCGCGCCGGAGTGACTAGGAGCTCCCCCGGCTTTAGGCCTACCACATCCGGCACGACCTCTGCTTTGTAGACCTTTATCTCTGTTTTTTTTCCATCATTCAATGTTGCAAATGCAGTAGGATATGGGCTCATAGCGCGCACACGAAGTAAGATCTGCTCAGCATCCTGTTCCCTAAAAGACAACGCCCGATCCTCCTTGAAAATCTTTGGAGCACAGGGGAGGGGCAAATCACTGTCATTGACGAGTGTACTTTGGCAGGTTCCGAGTCGCTCATCAGGTTTAGCCTCCGCTATCTTATCAATCGTTTTGCACACAAGATTGGCGCCAACCTCCATAAGTTTGTCGTGCAAACTTCCGCCATCATCATCCTCGGAGATAGGTACTTCCTCCTGGAGTATGATTCGTCCCGTATCTATCTGTTCGTCCAAAAAAAAGGTCGTCACCCCTGTCTTCTTTTCACCATTTAGGATAGCATGCTGTATAGGTGCCGCTCCACGATATTTGGGCAAAAGTGACGCATGGAGGTTGAATGTTCCTCGGGGTGGCATAGCCCATACCTCCATGGGCAACATCCGGAAGGCAACGACGACAAAGAGGTCTCCACCAAGTTCTTTCAACGACGACAAAAAGCCTGGGTCACGGAGCTTTTCTGGTTGCAGGATAGGCACATTGGGGAGTATTTTTTGGGCCATCTCCTTCACTGCCGATGGTTGCAGTCTGTATCCACGCCCCGACGGCCGATCCGGGGCTGTCACTACTCCTACGACCTGATACCCGTTGGACACCAGTTGTCTTAGCGATGTTGCGGCAAAGTCGGGTGTGCCAAAAAAGACGATCCTCATATTTTCCTTCATTTCCATAGGCTCTCAGTCTCCCCCAAAGTTTTCATTCAGAATCTCTCGGTACGTATTGAATATCTTGGACTTGCTCACAAACCCCACATACTTCCCCTCCGGTGTTTCGACCGGGAGGTTCCACATCTTGGAGTCCTCAAATGCATGCATCACCTCGTCCATACTCATGGTGGTCAATATCCTGGTGCTTGGGACGACCATGATCTTGCTCACCTGCATCCGATCATACAGCTCCGGCCGAAACATAATATTGCGGATATTATCAAGGAGGATCATACCCACCATGTGCCCATCGTCCTGTAGTACCGGCATGATATTCCGCGTGCTTTTGCTGCTGGAGAAGATACGCACGGCATCTCCCAGAGTCATGTCCGGTGCCAGAGGGCTAAAATCATCCTCTAGGACTTGATCCACGCCCATCAGGGTGAGCACAGCCTGATCCTTTTGGTGCGTCACGAGCATGCCCTCCTCGGCCAACCTCAGCGCATAGATATTGTGATCCAAAAACAGGCGAGACACACCGTAGCTAGTGACCGACACAACCAATAGTGGCAAAAAGAGGTTGTAGCCTCCGGAGAGCTCTGCGATCAAAAAAGTACCGGTCAGGGGAGCATGCATCACTCCAGCCATTAGTCCGGCCATCCCCATCAGAGTAAAGTTCTCTGAAGGTAAAAATGGCCCCACCCCAAACCGATTCATCAAGTAACTAAAGACAAAGCCCACCAAAGCGCCCACGAAAAGGCTAGGTGCGAAAACGCCACCACTACCCCCTCCGGCATTGGTGGCAACAGTCGCAACGACCTTGGTAAAAATCACCAAAAGCAAAAAAATGGGCAGGATAAAAAAGCCGGAGTTGCGCAATAGTTCGAACGGCGAACCACTCATCACCTTCCCCGTCTGCGCTGTGATCAAGTCCAGTATCGTTGTGTATCCCTCACCATACAAAGGGGGAAAAAGAAAGATCAGCGCACTCAAAACAACGGCACATAGTCCAAACCTACGCCACCGCCCGATTTTTTTGAGCAGACCCTCCAGCCCCACGGTCATCTTGACAAAATAAATGGCCACCAAGCCACAGCTGATGCCCAAAAAGAAGACCATCGGTATCCGCTCCAGAGTAAACGGATTCTCAGCAACGTAGGGAAACATTGCCTCCATCCCAAAAAAGAAATAGCTCATGGTCGCAGCCGTAACCGATGCCACCAGCAACGGCATGACAGAGTTGAGGGTCAGATCCATCATGAGGACCTCGATCACAAAGACCAAGCCCGTAATAGGAGCCTTGAATATCCCCGCCACCGCTCCGGCGGCCCCGCAGCCCACCAAGAGCATCAGATTCCCATGCTCTAGCCTAAAAAACTTACCAATATTGCTGCCAATCGCCGAGCCGGTCAAGACGATTGGAGCCTCAGCCCCCACCGATCCCCCCAAGCCGATAGTGACTGAGGAAGCCACAAGAGAAGTCCAAGTGTTGTGGACCTTGATCCGGCTCTTTCTCTGACTGACTGCGAAAAGGATCTTGGAGATACCGTGTCCGATGTCATCCTTGACGATGTAGCGGACAAACAACCCGGACAAAAAGATTCCCAGTACCGGGGTGATGAGGTAACTGTAGTTGAACTGAGCCAACCCATTGGCACTCATCACCGCATTCTGTATCAGGTGTATGGTCCCCTTGAGTGTCGCTGCGGCTATTGAGCAGGCTATCCCGGTCAGAAACGCCAGCCCCACGACCAAGACCCGCTCGGGGATACGCTCCTCGCGCCAGCGCAGGAACTTCAGTACCGCATTGCTAGTCGGCTTTTGATGTTTCATCGGATAATCTTGAATGCGCCATCCACCTCCAGCTTGATGATATTGGACGCCACATGCGGGGTTCGCTCCTTTTGCCTATATCGGACGATATAGTCCACTCCGGCCTTTACCTCATCACTGATGGCCGAAAAGCTTGCCGGAGACGGCTCTCCGGAGATGTTGGCACTGGTGCTGACAATAGGCTTCCGAAAACGCTCACACAACTTGTTGCAAAACAACTCATCCACGACACGTATCCCGGCACTGCCATCCTCGGCCAAAAGATTGTGCGCCAGCCCATGTACATTGGGGTAAATGATCGTCAGGGGCTGAAGTGCGGCATCGATCAGGTCATAGGCTACACGCGGCACCTCATCCATGAGGAGGGGAAGTATTGCATTCGTCTGGACGATACTGATGAGCGCCTTGGCGTCATCTCGTTTTTTTAGCTCAAAGACACGGCGTACCGCATCTTCATTGGTCGCATCGCACCCAATCCCCCATATCGTATCCGTTGGGTATAGGATTAGCCCTCCGGCCTTGAGGGTGCGGAGAGCTTCATTTAGATCCTCGAGGTCATATCTCGGAGCCTCAGTCGTGCCATTATTTCTCATACATCACACGTATATATAATCATCCGGAAAAGAGAGGGGCTGGGGTGGGGAAAAATAACCACCGGCCTTCACCCTAGGTTTATCCTCTCACAGGGCTCAAAGATAACAACATTTCACCAAAGGTTACAAAGTTATCTCTATGTACTCACAAACTATTTTCCCCAGTCGGAAAACTCAAAATCACTATGTGATTTGAACAAACCACAGTAATTTTTGGTCGCAGACTATCTAGCTGAGAAGTAAGAGGTTACCATTTGGCGCGATGTGGATAGGTAACGATTTAGAAATGAGCGGAGTGCTTTGAAGTACATCGTTTTGGATAGCCAAAGAACGCTCACTTTTACTACCTGCAAAGGTACATATTTGCGAGTGAAAGTGAGCGTTCTTGTGTGATTTTCTTCTTGAAAAGTATTGTCGGGGCTGAAATTCAACGATGAAAAGAGAAAGAGGATTTTCGGTTTTACAGCCGATGTAAGCATTTACGGTTGATAAGCTGTTTCCATTTCTGCTCGCACCCATCGGCAATGGGGAGTCCGTTGATGGTCAAAAGCGATCGCTTCTTCTCGTCTTTGATAATACGGATTTTGCTGTCCTCTTCCGTAAACTCTCTCTTGTATAATCCCGAATAGGCTTTTTGTCGTGCCTCGCTGGGGAGTTTCCGTGCGATACATCTCCGCCATTCTGTCGTCAGAAAAATCCATTTTCGGAGCATCAGACGGATATTCAAAAGCTGGTAGAAGCTGGAAAAGCCACTTTGTCCCAATCTACAATAGTTTTATAGAATAGAAATTCTGCCAAAATGTCACCTCTTTAATTCTGGCACACTACTTGCATCTTAATTTGTAAGACAATAATGGTGGTTATGGATTTTTTGAAAGACAACTCAGTATGGATAACTCCTCTTCTTGTTGCTATTGTTGGAGGTGTTATTAGTGGTATTTTTTACTTGATTAAAAAAGGAGGAAAAAGTAACAAGCAGACAATTAAAGATGTTCACAATAGCACTATAAATCAGGTAAACGGCAATAACAATGAATTTCGGAAATGATCAGAAAATAGAGAGTGTTAATCAATCCACCATAGTACAAGCAAAAGGTGACATTAACTTTAATGGTATTACAGCTGAAACTGCTATGGAAATCTGCAAATATGTAGTAAAAGCAGAGTTGGCTGTTTATACTCAGGATGCAAGGGTAGAGGCCGAGAAAAGATTATCGGACATATCGGAAAAAACAATAGACCGGATAACTTCATTAAAGGAAGATTTATTATATCGTTTCAAAGAGCCTGCAATTCAGATGGCATTAAATGAGACATTTAAAAATCATATCGCATCTGGCAATGAAGAATTAGGCGAAAATCTTATAGATTTACTAATAGAACGGTTGAGAGTACAAGAACGAACAACAGAACAATCTATAATAGATGAGGCTAGAAATATAATACCCAAACTATCTTCCAATACAGTTTCATTATTGGCAATAATGGTTTTTAGTAAACTGATATTCCCATACAACAAAAAACAATATGATGATTTGTTATTGAAGTTGGCTCCGTTAGTAGAAAGATTAAAAAATATAAGTTCATTGGATATAGCCCACCTAAAGCAAGTCGGATGTGGCTATGGAATATCGGCATTTCACGTTGTAGAGCCACTTGAAAAATATCTACTTTCTTATTATGATTTATTTTTTAGACATAATATTTCATTAAATGAATTAAATGATATACTTCAGAAGTATCCCCAACTAATGATAGGTTCTCATCATACTGATTTACCATATATAATGGGGTTGTTTTCTATTGAAGGACAATATGTGTCTTTTAATGTCGGAAATACCAAGACTGTAACAGAAGCATTCAATCAAGCAAATAAAGACCAGTTAATCCCCCTGTTTGAAGACTTAAAAAATAAAGCAATTCCTTTTACAGAAGATGAGGTTCGTTCCTATCATATTCAGAGGGATGCTCGATGGCAATTTGCATTTGAAGCTTTCAAAAATAAACAAATAACAACTTTTCAATTAAATCCTGTTGGGGTGTATATAGGAATCAGGCAATTGACTAAAATATGCGGAATGTCTATACCAATGTCATTATTCTATGTTTAGAGTAGAACTATGAGTAATTACACCTATTGAAGAATCAATTAAGGATAATCTCTAATGCGTCACCCCCTGCATCCGCTTGTAAGAGTGAAGGAAGATAGTTGCGTAACTTCACAACAATAGCGGACTCAATATTTTCGTTAGCGAACTATCTTATTGGATAATAGAGTGTTACCATTTAGCGGTGGGTGAATAGGTAACGATTTAGAAATGAGCGGAGTGCTTTGAAGTACATCGTTTTGGATAG
>CAMYAB010000023.1 GCA_947253625.1 uncultured Porphyromonadaceae bacterium | reverse complement strand
GAGTCTTTTTGGGACCCGATTTGCCGATCTGTTTTGCGACCCCTGGCGGGGTCGTAGGGTGGTGGGGGCCGTCTTTTTCCGGGGGTCATCGTCGGGGCTTTCGCCCCTCCTCGACCGCCCGGCTATGAAAGCGCGACCCCTGGCGGGGTCGGCAGCCCCGGACTGTCTTCCCTGATTTTGCCGCCCCCTTTTGTGACCCCTAGCGGGGTCGTGAGGTGGGGCATTTCTAACCGGTGTACGCCCATTGAACGGGAAACATCGGGTCGCAGCACCCCGCTAGGGGTGCCTCCTTCATAGCCCGGGTGTCGAGGGGCGTAGCCCCGAAGACCCCGGGACCACAGTTGCCCCGAAAAAACACGACCCCGCCAGGGGTCGCAAAACCGATCGGCAAAACCGATCAACAAAATCGCCTTGGCAAAATGGCAGGGAAAATCCGGCATCGGCATCGGATTTTTCATAATTTTCCACCGAAACGAACAACTACTATTTCAAAACATGTAAAATTTTTGTTACCTTTGCCCCGATAAGGGTGCATTGTGATACATACTGAATAATATCTTTTTTTACAATTAAATCAACTAACAGTGATGACAAAAAAACTAACTCGCGCATTGCTAGCTTTTGCCCTCGTAGGAGGTCTGTCAGCGTGCAATAAAGAAAATGTCAATGGGACCCCTGAGGTTGTCCCATCTACCGGCAACACCTATATGTCTGTCGCCGTATCTACGACTCTACCCGCTGATCCCCTGAAGGCTGAGGATACTAGCCACAACCCTATGGGTGATTATGCCGGTCGTGACAAGATCAACGACCTCACCGTCTACGTGGTCTCTGTCTCCGACGGTAAGGTGGAGAAGAAAGAGTTTACGAACCTCTCTCCGATTGTGGGCCAGGCCAATGTGTACCGCACCACAGCGTGGAAGGTGGATGCAGGTAAGAAGGAGGTCTATGTCCTCGTCAACCTCAACGGCACACCCATCAAGACCGCTCTCGACAATGCGGCCGCTATCGGTAAGACTGCCTTTGAGACTGCTTATGCCGACTCCTACGACATGACCGATGCCAGTGGTGTCCTCGGTACCTATGCCAAACTCGATGGTGGCAAAGATATCATCGGAATGAACGGCAAGACTGCCGCTCAGGTGGAGGTCAAGGGTGGTGTGGATCAGGCTACGGCAGAGGCCGGTACTAAAAACTGCGCCAAGATCAACGTCCGTCGTCTCGTCGCTCAGGCGGTTGTGACCAAGGATGCGGCCAACGACCTGACCATCAAGGGTACCCGCAACGGTGCCACGGTCACCATCGCCACTCTCTCTGACCTGAAGTGGGATGTGATGCAGTTTGAGAAAAAGACCTACCTCGATCCTATGACATCTGAGAACGGTCAGGAAGCTACCAAGGTGAAGTACTGCAAGACTCCTTCTTTCGAATTCATCCCCGCTAGCCTCAATGCATTCACTACTGATGCCGCCGGCAAATACTTCTATCGCGCCATGACCGGTATCGCGCTGGGAGACTTCACTCGCAACGCAAGCAATCCCGATAATGTCACGAGCATCGTGGGCAATACGATGAAGTTCATTACCGAGACGACCCACCAGTACGGTGGTAAGCCGGTTGCCGAGGGTGGTGTGGCTCCTGAGACCGGCTACCGCAAGGGCAATACCGCCTATGCCATCATCTCTGCCCAGATCACTCCTAGCAACGACACATGGGCTACCGGTCAGGAGACCGGATACGCTGCCGGAAGCGACCTCTTTTATGGTCTGAACGACGGTAAGTTCTACAAAGACAAGGCTGCTGCCAAGGCTGCCAACCTGAACAACGACAAGAACGTCCTCACCTACAAGGGTGGCCTCTGCTACTACGTGACTTGGCTCAACCCCAACGAGGTCGCAAAGCCACTCACCTCTCCGGTGCTCCGCAACAACATCTACCACGTGAATATCAAGGCCTTCAAGAAAGTGGGCTACACCGGCAACCCCCTCACACCGGGTACCGAAAACCCAAAAGACCCGAACGACAATACTCCTGACCCCTCCGAGCTGCTCTCTGTATCTGAGACCTATATGGCTGTAGAGGCTACGGTGGTAAACTGGGGCGTACACTCGGTAGACCTAGAGCTCTAAAGCTGACCAAGACAAAGTCCCAGGGGTGCTTTTGAATCAAAACCCCGAAGGCAGGAGGTGCTTGACCGCACCTCCTGTCACTAGTATAAATAGAGATCAATAGAAGAAATAAGATATGACCATCAATGACCGATTGATCAAGCGTCTCTCCGTCGTACTCCTACTGTCGGGGCTGCTCCTCCCGCTTGCGGGCTGCAAAAAGGAGTTGCCGGTCCCGGAGGATACCGGTCGGAGTGGCTACACTATAGAGCAGGAGGGGACCACCTATATGTCACTCTCTCTGAGGGCTACCTCTGCGGCCACCACCTCTGATCTGCCGGAGGTGGACAAGAGTGCCGGCAACTACACCGCCACTTGGCAGGGAGATGATGTTATCGAGAACTTTGCCATCTACATTGTTTCCGAGGGTGACAATACGGTGCAGTGCATCTCTGGTCGCCCGGATGATACCAATATCGTGAGGCGTTGGGATCCCGAAAAGCAGGAGCTACTGCTCACGCCCTTCAAGACCAAACCGCTGAGCAAGAAGATCTTTGCCTTTTTCAACATCCCCGAGCAGTACCGCCGGTACCTAGAGGAAAAGAAGACGGATAAGCGAGCTTTCCTAGAGCGGATCGCCGAGCCGATCCCCTACATGGGAGAGCCGGGCATCACCTACGATGGGGATGCCCCCCGGCTGGAAGCGTTCCGCCCCGACAGCCATATCGCCACGAAGAAGATAGCAACCGACACTATCCCTAACCTGGAATCATTTTCCGATAAAGGAAGGTCGGGGTATCCGGAGAGTAAGGTGCCACGACGCTACCTTGACTTCCCCAATGCATTCTTTGATACTGAAAGAATGTCCTCGATTAAGCCTGGCCCTCTCCCATTTATCAAGCGCAAGGATCGGATCCTCTCCTCCGGTGTGCGGGACAATTACCTGCCGGAGGACTATGTCACGGCCGACGAGGTGATGAGTGATGAGCGCAACGTGGTGAAGATCTACACCCGCCGGGCCTTGGCACAAGCTGTGGTGACAGCCGAGGCGGCACTCGTGAATGAGCCTATCCACGAGCTGGAGGGCATGGTGATCAAGGGAGTGAGCTTTCAGGTCTTCAACTTCGAGCCTACCTTTTTCCCCATCGCCAAGACGGAGAAAGAGGGCGACCTACCGGGCAATCGCAACACCCGCACCCCCCTCTATGACCAAACCAATAATAGCTCGCTGATCAACTTCTCCACCTACCGACCAACGCTATGGGATGAGACGTTTAGTATGGATGCACTGGTACGGGATCGCTTCTTCCGCTCAGCACACTTTGTCTATGGAGAGGGTCCTGCCGAGCTCGATCCCTCCGATAAGGACTATGCTCAGAAAATCTTGCGGGAGATAGAGTATAGCGACAAACGAGAAATTGATGGGACGTTACCAGTTGACGAGCGGAGTAGACCCATTCCCCTCACGCACACCACCACATTCTGGGGCAGCTGCTACGTGACCGAGAGTACCCACGCATGGGCCGAGGATGGCTCCAGTGGCTACAACACCTCCAATACTCCATTCTTTGCGGTCATCGCCTCCTTTGATATGCGGAGCCTCCCCTGGGCATCCAAATCGGAAGGGATTGTGGCTGAGAAAAACAATAATAAGCAGGCTGACTTTGAAAAACTGGTAAAGGATCTCAATGATCAATTGCAAAAAGCCAAGGACGATCTAGCCGCCATACCCGAGGCCGGTGGCGGTGGTATGAGTGAGGCGGAAGCCGATGCAGTTTTCGAGGCCTATGTGCAGTGGTGGAAGGACCATCTCCGTAATCCAAATGGGGCGAAGCGCTTTTTTAACAGCATCTCAAAGCAAAGGGATGCGTTTGTTAAGACAAAGGCGCTAGACGAGGCGGGATATCTGAATAAGATTAAGCGAGATAGGAGCACACTACGCACACAGGATTTTAAGGGCGGTCTAGAATTACCTGACAAAGGCTACCGCAACAAAAAGTATCCCGAAAACAAGAGAGTCGGCAGCCCAACAGAACTAGATGCTACGGATCTAGATGTTGAGCAAAAAGAATTTAAGAAGACGCTCGAAGCGGATAGGAAGCTGAGAGCGGGTGACCCCAATGCCGATAAGCGCGCTCAGCTATCGAATCTGATAAAGGATCTTGAGAAGCAAATTGAGAAAGAAAAGAAAGAATTCTTTAGATCCGATGGGTGGTACCCCAGTGAAAGTAATAGTAGAGAGCTCTTCACCCCCTCTATGTATGAGCAGGGGATCACTCGCGTCTACTACTCTCAGGTAAATAAGAAGTTCTACCTCAATTACCACGAGATACCTGTGGACAAACGTGATGGCAATGCGACACACACCCTCAGTGCCAATGATTCTTGGGTACGTGAGCTGAAGGCCAAGCTGCCCAACGGCAAGGACTTCCCAACCCATGCCAATGGCGTCTCACTAACTAACGCTGTACTGGCACCGGACACCCCGGGCTTGATGGAGAAGCTGAGCAAGCTACTCAATGGGCAACTCAAGGAGACCGACCTCTCTATTGCAGAGCGGCACTCGATGGACTTTTACCTCTACGGTCGTATCGCTCCGGGACTGAAGGAGTACTTCTATGGAGCCAATTTTAACCGCACCGATCCGGTAGATATCCACAGTGGCTATGTGGAGTGGTACACCGCCCAAAAGAAAGACAAAGTGGTGAGCTACCCCTGCTACATCCGCAACCGCGTAGAGGACCGAAATTCCATCCGTGGTGCGCGCCTGATGATGGTCTACTACGCTTGGCTCAACCCCAATACCAAGAGCGCTGATACCTGGTGTGCCTCACCTGTCTTACGAAATAACATCTACCATATGCATATTGCCGGCTTCACCAAGATGGGGCTGTCGGCTATCCCCTTTGTGCCGAGGGAGGATAAGCTCTTCCACACCCCCTTTGACCCCGATGAGGAGGTGCCACTCGAAGGTATGCCCCTGAACTCGGCCACTGCAACCGGCTCAGCCCGCAACGCCAGCCTGATGGGCACCGGCTCGTCCAGCTTTAGGATGACATTCTGATCAGAGATAATGATGATGACTAAGATATACAGATCCAAAATATTCAGCCTATTGATGGTGTCCCTGCTCCTCGTAGGTGCCGGTGGCTGTCGGAAGGAGACGTTCGTGACGGTTACCCCCGATCCGGCACAGAGCGGTGTGACCCCCTCATACGGTACCACCTACATGTCCCTGAGCCTACGTATGGGAGGCAATACCGGTGATGTGGAGGATAGCTCGGGCGAAAACTACCTCAGCAATTGGTCCGGTGATGACGACTTCACCACCTTTGCCGTCTACGTCCTCTCCGATGACCGTGACGAGGTACACTACATTGGTGGCGATATTGCAGGCAGTGCCGATATCCTCGACTTTAATAATGGAAAGTTGATGCTGAAGCCTTGGAGGACCTCTCCCGGGGAAAAGACCATTTATGCTTTCCTTAATCCCCCCGATCAGTATGTCACCTGGCTCGGTGAAAAACTCAGCAAAAAGAGTGACTTCCTGGAGCGCATTGCGGAGCCTATTCCCTTCCAGGGGGAAAGCGGTATCACCTATACTACTCAGCCGGAGATGTATGCCTTCCGCCCTGATCCCAATATCGCCAGGAAAGTGCTCGCTCAGCCCCACAAAGAAGTGGCTCCGGTGCCTTCATTCAAAACGTATCCGGCCGAGTTGTATAAAAATGAAGATACGCCACTGAGCGTGTACCTTGATAATGTTAAGCCGGATGAAAAGGTACCTCCCTTTCTTAACTACCGTGACCATATGATGTGCTCCGGTCTTAGTAAAGAGAATACGGTAGAGGCCAATGTCACTGAGACACAGGTGACGAATTCGCGGACCAATCTCGTCACCATGAGTGTCCGCCGTGTATTAGCCCAGGCAGTGGTAACAGCAGACAACAGCATACTGAATACCGGGATAAAGGGCGACCCGGAGAAGTCGCAAATGAAGCTGAGAGGGCTCTACTATCAGGTGCTCAACTTTGAGCCTACTTTCTACCCTATTGCTAAAGCCCCGGATGGTGAGTGGTACAACAACAAAAATACCAAAACCCCTTCATCAGGCAATTTGAACCCCGATAACTTCATTGACTTCTCTACCTACGAGACGAACATACGTAATTACCCCGACTTCTCAGCAAGCACTCTGATAAGTGATAACTACTTCAGATCGATGCTCTTCCCCAAGAAAGAGGAGATCATGAAGGAAAATAAGCTGATGATACCGGAGCTATTGCGCCGTCTGGAACTGGTCGAAGGAGGTTTTGAAGATTATATCGTTACAGATTTCACATATAATAAGCCGTATCCTACCACACTATGGGGTAGCTGCTACGTGACCGAGACCACCCACAAGTGGGGCGATAGTACCGATAGCGAATACCGCAAGGGCAATACCCCCTTCTTTGCCATCATTGCCGCCTTTGATATCGCAAGCCTTCCTTGGTCCAACGCCACCTCTGACGGCATCGCATCTGATATAGCCAAGAGACAGCTTCTTTATGACCAGACCGTCGCTCAGTGGAATGCAGAGATCGCACAAAAGAAGCAGCAGCTCAAGACTGTTCAAGAAACGCTGAAACCACTACAAGAGGAAGTGGAAAAGTTGGAGAATGAATGGGTAGTTCTCGTTACACCATACTTGAATAATCAAAAGCCTCGAATAGACAGACTTAATAAGATCTTAAAGTGTCGCGAACAGTACAAAAATGGCGAACTCGATAGCAAGAAGTTCGAGGGTCGTGTTGCAAGTGATCTAAATACGATATCCAGATATATTAGCAAAGACAAGACGAACGAGCAGAGAAAGAAGGCAGAAGCTAAATGGGCTGAACTAAGAGAGGCTGATAAAAAAGTCGATGCAAACGAGCACAAAAAGGAAGCCGGCAGAATCAATAAAGAGATTAAAGAGCTAGAAAAAAACGTCAAGGACACCTATAACAGGTTATTGGGGAAGAAGAGTTGGTTCAAAGATAACTACACTCAAAAGCTTTATGAGCTGGGCGCCAACCGTATCTACTACTCACTCGATGAGCAGAAGTTCTACCTCGACTACCACGTCATCCCGGTGCGGTATCGTGGCGGTGGGCACAACCTACAGATGAGTGATGCGTGGCTTACCCCACTAATAGAGAAAAGAAATCAAGCTATTCGTAAAGGGGCAAGTGCCACCGATCTACCGGAGCCGACTCAGGAGTTGCTTGCTCTATTTAACGATGTACTGAATGGTACCAAGCAGGCGGAAACACTTACGCAGGAGCAGCAAAACGCAATGAACTACTACCTGTATGGCAGGGTCAAGCCGGAGCTGGCCAGATCTTTCGGAGCTGCTGATGAAAATCAAGCTCTAGACCTCCACCTCGGCTATGTCACATGGTACACTGCGACGAATAGGGATAAGGTGGTTAACTACGAGGTACTGATCAGAAAAAGGAAGGACAAATCTATAGAAGATGGACGTCTGCTGATGGTGTACTACGCTTGGGTGAACCCCAGTACCAAAAACAGGACCACCTGGTACTCAGCCCCCGTGTTGCGCAACAATATCTACCACGTACACATCACCGGCTTTGTGCGGATGGGGCTCTCGGGGATTCCTTTTGTGAAGACCCCCACTGACGCCCGCTACTCCTACTTCCATCACCTGGATCCGGACGAAAAAGTGCCGAGTAATGATGAGCACCTACCGGTAAAGGATACCTCCATGACCATCCAAGTGAACAACGTAGGGTGGGGCATACATAGCTACGAACATAAGTTCTAATAAACATTAGATATGACTAAGAGAATACTAAATACAGCACTGACCCTCCTTCCGCTCCTCTTGATGGGAGGGTGTCACTCATCGGTATATGAGCAACTAGATGGTTGTGCACGAGATCTGGAGGTCTCCCTCTACAGCCAGACAGAGTGTGCCACTCAACGCAGCTACCCGGCTGAGATCAAGTCCGTCCTCCTTGTCGCCTACAACGAAAAGGGGGAGGTAGTGGCCACCCAGACATACGAGGGTGCCCTCTCGGAACAGACCAAAGTAAAGATGAGGATCCCATCCTCTGAGTCGATCCGTGTGGCGGCATGGTCGGGGCTGGACAAGGATTGCTTTGAGGTGACCCCCATGGTACCGGCCAAGGAGCTATTTGCGAAGCTACGCACCGACATCAACCTCAAGGGGCGTGTCGTCTACCGTGGTGTGAGCCAGCAGGTGCCCCTGAAGCCCCTCAACCGTCTGGGCACTCCGGAGGTGACCCCCGTGGAGGTCAATATGACCGAACTGACCAACAGAGTCACGGTACACATCACCGGCCTGGAGGAGCCCGAGAAGGTTTCGCTCACCGTCTCTTCCGCCAATGACCGATACAGTGGCGATGGCAGGATGCTCACCACTGCACAGGACAACCCCTACAAGTACGTAGCGGAGATTGTCCGCAAGCCCAATACCTACGTTGGCCCTCCCGAGCCGGGCTGTGAGGCAGAGCATAATGGAGAGCTGATCGCCACCTTTACCACCCTAGGCCTGGAGAGCGGTCACAATAGCTTTGTCACCATCTCCAAGGAGGGTGCGCAGCAACCCCTCCAACAAAACCTCATCGCCCTCATCCTCTCGGCTGCTCGCAAGGGTGCGGACATCAATATGCGATGCGACCGCGACTTCACAGTCGACCTGAAGGTGAAGCGTTGCCCCAACTGCGACGAGGGCTACCAGGTGGCTTGGATCAAGGTCAACAACTGGCTGGTGCATAGCGTGGACACTGACCTAAATCTACTCTGATACTCAATGAGCGCAGAGAGATTGTCGTACCCAAGGGATAACGAGGATCTGACCAAAAGGTCCTACGTGCGACACCCTCTGTGGCAATACTATAGGGCAAGCCTTTGGTTTTGCCTCCTCTCTCTCCTCTCCGTGGGATGTAGAGACCGTCTATACAGCGACCCCTATCCTGACCCCGGTCAGGGTAAGGTCGCTGTCGTTTTTGAGCACCCCCACCTTGCCCTGCCGGAGGGTACCGAGCGGTACTTTGGTGGGCTCTCCTCCTTGCGTTTGGTGGCGGTCGACCTCCGAGGCAAGGTGGTCTACAATCGTCTCCTCCGCTACGAGGGCGCAGACCGAGAGCTACACCCCGACCGTCTCACTTGTACCGACCCGGTCATTTTCGATGAGGGAACGTATGAGTTTTTCTTCATCGCCAATGAACGATACATAGGACTTGACACGCATGCGCTGTCGCAGATCTCCGGCAAGCGTGCCCTCCTACGACTGACCCACCTTCTCTCCCCGACGCGCCAGTCGGACCGGCCTCTCCGTATCCCCTTGGTGGGGCGTCTCCTGCGACAACTACCCCGAGCGAGGGAGTCGCACAAGCTCATCCTCATCACCCCCGAGCTTATCCCCACCACCTCCCTGCTGGAGATCCACACCCTGCCAAGTGATGATGGAGAGACCCCCTGGGTGCGATCCGTGGAGATTGCCTACCCCGTCGATCGACTTGAGGCCGGCCTTTTTGGCTACCCCTACTCAAGGGAGGCAGACCGTCGGCGAGAGCTACACTACTACCCCCTCACACCCCTTGACAAATTGGGGCAACTCTACTGCGTCGGACTGCCCGAGGTGAGGAGCTATGCTCCGGAGAATAGTCGCTGGACCGGTCCGGAGGGCAGTGGCATCGTCCACCTACGCATACAGCTTGTCACGGGTGAGACCAAGTATCTCCCCCTGATGATCGTGCCACCTAACCGCCAGCCAAGCAGCTATGCCGACTACCTCCGTCTGGCAGGTGAGAAGGCCCCCCTCGGTCCCGGTGGGCTGGTGGAGCGTTTTAGCATCCCGCGCGGCAGACTCTACAGGTACGAATTGACCAAAGACGCCACCCTGAGAGCCATCGTTACCGAAAAGTGACCCCCAGAGAGGGGTCGGTAGCCCCAGACCGCCTGACCGAATTTACCGACCCTTTTTGCGACCTCTAGCGGGGTCGTAGTGTGGCTGGTGGCTACCTTTTTCCGGGGGACATCGTCGGGGCCTTGCCCCTCCTCGACCACCCGGCTCTGAAAGCGCGACCCCTTGCGGGGTCGACATACCCGGACTGTCTACTCGGCTTTTGCCGACCCCTTTTGCCGATCTGTTTTGCGACCCCTGGCGGGGTCGTGAGGTGGCGAGTGATCCTCGTTTCCGGGGGGCATCGTCGGGGCTTTCGCCCCTCCTCGACCGCCCAGCTATGAAAGAGCGACCCCTTGCGGGGTCGGCAGATCCGGACATCTGCCCCATCACTTGGACAAACCAAGGGTCGCAAAACAGGTCAGCCGGTTTGGGTCGGTAGCACCCCGCCAGGGGTGCCTCCTTCATAGCCCGGGTGTCGAGGGGCGGAGCCCCGAAGACCCCGGGTCTGCAAGCTCCGAAATAAAAAACGACCCCGCCAGGGGTCGCAAAGCAGGTCGGCAAAATGGGTCGCCAAAAACGGGATTGTTTTTTCCCTACTATCCGTCTAAGCGATTTCTTCTATCCGTGAAAAGGTTCGCTTCTATCCGTGAAAAAGATTGCTTCTATCCGTGAAACTCAAGGGTCTTTGTAACTATCTGACTATCAGAACCACCAAAGGTAGCCTTTTTTGATCCGAAAAATCACCCCTTTTGCCGACCCCTTTTGCCGATCTGTTTTGCGACCCCTGGCGGGGTCGTGAGGTGGCGGGTGACCGTCTTTTCCCGGGGGTCATTGTCGGGGCTTTCGCCCCTCCTCAACCACCCGGCTATGAAAGCGCGACCCCTTGCGGGGTCGACATACCCGGACTGTCTACTCGGCTTTTGCCGACCCCTTTTGCCGATCTGTTTTGCGACCCCTGGCGGGGTCGTGAGGTGGCGGGTGACCGTCTTTTCCCGGGGGTCATTGTCGGGGCTTTCGCCCCTCCTCAACCACCCGGCTATGAAAGCGCGACCCCTTGCGGGGTCGACATACCCGGACTGTCTACTCGGCTTTTG
>CAMYAB010000022.1 GCA_947253625.1 uncultured Porphyromonadaceae bacterium | reverse complement strand
CCTACGACCCTCTGTTTGTAAGACAGACGCTCTGAACCAACTGAGCTAAGGATCCAAACTAGTGTCGTATTGCGAAGTGATCAACTGTCCGAGGGTCTTTCACTGCTAACGCTTGGCAAAGGTACAAAAGTTTTTTGATTTGTCCAACGTTTTCTTCCGGTATTTTTATGAGGAGCCTCGGTGGCCAATTTTTCCCGCTCCCTACCACGCAATGGGGGTGATGCCGTGAGAGACGAGGTAATAGTTGGTCTTGGAGAAGTGTTGGCAGCCAAAAAAGCCCCGGTACGCAGAGAGCGGAGAGGGGTGTACACTGCGGAGGATACAGTGCTTGGCGGAGTCAATGTACATCTCCTTGCGCTGGGCATCACTTCCCCATAGCAGGAATACAAGGTGCTCCCTACGCTGCGACAATACCTGTATGACGTGATCTGTGAACCTCTCCCATCCCCACCCGGCATGGCTCTTGGGTGAGTGGGCTTGGACGGTGAGGGTGGCATTGAGCAAAAGCACCCCTTGTCTCGCCCAGTGGGTGAGGTCACCACTGGTAGGAGTCGGTATGCCGACATCGGTGGCGATCTCCTTGTAGATATTTTGGAGTGAGGGGGGGATAGGACAGCCATCGGGGACCGAGAAGCTGAGCCCCATAGCTTGCCCATAGTTGTGATACGGATCCTGTCCGAGGATGACGACCTTGACCCGATCGAGTGGGGTCAGGTCAAAAGCATTGAAGATCAATGATCCGGGGGGGAAAACAGTCGTGGTGGTGTAGGCATGCCGGACTCTCTCCGCAAGTTCGGTGAAGTAGGGCTGTGCAAACTCATCCGCCAGGGCTTCTTTCCAAGTGGGGTCTATCTGTACGTTCATGATGACTTAGTCTAGTTCGTTGAGCTGATCCAGTAGGTCCACCCCGACCAGGTAAGGATAGGTATCGACGGTCTGCTCCTTGGTCAGCCGCTCTGCCAGCTCTCGGAGCTTGGGGCGTGCTTGGGGGAGATGGTCGGCAAGCGCATTGAGGGCACGGAGTGCATAGGTGGCTAGATCGAGATTGCCCTCGGAGAGGTCCTGAGAGAGGTGACGATCAAGGGCTTCGAGTAGGGCTGTATCTACTTTTTGGTTTAGGGCTAGGCGGTTGATGATGATGTAGGGGAGGATCGTCATCATCTCGGTAGGCTCCTTTTGCTCCCATATCCAGAGAGCCAAAGACTCACCATAGAGGGAGGGAGCGACTAGCTTGAGGACAAAAAACTCGGCGAGCTCCAACTCTCCAATATCCCGGCACCACTGGCGCAACAGATCGGGGGTGACCTCAAAGCGAGGAATAGTAAGCAGGGCTAGGAGTTTCATCTCACGCACATTTTTGCTCCACATGAGGGTGGCCAGATCGAGGTTGTGTGGCAGAGTGTCGCCAATAGTGTGAAGGTGCAGGAGATTGACCCCAAAGTTGATCTCGTAGCCCACTCCGCCATCGCGCATGCTCTTGGAGGCGATGCCGTCCATGTGTCGGCGAAGCTGGTTGCGGAGATTGTTGAGGAGCGAGTGCCAGCGACCCTCAGGCCCCTCTTTGGACCTAGGATGCTCCGCCATCGACTCCACCAAGCAACGGTACTGCCTGCTGTAGCGAAGGTTTTGGCCAAAGTAGTCCTCATCGTAGGTGAGGAGATAGTCTCCACCATCCGTCGGGCGAATCCGGGGATTGACAAAGCCAACATAGGGCGCCACACCCAAGTCCGCCATTCGGCTCAGTACCTCTGCATGCAACTCAGGGTCAACCTGAGTGGCGTAGGTACGTATCAGTCGGTCGGCGGCGGCATAGTCTCCGGTGCTTTTGATGCGCTGAATTTCGGCCAACTGCACTCCAAACACTCGTCTCAGCTCGTCATAGTCGTGGACGAGGACGTAGTGCTTGCCCTCTAGGAGAGTAAGCTCTGCCGCACCCGTATCACGACAGAGATCGAGAGCCCAATACGCGATGAGGGCACGGTTTTGCATGTGTGCCTGTCGGAGGATCAGTTCGTCACCCAGCCTGGTGAGCTGCGTGAGTATTCCACGCGTGAGGTACCGGTCGTAGAGTGCCTTGTAGGCATCCGGAGTGGGGAGTACACCATCCTGCACGAGTCGAGGGTGTGCGATGAAGTAGAGCGCATTGAGATCGGCTCGAGCCTCCTCTATGGCAGAGGCATGCTCTCCGAGAGCATTTCCAGAGACCCCCTCCAGCAGCTTGCCCGACCCGTGTCCCAACCCCTCGTGGAGATCAGTGTGGACGGTGTCGGTGATGGTACCATAGCGAAGGACACGCTCCCGGACTTCTTTTGAATAGTAAAAGCGTGGCACCAACTGTCCAAGACGAGCTTCGGAGATAGCCTCGGAGATATTGGTGAGAGTGACGGACTTGGAGCCCACTTCTGCGCGTATCCTTTCGTCATTGGGTAGGTTGATCCCCAATGGCGAGGATGGATAGGAGTCTCCGGCGAGAGTCACCACTTGCACAGCTCTATTGCTCATCGCACCAATAGTCCGACGCTTGAAGGCCGGATCGATCGGCGACTCCCGCTCCATCTGCTCCGCCAGGTCGACTACCTTGGCGGTGCGCTTGGTCCCCTCGTGATCCAGAAGTTGCAGGATACCCTCCCACGAACCTTTGAACCCAAGCGGATCAGTGTAGGTCTCGATGAAGCCGTTGATCATATCCACCTCCTCCAGTAGCTTTACCCACAGCTTGCTGTACGTCGCAAAACACTCCAAATCACCGGTCTCGTAGTATTCCACCAGTTTTTGGAGTACCTTTTGGGTCTCAGTGGAGGGCGCCAGGCTGATTGCTTGCTTTAGGTGGTAGACGATTGGTATCAATGCTGTCCGATAAAGTCCGGAGGTAGAGGCGACTTCCTCGGTGAGTGTACCATCAGCCCTTCGGATCAGTCGGGTATTGAGCCCGGGCGCAATGCTATAGTCCTCCCGGTGCTCGTCGTAATAAGCCTCTGCCTCAGCTGTGGAGATACCTCGGTCATAAAAGTGGACACTCGATCGCTCCAGCAGAGTCTCCTTTTGTCCCGTAGCCCTACGAAAAGGATCCACTGTGGGGTCAAAAATAAGGGCCTCAACTTCATCAAACGAGGTACCTACCGCATCGAGGTATTCGGTCACATCATACGGCAACTGCCTCAACGCCTCACGATACCACTCACGCGAAAAGCCGGGCAGGGTCTTTTCTTCGGTATAGCTATGGTGCAGGCCACTGTGGAGCCAAATCGCTCCAAGGTACTGCTCCAGCTCCGGAGTGCGGTTGGAGGGTTCGCTCCAGAGTGTCTCCATTAGCTCACGCACGACCAGCCCCAGTCGATGGTGCTGCATGTAGGTGATGTCTCGCCCCCAGAGGCAGGCTTCGGACAACTGATAGAGATAGGCTCTTTCGCGTCTGGAGAGTCGTTCCCAGCCGGCTACTCGGTAGCGAAGGATGTCAAAGGATTCGCAGTGATAGACTGTATCGGTATTCATCGGGTATAGGGGGGTTATTCGGAAAAATAGTGGCGACTGATGCGCATGGATAGCCGGGCAAGGACTTCGTAGTGAATGGTCCGAGAGGCATCGGCCATGCGGGTGATGGGCAGTGTGTCGTCAAAGATGGTGATAGTGGATCCTTCGGTAGCCAATGGAGCATCGGTGAGGTCGAGCATCGTCGTATCCATACAAATATTGCCCAAGGTTGGGACGAGTGTCCCATCTTCGGTCCTAAAGCTCACGGCACCATTGCCCAAGCTACGGGGGAGTCCATCGGCATATCCTATCGGGATAACCCCTATACGCGATGGGCGGTTGAGCCTTCCTTTTCGTCCATAGCCCACTGTGGCACCAGCCGGCAGTTCTCTGGTCTGGAGGAGAAGCGTCCGCAGAGACGCCACGGGCTGAAGACCCAGTGGATCACTCTCCAGAGGCGACAGGCCATACAACCCCACCCCTAGCCGGATCATATCACTCTTGTAATCCGGGAAGCGTATGGCACCTGCGGTATTGAGTGCATGCTTGAGAAAATAATAGGATAGGCCCGAGCGCATCTCAGCATCTATCCGATCCATCAACTCCAGCTGGGCTCGTGTGTACTCATCCTCTGTGGGATCATCTGCGACCGATAGGTGGGTGAAGATACTCGCCACACGGACAGTCCGAGTCTCCTTCAGCATCCTCAGGACAGACGGCACCTCGTGTAGTTCAAAGCCCAAGCGGTGCATCCCGGTATCCCACTTGAGGTGTATCGGATAGTCCTGCTCGTGGAGGGACTCCGCTGTTTGGATAAAGCTCTCAAGGATCGTCCGAGAGTAAAGATTAGGCTCCAGTCGGTAGCGGATCATTTGCCGATAGGCGCATGGCTCGGGATTCATGATGATGATCGGGACATTGATCCCCTGCTCTCTCAGCTCCTTTCCCTCATCTGCCACGGCTACAGCCAGGTAGTCCACCTTTTGTCCCTCCAGCACTTTGGCGATCTCATAGCTTCCCACACCGTAGCCAAAAGCCTTGATCATGCAGGTCACCTTCATTCCCTTGGGGAGTCGTCCGCGGTAGAGGTTGAGGTTGTAGGCAAGCCGACTGAGATTCACATCCAATATGGTCTGGTGCACCCGACGAAGCAAAGCATTGGTAATCCGCTCAAAGTGTGCTACGCGAGCCCCCTTGAGCAAGACAATATGCCCGGCCAAGTGCTCAGCCGGTCCCCATGCCAAAAACTCCTCCACGCTTGCAAAATAGCGAACCCCCTCTCCCAGTGCGGATAGGTGAGGCAGTACCTCCGAGCCTATGGCGATGATGTTGTCCGGCTTGTGCAGCGAGAGCATCTCCCCTATCCTACGATAGAGTGTGGCAGGAGCGTTGGTGCTTTCCCGAAACGCCGACAAGACCACACTTCTTGGGCGATGATCCAGGTTGCGACGCTCCATATAGCTCAGGGCTATACGTAGAGAGTCGTAGTCGGCACTGTAGGTATCATTGATCAGCAGCATGTCGGACACCCCCTCCAGTACCTCCAGACGCATATCCACCGGATACAGCTTCTCAAAAGCTCCCCAGTCCTCCAGCACATCCGCCGCCACCTCGTGGAGCAATACCAGCACCAAAAAAAGATCCTGTAGGCTCCCCTCATCCAGCAAAGGCACTCGATAGAGATGGGGCACACCGCCGATCAGACAATCGATAGTCGTGTGACTTGGCTCGTGGATCAGATCCCGAATAAAAAGCTCGGCCGATTGGTCGCTTTTGCTCCACCCGATAATACGGCACCCTAGTCCAACTCGGGCGATCCCTGCCTTGATCAACGCTGAGTCCTTGTCGACAATCAGGCAATCACTGCCCCTAAAGAGCTTGAGCTTCTCATCCAGCTTTTGCTCCATTGACCCGAAGTGCTCCTGATGCGCCTCCCCCATATGGGTCAAGACCCCTATCTGTGGTTTGATCATGGGCTCCAGCAGATCCATATCACCCGGCATAGATATTCCGGCCTCGATGAGAGCCAGCTCCATATCCGGTGTCAGAGACCAGAGAGAGAGGGGGACACCGATGGACGAATTGTAGCTCCTAGGCGATCGTCCCACTGTATGGTGCGTGCGTAGGAGCTGATAGGCGAGCTCCTTGAAGGTCGTCTTGCCATTACTTCCCGTGATCCCCACGACCGGATAGCGCAGAGTGCGCCTGTGGTATCCGGCCAAGTCCTGCAAAGCTCGCAGAGTATCCTCCACGATCAAAAACGTCGCCTCCGGACACTCTATCCTCGGCAAGTCTTCCCGGCTCACGAGATAGTACCTCACGCCTCTGTCGTAGAGGTTGGCGATGTACCTATGTCCGTCGTCCTTGTCCGTCACCAGTGCGACAAAAAGGACACCTGTGGGGTCCGCCAGCGTCCGGCTGTCGGTTAGGAGGCTAGTGATCACCCCTACTCCTGCACCATCTATCCGTGCACCTATGATATCAGCTATTTGCGAAATTTGGTATTGGGTCATTCGTTGGTTAGTCGTTTTAGTCGTTTCAGCTCACTCAGGACCAAAGGATGCGGACGCTTTTGTGCAAAGCACTCCAGCCGTTCCAAGAGCCGTTGATAGTGTTCTTGTCGCTTGATGGGGGAGTCTGTCAGAGGCTTGTGGCGCAATAACCTTCTCAGCTTGTCCCACTCCGGGTCGGGCTCCGGTGCCAAATAGGTCGTCGCAAAGCGTTGCATAATATAGTCCACAGCCTGCTGAGATGGGTGGGCATAGTCCTCGCGATAAAAGCGGTAGTCTCGCAGCTCATCATGCATAATCTCGTAGCTCGGGAAATAGTCCACTTGCGGGAGACGAGTCAGCTCATCCACTGCCAAAAGGAGGACCGACTTGCTCAGCCGGCTCTCATGTGCTCCATCTGCGTAGTGGGGTATCGGGCTGACCGTCAGGATTACCCGCAGATCCGGGCAGAGGGCCTGCCATTGGCTCAGGGCCTGACCTAGAGCCGACACCACCTCATCCACCGACACCCGCCGTCTCTCAAATAACGAGGCAGGGAGCTTGTGACAGTTGTTCACAATCTCACCTGCCTTTGTCGTATAGACATAGGCTGTACCGAGCGTGATCACCAGAAGCCGCGACCCCAAAAGCTCCTCACGCCCACTCTCAAAGGCCTCCCGCATACGGACGAGCGCCTCCGACTGCTCTTCGGACGAAAAAGCACCATGATGCATATAGCTGTGCCACAGTCCATCATGGCAAAAAAGGGACTCGCCACTCGGGGGTACCCCCTCCAGCACCTCCGTCAGCCCCCGAGCAATACTCAGGGGGTTGTACATCACCCCATACGGCGAACGACACACCGAGTACAGATCCTGCTCCAAGTACTCGGCCAACTCGGACGCAAAGCAGGACCCCCACAGCGTAATCCCATCCGCATGGCGGTACAAATGCTCTGCCACCGGTATCTCTATAATTTTTCGGAACTCCATACCCGACAAAATTAACCAGAATAGTCCACAAAGCGACTCTTTTTTTTGCCAAAATTTTGGGCAAAACACCCCTAGTCACCCATCGAAACAGAGGGCGAAAAAAGCTAAAAATCGTTGTTCCTCAGAGGCTGCTTTTCGGGCTATTTTTCGTGTTTTTCAAGGCACAGATAATCAGGTACTTGCAAAGGACCTTGAGTTTCACGGATAGAAGCAACACTTTTCACGGATAGAAGCAACACTTTTCACGGATAGAAGCGATCGCTCGGACGGATAGAGGGAAAAGAGACCATTTCGAAAAAGGCACCAAAAACTCAAGCCCCCCAATCCACTTGAGCCGGGCCAAAGCTCCCCACACTACAGAATGGACTCAACTGATCTGCAGCCAGTCCTTTTCGTCCGCCATGATCTCGGACAGTCGTTGGCGGATGAGCGCATTGTGGGGCAAAGCGAGAGTGGGGTCCTCGCGAATGATATGGTCCGTGAGACGGGAGACAAAGGTGACGATACGACCATCCTCGGAGAGGTTGGCGACCCTTAGGATCGTGCTGTCGCCACTCTGAGCCGTCCCCTCCATATCGCCATGCCCCCTCAGCTTCAGATCCTCCTCAGCAATATAAAAGCCGTCCGAGGAGTCGCACATGATCTGGATCCGCTTCATGGAGTTTTCCGAGATTCCATCCGCAGTCATGAGGATACAGTAGCTCTGAGCTGTGCCTCGCCCCACCCTGCCACGGAGCTGATGCAACTGTGATAGCCCAAATCGCTCCGCACTCTCGATCAGCATGACAGAAGCATTGGGCACATCGACACCGACCTCTATCACCGTCGTCGCCACAAGGATATCAAGCTCTCCGGCCGAAAAAGCACGCATGACCCTCTCTTTTTCCTCAGCCGGCAAGCGACCATGCACCATACCCACACGATGAGCGGCAAAGGAGGTGCGTAGCTTTTCGTACCCCTCCTCCACGCTCCGGTAGTCGAGGTTTTCGCTCTCCTCTATCAGCGGATAGACGACATACGCCTGACGGCCCTGTCGCAGCTGGTCACGGATAAAGGTGTAGACCTCTAGGCGGGTCCGCTCAAAAGCATGCCTGGTCTCTATCGGGGTACGCCCGGGAGGTAGCTCGTCCAGCACACTGACATCCAGATCCCCATACATGGTCAGGGCCAGGGTCCGTGGGATAGGTGTGGCCGACATGATCAGGATATGCGGGCTGTAGTGCCGGCTCTTGTCCCATAGGACACTACGCTGATAGACTCCGAACCGGTGCTGCTCATCGATGACTGCCATACCGAGTTGACTAAAGCGGACATAGTCCTGAATGAGTATATGGGTCCCCACCAGGATATCAATCTCACCCGCCGAGAGTCGACGAGTGACCTCCTCTTTCTCTGCCTTGCGCATCGATCCGGTAAGGAGGGCCAGCGAGACACTCTGCCCATCGAGCAGGCGAGTGATGGAGCGATAGTGTTGCTGGGCCAATATCTCGGTAGGTGCCATCATGCAAGCCTGCATACCATTGTCGACGGCGAGCAGCATGGCGAGAAGAGCCACCGCTGTCTTGCCCGACCCCACATCCCCCTGTAGGAGTCTGTTCATCTGGTGTCCACTCTGCAGATCGGCATGTATCTCACGCAAGGTACGCTTCTGAGCACCTGTGAGTTCAAAGGGCAACCCCTCATCATAGAGTTGGTGAAAGTGTGGCCCCACCTTGGCAAACAGATACCCCCCGGTCCGCTGCTGCCTGCTCATCTTGAGAGCGATCATCTTCATCCGAAGGTAAAAAAGCTCCTCCGTCTTGAGCCTCAATTGAGCACGCTCCAGTTCGCGCGTACTGTTTGGGAAGTGCATGGCTCGGATGGCGTCACTCCTGGAGAGCATGTCGTAGTGAGAGATGATGTAGTCGGGAAGGGTCTCGGGGATAGCCCCGAGTGCCTCACGCAGCACCTCACGGACAAGTGCGCTGATCTCCTTGCTGGCGATACGTGCTTTTTTCATCCGCTCACTGGTGTGATACATGGGGTAGAGCATACCCACAGGACTACCGGGGGCCCCTTTTAGGTCAAGCTCCGGATGGGAGATGGAGTAGCCTCCGTTGAAATAGGTGGGCTTGCCAAAGACGGTATATTCTTGTCCCACACGCACCGTTCCACGGAAGTAGTCGACACTCCGAAACCACACCAACTCCACGACTCCGCTGGAGTCCTGCAGGTAGGCATGTAGCCTGCGCTTGTGTCCTCGCCCCTCCTCCTGTACGCACCGGATCACTCCCTGCAACTGCACATAGGGCATCTGCTGGTGTAGCTCCCGCACAAGATAGATGCGCGTGCGGTCGATATAGCGGTACGGGTAGTACTCCAGAAGGTCTCGGTACGTGCGGAGCCCCAGGTCTTGCTCCAAGAGCTTGGCGCGACGCTCACCTACACCCTTGAGGTAGACGAGAGGGGCATCTAGTATGGTATGCTGAGTTGCCAAAAGGGGAGATCTAGGCTTGGGGGTCGGATGACTCCGAGGAGACAATCCACCGAGCTAGGGCAAGGTCTCGGGGTGTGGTGATCTTGATATTGGTGTCGATCCCCTCCACCACTGTCGGCACGATGTGCATGTACTCTGTGACGATACCGGCATCATCGGTCAGCCCTTCATGCGGATCAAGCATGTACCTCCAGTAGGCCTCCATGAGGAGCCGTGGCGCAAAGAGCTGTGGTGTCTGCACCAAGTAGACCGTATCCCGCGGCACTGTGGTGCAGCTATCCGACTCCACTATCCTCACCGACTCCACCGGATGAAGTGCCGGTATCACAGAGGCATCGCCTCTCATCCGAGCCGCCATCAACCGAGACCACAGGGAGGCCGTCACAAAGGGCCGAACCCCATCATGAATCGCCACAGTATGGGCATGCTCCGGTACTTTTTGGAGACCGTTTTGGACACTGTCGGCACGGGATACCCCACCGGGGACAACCCTGAGCTCCTGTGCCACAGTGCAGTGGTCAGCTATCATTTGGCTGACAGCCGAGCAATCGGCAGGAGGCACTACGACAATGACACTGTCGGCCGGCCCCAAAAGGTCGGAGACAGCTTGGACAGTGTGGCAGAGTATCGGACGACCCTCTAGGTCAAGGTATTGCTTGGGGCGGTCGGCTCCCATCCGTGTGCCGGATCCTCCGGCGACTATGACTACGGCAAGTGATTGGCTCATCATTGTTTCTTTCTAAATAGATGGGCAAGGCTCCAAAGGGCAATCCCTCCGGCGACACTCACGTTCATCGAGTGCTTGGTGCCGTACTGGCGTATCTCAAGGCAGTAGTCGCACAGGTCTATCACCTCCTGTGACACCCCGTCCACCTCATTTCCCAAAACCAGTGCGACCCCCTCGGCCTGCGCCAGGATCGCGTCCAGATCCGTCTCTCCCAGCTTGAGACTACCCTCGGCCTGCTCCAGTGCCAAGGTCGTATAGCCACACGCACGCAGCTCCCGGAGCGCATCGGCCGTCCGATCATAGTGCACCCACTCCACCACCTCCTCGGCACCGAGAGCACTCTTGTGCAGCTCCGGGTGAGGAGGTGTGCCGGTGATTCCACAAAGGACGAGCCGACGTAGTCCGAGCGAGTCGGCCGTCCGAAAGATTGAGCCGACATTGTGCAGACTGCGTACGTTGTCCACCACAGTCACGATAGGAAGTGTCTCCGAGCAGAGGTACTCCTCGCGGGTGAGACGCTTCATCTCTTTTATCGATAGTTTGCGAGCCATACGCCCAAAGTTACAAAAAAAAGTGCCGACCCCGGATCTCTCGGGGTCGGCACTCATTTTATGGCTCCGGCGACACAACGACTGTGCCTCTCGGGGAGGGGGGGGCAAGTCTCCTTAGAGCTTGTGCTCGGTCAGCTTGAGCTCAGAGCGCTTCAGCTTACTCCGTTTCAGCACCACTTTTGCCTCCTTTGGATCACTGCTGATCTGTGTCAGGGTATCATTGGTCTCGTCGTACTTGAGTTGCTCCTTCACCTCTATCTCCTTACCCGCTTCATTGCGATCACTGACGGTCAACGTCAGCACCTTTTGGGTAGGATCGTAGCTCACCTTGCAGGTCTTGAAGAAGCCTGACTTATCATCGGGGGCTACTTGGAGCACAAAGTGTTCGGCCACACCATTTCCGGCAAAGTATATCCCGGTAGCTGACATACCGTCCTCTTTCTGAACATCTGCAGAAAACTCATGGAGGTAGATCGCCCCTTTTGCTGGAAAGGTTTGCTTGTTGTCGGGGTTATTGCCCGCCTTGTTTCCGCAGGAGATGAGGAGGACAGTAGCGAGGACACCAAGTAGCGTCCGGTAGAATTTGTTGGATTTCATGCTTTGGTAAATTTGAAAAAGTTATGCGTGACCTGTGGGGAAGCCCCCTTTCGTCACCCTATTTAGTGCACAAACATAAAAAAAAAAACAATCGACCAAATCTTTGCGGCTCAGATCCGAGCCAAAATCTTGACGGATGGGAGAGAAAGTCCGCCATTAGAGCTTGCTTCGTTGGGTCAGAGTGAGGTCCGACTGCTTGAGGTGACTGCGACGCAGCACCAGTCTTTCGTCTCTTGGCCCACTTGAGATTTGGGTAAGGGTGTCCTTAGTCTCGTCGTACTTAGCCCGCACTACCATCTCTTTCGCCTCACCTTCTGCGGCTTCGAGGTTAGGGATGATCATTGTCAGCACCTTTTGGGTAGGGTCGTAGCTCACCTTGCAGGGCATATAGGTGCCAATCTTGTCCTTGGGTGCTTTGTAGAGCGAAATAAGCTCTGCCTCACCATTTCCCAAAAAGAGGATTCCCTCTGCGGAGAGGTCGTTGTCCGCCTGATGCTCGATGGGGACAGGGTGGAGGTAGATCGCCCCTTTTGCGGGAAAAGTTTGCTTGTTGTCGGGGTTATTGTCCGCCTTATTTCCGCAGGAGATGAGGAGGACAGTAGCAAGGACACCAAGGAGTGTCCGGTAGAAATTGTTTGTTTTCATACGTTTAGTCATTTCGTGAAAGTTGTAACCATCGGGGGCGCAAGCCTCCCTTTTTCACTCTGGCGCGCAAAGATAAAAAAATTTACCAAAGGAGCAAATAACCTTGATCGACCTCCATTCCGCACGCTAAAGCTATTTGTGGTTCGAGCCGAAGACTTCGTGATTTCTTTGGGGCATCGGTGAGCATCCTGGTTTGTCAGTCGAGGGGAAAAAGTTCCTTTTGTCCGGAGAAAAAAACGACAAGGTCGGATAAAAAGATCTCTCGCCCCAAGAAAAAGCGAATGATGTGTATCTCGCTGGAGTAGAGGACGTATTACTCTTTTCTTCACAAG
>CAMYAB010000021.1 GCA_947253625.1 uncultured Porphyromonadaceae bacterium | reverse complement strand
ACGACCCCGCCAGGGGTCGCAAAACAGATCGGCAAATCGGGTCCCAAAAAGACTCCTCGTGGGGGCGTTGATAATCAAACACTTATAAAGAGCATTGAGTTTCACGGATAGAAGCGAAACTTTTCACGGATAGAAGCGAAACTTTTCACGGATAGAAGCAATCACTTAGACGGACAGAAGAAAACGATCAGCCCGCAATCGGGCCTGAAAAAGCAAAAAAAGAGAGGGGGGCAAAAGTGACTTTTGCCCCCCTCTCGGGTTGATCGGTGTGTGGTCTATAGGTCTATGCAGTCAAACTGTACACAACCTACTTGGCCATTGGTGAACATGAAGAAGAGGTAGAGGTAGTAGCCGTCCTCTGATGGCTGTAGCAACACATCTCCTGTGCCGTTGGCGTTGTTTTGCGTGTTGTCCTTGCCTCCATATTTTCCGGCATCACTTCTCCAGATAGGGCCGGTGAAGCCATCGACCGTGGTGGCATCGTGCAGGTAGACAATGTCGTCCTGTGTCTCGGATAGTGCGCCACTGGTGATGGAGCTGGTGGTGACGTACCTCTTGCCATTGAACATCGTGCAGTCCACTGCATTGACAATAATATTGGGCTTGCCAATGACGGGGCCTGCCGCCTTGATTGCGTGGGTCGCACCATCGATCCAAAGTAGCTTGACGGGATCGGTGAATGAGTAGGCGGCAACGAAGTAGTCGGAGGTGGGGTTGGTAGGATCGGAGGCTATGATGTCGCAATTGAAGCGCCACTGGGATGTGACGGCACTGACCATGACCTCCGTGGGGGTGGTGGAGAGCAATCGCCCATCCTTGATCTGCCAGCGCTGGAACTTGCAGTCGCTCTCGTAGACGGGTGCCGTAATGACAGCGTCTTTCGTAATATCGCCTATGACCGAAAACTTTCGTCCCAGCTTGTTGGTGCCACTTCCGCCCCAGTCGATCAGGAGCCGCGGTGTGTCGGTGCTGTTTTTTAGCATCCAGATCTTGAATGTGCCGGCATTGGGGGAGAGGTTGCAGATGAGGATATGTCCGGAGTCGTCGGAGGTGGTGTAGAAGTTGGTCACCCCTCCTGTGATTGTGGCCATGGTCTCGATGGCTCCCTCCTTGTCACCGGTGCGGGCATTGAGGATGAGGCTTGGTTGGTTGCGGGTATTGAGGATCAGCTTGCCTCCTGAGTAGGCGATACCTCCGGTGAGGTCAAACACATTGATGCCCAAGTCGTCCTTGAGCTTTTTGGTCCAGAGTAGCTTGGCACTGCCTTGTCGGATGCCTGCTTTTACCTTTTTGGGTAGGCACTTGGTTACCTTGTAGACGGTTTTGTCGACCCCGTTTTGGGCGGTGACGGTTATTTCCGGATCGGAGTCAAAGTCTATGGGTGTGGTGTTGGGGTCGGGGCTCAGGGTGGCACCGTGGGAGACGGTGACGGTCGCCTTTGCCTTGCCGATATTGCCACTGTGGATGAGGGTAATCGTCTTGGTCCCTGCATCGATGATCCCGGTGAGTGCCGGCTCGGTGATGGCAAACTCCTTGATCTCTGCCTCACTGCTCTTGCGGATGACACCGATGATGGTGTACTGCTTTTTTTCGTTGAATGCGTTGGTGACGGTCAGGGTCTGCTCTTTGGTGAGGTCCATTATGCCGAGTGCGGGGGCTATGGTTGCGTTGTTGTCTAGCTCGGCTGCCACTTTTACTTTGGAGAGGGCAGACTGGGGCAGCACTTGGTAGGTGTTGCGTGGGTAGTTGTAGGGAAAGACAACTGCTATAGTACCTTTTTCGTGATCGATCTCGGCGGCGAATAGGTTTTCGGAGCTGTCGTCACCGGGGAAGGTGGCCGACAGTGAGGTGATGCCGTACTTCTCGCCTGTGGGGGTGGTCGCCTCCGGCTGTTTGCACCCCGCTGTGAAGAGGGTGAGTGCGAGGAGCAGGGCAGAGACTGTGGATTGGTATGTATTCATCATGTGCTGTGTCTTCATTAGTTCCAGAGAGGGTTTTGCTTGACGAGGTCGTTCCTTTTTAGCTCACTGCTAGGTATAGGTAGGAGGTATAGGCGCTCGGGGAACTTTCGGTCCGCCTGGTCGACATCCACATAGGTGTATCGGTCGCCCTCGATCCTGAATCCGTGGCAGCGGTAGTGGTCGTACTTGATGTGTGCCAGTCTCCATCGGCGCATATCCCAGAAGAGGTGTCCCTCGTAGGCGAGCTCTACTTTGCGCTCGTGCCGGTAGTCCTCGAGGAGTTGGCGGTCGGAGGAGGTGATGGGTGGGAGCTGGACCCTGGCTCGGACTTGGTTGATGAGTGCTCGTGCTTCGGAGGCTCTGGAGAGGTGTATGGCGGCCTCAGCTTTGTTGAGCAGGACTTCGGCGTATCGGATCTCCACCCATGGCTGTGTGCTCTTGACACCGTTGAGGTCCAGGTGTTTTTCGTTGACCAGTTTTTTCAGGAAGTAGCCTGTGGTCGTCTCTCCGTAGCTGAATGGTCGAGACTTGTACTCGATGTAGCTGCCGTTTTGTCCACCTACGGAGTTGTCCATCTTTTTGCCTTTCCAGGTGGATCCGGGATAGATGACCGTGGCGTGGAATCGTGGCTCGAGTTTTTCGTAGGGGGGGCGGTTGGCATTGGCTTTGTGGTAGGGTGTCCAGTCCATGCGAGAGCCATCTGCGAGCTCGTACTCCTCCACCATCTCCTGAGTGGGGGTGCCCAGTGCTCCCAGCTCATAGCCATCGCACTTGGGTGCGTGGTCTTGGTCAAATAGGTGAGTGGGGCCGTTTAGGTCGTACCTGTACTCGAGGATGGCCTCCTTGTTTGCGCCTCTCCAAGCATCGGCATAGCTATCCATGAGGCCATACTTGCCGGAGGCAATGACGTAGTCTGCCGCATCGTATGCAGACTGCCATCTCTGGGCAAAAAGCATGGCTCGAGACTTGTAGGCGGCCGCCATGGTCTTGGTGATCCGCCCTTTGTCCTGAGCGGAGGGCCACTCCTCGGGTAGGTTTTGGATCGCAAAGTCCAGATCGGCCTCGACCAGATCCCATACCTCTTTTTCGGTGGCCCGTGGGGTCTCTTTTTTCATCTGATCCAGTGAGGTGTAGAGGATGACTCCACCGTACCGCCTGGCCAGCTGGTCGTAGATAAAGGCTCTAAAGAAGCGGACCTGTGCCTCCCACAGGGCATTGCGCTCAGCGGGGAAGGCGGAGTACTGCCGCATGGAGGCCAAGAATTGATTGAGCTCTCGGATCCTCAGGTAGGCGTTGTCCCAAATGCCATAGAGGGCACCGGCCGAGGTGATGGCGGAGGGATTGGTGACGTAGATATTGGCTTGCCCGGCCTTGGGGTTGATGGCAGAGGAGCCGTACTTGTAGGTGTCGGTCAGGCTTTCGGTGAGATTGCCGGCAAACTGAGCCGATCCAAACTGCCCGTAGTCGTGAATGTAGGGGTAAAAGCCATTGACATACAGATCCACGTACTCAGCCTTGGTCCACACCATCTTGTCGGTGGGGTTGTCCGACGGGGTGAGATCCATCCAACCTGAGCAGGCGGAGAGCCCTAGGAAAAGCCCCAGTAGGAGTGCTATTGTGGTAGTTGATGACTGTTTCATATCTTGTTTAGAGCGAAAGGTTAAGGCCTAGTGAAATGGTGCGTTGCTGAGGATAGTAGCCGTTGTTGACTGCGGGCTGCTCGGGATCGATGTTGTATTTCATCAGCTGGCTAAAGGTGAAAAGATTGGATCCATCCAGATAGATTCTCAGCTTTTTGATCCCCAGCAGGTTGGTCAGGTCTGTCGGTATGGCGTAGCCGATCTGACAGGACTTGATGCGGACATAGTCACCGTTTCGGTACCAGTAGTCGGAGGCATAGGCGTTGTTGGTGCTGATGGGGGTGACTGTCAGCCTCGGGAAGTCGGCGTTGCGGTTTTCCGGGGTCCAGGAGTTTTCCACCAAGAAGCGCGGAGAGTTTCCGCCATGGCTGAATGGCTGTGTGTAGGAGGTGTGGTAGCCTAGGTAGTTGTCCGGCAAGGCTCCGCCATCTGCCATCCCGGCAAGTGCCACAGATCGTCCGAAAGCACCAAGAAGCAGTAGGTCAAAGTCGAGTCCTCTCCACTCTGCATAGAGGTTGACCGAGCCTTGGAACCTCGGATACTCGGGCTTGGCGACGAAGCTTCGATCCTGCTGAGTGGTGATCTTGCCATCACCATTGAGGTCCTTGTACTTGATGTATCCGGGGAGGACAGCCTTGCCCGGTATCGTGGCTGAATGGGCGATCTCTCTGGGGTTCTGGAAAAGCCCGAGCGAGGTAAACCCAAGTCTGGCACCGACTTCGGAGCCGGTGATCCTCTTGTACGCAGGGGTGTTGTCGGGCTCGCCCGCATAGTAGAGCCATCGCCTCAGTGCGAGTGTCCCGATCAGCTTGACACCGTATCGGAAGTCACCGACCTTATTGTTGTGCGACAGGGTGAAGTCCATACCGCGGTAGTCCACCTTGTTGAGGTTGGCCAGCTCGTGCATGTAACCGCCCATTGAGGGAGGATAGGCACCGTTCACACTACCGATCAGGTCATACTGGTACTTGTAAAAGAGGTCCAGCTCCAGCCCCAAAAGTCCATCCCAGGCATTGAGTTCCACACCGGCGTTGTAGGTAATGGTCTTGGCCCAGCTGAGGTTGGGGTTACCCAAAGTACCGGCCCGCATGGAGCTTTTGGGCGTGTCGCCTATGACCACAGACTTGGGGGAGAGATTCATGAGGTTCAGGTACGAGAAGGCCCGTACATTGGAGGTGGCTATCTTTCCGATACCACCGCGTAGCTTGAGTAGGTTGATCGCGGGGCAGTCGAACCAGCTCTCGCGGTCGATCCGCCAGCCGGCCGACACAGCGGGGAGGTTGATCCAGCGAGTCTTGCCTGAGTTGGCAAAAAGGTAGCTACCATCGCGACGCAAGGAGAGCTCGAGCAGGTAGCGGTTGTCGTAGTCGTAGTTGACCCTCGCCACGAGGCCCATCATCCTCTGGTGTCCGCTCGTGCCACCGATGTAGGGCTCGGCTTTTTCGCCCTTTCCGGTCGTGTTGGTCACCTTGTTCAGCTCGTCCAGCTCCGGAAAGTCCAGCCCCGTCCCACTATTTGCCAGCCAATGATTGGTGTTGTCTCTTGTCTCCAAGAGTCCCAGGGCAGTCACATGGTGCTTGCCAAAACTTTGGCGGTAGTTGATCTCGGTCTGAGTGATGAAGCGAACGGACTCGGAACCACTCTCGGAGAGTGTGGTATTGCCTGATGCGTCCAAGTGTGGTGTGTACTTGATGGCCTCGGCACCCGGCTTGGGGATCGTGGCCAAAAGGGTCTTTACGGGTGTTTGGAGTGATTTGTTGAACCCGAAGTAGCGGTCGTATGCGCCACTGAACTTGACCGCCAGCCCCTCGATCCAGGGGAGCTCATACTTGAGCATAAAGTTGCTCTGAAAGGAGGCAATCCTAGAGGTGGTATAGCCCGAGTCCCGTATCGACGCAAAAGGTGAGACCGGTGTCGAGGCAGTGGGGGTGCTGACATAGTACTCCTGTCCGTCTGTGGGATCCGTCATCCGCATCGGCAGGTAGGGTACCGCCCAGACGGCTTGCTTTGGGATGTTTAGCTTGTCACCGGGGTTGGCCGAGTATTTGGGTGCGGAGTGCTGGTCCAGTCGTCCGGCGATATTGAGCTGCAGGGAGAGGCGATCTGTGATCTGGGAGGTGACATTGCTCCGGAGGTTGTACCGGTTGTAGTTGAATCCCTCCACATTTCCTTTTTGGTCAAAAACACCCAGTGAGGCAAAGTACTGTATCTTGTCGGTCCCACCGGAGGCATTGATGTTGTGGGTCATGTTTTGTCCGAGGCCAAACACCTTTCCGTACCAGTCGGTGTTGCCCCAGCCATCCAGTCCTTTCCTCATCTTGTAGATCATCTTTTCCGAAAAGATAGGGGTCCCTCCATCCAGTTCGGTGGCGAGGTTATGGTACTTGGCATAGCTCGGTCCATCCAGCCAGGCAATCTTGTTGGCGTTTTGACTGATGCCGTAGCTGCCATTGTAGCTGATATTGAGCTTTCCCTCTTTTCCTTTTTTGGTCGTCACCAGGATGACCGCCGAGGCGTTTAGTCCATATATAGATGCCGAAGTGGCGTCCTTGAGGATTGAGATGGAGGCGATCTCGTTGGGGTCAATCTCGTTGAACGACCGCTCGATCCCATCGACAATCACTTTGGCTCCCTCTCCGCGCACCAGCAGATGGGCGTCATCACCGCCCGGTCGCCCCGATCGTTGCAGCATGGTGACACCGGAGACACGTCCGGCGAGCACATTCGACAGCCCCACCTGTGGTGCTTTCATCAGCTCGTCACTCTTGATGGAGGAGACAGCACCGGTGATGCTGGCTCGCTTTTGGGTGCCGTAGCCGACCACCACCACTTCGCTCAAGAGGGCATTGTCTTCGGTCATCTGTACGTTCAGCACTTGGCGACCGTTGAGTCGGATCTTTTGGCTCCTAAAACCGATGAACGAAAAGTTTAGGACCCCATCCGGTGTGGGGACCTCTACCGCGTAGCGACCATCCATGTCGGTGATGGCGCCCTGCTTCGTCCCTACCACCTGTACGGTCACCCCTGCCAGCGGCTCCCGGGTCGAACCATCGGTCACCAGGCCCGTCACTCGTACCTGACCATACGTGGTGCAGAGACAGGCGAACCAAAGACAGAACCCTGCCAGTAGCGCCGTGTACCTCTTGGACAAAAAAGATCTTTTCCGGGGTTTGTTGTCTTCCATACTGTTGTTTTGCGAATAGATAAAAGTAAATGTGATCTCATTAGTGCGGTCTGTACCTAAAACACTCACGGTGCCACCACACCCCTATCGGAGATTGTGCCACTGTCGCCTATCGACCGGTAGAGTGGTGGTCCCATGCTGTATCGGTGGTAAATATACAAAATATTATATATTATTTACCCCGATAGTTCGGTATTATTTTACTGAATGGCATGCACATCACGACTATTTACACGAAACAGCATACAAAGCAGGGGTTTCACTAACACATATTTTCTAATAAAGCATTACCTATGTCACTATGCTTGATTATCTACCGAGGCCGAGCGAGTGTACCGGCAGGCCTCTCTCGCCGAGAGGTCTGTCATCGGTCGAGAGGTCGCCATGCCTACACCGAGGTGGATCCTGCGGTATCGGAGGTGTGCCGGTCTTTCTTTTTGTCGGGGAGGGGATCGGGTGAAATGCCTTCCCCGTGAGGACTAGAACCTGTACTGGAGCCGGGCTTGTAGGACATTTTGGTGACGGAGAGCGGTGGCAGTGGCTCCGGCGTCGATCAGGAAGTGGTGGTAGTTGGCCCGTATGGCGACTTGCTTGGTGCAGTAGTAGCTCAGCCCCAGTGTGAAGTCCTGCATGACTCCGGCCTGCTCCATACCCACAAGGGGCGACTCTTGCCCCCTTTTGTCACGCAGATTGAGGTACCCATACCCGAGTGTCAGCTCCAGACTGTTGGGTCCGGGGAGGTTTGCCCCGGACTTGGCACGGTTGTAGACATAGTTTCCGGGATTGAAGATCTGCGCCGCACCTATGACGTACAGTCCGTGTGTGGCGTAGCACTTGTGGTCTTTTCGCCAGACATTTGAGTAGTAGAGCTGCGAGGTGAGCTTGAGGTTTTTGTACAGGACGAGTGCTTCGGCCGTTCCCTTGGCCTCGTGCTGAGCATCCGGCAGGAGGAGCGAGAGAGCTTTCCGACCGTCCACAGCAGTCAGGTAGGTACTGTGGTAGGCTACTTGCCGGGCATTGCGATCGGGGGTCAACTCCGGGCGGACGTAGAGCCCACTCACGCCACCGTGCAGACTCAGGCCATCACTCACGATCGGGCGCCATACCAGGCGACCACCGGACATCCAGCCCGGCTCCACGCCTCCCGTCGCCGGTCCACGCAGAGCCATGCGATCCGCAAAGAGCCCATACTGCAGCCACAGAGCTGAGGTGTGGTACGTGTGTGTGATACCGATGCGCCTATAGGGTTGGAAGACATTGGGGAGCGGATCCTCCATGTAGTCCTTGTTCAGTGTCCCATACATCGAGAGTAGGCCAAATGGAACCAAAGCATTGCCAAACCTCAGACTGTGGTTTTTGGCAAAATCGTAGGAGACAAAGACATCCGTAAGCGACAGCCGATTGTGTGTCAAAGCGGCCTCCACCTTGGCCCTCCACGGACCATGGGCAGAGGTGGCACCCAGTCGCACATCTCGGAGCAGCACACCATGTGACACCTCCCCCTGCGCCACGCCATCGGCACCACGATCCCAAAAGGCACCATCCACAAGGAGCCGCCCAAAGAGTCGCGTCTCCTCCTTTTGCGCCTGAGCCAAAAGACCGGATGCCATCCATGCCAAAAACAACATTAGACTGAGCTTGGTTGTATTCATTGTCTTGTATTCCTAATATAAATAAGGTGTGCTTGTCCTGCCCCTAAAAAACCGAGGGGGCCGATTCTAAAGCGACAAAGGTACCAAATTCGCCCTTTACCCCCACTTTTCCCCGATCCTCTCCTCTTCCCGTGGGGAGCTATTGGGGTCGGGTCGGGTACTTCTTAGTGGCTTCAAGAGTTTCGATAAACATCTTTTGGGTGAAGAAAAAAACGGCAAGGTCGGAGAAAAAGATGCTCATCTCCCAAGAAAAAGATAAAATCACTATGTGATTTCAATAAATCACTAAGTGATTTGAACAAACCACTGTGTGATTTGAATAAATCACTGTGTGGTTTATTGTTTTTCTTCCGGGAAAAATAGTTTGGAAGTACAGAGAGAGGACTTTTCCCCCTATGCTGAGGAGATTTAGACCACTCTCCAAGCGAGAGACACACACCCGACAGGACAAAAGGACAAGGAGAAGGAGGAGCCTTGGGCCAACATACCCTCCCCTACTCTTCCCAAGGACAACGAATCAACGTCGAAAGCTGAGTTGGGGGATAGCGTGCAAAAAACTAACTTTGTGCCGAGGAGATGACAGCCGAACACTCTGTCGCTCCCGGATCGCACCATAATCAACAGGACCAACATGACCAACCCGACACACCACGACCAAAAGCTCCTCTGCGACCTGATCCACCTGGCACTGGAGGAGGACGGTGTGGACAGAGACCTCACCACCTGCGCTATCATACCGGCACAAGCCACCTGTACAGCCTACATTACCGCCAAAGCAGACGGCATCCTATCCGGCACAGAGGTGGCACGCATGGTCCTAGAGGCCATCGACACAGAGGGCGACTGCACCTTTGTCCCACTCGCCGATGAGGGAGCACCCATCACCCGAGGGCAAGACCTCATCACCATCGCCGGCCCATACCGCATCCTGCTGGCCGCTGAGCGGACGATGCTCAACTTCCTCCAAAGGATGAGCGGCATCGCCACCGCCACACACCGACTGGTGACCCTATGCGTCGGCTCCCACACCAAGATACTCGACACCCGAAAGACCGCCCCCGGCCACCGCTTCACGGACAAACTAGCCGTGCGTCACGGAGGGGGATCCAACCACCGCCACGGGCTCTACGACATGTGCCTCATCAAGGACAACCACATCCGGATGGCCGGTGGCATCACCCCGGCAGTGGAGGCGGCACGCCGTCACCTCCCCTTGTCGATCAAGATAGAGGTCGAGACGGAGAACCTGGACCAAGTCCGAGAGGCAGTCGGTGCCGGGGCAGACCTCATCATGCTGGACAATATGCCCGACAACGAGGTAGCAGAGGCAGTCCGCCTCATCGCCGGGCGGGCACGCACCGAGGCCTCCGGCAACATCACCCCAGACCGGATCCGCTCCCTGGTCGCATGTGGCGTCGACTACATCAGCGTAGGCGCACTCACCCACTCGGTCACAGCACTCGACATGAGCATGAATATCGGGCACAAAGAGGACAAAAGGTAAGCCTCAGCCGCCCGAATTTTCCCCAACCACTTTTTCCTCAAAAAAAAAACATGAGACACGCCACAGCACACCTACTACTCCCACTCGCCCTACTCCTTTCCGCCTGCGTCAGTGGGGTCAGCGACTGCAACAAACCCGGAGCCAATGCCTCCATCGTGGACACCTGGGTACTCGACAAACTACAGGGACCGGCACCGGATGGGAGCCCCAAAGTGTACACCGCTAGCGAGATCCAATCCGCCGGACTCTCCTACTGGACTTTCACCCGAGACCATCGTGTCACCGCTGCCGCCGACCAATCCGGTACCCGAGCCACCACGATAGGTACCTACACCCTCTCCAAGGATCGGCTTGAGATCACCCCGAGTGCAGGCGCACCTCTCTTCGGCTCCAACAAGCAGACTTTTAGGATCCAACAGCTCTGCCCTCTCTACCTCCGCTTCGGCTCCGAGAGTGGTCCGGCCACCGGTCGACAGCAGGCGGAGTGGCACCTGCAGTTTTCACGCACCACCCACCACTAAGCCACTCGGCATACCCCACCCCGATGGAGGGGTTTACTCCGATTGGGGGGTAAAGCCAAAGTGCTCTTTTGCCCAAGCGAGCATGTAATCGTAGGCGGCCTCCCGTTCGTTGGGGATTGCGCCATCGAGTATAGCGTCCTTGATAGCCTCCTTGATCTCTCCCACTGCCGCACAAGGCTTTAGGGCGTAGATCTGCATGATCTCATCACCGTTGATGGGGGGCTGGAAGTTTCGGATGCGGTCCTTTTCTTCGATCTCCTTCAGCTTCT
Source organism: uncultured Porphyromonadaceae bacterium (assembly GCA_947253625.1). Taxonomy (GTDB): domain Bacteria; phylum Bacteroidota; class Bacteroidia; order Bacteroidales; family Porphyromonadaceae; genus Porphyromonas_A. The sequence goes on along the minus strand of CAMYAB010000021.1, from coordinate 2,883 downwards.
GCCTCACGAGTGCAAAGTTGTCCAAGTACTTTCGGACCTTCTGTGGGTTTTTGCTGGTCAGGTCACTCTCGCATAGGAGCATCAGGTCATCAATATCGTCACCAGCCTCAAAGAGCAACCGTCGTATAGCGGAGTCGGTGACCCCTTCGTCCGCCAGTTGTGCAGGGCGCATGTGGAGACGCACGAGCTTGCGTATGTAGGTGAGACGTTCGTCAAGCGGTAGTTTGATTCGCCTAAAGATCTTGGGCAGGAGCTTGTAGCCGACGTAGTCGTGGTTGTGAAAGCTCCAGCCGGCGCCCTTGGTAAATTGCTTGGTGATGGGCTTGCCGATGTCGTGAAAGAGTGCCGCCAGTCTTAGTTCGGTCTTGGTGGATCGTTTGGCGACGTTGTCGACTACTATAATCGTGTGGACAAAGTTGTTTTTGTGCCCGATACCCTCCTTTGTTTCGGTCTGCTTGAGTGCGGACAGCTCGGGTAGGTATTGGTCCATCAGCCGGCACTCGTCCATGAGTGCGAGCCCGATGGAGGGGAGCGGGGCATCGATGATCTTGGTGAATTCGACACTGATCCGCTCCATGCTGACAATAGAGAGTCGGTGGGCATTTCGGCGGATCGACTCCTTGGTTTCGTCGGCTATCCGGAAGTCCAGCTGAGCGGCAAACCTCACGGCACGCATCATCCGCAGAGGGTCGTCGGAGAAGGTGATGTCGGGGTCGAGCGGGGTTCGGATGATTCGTTCGTTCAGGTCCTCAATCCCGCCAAATGGGTCGTGCAGTGTGCCGACCATAGGGCCATTGAGGGTGATGGAGAGGGCGTTGATGGTAAAGTCTCGGCGTGCTTCGTCTTCGGCAAAGGTACCATCCTCCACGATCGGCTTACGGCTGTCGGGGTGGTAGCTTTCGCGCCGTGCTCCCACAAACTCCAGCTCCACACCATTGTAGTGTATGCTGGCGGTGCCAAAGTTTCGGAAGATGGTGAGGTGAGCACGCTTGCCTAGTTTTTCAGCAATAGCGGCCGCAAGGTCGGGGCCACTCCCCCGGGTGACAAAGTCGTAGTCACCGAGAGGACGATTGAGGATGAGGTCTCGCACGGTGCCACCAACGATGCGGACTTCCTGCCCGAGCCCGTCTGCGGCCTCTGCGATGGTCTGTAGGAGGTGGGTACCCAGTGCCTGCTCGAGCATCAGGGCCACCTGGGGTTGTAGTATCTCTTGGTCAGTCACTGTTGTTGCGTTTTTTCTTTGTTTTCGTCGATATTGATGGCCTGGGCTATGATGTACTCGGGGCGTTGCTTGGCCTCGTCGAATATAGCGGCGACGTAGCTACTGAGGACACCCAGGCAGATGAGCTGTATGCCGGCAAAAAAGGTGATCACGATGATGATGGAGGACCATCCCGCCTCGGGATGTGTGAAGCCCAAGATCTTTCCCAAAAAGACCCACAAGCCCAAGAGCATTGCCAAAAGTACGGAGCTGTAGCCAAGCGACATAGCCAGTCGCAGAGGTTTGTGCGAAAAGTACTGCATGGCCGTGAGTGCCAGGGTGACCATCCGAGTGAGACTGTACTTGGTCGTTCCGGCCTCACGCGGGCAGCGGGTGTAGTGGTAGGGCATCTGCGTGAATCCCATCCAACTGATGAGCCCTCGTATATACTTGTTGCGCTCCGGCAGTTGATGAAAAGCCTCCAAGACTCGGCGGTGCATGAGCCTAAAGTCACCGGTATCCGTGGGGATGGGGTAGTCGCTGAGCCGGCGGAGTAGCCGGTAAAAGAGTTTGGCGGTCGCTTTTTTGAAAACCGAGTCCCCCTTTCGCTCCTTTCGGACCCCATACACGACATCCACCCCATGTTGTTGCATGAGTCGCCACATATCGGGGATCACCTCGGGAGGATCTTGGAGGTCGGCATCCATCACGACGGCGTAGTCGGTACGGCAGACAGCTATTCCAGCGGAGAGGGCGGCCTGATGACCAAAGTTGCGGCTCAGGTGTAGGACTTGGGTGGTAGAGTCTTGCCGGGAAAGACGGTTCAGGAGGCCTGCCGTCTCATCCGTACTCCCGTCGTTGACAAAGAGCAGGTACCCCTCCACTCCCTCGTCACGATGCATGGTCTCTAGGACAGTGCGCAGACGGTGGTACGTCGCACCGAGGACGGGTGCTTCGTTGTAGCAGGGTAGGATGACAGTGAGCGTGGACATGGGCGGTGCGATGGTTTATTTCCGGAAGACAAGGTATTTATTCATCAGGAAATTGAGCCCCGTATAGAGGGCCATTGCCACCAATTGCTGTGGATAGGGCGGGATGGTGCTGTGGCGACGCATGATCAACAGTGCGACCAGCTGGAGAGCGTAGCAGACCCCAAAGGTGAGCAAAAAACCGGGCAATCGACGCCACCCAATAGTGGTACGAAAAGTCCACCGGCTATTGAGTGCAAAGCTATTGAGCAAGCCCACAGCGTAGCCAATAATATTACTCAGGATCGGATCCATGCGGAGCAACTGCTGGCATATATAGATGGTCACTGCCGTAAGGAGGGTGTTTAGGACACCCACGGCACCGTACTTTATGAGCTGTGTCGGGGTCGAATACATTTATATCTGTCGGTCATCCGGCCGAAGGGCCTTTAGGGATCCATAGAGGTACGCAAACTTACCTATTCTTATCACGCTACCCAAACTGAATAAGGGCAAGCCCGTGTGCACAATGGCCCCTCCCGTGGGTCGCCAAGCAGATAGACCCAAAGAGTTGCCAAAGCCAGGTCGGCAAAGTCGGGACGGCAAAGCTAGGGTCGGTAAAGTCGGGACGGCAAAGTCAGGTCTGCAGCACCCCGCAAGGGGTGCCTCCTTCATAGCCCGGGTGTCGAGGGGCAAAGCCCCGATGACCCCGGG
>CAMYAB010000020.1 GCA_947253625.1 uncultured Porphyromonadaceae bacterium | reverse complement strand
CCCACCACCCCACGACCCCGCTAGGGGTCGCAAAACAGATCGACCGATTGGTGACTCCTGGCGGGGTGCTGTCGCCCCGACTTCTTCGTCCGATCGCTGACCGTTGGCATCCGGATTTGGGCGGCCTTTTGGCTATTGTGCTATTGTGCACCGGCAGGGGTGGCTTTGGGTGCGAAAAAACGATAGTCCCCTACAGCATGTGGCTGCAGGGGACTATTGATTGAGGTCTCTCTATGTGACTGCTATCTCAGTGTGGAGAGGCCTGTGCCGGCATGGTAGTGGGGGGCGAGGTCGACCGGCAACTTGCCTTGGAAGGGTAGCTTGCCCTTTAGGACCTTGTCAAGTGCTCGATCCGCATAGTCGCTCCTGTCGTATGCAAAGACTATGGCATCTGCGGCGGCCATCGCTTCGGCGTACCCTAGGGCTACGTAGGGGCTGGTCCGAAACACCAGCACACTCTTGGTCTCCCTGAGTAGCTGTATCAGCTCCGGGGTGGAGGTGGTGTCGCTGTCGGAGATGGTGAGGATCAGTGTTGTCTTTGGGTCGGTCTCCTTGGGGAGGGTTACTCCGGCTTTGTAGTCGATATGGCTGACTGCATCGGTGGTCAGGGGGAGGAGTCCATTGTCGTTTTTGACCAAGGTCATGGCCCGATCGTAGATGTCTTGGCAGAGCTTGATCGAGGGGGCACTGTTTAGATCCTTGGAGAGGTTTTTGGTGGGGATTGGCTCTCGGCTGTCGGCTCCGAGGAGGTACTTCCAGATGAGTACTTTGCGACACCGTCTATCCACCTCTGCTGTGGAGACTTTGCCACTCTCCATGGCGGCAACCATCTCGTCTAGTGCCTGGAAGGGATCTACCGAGGCGAGCAAAATATCGGCCCCGGCCAAGAAGGTGGTGACAGCCACACCGTCCTCTCCGGCTCCCTCTATGATGCCTTTCATCCCGAGTCCGTCGGTGAAGATCAATCCTCTGAAGCCCATCTCCTCCTGTAGGAGGGTCGTGACCACATAGGGTGTGGCACTGGTGGCCTTTTCGCCGGTGCCTAGTGCGGGGATGCTGAGGTGTCCCACCATGATGCCTCCAAATCCTTGGCTGATGTAGCTCCTAAAGGGGGCCAGCTCGACTGTCTCCAGCTGATCTCTGAATCGGTTGATTACGGGCAGGGTCTTGTGGGAGTCCGTGGCGGTGTCTCCGTGCCCCGGGAAGTGCTTGGCTGTGGAGAGGAGACCGGCGGTCTCCATCCCGAGTGAGTAGGCGAGTCCCAGGCGTGACACGAGGTCTGCCTCGGATCCGTAGCTACGGGTGCCAATGACGGGGTTGAGGGGGTTGCTGTTGACATCCAGAACCGGGGCAAAGTCTACATGGATGCCTATCCGCCGGGCCTCCTCTGCTGTGGCTCTGCCGTAGGCATAGGCAAGTGAGACATCGTCCGCCGCTCCCAGTACGATATTGCGTGGCCACTTGATGGTCCCGGAGAAGCGCATCGAGAGGCCCCACTCTCCATCCATGGCGACCAGCATGGGGATGCGGGCCTCACGGCGCATATAGTTGGCGAGGCGGACCACATCCTCCGGTGCCCCTTTTTGCCAAAGGACTCCGCCAAACTCAGCCTCCTTCACCTGTCGGCGCCAGTTGGCAAGTCCCTCCTTGTCTACCTTGGGCCAGGTCATCGGCATGATGAGTTGTGCGGCTCGTTGCCTAGGTGTCAGCCGGCTCATCCATTGGTCGGCATACGCTTCCGCTTGTCGCACCCGCTCCGCATCCCTCATCATCAGTGGCACCACCCCTTGTGCCAATGATCCTCCTGCGGTCAGTAGGGTGAGTGTGCTTGCGAGTAGTACTGCTTTATTGAATAGTTTCATCTCCTAGTGTGTCCAAAAAGAGGGGGTGTGCTCTCTCATGCATTGCAGAGCATGACACACCCTCTCTTTGTCAAAAAATACTTCTTATTATCCGGCGTTGATTATTCCCATCCGGGGTTTTGCTTCAGTACAGCCTTGTGGTCTTTGTAGAGCTTCAGCTGGTCTATGGGTAGTGGGTCGAGGTAGTGCTTATCCTCCACTACTCGGAGGTCCTTGACATTACCTTGCAAATACCCTTGGTCGCCATCACCGAATGTGTGTATGGCCTCTTTTACGCTTTTCTCAATCTTTTTCAGATCTTCCGGAGTGAGGGGTGCCTTTTTCGCAGCTTCCGTCTTCAGGTAGTTGAGGATCACTGTTCGGTCCACCCAAGCGCCCATGTTTTGTTTTGGGTTTTTGTTGCTGTCGGCTCTCCAAAGTTCTTTCCAGCGCTTGAGGTCTAGGTAGCGCTTACCCTCGTGCTCCATCTCTATGCGTCGCTCGTTGCGTACTTCCCATAGGAGTGGGCTTACTTCCGGGGTGCGCTGAGGATCCATCACTTGGACTCCATTGACCAGGACATTGTCTCCACTGATCTGCAGGTGGGGCATCATGACATCCTTGCGATCACGGATCGTATTGATACTCTTGTCCATATCGTCTTGTGTCATGGCAGGACCTCCTACGGTGCCCAGCTCGGCACATGCTTCTGCGTATATGAGCAATACCTCTGCATAGCGGAGCACAGGAGCATCGGTGGTATTGGTGCTACTTTGTCCCTGAGCGGTCCCGATGTACTCTGTCCGGATGTATTTCCGGTTGAAGTAGCCGGAGGTGGAGTATTTCGACTCCACTAGGTTGTAGTGTGGTCCCTCGATGTCGAGGCAGTAGCCCATACGTGGGTCACGGTCTTTCATCTCGTTGGTGAAGACTTTGTCACCATAGTTTTGTGGGTTGCCGTCCTGTCCCCAAGCTTGTCCGTTGAGTGTCCTAAAGCTCTCTATCAGAGACTTGGAGGGCGCGTTTTCCTGAGGTTGCTCTATCTCAAAGGACATGACAGAGTGGGTCACCTTGCCGGCCATGTAGGAGCGGTACATGATGATCTCCGGATTGAGTGCCAGGTCCTCGGAGGTAAAGAGGTCTCTATAGCTTTCGGAGAGCTTGTACTTCTTGGTGTCCATTACCATCTTGGCAAAGGCTTTGGCTTTTTCGAAGAAAAACTTGGCTTCTGCTTGGTTGTTTTGGTGGTATTTCTGCCACGAGCCCTCATACAACATCAGGTCTGCTGCTCGTGCACAGACGACATCTCGGTTTACCTCTTGCTTGGGATAAAGGTCCTTGACACGTACGTGCTGTGCCGCATACTCCAGATCCGCACAGATCTTCCTCATGTTGGTTGCCCGATCGGTCTGAGATTTGTACAGCAGCTCAGTGTCTTGTCAACATCGATGCTGGCAACGGCTCCAGTGAGGTTTTCTTTCTTTTGGGTGCCATAGCCGACTACGACGACCTCGCTGAGGAGTTCGCTGTCGGGGAGGAGTTTGATCTTGAGGTTGGTGCGCCCGTTGATCTTGATCTCCTGGGAGGTGTACCCAACGAAGGAGATGCGTAGGGTAGCGTTGGAGGCCACGTCAGTGATGGAAAAGTGTCCATTTGGGTCGGTGATGGCTCCCTTGTTGGGTACACCGACTACCGAGACGGTCGCACTAACGAACGGTTGGTCGTTTTCGTCGGTGACGGTACCTTTGACCGTCAGTCTCGACTGTGCAGACAGTGTGGCGGGGAGCAGGAGGAGGCAAATCAGCAAGCCCAGGAGAAATAGGGGGCTGCTTTGATGCCGTCTGCTACAGAACTCTGTTTTTGCATTCATAATAGTTTGGGATGAAGAATTAAAGATAAGCGTGTCCTCTTGCCACATCTTTTACCGAGTGCTACAATCGTAGCGACAGTCGGGGTAGAGGAGGTAGCGAGCACGCATGGAAATGTACTTTTGGAGATCTGACTGCCAGGAGTCTCGGATCGCCTCCGGTGAGACGCCCGACTCCAGCTGCCGGCGGAGCGTGGAACCTCCGGCAAGGAGGTCAAAGAACTTTGGTCTGGTGATCAGACTGACACCGGCGGCCTTGCTGAGGGTGGCTATGTCGGTGAGGATCTCGATGTTGATCCCCGGCTTGATGGTATAGCCTGTGAGGTCGGGCCCGTAGCAGACTTTTCCCTCGTGTTTGGGGTTGTGCGCTCCGGCGATGCTCTGTGGGGTAAAGGTATGTGTGCCCATGCGTTTGTCGGGGTAGCCGGTCTGCTCAAAGGGGTGCTCCGTGCCACGGCCCTCGCTCCAGCACGTCCCCTCGATGAAACAAAGCGTGGGGTAGAGGAGCAGTGCGCGGTCGCTCCGGAGGTTGGGGCTCGGCCGGACCGGCAGGCTGTAGGGGTCGCCATGCTTCCATCCGAGGAGGGAGACGACGGTGAGGTCGGCGGTGAGGTTGTCGCCCAGCCAGCCCTCTCCATTGATCATCTGCCCCAGCTCGCCCATGGTGAGCCCGTGGACAGCCGGTATGGGGAACATTCCGACAAAGGAGCGGTACTCCCTATCCTTGAGCACCGGTCCGTCTACTGCATCGTGGGGGTTGGGGCGGTCGAGGATGAGGATGGGTGTGCCGGTTTCGGCGCAGGTCTGCATTACGTAGTAGAGGGTGCTGATGTAGGTGAAAAAGCGTACCCCCACATCCTGTAGGTCAAAGAGGATCATATCCAGCCCGGCAAAGTCCTCTGCGGTGGGCTTGTGGTGCTTGCCGTAGAGGGAGATGACAGGGAGTCCGGAGACCGGGTCCTTGGCGGAGTCCACCTTGGCTCCGGCATCGGCCATGGCTCGGAAGCCATGCTCGGGAGAGAAGAGACGCTTGACCACGACGCCATTCTGTATCAGGGCATCGAGGAGAAAGGTATGTGCCGGATCGGTCTGTACCGCCGCTTGATTGGCGACCAGTCCTACGCTTTTCCCCTCGGTTAGTCGGACGATCTCATCCATCCTGTCGGCGCCTACCTGTAGCTGTGCTGTGGCGCTGAGGGGAAGGAGTAGGAGGAGCAGAGATGCGAGATTGTGCCTGAGTGTCATAGTGTGGGCTACTTTAGGACTGATGAGGCGACGATATTGGAGATCACCTGATTGAGTCGTGTGGTGGAGGTATTGTCGTGCGGGTGGACCCGATTGGCGAGCCAGATGATGGCTACATGCGTCTCCGGGTCTATGCTGATGTAGGTGCCGGTGTAGCCGGTATGGCCGTAGGTCCCCTCGTGGAGTAGGTCACCCATTGCCCGGATATTGGGGAATGAGCCAAAGCCGGGTGTGCGACCACTGTCGTTGGGAAACGCCGGGTGGAGGGAGGTGAAGACTCGCACGGTATTGGGTCTGAGGATGCGCTTGCCGTGCCAGAGTCCTCCATTCATGAGCATGGTGCAAAGAGCAGCCATCTCCTCAGCGGTGGAGAAGAGCCCCGCATTACCTGATATGCCACCATTGAGCACCCGTGCCATCGGGTCGTGGACGGACCCACGCAGGGGTAGACCATCGGGTTGTAGCTCGGTGGGTGCGCAGTTTTGGAGGTTCTTCCCGGTGGGGAGATATCCGGTGTGACGTAGTCCCATCGGACGATAGATATGATCGGTGACGTAGTCCTTGAGCGTTTCTCCCGTGACCTTCTCAAGGATGTACTGTAGGGTGATGAAGTTGAGACAACTGTAGGTCACCCGTCCCTCGTCCGGTGTGTAAAGTCGCGCCACTTCGGCTATATGCTTCTCCAGACCGCGACGAGGTGTTGCTTCGCCCCGCTTGAGCACTTCGGAGACTGTGGCGTAGGGGGGTAGGCCGGAGGTGTGGGTCAGTAGGTGGCCGATCCGGATCGGATCCTTGGGGTCCCAGTCGGGGAGATAGTCGGCGACACGGTCGCGTAGTGTGATACGTCCCTCTTCGAGGAGTTGCATGATGCTGATACCGGTTGCCATAGGCTTCGTTACGGAGGCCATATCAAAGAGTGTCTCGACGGTCATCGGCTCTACGGTAGGGGTGAGACTGCGGTGACCGTAGGCTTTGAGGTAAACCATCTTTCCCTCCCGCACCACTGCTAGCACGCCACCCGGGAGTAGCGAGTCAGCTATGGCGGTGGTAATCACACTGTCGCACCGAGCCAGCATGCGCCCATCCATCCCCATCTCCTCGGGGGTGGCACGCCGGAGAAGTCTCTCCTGTGCCAGACCGGATAGGGAGAGGAAAAGGAGGAAAAGTAGGAGTGTCGTCTTTCTAGTCATCATCACTTTGCGTATTTATCAAGTACAGCACGTACAGATCCTGCCTCCAGTAGCTCTGCCTGTGCACGGTCATGTGGCCAGTCGTAGTACTCCATCAGCATGCGGGTGCCACGTTCCACGAGCTTTTTATTGCTCAGCTGCATGTTGACCATTTTGTTTCCCTGCACGCGTCCCATGTGGATCATGAGGGTACTGGATATCATGTTGAGCACCATCTTCTGTGCTGTGCCACTTTTCATGCGAGAGCTACCGGTGACATACTCCGGTCCGACGATGGTGACGATGGGGTGCTTGGCGGTGCGGGCGATGGGTGAGCCGGGGTTGGAGGTGATCCCTCCGGTGACGAGCCCGTGCTTATTGGCCTGCTCCAGTCCGCCAATGACGTAGGGGGTTGTACCGCTGGCGGCGATCCCGATGACAGAGTCGTTGGGTCCGATGTCGTGTTTTTTCATATCCTCCCAGGCTTGGTCCCGTAGGTCTTCGGCATTTTCCACCGGATGTCGTAGTGCATAGTCTCCTCCGGCTATCAGCCCCACAAAGAGTGTGGGGGGCATCCCATACGTGGGCGGAATCTCGGAGGCGTCGAGCACGCCCAAGCGTCCACTGGTACCGGCTCCGATATAGAAGACCCGTCCACCTCGCTCCATACAGGGGAGGATATCGTCGATGAGCGCACCAATTGCCGGGAGTACGTGCTGTACGGCATCTGCGATTTTGTGATCCTCGGTATTGATATCCTCTAGGATCTCGAGGGTGCTTTTTTGCTCGAGGTTGTCGTAGAGGGAGGTGCTCTCGGTTATGTTCCTAAAGTCTGTCATTGGTTATTCGGGTTGGTATGGTATATGATCAGTCCCTCCATAGGGGTTTTTAGTACGGTGCCGACTGTGATCCCCTCCTCCTCACCGGCCTCACGCAGTATCGGCTCAAAAGCCTTGGCTATTGATCCCACAAAGTGTGCCTGAGTGGTCTCGGAGGCGGAGTAGAGCTGGACGTTGCGCCTAAAAAAGGATCGAAATGCCTCTAGGACCAGGCTATGCATCCGTGGATGGTCGATGTGATTGCGCACGAAAGGTGCAAAAGAGGCAAGAAAGCGGTTGGCCTGTGGCTCATTGTAGACTCGGCGGAGTACCATGGCTGTGTCGACATCGGGGTAGCTCTCCACAAACGCCTGTTTCAGCTCCTCAGGGAGCAGCCCCTTGCACAGATCAGCCACCAACGTCTTGCCCAGCATGGTACCGCTTCCCTCATCTCCGAGGATATAGCCCAGTGGTGGGATATTTTCGCAGATATCGGTGCCGTCGTAGTAGCAGGAGTTGGCTCCGGTGCCGAGGATACAGGCAATACCCGGCTCGCTGCCGCAGACAGCGCGAGCGGCACCGAGCATATCCGTCTTGACAGTCACGCCACCGGCTATCGCATCATTGATGGCCTGCCGGATCATTGAGTGCTTTTCCTCACGTGCCCCCGACCCGTAAAAGTAGATTTTGTCAAATGAGTAGCCCTCTACCGAGGGACAGACCATCTCCTGCAACTCGGTGACAATCTCCTCCGAGGTGACAAAAAAAGGGTTCAGCCCACGAGTGTTTATTCGGGCTTTTACTTCACCGCTTTGGGGGTCCAGAGCGACCCATTCCGTTTTGGTAGATCCACTATCGGCTATCAGTATCATAGTTTGATGAAAATTCGTTTCCTATACAGTGTATATGCGATGACCCAGTTGAGGCCCAAAAAGATCAAGGAGTAGGCAAAGGAGGCCGACTCAGGCGATGGAAGAAGCTCCGAGAGTGCGGACCAAGCCAGGCCGGCCACTCGCTTGCCATCAGCCTGTACCGGCATGTACAAAAAGAGTAACGTCAGCACCGTGGATGCCAAGTAGGTAAAGAGGGCATTGGCACCGAAGTGTCTGAAAAAAGCAGCCCACTTTACCCGTCTCTGCACCTCAGTGACCCAGATCAGCAACCCCATCAGGAGACTGCCCAGGCCACAGGTGACGAGGACAAAAGTGGGCGACCATACTTTCTTGTTGATCGGGAGCCACCATCCCAGTACATACCCTGCTAGTGTAAGCGACGTCCCGAGCACGAAGAGCACCACCATCCGGCGGTCGCCTTTTTCGCTCATCAGTCGTTCGCCCACCAGGGCACCTACTAGTACCTGCATAGTGGCCGGCAAGGTACTCAGTATCCCCTCAGGATCGATACCGTTGTCATTGTACATGTGCTTCTCTCCGAGCAGTGCGCGATCCACACGGGCAAGTATGTTTTCAGGTCCGTACAGGTAGCCATTTCCCATGAGGAGGAGAGCTGCGTAGGCGACTAGGACCAGAGTGATGAGCCACTTCAGGCCCCGACTCCGCACCGTCAGCAGTAGTAGAGAGCCCAGCCCATAGGTCAGTCCAAGGCGAGGAAAGACTCCCAGTATCCGCATATGAGCCGGGTAGTCAAGCGCATGGACCAGCCGCTCCATCAGAGTGGCTCCCACCTCGGGCTGAAACCAGCGTCGCAAAAAGGTGGCCACAAAACCCACTCCCCAGCCAATCAAGATCAACAGGAGCGTCCGTCGGGCGACCTTGTAGGCCACAGAGCGAGAGAGCCGACAGTCATATTTCGACAAGCTGATGTACATCGACACGCCCATGATGAAAAGGAAGAAGGGAAAGACTAGGTCCGTAGGCGTCAGTCCATTCCACTCGCTATGCTGCAGAGGTGCATACATGTGTCCCCACGAGCCGGGATTATTCACCAGGATCATACCGGCTACCGTCATTCCTCGGAGGATGTCAATGGCTACTATGCGCTTACTCTCTGTCATCATTGCTTGGCTATCGGTTGGTCAAGCCCCCTTTTTTGTACTAATGAGCCGGAGCCCGATCATGGTAAAGAGGGCATTGAGGATCAGGATCTCGTAGCTAAAGTGGTACCCACCGAACCATCGGTCGGAGTTGAGGTCCAGCACCAGACAGATGATGGGCGACAGTAGCACCACCGGAGGTATCATACGGTCACGCACCTTTCTCTTCGAAAAGATCCCAAATGCAAAGAGCCCCAGCAGTGGCCCATAGGTATAGCTGGAGAGGACGTAGACGGCATTGATGATAGAGGTGTTGTTGAAAGCATTGAAGAGTACTATGCAGACCCCCATCAGTACCGCCATCATCAGGTGCACCCCCTTGCGGGTCTTGGTGAGCTGTGCGTCACTTTTGTCCTTGCCTCCTAGGATATCGATGGTAAAGGAGGTGGTCAATGCTGTCAGGGCCGATCCTGCGGCCGGAAAAGCGGCCGCCACCAGCCCCACGATGAAGAGGATACCCACGATACTCGGAAAGTAGCTCCCTGTCGCCAGGAAAGGAAAAACCTGGTCGCTATTCTCCGGCAGAGTGATCTCCATCTGTGTCGCAAAAGTGTACAGCAACACCCCAAGAAGCAAAAAGAGCGCAATGACAAAAAACTGAAAGATGGAGCTGACCATCATATTGGTCCGAGCCTCACTGTCGTTTCGACAACTGAGGTTGCGTTGCATCATGTCTTGATCCAGCCCCGTTGTGGCCACCATCGTAAAGGCACCGGCCAAGAATTGTTTCCAAAAGTACCGCCCATCCCTAAAGTCATCAAAGAAGAAGACCCGAGACATATCACTCTCCCGGAGGGTGCTCACCATCCCCCAAAAGTCCAGTCCCAGCCCCTTGGCGATATAGACGATGCAGAGTGCGACCGAGGCTACCAGGCAGACCGTCTTCAGCACATCCACGCTCACCACACTCTTCACGCCACCAAAGAAGGTGTACAAAAAGACAAAGGCAACGGTCGTCAGCACATTCAGCCCAAAAGGCAATCCCAGCGGGTCAAAGACCAATAGTTGCATCGTCAGCACCACTAGGAAGATCCGGACAGATGCCCCCAGCATCTTGGAGACAAAAAAGATCCATGCCCCTGTCTTGTAGCTCGTCATCCCAAACCGATCCCGCAGATACTCGTAGATAGAAAAGAGCTTGATGCGGTAAAAGAGTGGCACCAGCACAAACGCAATCAATATCTGCCCCAAGACAAAGCCAAGTGCCATCTGCAGGTACGACATACCTCGAGCCGCCACCATGCCGGGAACGGAGACAAAGGTGACCCCACTGATCCCGGAGCCAATCATGGCAATCGCCACGAGGACCCAAGAGTTTGAGCGGTTCCCGATGAAAAATCCGGCATTGTCACTCCGGCGACCGGCCAGGTAGGAGACAACAAACATCAGGAAAAAATAACCGAGTGTCAGGCCAAGGACAAGGTAGGGAGACATAGTGGCTGTGGTGCTTAGATGGTTACGGTATTAAATGGTAGGCAAAAACTTGGGCTAAAAGACCAGTTATTTTACAATGCCGTTGGAGGTATTTTAATTATCTGCTTGTTTTGTTCGCTATTTATTCAAACTAGGTCAATCAACTGCGCTATTGACGCTTTTGGATTTCGTATCTGCGGGCAAGATAGGAATTTTCTCTGAATTAACAAACGTTTTTACCCAAAGAAAATGATATCATACTCATCATACTGTTTAGTTAATATGAATATAAACAAACCGCTGTATTGTTATGAATGTTTTTATTGTTTTTGCTTTGTGTTTATGAAATAGTGATTATTGTGACCTTGATGGTATAGCAAAGGTTTAGAAAATGTGTGTGCTGGGGAAATGGCTCTCTCCGCACCCTAGGTCGCTCGGTGGCAAGTATCCGTGCTGGGCTTCCTGAGGTCTGGCATGCCTGCATCGGAAGTTGGAGTGCAACGCTCCCGGAGCTTCGGTGGCAGGAGTGGCAAATGAGACTCTCGGAGCCGGGGTTTATTGTGGGTGAGCAATTTTTGGGGTAACTTGTCAGGTAGTAAGATCCAACTTAGCAGAATAGTTATGACTGAACTTAAAGGCGAGGGGCTGCCCCTCATCACGGTGGTGATACCGTGCTATAATGGTGCCCTGTACATTGAGGGCTTGATGGAGCAGATGCTTGGCCAGAGCTATCCGCACCTAGAGTTGCTGGTGATTGACGATGGCTCCACCGATGAGTCGGTCGCACTCTGGTCACGCTACCACGAGGTGCGTCTCTTGCGCAACCCCGAGAACCGTGGACTCTCGTACACTCGCAACCGTGGTATCCGTGAGGCGAGCGGTGCCTATCTTCACTTCATGGATGTTGATGACCGCATTACCCCCGACTTTTATGAGCTGATGATGCGTGCTATTCGGGAGAGCGGTGCCGAGCTGGCTTGCTGTGGAATGGTTCACGAGTGGGATCGTGCCAAGACACAGCGTTTTGTTGAGCGCAAGGTCTACATCGACCGCCACGACCGTCTCTTGGTGACCTGGGCCGGTCGCTGGGGCTATGCGGTTCGGTATCTTTTCCCGACCGCTTTTTTGCGTGATCGGGGGTTGGCTTTTGAGGAAGGCCGTTTGATTGAGGATCTGCCCTTTTCGTTTGCTGCTGTTTGCTTGGCAGACTCGTTGGTGACTGTTCCCGGTGCGGAGTACCTCTACGTGCATGCGCCCGGATCGATCATGCGGAGTCGGAGTCGAGCCGTTCACGAGCGACGCCGGCGTGACCGACGACATGCAGCGGAGCGTGTCCGAGCCATTGCGAGTGCACTTGGCGTCGATCGGATCCCGGGGGTGACTGCCGACCGCTGGCGCTATCGCCTGCACAAGGTCCTGCGGTGGCTGGGATTCCCGCCCAGGTACTAGGTTACTCGCTCGGTCGCTCGTAGGAGGAGGGCTCCGGCAGCAGATTGTCCAGTGCGTCTCGCACATTCCCCATCACCTCATCGTAGTTGCGGATATAGGCACTGTCGTTGAGGCAGATGAGCTTGTAGCTATGCTCCTCTATGGCGCGTATGGCACCGGCGGAGCGCAGTGCGAGCGGAAACATCTTGGTGTCTTGGTAGGTGTTGTAGGGGACGAAGTTGGAGCGACAGATCTGCCAGGTCCTAAAGAGTTCTTGCGTAAAGTCCTCCCGTGACCTAAATCTGTGCGGAATCATCTCACGGAGTCGGTCGCCGGCGTAGTCCCAGACCTCGTGGTAGGTTTGCTTGAGGTAGGGTTGGGCGTTGTGTGGCACCCGTAGGGTGAGGAAGCGAGGATACCATTGGGTGAGGCGTGTGAGACGCCCCTTGGCCCCGTAGGTGGGGTCGAACCACTTGTCGTGGTCTCGTGCCAGCACCTCCCTTTTGTCAAAGCGTTCATTGATCACACGCAGGTTGTTTTTGAGGCAGTGCGACCAAAGTCCGATACCGGTATTGAGCCGAAAAGCGGCGATGTCGCACGGCAACCCCTCTCGGAAAAATCGCTCCGGTGCCACCGGTGCGATCGGGAAGACATCATCGTTGAAGTAGACGAAGTGCTCCGCCAGACCGGGGATTTTGTGAAAAAACATCTCCAGTAGGCTGGAGTTGAAGGTCGGCAATGCTTCTGCGGGGAGGTAGTCCGTATGGTCCACAAAGACGAGCTTGGGGTGGTCGGGATCCAGCCACTCGGGGTGTTGCCCACAGGTGACGAAGTGGATCTTTCGGACCCACGGGCAAAACTTCTCCACAGCCCTAAACCAATAGCGGATCAGACCATAGTCACGAAATCTTGCGATGGAGACGGCATTGCCACTCTCCTTTCCCGAGTACTTGGCAAAGTCCTTTTGCCACTCCGGGTCGTGCATATCCACCCAGGTGATGATGAAGTCAATGTCGTGTTGGCAATTGCTTGGCATACTGAAAACGCTTGTGGCTCCAGAGGTAGTAGGGCGGGTCGCGCCGGATCATCTCCTCCAGCAGTTGGTAAAATGTAGTGGTCAGCGACGGTCCGGACTTGGGGAGCGGTCGTACCTCCGCCTGCCAGTAGCCCCGTCGTATGCGCCGGACCTCTAGGAAAAAAGGCTCCAGCCCCAGTCGGTGTGTTATTTTCTCTGCCCCCAGATATACCGGCACCTCCAGTCCAAAGAAGGTCTCGTAGTGCAAGAGTTGGTTGATCGACGGCGATTGGTCGGCCACAAATCCCACAGCATAGGGTTTGCCGGCTTGGTGCATCGCCACCATGTAGCGCAGAGTGTTGCGCCGCTCCACCGATCGACTCCCAAACGCTTGCCTATTGGCTCGGATGAGCTCGTCTGCCACCGGGTCTCGCAACCGCTCATAGATCTGTGCGCAGTCAATCTCCGGTACCCATAGAGCGATGGAGGGGATCCACTCCCACTGACCGTAGTGACCCATGTAGAGGATGATGTCTTTGCCGGCTCGGCTTAGTTCGGCCACCGCCTCCGTCCCACTGATGGCGAAGTGTCGCCGGATCTGCTCCGGTGACCAAGTCATCATCTTGGGGGCTTCGATGAAGGTGTCACAAAAGTAGTGGTAAAACTGTCGCTCGATCTTGCGACGCTCACGGTCACTCTTTTCCGGAAAAGCCAGGCGCAGGTTTTCGGCCACCACCTCGCGACGATAGCGCAGAAGGTGGTAGAGGACGAGGCAGACCAGATCCGACACAAGATACAGTATCGGTAGCGGGAGCTTGCCGAGGCCGTACCAGAGTCGTTTCGCCCATTTGATCTTGCTCTTTGTTTTCATGAGGTCGTGTGTCGGTATTTTTCGTGAGGCGGTCGCACTTTGTGCAATCCCCTCGGTTCGCCAAAGGTACTAAAAAAGCCCCTTACGCTCCGCCCCATCGCTCGCCTATGAAAGGTCACTCCTTGGTTTGGAGTCGGGCCCGGTCTGCCGTATCGTATTTCTCGATCTGTTTTGCGACCCCTTGCGGGGTCGTGAGGGGGGTGGGGT
>CAMYAB010000019.1 GCA_947253625.1 uncultured Porphyromonadaceae bacterium | reverse complement strand
CCTTTCCGGGGGTCATCGTCGGGGCTTTGGTCCCTCCTCGACCGCCCGGCTATGAAGGAGCGACCCCTTGCGGGGTCGGCAGCCCCTTTTTGTTTCCCCTCTGTCCGATCTGTTTTGCGACCCCTGTCGGGGTCGGCAGACCTTGCCATCGGATCCGTTATTTGGGCAAAGCGGGTCGGCAATATCGGGTCGGCAAAATTGGGTTGCAGCACCCCGTTAGGGGTGCCTCTTTCATAGCCCGGGTGTCGAGGGGCGCAGCCCCGAAGACCCCGGGACCGCAGTCGCCCCGAAAAAACACGACCCCGCCAGGGGTCGCAAAGCAGATCGGCAAAGTTGGGGGCGCAAAACTGGGTGTTGTTTTCCCCTTCTATCCGTCTAATTGATCGCTTTTATCCGTGAAAACTTTCGCTTCTATCCGTGAAAACTTTCGCTTCTATCCGTAAAACTCGAGTCTACCTATAACTATCTGATTATCAACGCTCACCGAAGGAGGCATTTTTGGCCAAAAAATCGCCTGTTTTTGGGGCCTTTTTGGTAGGCTTTTGAGCCTGTTGCACACAAAGAGAGAGGGTGTGCCAGAACAATTGTTTCGGCACACCCTCAATGGTTGGTTATCCTATCGCACCAAAGCGAGGAGGGATCAACGTCCCTTGCCTTGGCTCAGTACAATATCGTGGGTATCCTTGGCGATGAGCAACTCCTCGTCGGTGGGGATGATGGCAACCTTTACCTTGCTGTCCGGTGTGGAGAGGAGTACCTCCTTGGCGCGGACCTTGCGGTTGAGCTCCTTGTCGATCTTGATACCGGCGTAGTCCATATTGTCGCAGACGTACTCGCGTGTGATGGCCTGGTTTTCGCCCACACCACCGGTGAAGATGATCGCATCGGCACCATCCAGCTCGGCCAAAAAGGCACCGACGTACTTTTTGATCCGATGGTTGTACATCTGCATGGTGAGGATGGATCGCTCGTCTCCGGACTCCATGCCGGACTCTATGTCGCGCATATCGCTGGAGATACCGCTGAACCCGAGGACTCCGGACTCCTTATTGACCAGTTTGTTGAGCCCATCCGCATCGAGGCCCTCTTTTTGCATGACGTAGACGAGTGCACCGGGGTCGATGTCTCCCGTTCGGGTGCCCATCATCAGTCCTTCGACAGGGGTGAGCCCCATGGTGGTGTCCACGACTTGTCCACCACGGACGGCGGCTATGGATCCGCCATTGCCGATGTGGCAGGTGATGATGCGTGCGGTGTCGTAGTCCAGCCCGAGGAATGCGGCTCCGCGCTTGCTCACATAGCGGTGGCTGGTGCCGTGAAATCCGTATCGGCGCACCTTGTAGTCGCTGTACATCCTATAGGGGAGTGGGTACATGTAGGCATAGGGCTCCATGGTCTGGTGAAACGCTGTGTCGAATACCGCCACCTGTGGCACGTGTGGCAGGAGCTTGGAGATGGCGGCCACGCCCTTGAGGTTGGCGGGGTTGTGCAAGGGGGCAAGGTCGCTGAGCGACTTGACCTTTTGGATCACCTCATCGGTGATAAGCGTACTTTTGCTAAATGTCTCGCCTCCGTGCACTACTCGGTGACCTACGGCGTCGATCTCGTTGATGGAGTCGATGTACTTGTGCTTGGGGTCTTGGAGGGTCTCCAGGATGAGCTCCACAGCTGTGGTGTGCTCGGGTAGGTATTTTTCGATCGTGACGGACTCGCCCATTCTGTCCTTGAACTTTAGGAAGGAGCCTTCCTGCCCTACCCGCTCCACGCCTCCCTGAGCGATGACTTGCTCATTGGCCATTTCGTAGAGCTTATACTTCACGGAGGAGCTTCCGCAGTTGAGTACGAGTATTTTCATGTCTTGATTGTTTTTTTTTGAGTGTGGTGGGTGTTTTTGGGGATCAGTGAGCGGCCGCGGCGGCTTGTAGGCTCGTGATGGCGATCATGTAGTAGATGTCGTCGGCGGAGCACCCTCTACTGAGGTCGTTGACCGGGTGTGCCATTCCTTGCAGAATGGGGCCCACTGCTGTGGCTCCTCCGAGGCGTTGGACGAGCTTGTAGCCGATATTTCCACTTTGGAGATCGGGGAATACGAGGACGTTTGCCTTGCCTGCGACTGTGCTGCCGGGTGCTTTTTGTGCTCCGGTCTTGGGATCAAGTGCCGCATCTACCTGCAGCTCGCCATCTATCTGCAGAGCGGGAGCCAGCTCGTGTGCAATGCGGGTCGCCTCTACGACCTTGTCCACATGGTCGTGCTTGGCACTCCCCTTGGTGCTAAAGCTGAGCATGGCTATCCGTGGCTCGATCCCGACGATGGCCCGTGCAGTGTCAGCGGAGGAGACTGCGATCTGTGCCAGTTCGTCGGCAGTGGGGTCGGGCATGACAGCGCAGTCGGCCAGCACCAGGATCCCATCCTCTCCATAGTAGTGTCCCTTGAGGGCCTCATTCATGATGAGGATGAATGCACCGCTCACAACATGTACGCCCGGCTTGGTCTTGATGATCTGGAGCGCAGGGCGGAGGACGTTGCCCGTGGTATTTTGCGCACCGGCCACTTCGCCATCCGCCTCACCGCTCTTGATGAGCAGGGTGGCGAGATAGAGGGGGTTCTCCACCTTTTTGAGAGCCTCGTCGGGAGTCATACCTTTGCTCTTTCGGAGGTCGTAGAGTAGGTCGGCGTGCTTTTGTTTGTCAGGATTTTGGGTCGGGGAGATGATGCGGGCCTTGTCGATGTGGGTGAGGCCTAGGCGTTGGGCTTCGGCATGGATGGCCTCCGGCTCTCCGATGAGGATGACTTTGGCGACAGCATTGGCGAGGATCCTATCGGCCGCAATGAGTGTTCTTTCTTCCGTACCCTCGGGTAGGACTATAGTCTTGGGGGCCTTTTGGGCTTTTTGGACCAAGGTATCAAGTAAGTGCATGATGAGATGTGACTAAGTATATGTGGTTGAAAATATTGCTTCCGCACAAAAGTACCAAAAAGTGTTTACTCCGTAGGGGCTATCAGTCGCCGAGATAGTCGACTCTGAGGTTGCGCAGTGTGCCGTGAATCGGCTCAAACTTGGCCAGAGGGAATACCAGGGTCCGGACGAAGTGGCGTGGGCGGTCGAGGTGCTTGTCCTCGGGGTGTGGGATGATGCCAAGTGTCTGGATGAGCTGACCATCCTCAAAGAGTCTCGTCTCACGGTTGGTACCCTCTATCGCTATGCTGACGGTGCGTCCGATCGGCACGGTGTAGTCGAAGGTATAGCGGTAGCCATCCCGCTCGTAGCCCAGTCGTCCGCTCTCGGGATCGCACAGGTAAAGCGTGCTGTATGGCGACGAAAAGAGTGCCGTCCCTGCAGGATTTTTGCCGATGCGCAGGTCAAAAGAGACACGGTAGTTGTACCCTATCTCATCCATAGGTAGGGCAAGCAGTCCGGGATTGGGGGTGGCGACCTCCGCTATGGTGGCCGGGATCCGCCCCTTTGGCAGACCAAGCAGGTTCACCCCGGGTGCGGCGCTGAGTGCTTTGCGCTTGGTGTCGAAGAGCTCAAAAGGCAGTGACACATGCCTACCGGTCCACATCTTGGTCGCCACTGTCTGTGTGGCCGGCAACATGCGGTGAAAGACATCTTGTGCGCTGATACCATTGCCGCAGTGGTCGTTCCAGACTGCAAACATCCCGCCCTTGATCTTTGGGTGACGCTCCTCAAAGACCTCACCGCCGACGGTCACGGCCGGTGTCCAGTCGTTGTAGATGTGGCGGATATTGAGGTAGTCAAAGTAATAGCCGGCGGCCGGCACGATATACATCCAGTTGTCCGGGACGGAGACAATGTCGTAGCCCAGGTCGATCATCTGGGAGGTGAGGGAGTAGTCTTTGCTCCAGCAGTACATGAGGACGTTGTCGACCTTTACAGGGGTCTCGCCCTTGGCGTGAGTGAGGCTGCCCCATACGGCCGCCACTTTGCCGTATTGCTCCACTTTGCGGATGTAGTGGTCGGTGAAGGCTCTAAATTGTTCCACCACTTTTTGGTCCTTGTTGCTGTACTCGTCGGTGCCGATATGCACGTAGCGGTTGACGAAGACGGGGTCCTCGCCCGAGAGGTATTCGTCGAAGAGATTGTCGAGCACCTCGTAGGTCTTGGGGTTGAAAAGGTCCAAGTGGTCTCGTCCATACTGCTCACTGCCCAGCTCCGGCATGTAGTGCGCAAAAGCGAGTGAGTGAGCCGGCACATCGATCTCCGGTATGATCGTCACGCCATAGTGGTCGTTGGCCTCCTTTTGGAGTGCTCGAAACTCAGCCTTGGTATAGTGTCCATCCTTGGCGGTCAGCCCCGGATAGCGCTCACTCTCGAGGCGAAAGGCGGCGTAGGTCTTGTCCCAGTCGTCGCCGTAAAACTGTTTGAATCCATTGTCGTTGAGGTGGATGTGCAGGACATTCATCTTGTAGTAGGCCATCATCTTGAGGGTGGCGCGAATAAAGTTCGTATCAAAGAACTTGCGCCCCACATCAAGCATGAATCCTCGCACCGCATACTCCGGCTCGTCGAGGATCGTCCCACATGGAAGTGCCCTATTTTGCTCCAGCATCTGGAGTATCGTCTGGCACCCCCACCGTATGGATCCGGTATTGCCTCCCTGTATCCGCACTTCGTCGGGAGTGATCAGGATGCGGTAGGCCTCATTGGTGGCGGTGAGGTCGGCATCAATCACCTGCTCTAGGATGATACCGCCCTGCGCAGTTGCCTCAGCGGTGACGACCGGCTGCCCGAGCAGTGTCTCGAGTTGTTGTGCCAGGTCGTCACGCAGCACTTTTTGCTCAGGCGAGGAGGACAAGGAAGTCTGTGGGGTTACCCAAAAGTACCCCTTGGTACCCACCCAGCTCTTCAGCTCAGGTACGACAAAGGGCTTGGCATTTTGTGCAAAGGTGGCAAAACCGACTACGAAAGTGAGCAGTAGGAATAGCGTTTTTTTCATCTTGGAAAATGGGGAAAAAGGTTGTCTGTCAATACTACTTTGGAGTACTAAGATAACGAATTTGTCCGACACGGAAAGTTCGGCCTTTTTTGTCACCTTTGCAGG
Organism: uncultured Porphyromonadaceae bacterium; assembly: GCA_947253625.1. GTDB lineage: Bacteria > Bacteroidota > Bacteroidia > Bacteroidales > Porphyromonadaceae > Porphyromonas_A. Next base: position 9,273 of record CAMYAB010000019.1, on the reverse strand, counting down.
AGCAGAGACTCGGCCAACCACTTACCCGAGCCCATACCCTATACCGACAACAACCATGGACACCAATACCCCACTCCGCCACACCACCCTACAGGTGCGAGGTCGTCTACTGGACCTCACCGACCAACCCATCGTCATGGGTATCCTCAACCACACTCCCGACTCCTTCTACCCCGGCAGCCGGATCCAAGGCACCCTACAGATCCACGACCGTATCGAGCAGATCCTCAGCGAGGGAGCGGAGATCATCGATGTCGGAGGCTACTCTACACGCCCCGATGCCGAGGAGGTGACCCCGGAGGAGGAGTGGCGCCGACTGCGGGAGGTCCTCACCGCCATCCGCGAAGTGCACTCCGAGGCCATTGTCAGTGTGGACACGTTTCGGGCCGATGTGGCACGACTCTGTGTCGAGGAGGGTGGAGCGGACATCATCAACGACGTATCGGGCGGACTCATCGATGAGCGCATGGCCGAGACCGTGGCTCACCTACAGGTCCCCTACATACTCATGCACATGCGTGGCACCCCCAAGACCATGCAGAGCCTCTGCCGGTACGACGGACGAGTGGCGGACACGGTACTCCGCGAGATGCTGCACCGCGTCTCGATCGTCAAGGACCTCGGCCTAAAAGACGAAAACATCATCCTCGACCCGGGCTTTGGCTTTAGCAAAACTCTGGAGCAAAACTACGAGCTAATGGCCGACCTGTACAAGTTTGTCGCACTAGGCTACCCTCTACTGGTCGGTATCAGTCGCAAGAGCATGCTCTACCGCCTACTCGGAGGCACCCCCCAAGAGATGCTCAATGGCACCACCGTACTCGACACCTATGCGCTACTGGAGGGCGCACACATTATCCGCGTACACGATGTCCGCCAAGCTGTCGAAGCCGTCCGCATCGTCCGCGAAATCCGCACCCATGCCCAAGCAGAGAGCCCGATGAGCGTCATCGGATCGGATACGATGCCCTGAGTCCCCCAAAAACGGGCCTATTTGGGCAAAGACTGTCGTCCGAAAACAGAGAGAGGAGGGTCGCCTCGGCCCGACCTATTTTTTCTTTCTATCCGTCGGGGCGATTGCTTCTATCCGTGAAAAGTTTTGCTTCTATCCGTGAAAACGATCGCTTCTATCCGTGAAACTCAAGGCTCTGTGTAAATACTTGATTATCAAAGCCCCCGAGAGGGGCTTTTTTTAGTCCTTTTTGGGAGCTTTTTGGAGAGGTCGTTCGGTCGAGAAAAGAGGTCGGATTGGGGGCAAAAGGGCGAGCAGATTTGGGCAAAAAAGGTCAAGCGAGAGGGGGTGCACCCGACAAGCTGCCGGGGCACCCCCTCTTGCTCACCACTGGGTGACTCTTGGTGCGTCACTCGTACATCAGACGCTCTATATCGTCCGGAGCGACCGACTGCTTTTGGCCGGAGTGGATCATCTTGTAGACTGCCGGGACGACGATCAGGGTGAGAAATGTAGAGACAAACATACCCCCGATGATTACCCAGGCCATGCCATTGCGTAGCTCGGCGCCCGATCCTCGAGACAGTGCGACGGGGAGCATACCAATGATGGTGGAGAGTGCGGTCATGAGGATTGGGCGTGTACGGATCCGTACGGCTTGTATCAGTGCGTCATCCATGCTCATGCCGTCACGCAGGGCATCGTTGGCAAAGTCTACCAGCAGGATTGCATTTTTGGCCACCAGCCCCACGAGCATGACAATCCCCAGCATGGCGTAGATACTTATGGCGGTATTGGTGAGTGCCAGTGCCAAAAGCGCACCGACGATGGAGAGCGGTATGGATATCATCACGACGACGGGGTCTCGCCAGTTGTTGTACAGCAGGACCATCGCCAGATAGATCAGCATGAGCGATAGGAGGAGGGCAGCGGTGAGGACACCCATGGAGTCGGACATCTTTTTCATATCTCCGGCGGTCTGGATGCGGACCCCTCGGGGCATATTGTCCTGCCGGATTTTGCTCATGAATTGCTTGGAGATGGCTCCGGCCGGGACCCCATAGGTCTGAGCCTGTAGGGTCACGGATCGACTGCGGTTGTATCGCTCAAGTCGACTGGGGCCTGTACCCAGAGTGACGTCGGCAAACTGTGAGAGTCGGACTGCACTGCCATCCTGTGCGAGGAGGACCATATTGGCGACATGGTCGACCTGCCGACGGTAGTCCTTGTCGGCCCGAATATTGATGGCGTAGTCGTTGTCTCCCTCGGTGTACTTTAGCTGATTATTGCCCTGAAAGTGCATTTGCATCTGCATACCCACAGTCTCGAGAGTGAGCCCCAGCTCGGCCATCTTGTCGCGGTTGACTCGGACAGTGACCTCGGGGGTGGTGTTTTCGACCGACAAGCTCTGCTGCAATACTCCGGGGATACTGCCCAGTGTGTGGAGTGCTCGCTCGGCATAGAGCATGACGGAGTCGGTGTCGTTTCCGGTAATAATGTACTCAATATTGGCCTTGGTGGCTGTCCCGGCAAGACTGACACTAAAGAGGCTTACTTTGGCATTGACGAGATAGTCGGATAGGGGTTTTCGGATCCGGGTAATGTACTGCTCGGTGCCCTCTTTTTGCTTATTTAGCTTGACATTGAGCTCAGCCAGGTAGGGTGTCCCCTTGTTGCTCTGGGTATTGTCGCCGGTAAGGCCGACCATGGTGACCACCTCGTCTACCTCCGGTCGCTCCCTAAACCACTGCTCGGCTCTTTGGACCAGTGCGTTGGACTCCTTCATGGAGATATCCTTGGGCATCTCGAGACGGACGATGAACTCTCCACGGTCGATATAGGGCTGAAACTCAAAGTTGATGAACCCCAAAGGGAAGAGGGCAAAGACCGACAGGGTGATCAGCAGGATCACGAGAGCGAGACGTCGCTTGTGCCCAAGACCCCAGCGAGAAAGGTCGGACACCCAGGTGGCAAACTTTTCGACCCGTGCCTCAAAGGCCAGCAGCACTCGCTCATAGGCGTTTTTGCCTGTGAGCTCGTAGAGATCGCTGTACCTGGAGGTCAGCATCGGCACCAGTGTTAGTGCCGCCAACAGGCTGAATAGGATGGCAATGACTATGACTGCACAGAATTGTCGGAGGATGTCGGATACCAGCGTGTCGGTGAAGATGACCGGCAAAAAGACCACAGCCAAGACCATCGTGACCGATACGACGGTGAGACCGATCTCTCGCATCGCATCCCATGTGGCGCGCACTCTATTTTTGCCCATCTCGATGTGTCGATAGACGTTTTCGATCACCACTATGGCATCATCCACGATGACCCCGATGACGAGCGAGAGAGCTAGGAGAGACATTAGGTTGAGCGTGAAGCCCAAGAGTTTCATACCGATGAATGATGCGATGAGCGATACTGGGACGACGACCATCACGATCAGTGCGTTTCGGAAGCTGTGTAAGAAAACAAGGATCACCACTGTGACCAGCAAGATGGCCAGCAGGAGGTCCGTGAGCACCGAGTCGATCGACTGTTGGGTAAAGGTGGTGGTGTCCTGAGTGACACTGATCTTTAGCCCTATATCGTCGTAGTCGCTCTCCAGTCGTTCAATGGCTTTGTAGACCTCTTGGCTGACCTTGATGGCGTTGGCATCGGACTGCTTGAGGAGGTTGATGAGGATCGCATCCTCACCGTTGACCCGTCCCAGCTTGACCGGCTCCTTGACCGTGTCGACCACCTCTGCCACATCACAGAGACGTATGGGGATCCCCGTAGGGGTGACACGTACCACGAGGTGGCTAAGCTCCTCGATGGAAGTGAGCTTACCGGCGAGGCGGATGGCCGTCTGCGTCTCATCGTTGCGCAGATAGCCGGTGGGGAAGTCCAAGTCAGCAGCACGTATGGCACCCTGTATCATCATGGGGGTCAGCCCCAATTGACTCATTTTTGCCTGGTCCAGATTGATCTGTATCTCCCGCTCGGCACCACCGATGTGCTCTACCTTGGCGACCCCATTGATACGCGACAGCTCGGGTACGATACGCTTGTCGAGCAGCTGGTAAAAGTCGGTCGGCGCCATCCGGGAGACGGCAGAGAGGATCAGGATGGGCTTTTCGTCCACCGAGATCTTGGAGATAGTGGGCGACAGGATATCGCGAGGGAGGTCTGCCCGCTTGGCACTGATGAGGTTTTGAGCATCCGTCATTGCCTTGTCGAGATCTGTACCAAAGTCAAAGGTGACCAACACCATGGACATTCCCTCAAAGGAAAAAGACTGCAGGTGATCGATCCCCTCCATGCCGGAGAGTGCGTCCTCCAGCTGTCGGGTGAGGGTATTTTCGACCTCGGTGGGTGAGGCACCGGGATAGACGACTCGGACATTGAGCACAGGCGGGGTAAACTTGGGCATCAGCTCGGCACTCAAGCTCCGGTAGCTCAGATACCCCAGCACGCTCAGCACGATGAATAGCACCAGCACATATATCGGGCGCTTGATGGATAGTTCGGTTATTTTCATGATGTAGGTCGCTTAGGTCATTGGACACTCTTGACAGGTGTGCCGTCGGAGATATTGATCAGCCCCTCCAGCACTATGCTGTCGCCCTGTTGCAAGCCGGAGAGAACCTCCACCCGACTTCCGAGCATATCACCGGTCACCACAGGTGTCTTGATCGCCTTACCCCCCTTGATGGTGTACAGGTAGGCGTCATCGCGTCCTCCCGTAATGGCGCTGTGCGGAACCAGCAGACCCTCCCGCTGACTCTCACCGACAAAAGCGATCGTGACGTACATACCCGGCAGTAGCTCGACCGGACTGTCGGTGATCCTGACCTCTACCGGGAAGTTGAGCGTACGATCCGCCTTGTCGCTTACGAAAGCCACCACCCCGCCAATCCGGGTCTCGGGATAGAGCTCACTCGTCAGTCGGACAGAGTCGCCCACATGGGTCCGTATCCGTTGCTTTTCGGTGAGTGCGCTCATCACCTTCAGCGCAGAGTCGTCGAGGATATCAAATAGCTTGGCACCAGGGTTGAGGTAGCTCCCGACCTCCACATACTTTTTGTAGACCTTTCCGGACATTGGCGACTTGACCGCTGCATCCGAGAGTCGGCGTCGGCTCGACACATACCTACTCTCTGCCGCAACCATCTGGGTGTGGATGGCGGCCAGCTGCTGGTCGGTCACACCTCCCTGGGCATTGGCGTTTTTGTACCGCTCGTAGTCCTTTTGCGATGCCTCATAGGCAACACGAGCGGACTCCACATCGGCACGAAGCGTCTCACTATCCAGCCGGATCAGGACTTGCCCTTTCCGGACGACGTCACCCTCCCGTACCAAAACTTCCAGGACACGCCCGCCCGCATCGGACACAAGTGACAGGTCATGAGAGGCCGACAACACACCATTTGCCTCAAATCCGACCGTGTAGACACTATCCCTCACCACGGTTGAGCGAACCGCCACACTGCCATCCAGATCCTCGATCATACGAGTCTTGGAGAGTGTCGCACGTTTGTTGGTGACAAGGACTAGAGCAATCACGCCCACGACACCGACGACCCACAAGAAAAAAGTTCTTCGCTTCATATCCTTCATCTCTATTTTTAGTTTATTAGTTCCCTTATTGTCCCATTCGCCTTTCGTAGGTCGATTGTGGCCTTTAGGTAGTCATTCACGGCATCCGCATACGACATTCGGGCTTGGATCAATGATTGGCTTGCATTGAGCACATCCGACAGCGAAGCGACACCCAGCACAAAGTTGTTTTGGGCAATCTCAAAGACCTCCTCGGCCAATGCTTGGTTTTCCCTCTGGAGATCAATCGTCCGATGTGCATCCCCCAGCTTGGCACGTGCATTTTTGTACGCCATACTCAGAGATTGCTCCAGAGTCCTACGGTCCTCCTGCACCTTGAGTAGCTCCAGCCCACTCTGCTTCACCTTGGAGTGGCGACTCATACCGCTGAAAATGGGTACCCGCAGGCTTAGTCCGACCATTGATGTCGGGTACCAATGGTTCATCTCTCCCCTGAAAAACTGATCCGACACACCGTTGTACTGAAAGTTTAGCATCACAGACAACGTCGGCAGATACTCATAGATCGCTGACCTCCTCTGTAGCCCCACCATCCGCTCCTGCTCCGAGAGCAGACGGTATGCCGTATGGTTGGCCGGCAAAAATGGGCGCAGCCCCACCTCCTGCTCCACCGCTCCTAGATCCATAGGCACGATACCTAGCTCGGCATCCATGTCTAGTCCCATCTGTAGCTTTAGGAGGTTCTTTTGGACCGCCACCACATTGGCGATAGCCGACTCTTGCGTCCGGAGATTGGTCAGGTTGACCCTCAGGCGATCCACATCCACCTTTTTCACCAGTCCGTTGGCATGGTTGACCTCCATCATCCGGAGCATCCGCTCCATCAGTGCCACACTTTTGCCCATCTGCGTCGCTGCATACTCCGTACTCTGCACACCGTAAAAAAGAGCCGCTGTCTGGGCGATCACCTCCTCCTCGGTTGACTCTCTGCCCAGTGCGGCCAGGCGCTCCGCCTCCTTGGCAATGTTCAGAGCATTGAAGAGCGAAAAGTTGAGCAGCTGCTGATTCAGAGCCACACCCCCATTCGCCGTGTACTTTGTACCCATCTCCACCGTGATATACTTGGAGGCATTGGGATCCTGCCTATTGGGTGGCAGCATGTTGTTCATGAAGTTGGGCATCACAAACTTCGCTTTCTTCAGGTTGTCATTCAGGTTGGCCGACCCATTCACCTGCGGTAGCAAAGCTCCCAGTACTTCACGACGGGCGTAGCGAGACTTTTCCAGATCATACGCCGACTTGCGAATATCGCGGTTGTGCTCCAGTGCGTACCCCAAACAATCCTTCAGAGTATATCCACCCTGAGCCAGCACCACACCTCCGGAGCAAAAAGCGACCCCCAAAAGAAAGACCATGAGCCCCAAGCCCCCCAGGCTCCTCTTACGCATCTCTTCATTCATGACTACTATCTACTACTTGTCTGCCCTTGGCTGTCGTAATCGCACGCAGATGATACTCCAGCACCTCCTCAAAGTAGGACGAGGTCACCGGAGCATTGCCATGGACAATACCATTGATATAAAAACCGAAAATAGAGTACGACATATAGGTACTCACAAACTCCACATCCAGATCCTCCCGAAAAACACCCTCCGCAATACCCTGCCGGAGATTCGACAAAATCTTGCGCTGAAAAAAGTCGGACCCCACCAAGTGCTCCAGCATAGCCTGGCTGGGATTGCCACGCATCAGATCCGAAAAAAACACCGGACTAACGACCATAAAAAGCTCTCCCACACGAGCAAAAGACTCCCGAAGACTCTCAATGCTCGGACGATCCGGGTCATCCAAACCCGACAATGCCTCTCGAAAATCCAACGAGATCGCACGTATGGACTCCTTGATCAACTCATCTTTTGAACTAAAATGGTTGTACAGCGTCTTCTTCGCGACACCCATTTTCGCCGCTATCTCATCCAAGGAGAGACGCAGTCCATCCTGCTTCAGCACCGCAATAGCACGGTCTATGTACTTATCCTTTCGTCTGTTTACTTCCATATCAAAAAATAATTAGCGTGTTCTTTCACACCACAAATATACACTTTGTCTACACATATAGTGTAATTAGTATACCATTTAACTCTTTTTTAATCTTAGAGATAAGGAAAGTGCAAAAATCACAGCACTCCGAGCAGGGCAAAGGAGCGTCCAAAAACTTAGTACCAAGGAGCAAGAAAAAACACCCTGTGCAACTACAAAAATTTAGTACCGTCTAAAGGATCGCTTCTATCCGTGAAAACTTTTGCTTCTATCCGTGAAACCGATCGCTTCTATCCGTGAAAAAAAGAGGGTCGTACAGGTGGTTGCTTTTCAGGACGTTACGAGGGGACAAAAAAAACTGTCGCACAGGGGTGATTTTACCCTTGTACAACAGTTTTTTAGGAAAGTGTAGGGACCTGCAAGTACCCTCCGGTGCGGATGTCGTGCGTAGGAGGATGAGGGCCTACCCTCCTCTAGTAGGCACAGGCGGCCGGCATACCTCGATAGCGTCGATCGATGACGTCGGCCAAGCGGTCGCGTAGGTCGGGGAGGTCGATCTTGTCGAGGACATCGCTCATGAATGCAATGATGAGCATCAGTCGGGCCTCGACGTAGGGGATTCCTCTCTGGCGCATGTAAAAGAGTGCCTTGGTGTCGAGCTCGCCGGTCGTCAGTCCGTGTGTACAGCGGACGTCATCGGCGTAGATCTCGAGCTGGGGCTTGGAGTGCATACGAGCCTGAGGCGAGAGGAGGAGGTTGCGGTTGGTCTGGTAGGCAAGGGTTTTTTGGGCCACTCGGTCGACGTAGATCATTCCGCTAAAGGCTCCCTGCGCCCGGTCGTTGAGGGTGTACCTAAATAGCTCATCGGAGTGGCAGTCGGGTGCCAGGTGTCGGATGAGTGAGTAGGTGTCGGCATGCTGGTCACCGTCGAGGATGGCGAGACCATCGAGGTTGAGCTCGGCTTGAGGGCCGAGGAGTTGGCAGTAGTAGTTGTTGCGGGTGACACCGTTGGTGATGGTGAGGTTATTGGTGAGGACAAAGCTCTTCTCTGCCTGCTGTATGTGTACGCTGTGTAGCCTCGTGGTCTGCGGGGTGGTCTCCTCGATATCATAGCACTCAATATGGCTCCCGCTCTCGGCATAGATCTCGAGTAGGGAGTTGCGGTAGGAGGGGGTATCCTCATGGTCGACATGGTCGCAGAGTAGGATCTTTGCCGAGCTGCCTTGGTCGGCTATCACGAGTATGCGTGGACAAAAGAAGCGTACCTGCCCCTCAACAAGTGCGGCTCGCCTGAGTAGGTGTATGGGAGTATCGAGGTGTCGGCCTCTGGGGAGGTAGAGGACGAGTACCTCATTGGCATACAGGGTATTGAGCGCAGCCAATGGGTCGGTCCGGAGAGAGTCCATGGTCCCCATATATCGCTCTGCCAGCCCGGGGTAGAGTCGCTCAAAGTGGCTCAACTCTCCGAGGAAATAGCCCTCCTCGTCCCGAGTCGGTCCGGAGACACAATCCTCGAGGAGGGTGACCTTGGGGAGGTCGGAGGTACGACTGAGGATGCAGTTGCGGCTATCCTGTCGGTCGGATGGCTGTGCCGGGGTGGCGAGGTGCTTGGCTGCCTCTGTGAGTACCTTGGTGATATTGAATCTGCGGTACTCTTCATCGCCAAAAGAGGGCAACGGATGCTCCTGCAGAATACCCCGTGCCACTAGCCTCAGCGCCTGCAGCGTGGGGGAGGGGTGCGGGGC
>CAMYAB010000018.1 GCA_947253625.1 uncultured Porphyromonadaceae bacterium | reverse complement strand
AAGTGTTGGGTCGTCAGCACCCCGCTAGGGGTGCCTTTTTCATAGCCCGGGTGTCGAGGGGCGCAGCCCCGATGACCCCGGGTCCATAGATTCCGGAACAAATAAAACGACCCCGACAGGGGTCGCAGAGCAGATCGGCAAAACAGGTTTTTCAAAATCTGGCCGAGTAAATTGGTTCGCAAGGACAGTCGGTAATTGGACGAGAAGTGTTGGGTCGTCAGCACCCCGCTAGGGGTGCCTTTTTCATAGCCCGGGTGTCAAGGGGCGAAGCCCCGAAGCCCCCGGGTCCATAGATTCCGGAACAAATAAAACGACCCCGCCAGGGGTCGCAGAACAGATCGGCAAAATTGGTCCGCCAAAGATGGGATTGATTTTTTCCGTCTATCCGTCTAAGCGATTTCTTCTATCCGTGAAAAGGTTCGCTTCTATCCGTGAAAACTTTTGCTTCTATCCGTGAAACTCAAGGGTCTTTGCAACTATTTGACTATCAACTCCCCCGGAAAAGGCTTTTTTTGAACCGAAAACCACCTGTTTTGCGACCCCTTGCGGGGTCGTGAGGAAAAAAGTGGCGGACTTGCGGTCCCGGGGTCTTCGGGGCTTAGCCCCTCGACACCCGGGCTAAGAAAAAGGCACCCCTAGCGGGGTGCTGCGGACCAATTTTGCCAATCGATTGGCAACCACCGGAGGGGCGACAAGGCCGGATCATCTTCTGGGGATGAGCTCACTCATCCCCGTCCTCGTCCAGCGCCCTGTCGGAGATTAAACGCAAAGCGTGAAGATCAAATGTATCTGGATCTGGAGACGGTCCGATCTGAGGCATTGTAATAGTCATTATGCCTCCAATAATAGTATTCTCTGAAAAAGAAGCGTAACCCGAGTGGCTAAGTATAGGATCCTGAAGCAAGGTCCCGTCTTCACCCTGATGCGTAAGATTCGTTGGGTTATCGTATTTGTCATGTGATGATTGGCCTGTAGCAGGAAGAAAACGGACCACAGCTTGGCTTAGGTAGGTGTCCCAGAAAGATTTGTCCAAGAGGTCTTCGGCACTGGTTACGGATCGGCTGATCCCCACGATGTTGATGCAGTGGATGTATAGGCCGTTGACTTGCCTTCCATTCACCTCCTTGACCCCCCAGTAGTAGAGCCAAGCGGAGCGGTACTTCTTTTCCGTACTGTCATTGCCATTGTAGCGGAGAGCAACCCAGCAGGATCTTCCTGTTTGCTTATCGGCCAGCTTTATTTTCTTGGGAAATATCAGTGTACTTGAGGCATTGAAATCCTGACCGGCAATCTGTACCTTCTCTTTTCCTTTGCATATCACGGGGTTGTCGAGACCTTCTCGGCCGGAAAGCATTATTAGCCCAGAAGGTATGATGGACCACATTTGATACGAGCCGGGAATTTTGTACTGCTCGGACGATCCCTCTATAGACTGAGGTTGCTTGAAGGTTGACCGTGCAAAAGTGTTCCTCATCAGCACCTTTTTGGCCTCTTCCAAGGTGGAGGGGATGGTGTGGTTGGTGTCCCACTTTTTGTCTCTGGTGACGTTGTACTTCGCCATGTAGGCGAGTGGGTTGTCCTCCAGTGACCGCTTGACGATGACCGGTACAGGGAAGCTCTGTGTGGGGTCAGCTTTGCCACGAAGCGAGAGTCCGGGCTTTTCCAGTGTTTCGGGGACGCCGATTTTCCTAGTCTGCTTCACTTTGGGGCCGGATACGGCCAGCCAGTCCATGGATGGAACTTTCTCGAGGTCAAAGTCGCCCAATGTCAGTGGGCGTGTGGAGACCACACGGCCATCCACCTTGGTGGAGACTGTGCCGGTGACTGCTAGGGTTCGCTCCTGCCCTTTGCCGTCTCGGTAGTAGAGTGGGGTGAGGGACTCGAGCTTGTAGACGATCTCGGTCTTGGAGGGCTCTTCCTTGATCGCTTTCTCGATGGTGGGGTATCCGGATCGGGTGATCTTCTTGACATTGATGCGGTAGCGCTTGTTGCGGATCAGGGGCAAGAAGTTTCTTTGGCCATTGACCGTGGTGGAGATGTCCAGGGCATAGTAGGATGGATCCTGATCTCTGTACTTGCCTTTCATGACCAAGCAGGTGCGCTCCACCAGTGAGGCGGGTACGGGAGACTCGGGGATGTAGATGGCACGGATGTGGCGTCCGACGTGCTCGTATGGCTGGAGGTTTTGGGGGTTGTAGGTGCCCCACTTGGGCATCCGGCCCTCCTCCATGGTGGTGTGGAAGTCTAGCGAGGTGGGGAGAGTGGGAGCGGTGAAGGTGAATGTCCCGCGTTGGATTTTCCTCATATCTCCGGCCATGCGAAAACTGGAGGCGGGGTGATAGAGGTAGACGGCCTCGAAGGTAAAGGGGTCTCCGGGTACATAATGGTAGGTCTCGGGGAGTGTCGTGGCTCCGGGTGTGGGGTCATCAAAGTTGAGGCCAAAGTCTATCCTGGCGAGGGAGCGATAGAGTCGGATCGTACCGGTGGTGCCTTGCGGATCGAGGTAGTCGCCGAATGGTGTGGCTCTGTTTTCGACTGAGCAGACGTTGCTCTCGCCCCACATGGGGATCGGGTCGAAGATTTCGCTGTCCTTTTTTGCCATCCAGCCATCCGAGCTGAATGGGAAAACCAAGCGGTCGTAGACCTGCTTTTTGGTCATGCCCAGCTCCACCCCGGCGATGGAGTAGGCGGGCTGTGCGGAGGGGATGTTGGCGAGGAGTACGAGGCGTTGGCGTCCGGGCTTTGTCAGGAGCGTGAGGGTGTATTTGCTCCCATTCCGAGTGGGGCCGGCGATGATCTCGGGCAGGTGAAACAGTTTCTCGTCCTCGTAGCCGGGGTTTCCCTCCAGAGAGAAGGCGAGTATGTTTAGCGTCTTGATCGTGCACTCCTCCTCGGGTGTCAGTGCTCTGGGTGTGTCGATCAGTCCATCGAATTGGTCCGAGCCAATCTCCAGCTCCACTTTCATCAGCCCCGATGGAGTCCGCTCTATCGCGGGTGCGTCCTCGGGGAGTGTGAGGTCGGTATCGGTATGCCGGCAGGCACCGGTCACGAGCAAAAATGCGAGCAACAATGACCGAAAGGTCAGCTGAGACAGTATGTATTGAGCACTTTTCATAAAAAACGGGAACTCCTAAAACTCCTTGGGTAGGTCCTGATCGGTCCAACCTATCACTTCAATCTGTGGATCGGAGGAGTGGTGATACCGCTTCATGCGGACATAGATGCGATAGAGGGTATTGCGATGCACCTCGTAGAGGCCGGTCTGTGGGTTCTTTTCTCCAAAGAGGACGTCGAACTGCTTGAAGTTTCGGTAGTCCTTCCGGGGGTTGCCGTGATCATTGGGATCAAACTCCGAAAAGTCGTTGTCGGCGGTCCGGAAACTTTTGGAGATCCCCACTCGGATGGTGGATTGCTCCTCGGGCTTTGTCGGGAAATTCTCGGGCATGAAAATCGGGTGCTGTAGTCCTTGCTTGAAGATATGCACATTGTAGGCATCCCATCCATCTCTCAAGCGATCACCTAGGTAGGGGATATGGGATTGGGGGTTGGCCTCTTTGCTCCACTTTGCTCTCGCTTGCTGTACTCCCTCCCAGTTGTCGGGGATAATGGACAGCATATTGACGTACCTGCCGGGTGTCCCATTGCTGAGGATGTAGTACTGGTCGGGATAGACCTTGTCGGGAAACAGCTCATCTCGGGTCTGGAGCCGGATCTCTACCTCGGCTGTGGCACGCTCGACATAGACGGTCTCGATCTCCTCGCTCTCACGGCCCAATTGCTTGCCATAGAGTACCCCCTTGTAGACTCTGGCCTCTGTGATGCGGCCATACATTGGTAGGTAGGAGGCTGTCATCAGTGAGTAGTAGGGTGGTCGTACGTTCTCGGCATCTGGGTTGTAGTTGGCGACCGTCTCATCGTCTATGCGTAGCGGAAATCTACTGGGGTAGGCCGTCATGTAGGGGTGTTGCAGATCGAGTTTGCGGACCTTGCGCAATCTGTCGGTTTGGTCGGATCTCAATGGATCGATGAACGAGGTGCCGGGCTGCATCAGCTCGGTCCAGGCATTGATAAAGAAAGAGAGGTTCCCATCTTTTGGGAGCTTGTAGATGGTCACTATTGGCAAATAAAGTTTTCCCGAGGGAAATGGGGCGAAGCGGTAATCGTCATCTATCCTATGCTCCGGGTCGTACCTGTAGGGGATTTCGATTTGCCTAAACATGGGACGCTCCTGTGATACCTTGTAGTCCACCCCCAGTGTCAGCTCAGGAATGTCGATGGTGCGGATCCAGTCGTTGACATGTGGGGTGATGTGGTACGTGGGGTCGGGGGTGTTGAGTGTGGAGTTTTTCATATCCTCCTCGCTGTAGGAGCGTGAGAGCTCCCCTGTGGCACGTGTGGGGGGGCGCGAAGTGTCCACCACTCGCATAGGCAGTACCCCTAGGTTCAGTGTGATTGGCTTCTCGAGGAGGATCTTTTCCCCCTCATCCGCAGTGGCCTCCGGAGTGGGACAGCCCGGCCCGGGGGCATAGAGCCCCTGGCACCCTGCCAGTAACATGGTGGCGACCAAGAGGGTCAGCTTGCTATTGGATAATAAACACTTCATCATCATAGGTTATCTGTGCATCTGCTGCCGTCACTTAGCCGGGGTTAGAGAAAAGAGTCGGATGGAGGCACGTGTGTCGAGCAATACGCCATTGCCATCCTGTGCCATAACGTTGTCACCGAAGTATACCATGACCGCATTGTATCGGTCTCCGAAGTACTGGGTGCGGAGCCAGTAGTAGCCCATTTCGCCCCTCTTTTCGATCTTCTTCTGTCCGAAGTAGGTGATTCTGCCTGCGGCCGGGAAAAAGCGGTGTACTGCGTGGGGGATGTTTGTCTCCCAAAATTTATTCTCACAGATTTGGCCAAAAGAGATTGGTTTGGGCCCAACCGCGTAGGCCAAGGGGATGCAGTAGATGTGTAGTCCTTTCTTGCCATCCTGCTCACCGTAATAGTAGAGCCAAGCCGACTTGAACCGTTTTTCCTGTGGGTTGTTGCCCCTGAACCGCAATCCCACGCAACCCTTGACGCTTTGGCCATTTATGGTATAGGTACCGGGTCTAAAGTCTTGGGTCGCCTCAAAGGTCTCTCCAGCCACCTCCACTATCTCACGGTGATTTTCGACTATTGTATTGCCGCCACCCAAGCTGATGTTGGTCTGGCAAGGGAAGATGCTCCTCCACTGGAGGTAGTTGGGCATACTATACTCGCAGCTCGAACCCTTGATCGATCGTGGCCGATTGTACCGCTCGGTGGCGTCATTCCAAGTGAGTAGGAGCTCATCCTCGTTTTGGGCAGTAGGGATGGTCTGTCCTTTGTCCCAGGTGCCCGACCGTGTCACGTTGTACTCGGCGACATAGGCGAGAGGGTTGCACCTCAATGCCCGTGGAATGGTCCAGTCGTATGCTTGGTTGTCATTGGCCTCGGGGTCGATCTCTGAGTCCAGATCCACGATCTTGTAGGGCAATACCTTGAAGGTCCCTCTGAGCACATCTCCCAGTCGGATATGTAGGCGGTAGCAGGTATTACGAGCCAACTCGTGAAAGCCATTGGCATTCTTTTCGCCCACTACCATATTCAGGATCTTGGTGTTTTTCTGATAATGGGCATTCACTGTGAGATACTCATACGGATTGACTGGATCTCCGGTAGCGAACAGCTCCGAAATGCCGATACGTATGGTGGTCTCGTAGTCCTTTGAATTGCTCAAAATCTCCTCCGGGAATTTGCTTCTTGCCGGCTCGTAGCTTTCGGGCAGGTACATGGCCACTTCCCGAGGCCGTTTTACCCCGCTCCTGAGCTTGTCGTTGATGTACTTTGTGTACCTATTATCGGGGTCATTCTCAATCTCCTCCTTGGTTAGCCCGAGGTAATTGTCGTGCTCAATCTGGTACTGCTCCTGAGGGGATATTTGCTCGCATTCAGGCTGTATCACAAAGTCCGTCTCCCTTCTCCAATACCGGCCGTAGCCGTAAAGATATCCGTACCGAACGGCCTTGTTTCTCCAGATGAAAGGCATACCATCATCTGGTGCTCCCAAGCCCTCCAAAAGCTGGCGTGCACCATCGACATTCCGGTTGTAGTTTTCGTACCCCGGTACGATGGTGATGATGTTGGGGAAGTCGCCGGGACGTAGCTCGTCCAGCCAATACATCCTCTCTTGCTGATCAGATGGATCAGTGGCGACGTATTCGTCGAAGGTCACCTCTATTTTGGCGACTGCGCGCTCGAGATAGATGGTCTTTATCTCCTCTCTTGTCGCTTGTCCCCACTGCTTGCCGGTGAACTCAAAGGTGTCGGGGTTGATGTCGCAGTCGCTTACCTTGCCATACATTGGAAGGTTGGAGGGTGCCATGTAGGTCCTCAGATACGGTAATGTTGAGTCTACATATATCTCTTCGTTAGTCTTCAAGAAGAGGATCTCCTCGTAGTCGCAACAGGTGGATGGAGTGTTGGGCCAAGCGGTCAGGCAGGGACTATTTCGGGTGTTGATGTAGGAAACGTCGACTGTATCAGGGTCCCGATGATCCCCAACCGTTATTGCTTGTGCGTTGGCAAATACCTCCAGATTTTTAGGCATGTCTTTGGGCAGACGGTATATCTTCACGACCACCTGTTTGGAAGGAGCCGGAAGTGAGGAGTCGTACTTCCAAGGCACTTTGGGCACGAAGTCATTCTGATTGAGCACCGGTCCACCTACGAGCCCCTCTACGTCGTAGTCAACGCCTTGCTTTAGCTCTTCACCGTCTGCAAATAGTACGATGTTTCGGATCCAGTCCTCTCCGACCTCGGCATCGTAGAGGCAGTCGGGATCCTCTCCCGGGGGCCGATTGACCGTCGACCGGGCAAAATCAGCCTCGGTATAGCTCCCCTGCTCGGCACGCAACGCACCACGAGTGCGGGGCTGGTTGAGATCCACCACCTGGGATGGCAGTACCGATATGCCGAGCACGATGGGGTGCTCCAGATCAATCATCTCCAGGGGTTGTTTGTCCTGTGTGCCTTGTCTGTTTTCCGGTACGTTTGGTAGCTCCGCTTTGCGACAGCTCGATAGGAGAGCCAAAGCGACACACAGTGCGATCAAGGCTATTTTATCTACTGACTTCATCATTTCTTTACTGTGGCATTTGTGCGATCGTTCCTGGGGTAGTCCTCTCCCTCTACCTCCTCATACTCCCAGGTGTCCGGGTTGATGATGTAGTACTTGTCTTTGTAGTTCCAGGGCAAAACCTTTACTTGAGCGGTGAAGCAGATGACAACATCCTTTCCTTTCCAGTTGAAGACCAGCTTGTAGATGGTGTTGCGACGAATGGCATAGCTGTCATTGCCCCCGTCTCGATTGAAGAGCCTAAAGCGGTAGTCCTTCAGCATATGGTCATCCGACTGCTTGTAAAGCCCCTGATCATCGCTCCAAAACTCGGATTTCAACATCTCCTTGGTCACCGGACGTTTCATGATGGCTGTGGTCACTACTACCTCGGTTGGCTCCTGTGTCATCCCGACTTCACCGTTTCTTGTGCTAATGCCGTTGCCGGAGATGGCGGGCATGTGGCTGTTGGTAGTCGGCAGCACATAGAGGTCAATGGGGTGCGAGCTGTTGTAGCGGTCATTGTAGTTGACATAATCGCCCACTCTCCGATCCGGATCTATGTAGACGGCATTTCCCGAATAGATGATTATAGTATTGTTGCGAATGATCGGGATCCAATTGACATTCAGGACCGGATCTTTCCGCCTGTCCGACACAACCCCCATATCATACTTGTACTTGAACATCGGCGACATGTAGCCAAAAATGAAGCAACTGGGGCGACAAAGCACCGCTTTGTCACCATTGACTGTCCGGCTACGATAGGAGGCGGGGGTGAGGGGCATTTTTAGCCCATTGCCGGCATCGGGTATCCCTTTTTCCTGTGCGTAGTACATGTTCATAAAGGGGCTTGAGGGGTCGGAGTAGAGCTTGTGATTGGTTCCGGGTGAGGCGTAGTCTCGATCCGATTCACTTCGCTCAGAGGGTAGCAACATCGCATACATTGGATAGTTGTTGAGCCAAATGGAGTGCAGGTGGCGATTTCGCACCATCTGATCGAAAAGTGCGTGGGTCCAGGGGCGTATACGCATATCCGGTTCGGTATTGGTGTACTCGACCACTACCTTTGCCAGCACACGCTCCAGTCCGATGACGGCCGGTTGAGTGGGGACTGTTGACTCCTCCATACTCTGCGGAATCTTGGTCATCCCTTGCCCTACCATAGGAATACCGCCATTGGCATAGAGCCAAGCATTTGCCGGCAGTGCGCCTTGGTAGCCGGCCGGATAGTTGCCATTCTGTACCATCTCCTCGATCCTATAGTTGGGGGTGGTGATGAATGCCTTTTGTAGGTCGCTGATGTTTTGGATGGCGGAGAGGTCTAGTGTTTTCTTTTCACCTTGCTCACCGGGGTCATCGGTCAGTACATCATTGGGAAACTTGGTCCGAGGATCTACTAAGCCACTGTAATTTGATGTGGCGTTGAGCGATTCATTGGCAATGATGATGAGGTCGAATGTTCCTTGGCACTCCGACTCAAACACCAGCTCTGCCTCATGCCTAGCATCAAATGCCGGTAGCTCCAGTGCGCCGGGCTTGGCAACACGTCCCAAGTCTCTGAGCGCATTGCTGTTGGCAAATAGATGGTTGAAAGCAACTTCCCCTCTTCTGTGAGCTCTCCCATCCGGACTGGATTGTGCGGTTATATCGGATTGGTAAAAGCCCAGCACACGCAGAGTGGTAATCTGGTTCTCAAATCGTAGTTGTTCCTCCTTCACATCCCTCTCATTCTGTCCCTTTCCGGGAGCAAATGGATCTACCTTGTCCGGATCCGGATAGCCACCACTATCTCTAGCGCGGAGAGGCATCTCAGCTCCTTTGAGCCCCAGAATGCTTACTTTGATGTGCACCTTGCCGTCGTTTGAGTCGGGACACTCGGCTCCGGCTGAGAAGATCTGATCCTTACAACCGGTGAGCAGGAGTGTACAGGCCACAAGACCCATCAGCCAGTGTGTGAGGCCGGTGGCAAAGCGAATCTCTCTCTTGTCTTTCATATCCATACCGTGAAACTAGAGTCAATAGGAGTACTCATACTCTTGTACGTTCCAAGGAAGGACCCTGACCTTTGATCTGTAGAGTACGATCTCGTCCTGCCCTTGCCACACGATATTGAATCGGTAGATCGTGTTGCGTCGGATGGCATATTTGTCACCGCCATTGTCGTTATTGAAAAGGCGGAATCGGTAGGCCACCAATTTTTCTTCCTTTGTAGGGTCGTACGTCCATTTTTCATCTCGCTCGTGCCGTTCACCGGTATAGGTGGCGGCGGTCACGATCACCTCGGTCGGCTCTTGCGCTCTATCTGTCACTCCATTGTCGCTGCTGATCCCATTGCCGGAGACGGCGGGCAACATTTGTGCCGTCGTGGGGAGTGCGTAGAGTACTGTCGGCTTGTAGTCTCGGTTGTTGAGGTTGGTATATCTCTTCAGCTCCTCTGTAGTTCCCTCTTGGTAGTAGTACAAAGGAGTTCCGTCACGCTTCACGATGCTGTTGGGACGCACGTATGGGAGCCAATCTACCCCAAAAAGTGGGTACACCGGATCACTGTCCGGTGACCGGTATCCAAAAAAGAAGTAGGAGGGACGGTAGCGTAGGCCAAAGTGGAGACTGACCTCTCCCGCCGGATCATTCTGAATCAACTTTTGGTACTCAATGTTGAAGGGGAGGATATCCTCCAGCCGTTGTCCCTCTACTCCCCCGACCTTTCGGTTGAGGGCTTTCTCCTTGGCGTAGTAGAGGTTTACGTAGTGGTTGCCCTGCGCTGTGGAGTAGTACTTATGGGCTGCCCCACGGGTCGAAAACTCCGGTGTCGATGCCGAGCGTTGTACCGGCAGCAGTAGCGCAAACCTTGGGTAGTTATTCAGCTCTACCGAGTGGATATGGCGTCCCTTTTGTTGTGGGTACCGGAGTCGCCCATAGAGTTGACCTTGCTCTGTCGTATTGCTGTAGTTGAGCTCTATCTTGGCCAACATCCGCTCTAGGTTGATCTTGGTCTCTCCGGACACTTGTTGGAGCCCGCTTGTTGGTTGTGCGATGGCAAAAGAGCCTTGCCCCACCATCGGGATTCCACCGTTGCTGTAGAGCCACCCTTTTGCCGGCAATGCGCCACAGTAGGAGGCTTGGTATCTCTTGCGGTTGGCTTTGGGTGCTGTCCAATCCTCCACTTGATACTGCGGGGTGGTGATCATGGCCTTTTGGAGCTCCTCCACTTTTTTGATCTTGGCGAGGCTGAGGGCATTCACCAGTGGGCGGGATGGGGTCTCCTGCACCACTTTGTTGCACCAGTCCTGTTCAGGGAATCCCTTGTCCACCGGGTTGATAAGGCGAGAGATACCATCCAGTGGCTCGTTGGCGACAAGCACCACATCAAAGTTGCCGACCCGATCTGTCTCAAATTCCAAAATCAGCTCTCCACCGGTACCCGGTTCGGTCAGCATTACCGCCGACTCCGTGAGGGTCCTTCCGAGGGAGGTCAGGGCCTTGTGGTCAAAAAAGAGCTTGTTGAAGGCAATCTCGCCCTTTCGGTGCGACTCGGGGTCGCCATTGATGCCGGCCGCCACATCATCGGCATAAAACCCGAGCACACGGATAGTGGTTATCTGGCGCTCAAAGGCATTGTCCGACTCGCTGACCGGCGCAAAAGGCTTGGCGTTGTCACTCTCTTGGTAGCCACCCAGTGAGCGCAACGCAACTCCCTCGTCGAGATTGAGGATTTTAGCGGTGATACGTACGACACGAGGGGTACCGGGAGTCGGGCAATCCCCGACGTTTGAGAAGATCGTATCCCGACATCCTGCCAAAATGAGGAGCGACAGAGAGCCGACCAGTAATAGAGTATGTCGCATGAGAGACCCTGTCTTTCGTCCGCAACTTCTCGTCCACGTCAGCAGATTACAGACGAATAGGTGACCGAAATCAGCACCGATCTTATTTTCAATTTTCCGTCGATTAGTCATAACCTTTGGCTCAATGCATTACCGGTGTCAGAAAGAGTAGTTGAGCTCCTGCACATTCCACTTGAGCACGGTGGCCTTGATGGTGATTCGGCTCTTGTAGGGAGGATCGACTTTGATGTGTCCGTCGGGGAGAGGCATCAGGGGGTTTTTGTGCCATGGGATGTTGGGGTCCTCCGGGTCGATGGGGTCAAAGGGTAGCCCAAAGTCGCTGATTCCCTCCAAGGTGAGGTCATAAATATTATTGCGCCTCGTGTCAGCGTTTTTTACGTACTTGTAGGTGATCTTTGGTGCCGGTCCGTGACCGTGGCCGGGTTTGTTGGGATCCTCAGGGTCTATGCCATCCCATCTTGTGTCATCGTCTATATTTCTAGTCCAGCCCGGTATGGAGGGGTACCCACCACTTCCTCCGGGGGCGGTGACGCTGTACTCCGCATATTGGGCATTGGCCGGTGTGAGCCAGACCATCCGCCCGCGGACATAGCGATCCACAGCGACGTTGCCCGCCTCTACTGCGGAGCGCAGATCGGCATAGACACGCCGATCCTGGCATCCGACGTAAAAGGTTCCTTGCGGATCCTTGACGTGCAAGGTGTAGGTGTCATTGTCGCGCATCTCTCCCCACATATCGGCCTCATCCGCTTGGTTTTCCCTGTTCCCGACATTCTTGTCGTATTGCTGACCTATCGGATCTTTCTTCCTATCGACCACCAAACTGTAGGTACCACCGGCAAAGTCGGTCACTCGCCCGAAGCTTTTTGACGACGGATCATACTTCAAGCCCTCGGACGGGGTGAAGGTACCGTACACCTTGACGTAGGTGATACGGTTGTACTCCAGTTGATTGCGCTTTGTGATTTCGGCACTGTTGCTGTTCTCTAGGCAGTAGGTGACTTCTCCAGGACCCGGCTCACTTGTTCCGATCCTCTTGGCCGCAAAGTTGGTTGCCACGATGCCGGTCTTACCCTTGTAGTCGGAGACCCGTTGCAGGAATGGGTCACTGTAGGGTTGATCACCGGGTGCCTTTAGGTAGGGAGGTACAAAAGGCCCGCTCGGAACAACCCGGTCGTGGATGTAGCTCTTGCCCTTGTAGTTGAGTAGGGCATTGTTATTGATCTTGTTGTCAGCACCGGCATGATCACGAAAGAGGTAGACTTTTAGCGCAGATCCAGCCACCGCATAGGTTAGTCCATCGATATCCAGCCGGCCTTTGGCCATAGGTCCGGAGAGGGACATACTGGGTTTGCGACGTACCTGTACGCGAGAGACGACACGCTCCACGATAAGGGGGGCATCTGATGGGAAGTAGTTGGAGGCGGGACGAGCCGGTGTTTCGATGCCCGGGCGTACATTGGCTGTCAGTCCGGTGTTTCCTGTCATCGTGAAGCCCTCCGGGTCGATCAATGCACCCAGTTGGTCGAGGGTCACTGTGGCGTCACTCTGTAGCGGGATGGTCACAAGGGGGAGCTTGTGGCCATTGAGCAGGATCGTGTAGTGTCGGTTCTCGGAGGGCTTTTGGACTTGGCTGACCTCAAAAGTTCCTTTGTAGACCGGAGCCTCTGTTGCATCGGGGGTCGTCTGCTTCCACCCCTCCTTTTCCATCCAGAGGTTCATTCTGCTTACCTTGCCCTCCCCCGTTCCGGGCATTGGATCCTGGTCCCGTTGGTCGATGGTTCCTCGCATGGACGGTTCGGATACCGCTACAGCGAGGGTAATTCGGGTTTTGTCGGACGTGTCGCCCTCATTGGTCGGTAAGAGCCGATCGGTCTTGCGACAGCCCACTGGCAGTACCAAGGCAAGCCCCAAACAGAGGCTTGGAATAATAAAATTCAACTTGGTTAACCTCATGATCCCTCACGACACTTCTAGGTTATAGACCGATGTTTCGGAAGACGATGTTCCAGTTGTTGACGCTCCCTCGTACCGCCATGTAGGTCTCGACATTTTTGTCGTACTCAAAGATCAAGACGATGTCAAAAACATGTCGATCCAGAGTGTTGGTAGAGGCTGTACCGGTTGGACCGGTCTTGAGGAGTACACCCTCCACCAGGTTTTCGTTGAATATCTCCTTTCCGGTAGTGGTGTCGGTGACGATCAGTCGGGCATTGCGCCCTTTCTCCAGCTTCATGACATCCATCCAAGCAGTGAAGGTTGTCTTCTCCTTCTTTAGGTCGGACGGCTTGTAGACAAAGCGGTCATCCTCTGCGATCTTTCCGGCTATCGTGTATCGGCTGTTGTCATCGACCACCTGTATGGTGTAGTCGTGCCTGGGGTGGAGCCCTCGTACGGTGAAGTTGAGGCGGTTGGTGATCTGTGTCAGGCGGATCGGCACTCGGTCATAGATTGAGCCCTGGTTGCGTCCGCCCTCCTGTGTGAGGGGACCGTTGTCCGGCACACCCACATAGATCGGTGCTATGGCACCTTGGTAGCTGTCTACCTGGCGTTTGAGTGCCACTATCATCTCCTCACGGGTTGTTTTTCCCGGCACAAAGGCACTAAAGTCGAGCTGACTCAGGTCACCGCCCGCCCAGGCTAGGAAGTCGGTCGTGCCGACACGGTAGTAGTCCGTGCGCAAAAAGTACCCCTCGGAGAGCACAATCTCCTTTTGCGAAAACTCTCGTATCAAGCGTCCCTGCTCATCAAAGGCAAAGACACGCACCTCCTTCACCGCATCGGGGTAGTGCTTCTTGGTGGGGTTGGTCGGAGAGGGCTCGTAAAAGACAAAGTCGAGCCCCTGAGGACACTTGCTCAGATCCTCATGCACGCACTTGTGGCAACTTGTGAGGAGCAAGCCCATCAACGCCATCAGCGAGAGTGTTATTGTGAGTGGTAGTATTCGTTTCGTCATATCGGTCTCATTTGGTTCCACCTCACCGAGATGTTGGCTACCCCGGGATTGGGATCGGACTGTTTCTCTATTTGTGAACAGGTGGGCGATCAAGCCCACCTGTCCTATGCCGGCTAGTGCCGGACTTTGGTGTAAATAGGTCTTATAGATCTACCTTACGAGATACGAGGTTCCAAGGCAGTACCTTGCAGTCTACACGCATGAAGGTCTTGGCCGGCTCGATATCTGTGTTGTGGTTCTCAGGTGTAGGATCGTTGTCCGGATCATTGGGGTTTGGCTGTGGCAGGTTCGGGTCCTTAGGATCAAGTGGGTCAAAGTTCATACCCTTGGTCTTGAAGGAGTTGATCGTCAGGCTGTAGATGTTGTTACGACGAGTTTCTCCGTTCTTTACATCCGTGTTGGGGGTGCGGTTCCACAGTGCGTAGTATGCGCAACGACCCTTTGCATAGGTCTTTACCTGTTTGTTGGCATGACCGGCAAGTGCAGCCTCGATAGAGTCGTAGATAGCACCGGTGGTCGAACCAATGAAGAAGTCAGCTCCCTCAACGGCATCAACCTCCTCAAGCTCTTGCTTGTAGATGGCGCGACCCTCTTTCCACTCAACAGTGGTGGTTACATTACCTGCTGTGTCCTCTGTCTTTGCAGCGGGAGCGGCATCGGCGAATGTACGATCAGTGTAAGTAACAGTCGTTTGGATATGCTCTGGGTCAGACTTGTCTACTGCGGTAGTTACCTTATACCAAACTTTGCTACCTGCTGCTGGCTCGAAGACAACAGGAGCGTTGGCTTTTAGCTTCCAAACCTTTTTCGGAGTGAAAGTAGCGTACACCTTGGCTGTGGCCAGACGTGCAAATCCAAGCTTTTTGGTTGTGGCATCGAGATCCTCCTTGACAGAGTTCTCGAGGAAGTAGATACCACGGTTAGCCTCTTGTCCATTAGTCTTGTAGGTCTCTGCATTTACAGGAAGTGCTTTGTAACCACCAAGGTCGTTGTTGTTGTCCTTGCCAAGAGCACCGATACGGATCAGGTTATCCTTCACCTGCTCAGCAGGCTTGTTGGCATCTGCAAAGGTGAATTCGTCGATGGCAGACTTGAAGTCTTTGTACTGGTTGTCAGCACCCATCTTGCGCGCACCGGCATTGTCAGCCAAGATGAAAGTCTTGGTGGCACCGTTCATCACTGAATAGGTGATGTCATCGAGTTTTACCTTTCCATCTTGGTCGGTGGTTGTTCCAGAGAGGGTGGTAGCCTTGCCCACAAAACCTTGTGCAACCACACGCTCAATCTCAAATGTGAAGGCGTTGTCGTCCTCAGAGGTGGCTGCCTTAACCGTAGCCTCATCCTTTTCGGGTTGGATGGTCTTGTTGGCACTTGCGGATGCCATTACAAACTTGTCATCGGTGGAAAGAGCGTTGATGTCGTCTATGGCCGTCGCACTAGAACCAAAGGTTGCCGTAGCAAACAAAGCAACGGAAGGCAGAGTGACAGTACCCTTGTTGAGGACAACGGCGAGCTTCTTGTTGCCCGGCATTACCTCCCAAGGCAGGGTCTTGTAGACGTCACCGACTTTCCAGAAGTTGCCTGGTCCCTCTGTGGTTGAAAGCATCCAAGACTTGGTCTCACCACCGATGAGATCCATGGTTGCGAGAGTTTGTTCTTTCTCACGACCAGTCTCATCATTTTGGTCCGGATCAGCCTTAAGTGGCGCTGCACTTACGGAAATGGTGGCATAAGTTCCTGAGCCAAGTAGCTCCGGAGTAGCCTGATTGTTCTTTTTGTCGCAGGCAACGAAGCCAAGGGCTACCAATGCTGCTGCAACGGTTGTTGTTACTTTTCTCATGATTTTTTTTGTGATTAAAAAACAGTTACAAAAAATATAATAGTGTTTACAACTCTATTTTCGTCAAATCAAACCTCATTAGAGGCTCTCGACCACCTTTTTCAGCTCAGCCAAGTTGCCGGCTGCACTGGTGTCACCCTTTGCGATCGCCTCCTTGAAGCAGG
>CAMYAB010000017.1 GCA_947253625.1 uncultured Porphyromonadaceae bacterium | reverse complement strand
TTTCAATTCTTTCATATTTTATATGCCTGTTTTTTTCGTATTCCAACATAGCACCCAAATGGATACCGATGACAAAGGTAGCATAAATTTACAATATCAAACAGTTGAGTGCTATTTCTCCGTGTAAAATTCAAAAAAACAAATTGCGCCAGCCTATATCATATCGGGGCTTTCGTGGTGTGTCGTCTTTGGTGAAAAAGATCGCAAAAACCGAAAACGCCATTCCCTCCGTAGGCACCCCTTATATATATTGTGTCCTTGTCTTTTTTCTTCGTCCGGGTATCTCATTGCCGGACCGTTTGGCGGCCCCTAGCGGGGTCGTTTTTTTTGTTCTTGCTGGCCGAGTGTTGAGGGGCGGAGCCCCGATGACCTCCGAGTCAGCGATCACTCCGTCGGCTATGGTCGTGGTAAGGAGGGCGCAAAACAGATCGGCAAAAAGGGGGAAAAAGGGGTGTTTTTTGGGGATCAAAAAACATCCCTTTTTGGGACATTGACTCTCAGATGGTTATGAGCAGTCTTGAGTTTCACGGATAGAAGCGAAACTTTTCACGGATAGAAGCAAAAGGTTTCACGGACAGAAACGATCGCCCCGACGGATAGAAGAAAAATGTTGGTTTGGAATAACCCTTTTTTGCTACTTGTTGTGACGCTCAAAAGCAAAGGGAGAGTGTGCCAAGTTTTTGGCACACTCTCCCTTTGTTTTTGTAACTGTTTTATCGGGATTCTTCAGTCCTTGAAGAGGCGGATAGCATAGCCATCTATGCGCTCGTCGTAGGCGTTCCAGGTGGCATCTAGGTGACGTTCAAAGAACTTGAAGCCTATCGCATAGTCTTCGTAGCAGATCTGCTCCCCGGAGCCCTCCCACTTAGCTTCGGGGAGATCGCAGTGCGTGACAGGGGTCCAGAAGTAGGCCTTGTCCCCAAGACTCTTGATGACGCCAGGGGTCTTTGGTTCGACGTATCCACCTGCGGGGAAGTAGCGGACGATGTCGTTTTCGTTGTTGGTCTGCCAGTACTCTGCTGTCCGGATATCATTGACAGTGACATTGGCTTCCTCGGGGCCGAGTGGACGGACGGTGATCACATAGAACCAGCCTTGGTCATTGGCGGGG
Source organism: uncultured Porphyromonadaceae bacterium (assembly GCA_947253625.1). Taxonomy (GTDB): domain Bacteria; phylum Bacteroidota; class Bacteroidia; order Bacteroidales; family Porphyromonadaceae; genus Porphyromonas_A. Next base: position 18,950 of record CAMYAB010000017.1, on the reverse strand, counting down.
TCGGTGATTGTGGGGTTTTTCATGCGCTTGTAGTGGTAGGCGGCTCTGTACTTGTCGCCCTGACCTTTGAACCGGATGCCATACGCCTCGAGCGTGGTTCTGGGGACATAGTAGTCTCCGGTGAAGTCTAGGATTTTTCCGCCTACCATTATTTTCTCCTTCACATCCATCCTCATCGGTGACTGCTCATCCGCATCAATCGTTGTCGGAGGTGCGATGAGACCCAGCTCGTAGTAGGTGGGTACGTGGTATCCTTCAAAGGCGGGTGCGGTGACAATCTTCTTGCCGTCGGGGTTGTGGGTGGCATGTTGGGTGCCGGTGACGAGGTACCAATTGAAGTGCCCCACGGAGGTATTGGCGTGGTCGGTGGCAAATCCGGTGCCGTCGAGGTTGAGGTCGTACTCAGCCACGCTTGCAAATGGGTGTTGCAACCTCTTGCCGGCAAACTCGAAAGTCTGCCCCTTGTAAGCAATGGAGATCACGCCCCCCTGCTCGGTGATTTGGAGGTCGGACTTCTCTTTCTCCACTACTTTCTCCACTACTTTGGCCGGGATTGGCTCGCCACTCTCGGTGCGGACGGGCGCAAAACTCTTGCCAGCATCGGTGCTCACCTCCCAGTTGCCCTCGGCATCCACGCGGAGGAGAGGGGTGACACCCGGAGCTCCATCGTGTGCCTCGGCCTTGATCTTTTTGCCCTCACTGCCGGTCGTGATGAACTGATCGCCTATAGCCCAGTAGAGGACACCATCGGCATCTGCCTTGACAGAGACAGAGGAGCCGTGACGTAGGACGATCTTGGAGCCGTCGCTCATGGTCAGCTCATAGCCGGACTTGTCGGCCATCTCGGTGTAGGAGGTGACGGAGACCTTTTTTTGCTCCGCCTCGATGAGTTGTCGGAGAGATTTGATCTCGTCGTTGGCCGTCCTGATGGCTTGCTCGGTCTTGGCTCTCCAGCTCTCTAGGTTGCTGAGTCGTTTTTCCAGTCCTGAAAGGTCGGGCTTGCAGGAGGCAAGGATGAGGACCAGTGCGGAGAGAGAAAGCAGAATGGTTGAAAACTTACTTCTCATACTACATTATTGATTTATTGTTTATAAAAATAGCTTTCGTAAATGGATATGCAAAGTTGATAAGTATTTTGCTAGACAACAATACCTACATATTGGGATTTCAGAGGCGATGATCATTGGTTACCTTTGCAAACCAGGATTTTTGCACACTATTATAGATCTATTTTGATGAATTTTACGAGATACCTCGGGAGGGTTCTTTTTCTTTCGGCACTCCTCTGCTACTGGGGTGCTTTTGCACAGGCTCCGGCCAAGATCCGTGGTGTGGTCAATGATGAGCATGGGGATCCACTGCCCGGTGCGTTGGTGCGCATTGTGGGGAGCAGTGAGGGTACAGCCACAGATGTGGATGGGGCCTTTGTACTACATCGGAAGAGCAAAAAAAAGGGTGAGATCGTGCTGGAAGTACGGTACGTGGGTATGAAAACGGTGCACGTGCCCTGGAAAGGAGTGCCCCTGACGATCGGCATGACCCCTAATGTGGAGGAGCTGGAGGGGGTGTCGGTGACGGCTCGTCCCAATATCAACGATATCGATATCCGCAGCCGATCGGGTGTGGTGGCCGAGGTGGATATGAAACAGCTAACGAATACCCCAACGATTGACTTCACGACAGCACTGCAGGGAAATGTCCCCGGGCTGATGGTGGTAAACCGTGGTGAGCTGGGGGTGAAGCCTGAGATCAGGCTACGCGGGACGACCAGCTTCCGTCGTGGAGACCGCCCCAATGAGCCTCTGTATGTCCTGGATGGTCAGGTGATCAGCCCGGAGGCTTTTGTGACACTCAACCCGCTGGACATCAGGGAGATCCGGGTGCTGAAGGATGCCGTCGCCAATGCGCTCTATGGCGTAAAGGCAGCCAACGGTGTTCTGGAGATCACCTCCAAGAGAGGGTCGCCCGGTCCGCTCACCATCTCAGTCAGTAGCAATATGGGGATTACACTCCGTGGCAAACGCCCGATCCCGATGATGAGGACGGCGGAAAAACTGGCTTTTGAAGAACAAACTCGCGCCCTCAATGCCCCGGGGTATATCCTGTCGGAGGCTTTTTTTCGAGAGCAGCGAAAGCATGATATACAGAATGTCTACCGGGATATGTACGGGATCAAGCCCACTGAAAACATGCAGACCTATACCGACTTTGCCGAAAAAGAGCTACAGCGACTCCGCGAGATCGATACGGACTGGTTTTTGGAGCTGATGCACCCCAATGTCTACCACAACCACAACGTGAGCTTTAGGGGCGGAGATGATGAGATCCTGTACTACGTGTCCGGCAACTTTTCGGAACAAGGCGGACAACTGCCCGGCAACAAGGTATGGCGCAGTACACTACGGACAAGCCTGGACCTTGCGGTGCGGGACATGGGGTACATCACGCTCAGTACGAGCCTGGGCTTTTCGGAGACGGACTCGCCCAACAGCAGTACATACAGCCCCCAGCAAATGGTGGAGACCCTCAACCCCTACGAGTCTCGGTCGAGCGACAAGCTCTACTCCTACCGGGGAAAAAGGTACAGTGACCTCACCAACCAGTACCGTAGCAAGGGCAATAACTACCGTGTGGGGACGTCCGTCGGGATCAACCTCAAGCCGTTTGAGGTACTGCGTATCGATGGGATACTCGGGGTCGACTACCTCCTCTCCACTCGCGAAAACATCACACCGGCAACCGCTTTTTCTCAGCGAAATATCGGAAAAACCTTGGTTGAACTGGGTGAGATCAGTAGTAGCAAAGACAACGAGGTAAACACCACCAGCAATATCCGACTGACCTACAACCAAGTCTTTGACGAACGTCATGACCTGACCGTGAGTGCCAACACCGACTACTACTACACCTACGGGCATGCCCTGACCGTGCGCGGCCATGGGATCGGGCAGCTGGAGTCGCTGGCGGGTGTGAATAAGTCGATCCGTGGTGCGTATCGTCCCGATTTTTCGGGCTATGTCACGCGCATCGCCCAAATGGGGCTGGGGTTGGCCGTCGGCTATACGTACGATGGCAAGGTGGATCTTTTTGGCTCGGTCAAGGGTGATGCAACCAACCTGCTCCCCAAATCCAAGCGATGGAATACCGCCTGGGCTCTCGGTGCAGGCGTACATCTCCTGCCGCTGCTGGACATGGACGGCGGGCTCCTTTCCGACCTGAGCCTGAAGAGCAGCTATGGGCACACCGCCAGCCTCGGCGGAGTATCGGCATCACTCACAATCCCCATTTTTAGGTACAACCAAGAGGGCTACTACGGGGAGTACTTCCGGAACCTCTACCTGAGCGACCTCTACAACCTCAACCTCCGAGCCGAAAAGGTCCAAAACTACGACCTCGGCCTCTCTGTGGCGATCCTTGACGCACGCCACCGGGTGGACCTGCAGTTCTACAACCGCAAGACAGTGGATGCCCTCCTGATGGTCTCGGTGCCAAGCTCCAATGGGTTTCGGACTATGATGCAGAACGTGGGCATTCTCCTCAACCGAGGTATAGAGTGCTCTATCGCCAATACATGGGTACAGGTAGGAGACTTTTCGCTATCCACACGTGCGTCCATTGCGTACAACCAAAACCGAGTACTTGATCTCTACGACGGTCCGGTTCTGTACAGCTCGGAGGGAAGCGTCGTACCGGACTACGAGGTAGGCAAACCCTACGACATCCTCTACGGCTTTCAATCTGTCGGGATCCACCCTCTGGATGGCTATCCCATGTACAGAGATGCGGAGGGCAAGCAACATCGGTTCACACTAAACCCCAAGCGCAGCGACCTGGTCGACCTCGGGCACACCACCCCTCCCTACCAGGGGACACTGGGGCTGTCCATAAGCTATGGCGGGCTGAGCGTGGATGCCCAACTGTACTATGTACTCGGCGGAGTGAAGCCCTACATGAGCAACGTCGTTCGCGACAAAGCCAGCGCCTACAAGAACGCTCTGCGCGGACAGCTCGCCAAGACGTGGCTCCGTGAAGGGGACGATGACAAGCTCTACCCCGACCCGAACTTTAACTCGGGCGTCCTTTTCTTATACCCCAACAGCCGCATGATTGCACGGAGCGACTATTTGCGATTCAGTATGCTGAGCCTGAACTATCGCATTCCACCCCATTTTCTAGACAATAGTCTGGGGGGCATCGTGAAGTATGCCTCCATCGGCATCCAGGCGTCCAACCTGTTTACACTCAGTCCTTACCGAGGATCCAACCCGGAGGCCGGAGTGCACGATACGGGTATTCAGCCGGTCATCAGTGCCAGCCTGAGTCTTAACTTCTGATCCATCGCCAGAACCGTCATGAAAACACTGAGAGACTTATCCCTTATCATCCTTCTGACTCTTGCGTATGCCGGTTGCTCCCTCAATCAGCCGATAGAGAACGAACAGACGGATCCCGGAGCCATCGCCTCTGTACTCTCTGCCAACGAAGCTCTGAGTACCGCCTATAGCGATCTCCCGACCGAGCACTTCCAACTCTCTATCCTGGCGGAGGACTTTTACCCGCTCGGTTTTGCCAATAATGACCCGGTCCTCCTCAGGCTCTACAACTACCATGCCTTTGATCTCATGCTGTACGCAAGAGAGTTGTGGGAGAGCTACTACAAGTGCGTCATGGACATCAATGTCCTTTTGGAGCGGGAGCAGCAGTTGCGGACTGTCCTCGCCGACACAGACGACCTGCCACTACTCGACTACGTCATGGGCGAAGCGCGTTGCCTCAAGGCTATCTGCTACCTCGACCTACTCCGTCTGTTTGCCACCCCCTATGACGATCACACTTCACCCGAGGGGATCATCCTCAAAAACCAGACCAAGATGGAGCGCCTGCCCCGTAGTTCAAAAACCGCGACCGTGGAGGAGATCCAAAAACTGCTTGATGAGTCGGCCGAACTCTTTCGGAAGAGCCAAGGGGTCACACCTATTCATGGCAAAAGTGTCGCCTTTTGCTCCGACCGGACCGTCACAGCCATTCGGGCACGGCTCGCTCTCTATATGGGCGATTACGAGTCTGTGCTACGCATCCTGCCCCAAGCACCCGACCTCTCCACCGCACTGGATGTGGAGGCGTGGGCGATGCCCGGTGATCGGCAGTCCATCTTTGCTCTAGAGACGGCCAACACGTTTTATAACAACGCCTTTGACAGCAGTCCGATACCCGACCAGATCAAGTACGCCATCACAAAAGAACTGGCTTGTGTCTCTCCGGACAGCAGAGCAAAGAGCTATACCACCTATGTAGACCCGAACGAGATACTCCCCGGTAAGTACTGCCAGGCACGGATCCAAAGGAAAGAGATCCGTCGGTGCCACATCATCCGCCCACAAGAGTTGCTCTTCATCCGAGCTGAAGCACTGGCGCGCACCGGAGCCGAAAGCACCGCTGTTAGCGAAATCAATAGGTACCTCACCGGACTCAACGCCACGCCCATTGAGCAGCCCTCGGATCGCGAAGCACTGATCAAGGTGATCCTGCAAGAAAAGCAGCGGGAGTTTGTGGGTGAAAACATCAACTTCTTTGATATCAAGCGCACCCACCAACCCCTCAGACGCTGGAGACTCTACGGAGGGAGACTCTCAGATACCATCGCACCGGATGACTACCGCCGGACCCTGCCCATCCCGCCCAGCGAATACCGAACCAACAAGCATCTTGTGCAAAACAAGGGATGGGGAACGAATAATAATAACCAGTAAACCATTTACACACATGAAGACACTTATCAGACACACGTCCCGGATACTGCTATTATCTGCAGTCTTGATACTCGGAGCCTGTACGAAAGAAAGACCCGAATACGCCGGATCGGTGGAGTATCTACTCCAATTCCCCGACGGAACAACCGGCTACAAGGTAGAGATCGAAGACAACGGCGAGTTTACACTGATCCTAAAGAGCACAAAAAAACACAAAACTGATCAGGTACTGGAGCTCGACACCAAGGGTCTCAAACACTACACCATCACTCCCAAGACCATCACTCTGCCTGCCGGCCAAATCTCCGTCTCGACCAAGTTTGCCATCACGACCAATGAAATCGTGACCGAGACAGAGACCGTGACCCTCTCTATAGCCAACCTCAAAGAGGGAGATAAGTTCAAGAGTCCGGCTTCACTCATCATAGCCCCCAAGTACATCTACAAGCTATCCGAGCGAGACAAGGCCTTGCTCGCTGCTTGGAAAAGTAATCTGGGCATCAACCTCCGTCCACTCCTCGGTGATCTTGTCTGCGAGGGTACTGTCACGGAGCCGGGAGGTGGTTCGCCGGAGGCACGATTTGGACAGCCCCGAACCACCGAGATCAAAGATCAGGTCACCACACTGGTCATCAGCAGACACGCCACTGAGGAGCGACCGGTATTGGAGATGACCAAAAACGCACTGGGACTGGAGAGCTACTACAAGGACCTCTACCTCTGGAAGACCATCCTGGATACGGAGTTTTGGAACGAAGGGAGCGAGTATGCACCACCTTCACCAAAGCTCATCATGAAACGGCTCAACTGGACCAAAGAGACGCCGATAACGCTCAACCTCTCCCTCATCAATATTACGGTAGACCCACAGGACAAGACGAACCTGCTCTTCACCGGCGTTCCGGCGGAGGCAATCACCGGTGAATACCGTCCCAACCCCTTTGACCCCAAAATCACCAAGCTGCTCGAAGATACGTATCCTGCCCTAATCCTATATGAGGATGGGATATACAATCTTTTCCACTTTGACCTATCCATCTGGAACGAACTGGTAAAGTTAAGCAAGACGGACAAAGAAATTCGAGATGCGTGCCAAAATGGCAACGTCAGCCCCTTCCAGCTCTTCCTTGATACGCGGATCGACAAGGATCGCTGGAAAGCTGACGCCGATGTCACCCACTATGTTGCCCCAAAGGCGACCATAGACTACGACAAGCAGACCATCCACTTCCGGACCGTTATGGATCAATCTGATGCTGCAGCCTACACGGTGGTCGACATCACTTGCAAAAAGAAGTAAGATGTCCCACAGACTCCTCACACTACTCCTAGCCCTCGTGACCCTCTCTCAGGTGTCACGAGGGCAAGAGTTTGTACGACGTGGCATATTGCCGTGCGGACTCACCTACCACATTACCTCCGACCCTCGCTGGAGCAAGAGCAAGTCCGAGGCCAGGCTTGTCCTCCCCATTGGTTCTCTCGAGGAGAGGGGCAAGAGTGGAGTGGCCCACTTTATAGAGCATATGGCTTTTCGGGGGACCAAGCACTTTCCCGACCGTTCGATTCAGCAGTTCGTGGAGCGACACGGGGGAGCTTTTGGCTACGATCTCAATGCCCTCACCGGCTACGACCGCACCATCTACCTCCTCTCCTTTGCTCCGGAGCAGATCGACACCGCACTACTAATCCTCAGCGACTGGCTGGGCAATATCAGCATAGAGCCCGAGGCTATCGACCAAGAGCGCCCCATCATACTGGAGGAGATGCGCCACTTTGTACCAAACGACCCCCACGACGACCTCTTTGTCGGCTCCGGGGTACACGCCCGACGCAACCCCCTGGGCAGTGAGGCCGATGTACGGAGCATACGGCAGGACGATCTACTGGACTACTACCGCAGGTGGTACCGACCCAAGTACGCCCATATCATCCTAGCGGGGGCCTACCCGGCAGAGGTGGTGGAGCAAAAGCTCAAGGCACTCTTTGCCAAGTACCCCAAGACCACTCCTGAGGCCCCCCCCACACGTCCCCGGCTCGAGTACCCCGACAGCCCCATCTGTCGTACCGAGACGGACACCCTCTACCGAACACACAAGCTGCGGTACATTACTCCCTTTGCCACAACACCCAAGGACTCCCCACAGCGACTGGCCGAAAGACTGGTTGCCAAGCTCCTCAACCGCCTACTCCGTCAAGTAGACGGTGGGACCCTCTCCACTTGGCACTACCTTGCCGGCACAGGGCTGATGGAGATCGAGGTCACCGATACAGATGAGACAAAACTCACCGACCGACTCCACACCTCCCTTAGGCTACTCGACCAAGTCCGGCACCACGGTCTGGGTCAAGACCGAGACTACCTCACCGCCTTTGTCCGTCAAGAGACCGACACCCCATCACCGACCACCGGCTTGCCTACACCCACACAAGTCACCGACCAGGTCATCGATTCGCTCATCGAGGGTGATTACCGCCCCGGCGACGACACTCTGCCCACGGCAGATCATCTGGATCGGATCGCACGACAGTTTTTGAGCTCACAGTCCACCCCCATTGTCCTCTACCGTCGGGGCGAAAAAGGGGTACGTGTGGCGGAGGATTTTTTGGCCTACGACCGCACCCTCTCCCTCTCTCTTCCACACTTGGTACTAGAGGAAGTCTCAGCCGATACCCCTACCCCTGAGAGTGAGGCTCCACAGTCACTTCCACGACCCCGTTTGGAGGAGATACGCCCGATCGACACCACCGTCTGCGACAGCCTGGGTGTCACGATCGCCCACTATCCCGGAGGACACCGGCTTTTCATCAAGAGCCTAAACGACCCCGAGGCACAGACCCGCATCATCTCCTCCAGTCCGGGAGGCATCGACTGCCTACCCTCTCCCGGCTACGCCGATATTGCCGCAGTGGTGGATGAGTCCGATGACTGGCAAACCCTCTACCGCCATGGACTATCCGTGGGGAGCACGATTGGTCCCAGCCGTCATGGCTTCTATGCCTTTGCCGAAAAGGCAGACGCACTACCGATGTTGCTTGCCTATCTTTACCAAAAGATCGACACCCCGGCTCCGGACACAGCCTTTACCCCCGACACGACCGCACAGGAGCGTGAGTCTCTCCTCTCGTCACTGATCACCCGTGACCCCGGACACCGTGTCACCGCTCTCACCGACACGATCCTGGGACACGTATCCACAGCCAAGCCCGCATCGGTGCCGACATCACTCGAGGCTGGCCGGGTATACCGATCACTCTACAGCAAACTGGGTCGAGGCTACACCATCATCTGTACCCCCCTTAGCCCCGACAGCGTCCTACGAGCATTTGGCCGGACCCTTGCACACTTTTCAGCAAGCACACACACCTCTATGCCAGACCGGCTCCCCACTGCACAGAAAGCACACATAGCTCCAAGCGATACCAATAGCACCACCCACTACCTTTGCTGGGGATCATTTGAGCCAAGTCTCCGAAACGGACTGATGCTCAAGATCGTCCGCGAAGCACTCCGAGGCCAACAGCTGGATCTCCTCCGGACAGCCGAGCGGCTAGTCTACTCTCCCACGTTATCGCTCGAGTATACAGCCCTCACACCTCACGAGGGACGCTATGTCCTCGACTTGCAAAACAACACCCTCACCAAGCACTTGGAGCGACTACGCCACCTGGTGGAGCCTCTGGTGGACGACTTTGACCTCACTCCTCAGCGACTTGACGAGATCAAGAGGGGCTTGTCCGCCAATAGAGCCATGGCACTAGCCGCACCCACACCGGCCGACTGGATGGATATCCTCACCGACCTGCTGGACAAGGGTGAGAGCATACCCGACTTTGAGCACTACGACGAAATCCTCCGGAGCATCACGCCCCAAGAGGTCATTGACTACTGGCGACAACACCTCGCACCCACAAGACAACACCAATGGATCATCTACTAGACCAATTGCCCAAAATGAGCACCACAAGCACACTACGACACCTATTTGCCACCACGATGGCCCTAATCCTCGGCCTCACCACCCTATGCGCCCAAGAGCCAACCCCCTACAAGGTCTACAAGGCAGACGGCACACCTACCACCTATACCGACATGATCAACGACCTCTCCACCAGGGACGTGATCTTTTTTGGAGAGCAGCACAACTGCCCCGTAGCCCACTGGCTGGAGCTATGCGTCCTCCGATCCCTCTACCAAAAGCATGGTGCCCTCACCCTGGGTATGGAGATGTTTGAGACAGACACACAGCCGGTGATCGACGAGTACTTCTCGGGGCTGATCAGCGAAGAGCGTTTTCTCAGCGAGTCGAGACCGTGGCCCAACTACAGCACCGACTACATGCCCGTCGTCGACTATGCTCGGGAGCAAAAGATCCCCCTCATCGCCACCAACGTACCACGTCGCTACGCCGATGTGGTCAACAAAAAAGGACTTTCACTCCTTAGAGAAAAAGCCACACCACTGGCACTCAGCTACATGGCCCCCCTGACCTTTGAACCCGAACCCGGTGAAGCAGGCTTTTTTGGTGCCATGCTCGGCATGGGAGGACAGCAGAGCGACCCCGAGCGCGTGGAGCGACTCCAGGCCGCACAGAGCCTGAAAGATGCCACCATGGCCCACTTCATCATCCAAAACAAACGCCCCGGCATCCCACTCCTCCACCTCAATGGCAGCTACCACTCCATCAGCGACAAGGGGATCACACACTACCTCCGCCTATCCGACCCGACCCTGAAAGTCGGCACCATCGCCACAGCCAGACAAGAGGATACCGACCACCTCGACGAAGCCTACATCGGCATCAGCGACTACGTCATTATCATCCCCGAGGACTTTACGAGAAGCTACTGACCCTTTCCACCTGAGACCACACCGGAAGTCTCGATCACGAAAAAGCACCCCCATGCAACCCTCCCTCACCTCATTACAGACAGGGAAAAGCATGGGGGTGTCGTTATCTATAGGTCCATGGCTTCCCCATCGGATCCACCAATAGAATCGGTGATCTCACGACCCCGACAGGGGTCGCAAAGCAGGTCGGCAAATGGGACTAAGAAACACCTTTTTGGGAATATTGATAATCAGGTACTTATACAGGACGTTGAGTTTCACGGATAGAAGCGAAACTTTTCACGGATAGAAGCAAAAGGTTTCACGGACAGAAGCAATCGCTTAGACGGATAGAAGGCACCCCGACACACCCACTTTTTTGGGATAGTCCGCACAAAGAGGTAATTTTGTACCATACTTTGCGACAACGTGGCAACCCAATAACACCTCGCACACATTACTATATGGACGAAAACTATAGTCAATCGGAACAACTCATCGAAAGCCTAAAAGCAAGCTATGCCTCGCTGAATACCGGCCTGACTCAGCTACGCCATGACGTGGAGGAACTCCGTATCCTGATCGAGAAGCTGGAGCAAAAGAGCACCTCGAGTACCCCTGATGGTCGCTCGGCCGATCTCGGTATCGACACCCACTCCGATCTGTCCGACAAACCGACACTCGATCTGACGGACGATGCTCTCGGTCTGGACGACTTTACCGCAATACATGATGCCACAGTCACTCCCGTGAAGGAGCAGAAAAGCGAGCAGACACCGGAGGAGCACCCCATAAAGGTGTCCGTCGTCGGCCAACTCTCACTGGCGGAATCCTTTTTTTACGCCAATGAGCTTTTTGCAGGCAATCAAGGCCTCCTACGCATAGCCCTGGAGGAGCTGGAAAAGATGAGTAGCAAGCGACAACTCTACAGCTACCTGTACGATACCCTCCGGATGGACCGGGACAACGAAAATGTCAAGGGCTTTGTCGCCTTTGTCGAAAACCACCTGACCGAGGTCTGCTAATCCCCCCATGCCCGGTCTGCTGACCATAGTACCCACCCCCATCGGCAACCTGGAGGATATCACCGGACGGTCTCTGAGAGCACTCGCAGAGGCCGACCTGATCCTAGCAGAGGACACCCGCACCTCCCAAAAACTCCTCCAAGCCTACGAGATCCGTACCCCGCTCACCTGCTACCACATGCACAACGAGCACCGAGTGGTCGACGGACTGGTGGAGCAACTGTCGGGTGGGCTGAGTGCCTGCCTGATCACCGATGCCGGCACGCCCGGGATATCGGACCCAGGCTACCTCTTGGTGCGTGCGTGCCTGGATGCCGGCGTGGCGGTCACCTGCCTGCCCGGCCCTACAGCGTTTGTGCCGGCTCTGGTGGCCTCCGGACTACCGTGTGAGCGCTTTTGCTTTGAGGGCTTTTTGCCCAACAAAAAAGGACGCCAATCCCGCATCCTCGCACTCAACGACCGAGAGATGACCTCTATCCTCTACGAATCTCCCAACCGACTGATCAAGCTCCTCGAGGAGCTGGAGACCTTGCTCGATGACCAAGCGCGCACCGTGGTGGTCGCACGGGAGATCACCAAACTGCATGAGCAGTACCACAGAGGCACGGCAAGCGAGCTGAAAGCCTTCTTTGAGAAAAACAAACCCTTGGGCGAACTGGTCGTCCTGATAGCCCCAAGCCCCAAGGTCGAAAAAAGTCACAAAAACAAATACAAGCCTGAATAAACAAAGGACTGCAAAATCATGAGAAAAATAGGTATACTACTCACCATTACGGCCACTTCACTCCTACTACTCGGCACAGCAGGGTGTGATGGAGGCGAAAGCAAACAAGAGCTCCGCAACAAGTACGAGCAACTCCTGCAAGAAAAAGCACAAAACGAACAAAACCTCAACGAAGCCCTCAACCTCATCAACGATGTGGAGAGCAACCTCTACGAGCTCACACAGGCCGAGCGAATGGTGGAGGTCGGTGCCACCACAGGTGAGCTTTCGGCATCGGAGCGCGACCGCATCCTCGGTCAGATAGAGGTCCTAGGCAAGTCGCTGCAAGAAAACAGAGACAAGATCAGTGCGCAAGAAAAGCTACTGAAAGAGCGCAATATCAACATCAAGTCACTCACCAAAAAGCTCAACACCCTCCAAGCTCAACTCAAGGAGAAAGAGGACACCATCCAAGCCCTCCAAGCTCAGCTCGGCGGACTGACAGCACGTGTGGCCAAGCAAGACAGCCTCATCGGTGACCTGGAGGAGAACCAAAAGGCACACGAGACCACCATCCAGCTCCAAGACCAGCGTCTCGCCAAGCAAGAGGCCGCACTCTACACTGCACACTACTGCTTTGGTACCCAAGAGGAGCTGAAGAGCCAAAAGATCCTTGCAGGCGGTGGACTGTTTAGTAGCGTAAAGGTGTTGCCGGAGGGCTTCAACAAAGATTACTTCCTCACCATCGACATCCGCAACGTCACCTCCATCGCCCTATTTGCTCCACGTGCACGACTCCGGACGGATCACCCCAAGAGCTCGTACCGCATGGACACCGACAAGGAAGGCAACAAAACACTGAAAATCCTGGATCCGGAGGCTTTTTGGAGCAAAGGACGGTACCTGGTCATAGAGGTGGAGCCGAAGTGATTCGGACGGTCTTCATCGACCTCGACGACACACTCTGGGCTACCCAGGACAACAACCGTGACAGCCTAGAGGAGGTGTACCGGCACCACAAATGGGCTGACCGGGCGGGGAGCTTTGACTCCTTTTTCGAGGTCTATCGCCCACACAACGATCGACTCTGGGCCCTCTACCGAGAGGGGACGATCACCAAGCAGGAGCTGACACTCCGGAGGTTCAGAGAACCTCTGGAGCCTCGGCTCGGCAAGCTGACCGACGAGCAGATCCTCAAGATCAACGAGGAGTTTTTGAGACGCTCGTCGGAGAAAAAAAAGCTAATGCCCGGGGCCCTGCAGCTCCTCCAAGCACTCAAGCCACTCTACCGGATCGTGATCGTCTCCAATGGATTCCGAGAGGTCCAGACGCGCAAGATGGAGAGTGCCGGCATCCTACCCTACATTGATGCCACAGTACTGAGCGAAGATGCGCAGGCCAACAAACCCAAGAAGGAGTTTTTTGCCTACGCCTTCTCCGTGAGCCATACCCGACCCTCGGAGGTGATCCTGATCGGAGACAGCTGGGATGCCGACATCATCGGAGCCCAAAACGCAGGAGTACCGGCAATCTGGTACAACCCTGCCAAACTGCCACGCCCCACCCTGCAGACACTCCGAGCCCCCATCTACGAGGTTGGGCACCTGGACGAAGTGCCACCACTGCTGACCCAGCTCAGGACCTGCTGAGACAGTCCTCCACCAAAGGTCGGTCGGACACCGGAGGTCGATACCGTGTGCACCAGCCGTAGGAGAGGCGGGGGCGGGAAGTTTTTCCCCGATCCATTCCCCATTCTTTTGGTACCTTTGCGAGATAATGGGAGAGCAAACAGCAATGAGCGCAAACAAGCTAGAGCAAGGTGGCGAGATCCGTGTAGAGGGTGCGCGTGAGCACAACCTCAAGAATATCAGCCTATCCATACCACGAAACACCCTGTGTGTCGTGACCGGACTGAGTGGCAGCGGGAAGTCCTCGCTTGCCTTTGACACCATTTACGCTGAGGGCAATCGGCGGTACATTGAGACTTTCTCCAGCTACGCACGTGGTTTTTTGGGCGGGATCGAACGACCGGATGTGGACCAGATCACCGGCCTCTCTCCGGTCATCTCCATCGAGCAAAAGACCACCTCGGGCAACCCCCGCAGTACCGTCGGCACCACGACAGAGGTGTACGACTTTTTGCGCCTGCTCTATGCCCGTACAGCCACCGCCTACTCTCCCTCCTCCGGCAAGGCTATGGTCCGCTACACAAAGGAGCAGATACTCGATACGATCGTCAAAGCCTACATGGGGCGACGCATCTATGTACTGGCTCCGGTGGTCCGAGACCGCAAAGGACACTACCGCGAGCTCCTCGAGAACCTCCGCCGAAAAGGGTACACTCAAGTACGTGTCGACGGCGACCTCCTCCCCCTCACCCCCGGCATGGCTCTCTCCAGATACCGCACCCACCGAGTGGAGGTCGTGATCGACAAGCTCCGCGTGCGCCCCGAGGATGACCAGCGGATACGAGAGACCCTGAGGACCGCACTCAAGATGGGCAAGGACCTGATCCTGATATGGGATCCGGATGCCAAGGAGGCCAGGTACTTTAGCAAAAGCTTGATGGACGAGGAGACGGGGATGAGCTTTGAAGAGCCGGCACCGCACACTTTTTCGTTCAACTCCCCCAAGGGCTCCTGCCCCAAGTGCAAGGGGCTGGGTATGGTACCGACGCCGGACATGAGTCGCATCATACCGGATGACTCACTGAGCATCCGAGAGGGGGCCTTGGCACCCCTGGGTGCGTTCAAGAAAGGGATGATCTTTTACCAACTGATGGCGATCACCGAGCACCACGGCTACACCATTGACCAGCCCATAAGCGAGTACCCGGAAGAGCTGATGGATGACCTCCTCGGTGGTGCCGACTATCCACTGAAGATACGACTGAGTGCCGGAGATGAGTGGGTGCGTCTACTGCCGTACGATGGACTGAGCAACTACCTCAACAAGCTATCTGAGGACGATGACTCGGTAAAGGCCAGGCGGTGGGCTGAACAATTTAGCACCTACACGACCTGCCCGCACTGTCATGGCAAACGACTAAAGGAGGAGGCTCTGGCCTTTAGGATCGGAGGGAAGGATATTGCCGACGTCAGTCGACTGCCACTGCCCCGGCTCCTCAAGTGGATCGAGCAAGCCCCCTCCCTAGTGGATCCCAAACGCCAAATCGTAGCCCACGAGATCTGCAAAGAGATCAACGACAGACTCCGATTTTTGCTGGAGGTGGGGCTGGACTACCTCACCCTGGACAGAACCACCGGGAGTCTCTCGGGCGGAGAGATGCAACGAATACGACTGGCCACACAACTGGGGAGCCGACTCGTCAATGTCCTATACATCCTAGACGAGCCAAGTATCGGCCTGCACCAAAGAGACAACGACCGCCTGATACAAGCGATGAAGCAACTGCGAGATGCCGGCAACTCCCTCCTGATCGTCGAGCACGACCGAGAGATGATGGAGCAGGCCGACTATATCGTGGACCTCGGACCGGGTGCCGGACGAGACGGCGGGCGAGTGATCTTTAGCGGCACTCCTGAGGAGATGCTCCAAAGCGATACGCTGACAGCCAAATACCTAAGGAATGAAGAAAAAATACCGGTACCCGAGTGTCGACGAAAAGGCTCGGGGGAGACACTCCGACTCATCGGAGCCACCGGCAACAACCTCCACGGAGAGCCCCTCTCCATACCACTCGGCACCCTCACCTGCATCACAGGGGTAAGCGGTAGCGGAAAGTCCACCTACATCAACGACACCCTCTACCCGGCCCTCAGCAAAAGCCTCTACCGATCCCTACAAGAGCCACTGCCCTACGAACGCCTAGAGGGGCTCGAGCATATCGACAAAGTGGTCCAAGTGGACCAGTCGCCCATAGGACGCATGCCGCGCAGCAACCCGGCCACCTACACGGGCGTATTTACCGACATCCGCAACCTATTTGTGGAGATGCCGGAGAGCAAAATACGGGGGTACAAGCCGGGGCGTTTTTCGTTTAATGTCAAAGGCGGACGCTGCGAAACCTGCAAGGGCAACGGCTACAAACGCCTGGAGATGCACTTCCTCCCCGATGTATATGTCCCCTGCGAGACCTGCCGAGGCAAGCGGTACAACCGAGAGACTCTGGAGGTACGCTACCGAGGCAAGTCAATAGCCGATGTACTGGATATGACGGTCAACATGGCGGTGGAGTTTTTTGAAAACAACCCCAACATCCTCCGAAAGATCAAGGTGATCCAAGACGTGGGGCTCGGATACATCAAGCTGGGACAGCCCTCAAGCACCCTGTCGGGTGGCGAGTGCCAAAGGATAAAGCTGGCCTCCGAACTAGCCAAGAAGGACACCGGCAGGACCATCTACTTCCTCGACGAACCGACAACGGGCCTCCACTTCGCCGATATCAAGATGCTCCTCTCCATCCTCAACGAGCTGGTCGACCGAGGCAATACGGTCGTGGTCATAGAGCACAACCTGGATGTCATCAAGGTGGCCGACCACTTGATCGATATCGGCCCGGACGGTGGCAGTGGAGGTGGACACATTATATTCGAAGGAACCCCCGAAGAAATGGCCCAAACTAATGTAGGCTATACCGCCAAATACCTCAAGCCGGAACTAGATCGATGACCTCCATAGAGCAACTCCTCCAAGCCCTCAACGATGAGCAACGACAAGCCGTCCTCCACCAAGGGTGCGACAGCCTGATCCTTGCCGGAGCCGGCTCCGGCAAGACCCGTGTGCTCACCACCAAGGTCGCCTACCTCCTCAGCCAAGGTGTGAACCCAAGCAATATCCTGGCACTCACGTTTACCAACAAAGCAGCCGAAGAGATGCGCCAGAGAGTCGGCACACTGGTAGGTAGCGAGCTGGCCAAGATCCTCCGCATGGGGACCTTTCACTCGGTTTTTGCAAGATGGCTGAGACAGTTTGGGCACCGACTTGGCTACACCTCCGACTACACGATCTACGATGCCACCGACTCACGCACCCTCGTGAAGGTCATCATCCGTGAGATGGGCTTGGACGACAAGCGCTACAAACCGACAACGGTACAAAGTATCATCTCGTCCGCCAAAAACGACGGACTGTCGCCAAGCGAAATCAGCACAGGAGAGCTGGACAAGCTCCCGACAATATACAGCGAGTACGAGGCTCGCTGCAAGCGTGCCAACGCTATGGACTTTGACGACCTCCTACTCAACACTCTGCGTCTGCTCAAAAATGACCAAGAGGTGATGCAAGTGTTGCAAAACCAATTCACCCACATCCTCGTCGATGAGTACCAAGACACCAACCTCGTCCAAGACCGAATCATTCGGCGACTCAAGGGAGCAAGCACCGAGGTCACCGTCGTAGGCGATGACGCTCAGAGCATCTACTCGTTTCGTGGAGCTGTACTGGACAACATCCTCAACTTCCAGAAGCACTTCCCGCAAGCACAGCTCTTCAAGCTCACCAAAAACTACCGAAGCACCGGCAACATCGTGGGACTGGCCAACGGCCTGATCGAGAAAAACCAATACCGGATCCCCAAGGAGGTGGAAGCCGTATCCGGGGCAGGCGAAAAGCCAACCCTCATCAAGGCCTTTTCCGGGACAGCGGAGGCCGAAATGGTTGCTCTACAGGTGCGTCGCTTGGTACACAAAGGGGTATCTCCGGAAGAGATCGCCATCCTCTACCGCACCAATGCCCAGAGCCGAGTACTCGAGGAGCAGTTTAGAAACGCCGGCATCGCCTATCGGGTCTACGGAGGCACCTCCTTCTACGACCGGAAGGAGATCAAGGATATCCTCGCCTACCTCCGCCTAATGATCAACGACCGAGACGACGAAGCCTTTCGCCGAGTCTACAATGTCCCGGCTCGTGGTATAGGGCAGACGACATTCGACAAACTGGTCGCTGTGGCAGAGCGACACGGACTTCCGCTCATGCAAGTGGCTCTCCGACCCGACCTCCTCGCAGATGATCTCAATAGAGGCACACTAAAAAAGATCCAAGACTTCACCACCTTGGTCGACAGCCTGTCAGCACAAAAAGAGCAACTGCCACCGGATGAACTGGTGCGCTTGGTCGTCAAGCAAACAGGCATCGACACCCTATATGCAGACGGATCCCTCGAGTCCGAGAGTCGCTTGGACAATATGGAGGAGCTACTCAGTGCCGTAGCCGACTACGTCGACAACCAGGTCGAGGAGACCGGTGAGACCCCCTCCATCGATGACTTTGTCCGAGAGATGGCTCTCTACACCGACCGCGACAAACAGGAGGATGGCACACCTCGCGTCACACTCATGACCATGCACGCCTCCAAGGGATTGGAGTACCGCCACGTCTTCTGCACCGGCATAGAGGAGGGGATCATACCCAGCCAGCGAAGTTGGACCCCACGGGATATCGAGGAGGAGCGACGACTACTCTATGTCGCCATCACCCGTGCAAAAGAGCACTGCACCCTCAGCTACGCCGACACTCGTCGCCTCCACGGACAGCAAGAGATCTGTAGTCCCAGCCGATTTCTTCTAGACCTGACCCCCAAGTACCTCCAGGACCTCTCGGGCCTTTTTGGACCGGTACGGCCTTCCTCCACCCCCACCATACTACCTGTCTCTTATACACATCTGACGCTGCCGACGAACAGT
>CAMYAB010000016.1 GCA_947253625.1 uncultured Porphyromonadaceae bacterium | reverse complement strand
CAACCGCCTATCAGGATTTTTCTGATCCGTTTAGCGGATCTGTTTTGCGACCCCTTGCGAGGTCGTGGGGTGGAGGTGCCCACCTTTTCCGGGGGTCATCGTCGGGGCTTTACCCCTCCTCGACCACCCGGCTATGAAGGAGCGACCCCTTTCGGGGTCGGCAGACCCCAACCGCCTATCAGGATTTTTCTGATCCGTTTAGCGGATCTGTTTTGCGACCCCTAGCGGGGTCGTGGGGTGGTGGGTGCCCACCTTTTCCGGGGGTCATCGTCGGGGCTTTGCCCCTCCTCGACCGCCCGGCTATGAAGGAGCGACCCCTTGCAGAGTCGGCAGATCCATTTTTTTCACCACCCCTGTTTTTCGTTTTGGGATTCACCATTTGTATCGTTTGATTGAGTTCACCAATGGGTCAATAGTTTGGGTCACCAAACAGTCGGCAATATTGGGTCACAAGAGATATAGTTTGCGGAGATTGGGTCGGAAAAATTGGGTGGTCAGCACCCCGATAGGGGTGCCTCTTTCATAGCCCGGTGGTCGAGGGGCGAAGCCCCGAAGACCCCGGGTCAGTAGCCCCCGCACCCCAATCCTCGACCCCGCCAGGGGTCGCAAGACGGATCGGCAATTCTGGGTGAGCCAGTGGGTCGCCAAACGGTCGGGGTGGCTCCCCATCATAGGACGCAAAAAATGCCGGCAAGGAAAAAGTCCTTGCCGGCATTGCAATTTTGTGGCGAGCCGAGAGTTACTTTTGTGAAACTCCTTCCCAGCCCGGATTTTGGATCAGGTTCGTATTGAGGATCAACTGGTCTTTCGGAATCGGGAAGAGCCAGCGCTTGTCGTTTTTGGCCCACTTCCTACCGTTGTTTTCGAGGCTGGTGCCGGGGTATTGGTAGAGGTAGGTCTTGCCCTGGTACTCGATTGTGGTTCGTGCGTCCGGACCAAATGTGGTGTTGGCCTTTTTGTAGGCTTCGCGTACGGAGGGTGTGATCCTTATCCCAAACATGGTCTTGGGGTTCTCTAGGAGGGTCATAGCGTTCCACCTCTGTAGGTCGTCGAATCGTCTGCCCTCTGCGATCAACTCGATACGGCGCTCGCGTCGGATCTCATAGAGCAGTGGACTGATCGTGTACCCATAGTTGATGGGTGCGGCATCTACGGTTGGGTTGACGGTGAGGTGTGCCATTTGGACACGATCTCTCAGTTTGTTGATGGTCTTGTCCAGTACCTGCTGTGTGCATGATCCTAGCTCAGCGTGGGCTTCGGCGTTCATCAGGAGGACTTCGGCGTAGCGATAGACGAACCAATCGTAGTAGGTGTTGTTGGCACTCTCCTGCCTTTCGTTGGCGGAGCGATACTTGACACAGGGGTATCCGGTGACTCCTTTCACGTTTTCGACGGAGGGTAGCTCGTTGACGGAGCGTTCGCTGCCTTTTACACGATAGGGCTTGTGTGGATTGTCGATGATCTGATAGATACGTGGATCTCTGTCGACAAACTCGTCTCCCAGGTTTTCGTCACCCTTGTATCCCGATCCCGAGTTGTAGATGGGTGTCCCGTTTTTCATCAAGAAGGACTCGACGAAGTCTTTGGAGAGTCCTATTCCGTTTTCGCCCACTTGTCGTCCGGTCTGGTGTGTGAGGACTCCCTCGGTGTAGTATCTGGCGAGGATGTTTTCCTTGTTGGTGCTCAGATCTTTTTGGGTGAATTGGTTGGAATAGTAGAGTGGGTAGTCGGGGAAGGAAAGCTGGTCGCAGCCTTGGTCGGATCCCTTGACAATCTCGTATCTGCCTG
This sequence comes from uncultured Porphyromonadaceae bacterium, assembly GCA_947253625.1. GTDB lineage: Bacteria > Bacteroidota > Bacteroidia > Bacteroidales > Porphyromonadaceae > Porphyromonas_A. The sequence continues at coordinate 22,027 of CAMYAB010000016.1, read as the reverse complement.
TGGCCATGATGTCCTCGGTGAGCTTGACCACTTTTTTGAGGAGGTTGTCGGGGGTCAGGGCTCCGCTTCCGCTCTGTCCGTGGTACTTCATGTAGGTACCGTAGTAGAGGCAGATCCTAGCCAGCTGAGTGCGTGCCGCATCCTTGTGGAGGCGTCCGAGTACTGCATTTTCTTTTTCGGGCAGCCATTGGATGGCATACTCCATGTCCTCTATGATCTTGCCGAGTACATCGTCTCTTTTGTCTCTGGGCTTGGTCAGTAGCTCCTTGTCATCGGTCTTGAGGTCGGTTTCGTACCAGGGGACATCACCGTAGCGCTTGATCTTGTTGAAGTAGATCAGGCCCCTAAAGAAGCGGACCTCGGCGGTGTACTTGTTGATCTCTTTTTCGTCGCCCTTGACATTGCCGACGCGCTGGAGGTAGTAGTTGCACTCACCGACATCTGCCCAGGTCCAGCCACCGCTGGCACTCTCTTGGTTCATGTTGTCGAAGAGGATGGCGACCTTGTTGTTTTTCACAAAGTTGTCGCTTTCCTCATCTCCGTGAGCTGTCGGACGTGGTAGGTATCCATAGAGGCCATTGGCATAGAGCTCTAGGTCCTCTACTTTTGTCCAGTAGCTTTTGTCGGTGATGGAGCCTTTTGGGGCCATGTCTATGAGGTCACATCCGGCTCCGGCGATAGAGAGGAGTGCGATGAGACCAAGTTGTGGTATCGTTGTACGTTTCATATCTGTGTTTTGAATCTTGGCTTAGATGGTGAGGGAAAGACCGATGGCAATCTTTTTGTTGATCGGGTAGACCATGTTGTTGAGCACCTCAGGATCAAAGGCCTTGATCATTGGGGTCAGCGTCAAGAGGTTCTCGCCCTGTATGTAGAGGCGCATATTGGTGATTCCCAGCATCTCGTTGATGTTTTTGGGCAGGGTGTACCCTATGGTGACATTCTTTAGTCGAGCATAGGCGGCATTTTGGAGGTACCTTGTGCTGGTTTGCCTGCTACCCGGCCAGGTCTGATAGTCTAGGTGTGGGCGGGGGAAGTAGGCGTTGCGATTGTCCTCTCTCCAGTAGTCCAGAGATGTGGTGAGCGGTGTCTGCCAAGGATCGGTAAAGCCCCAGAAGTTTGGTCCTCCGGGCATGAAGGTCCGCTTGCCTACACCCTGTACAAAGATCTCTGCATCGATACCCTTGTAGTCGGCTCCGAGGGTGAGACCGAAGGAGTACCGCGGTGTGGAGTTGCCGATGATCTTCCGGTCACCGGGGTTTTTGAGGGTGTTGTCGCCAAAGTCGATCTTTTTGTTTCCGTCCAGATCCTCGTACTTGATGTCACCCGGAGCCCACTTGACGTTGGCCAGACGTGATTGGTCGGCGTGATTTTTGACCTCCTCTTCTGTCTGGAAGAGTCCGTTGGAGACAAAGCCCCAGATCTCTCCGAGCTTTTCTCCGACGTAGTGTTGGCCTAGAAGCCCATTGGGGTTGTCGAAACGGGTGATGACTGACTGATAGTCGGATAGTACGGCCTTGACGTGGTAGTTGAGCCCAAATGAGAGTCGGTCGTTCCACTCCATAGAGAGCTCCCATCCGTACGTTTTCATGTCGGCTGAGTTTTCTCTGGGGACGGCTGCACCGAGTACTGAGGGGAGGGGCTTGCCACTGTGGAGCATATCCTTGGTGGTTCTCTGGTAGATGTCGAACCCGGTGATCAGTCGGCTGTTGAAGAAGTGTGCGTCGACACCTAGATTGACTTGGCTCACCTTCTCCCACGTGAAGTAGGCGCTAACAAGGCCGGGACGTGTGATTGCCACGGGACGCTTGCCGGCAAATAGGATGTCGTACTTGGTGTTGATCCCGTAGCTGGCGAGGTAGGGGAAGTCTCCGGAGACGTTTTGGTTACCCAGGGTACCGTAGGATGCGCGGAGCTTTAGGTCATTGACGTACTTTTTGAGACTTTCGGTCCAGAAGTTTTCTTCAGAGACGCGCCATGCGGCGGAGAAGGAGGGGAAGAAGGCGTAGCGTCCGGCCTTGGGAAACTTGGACGACCCATCGAGTCGGCCATTGAGCTCCAGGAGGTACTTGCCCATAAAGTCGTAGTTGATACGACCAAAAAGGCCTTGTACTGCCCATCCGGATTCGTTGCCTGTTGTCTTTTGATCTCCGTAGGCCAGGTCTATGATGGGCTTGTCGTTGTCGACGAGTCCGAGGCGGCCGGACATGCTGTTGGTGTTTTCTTTTTTCTCAAAGTTGTAGCCGATCATCACCTTGGTGTTGTGCTTTTCGGCAAACGTCTTGGTGTACTCGGCAAAGGCGTTGAAAGCGTGGTAGTAGTCGTTGTTGTTGGCTACCACAGCGCTATTGTTTTTGGTCCAAGGATAGGGTAGCTCGGTACCGGGCACAGCGGTGTACTCGTTGAACCTCCGCACGTGTTCGTTGGTGTTGCGGTTGTAGTAGTTCCACGTGTAGTCCGCATTGATCATGAGCCCCTCGATAGGTGTCAGTCGTACCGCCCCGCTGATCCAGAGGTCATTGGTCTTGAAGATGGAGTTGCCCCCTTCGCGCATCACTGCTACGGGGTTGGTGTAGCCTCCTTGTCCGGCGTAGTGTCCATCGGGGTGGTAGACAGGCATGAGCGGGCTCAGGTCGGCCTTGAGCATACCGGATGAGGGCGAGATACCGGAGTAGGCTGTGGGGTTCATGGACGTTGCACCACCGGATGGGTGTTGCTCCGAGGTGTAGGCGTTGGTGATTTTTCCGGAGATGTTGAGCCAATCGGTCACCTGTGAGGAGACATTGATGTTGGCGTTCATCTTGCGGTACTTGTCATCGGCGTGCTTGAGGATACCTCCTTGGTCGTTTAGTCCGAGGGAGGCATAGTAGTTCATCTTTGATGTGCCTCCGGTGATGCCGGCTGTGATGATCTTGGAGAAGGAGGTCTTGTACAGCTCGTTCCACCAGTCGGTGTTGCCACAGTACTCGTACTTGTGTGGAGCGTCGCTGTGGGGGTTGACGAAAACGGGCTTGTCGTAGGTGCCTTCGAAGTACTTTTTGGCATACTCGTAGATGGACTCGTGGTAGAATCTGCCGCCGCCGTCATTCTTGCTGGCCTCGTCTTTCATCTTGAGGAAGTCCATGGAGTTGACGTTGTGAAACTCCATGGCAGGCTTTTGCCAGTATCCGGTGACCGATGCTGTGATGACGGGCTTCTCTTGCTGCTTGCCTTTTTTCGTCGTGATGAGGATCACGCCATACGCTGCTCGTGCACCATAGATGGAGGCGGAAGCGGCATCCTTTAGGACGGAGATGGACTCAATGTCCTCGGGGTTGACGAGGTTGGGGTCCATCTGGACGTTGTCGACTAGGACAAGTGGGCCACCACCGTTGATGGAGGTGTTTCCGCGGATGTTGAAGCTGGAGTGAGAGCCCGGCGCACCACCGCTTTGCATGGAGACGTTCAGGTTGGGGACGACACCTTGGAGTCCTTGTCCGACGTTGGTGATTGGTCGATTCTCCAGAGTCTTGCCACTTACGGTGGAGACGGCACCGGTGAGGTTGGCTTTTTTCTGCGTACCGTAGCCGACGACGACGACTTCGTCGAGGAGCTCTTGGTCATAGTGGAGTACTATAGAGAGGTCGGTCTGTCCGTTGATGGGGACCTCTACTGTCTTCATACCCACATAGGAGATGCGGAGCGTGCCATTTGCGGGGATTCCGCTGAGCTCAAAGGCGCCATCCATATTGGTGACTGTGCCTTTGGTCCCGTCTTGGACGAGTACGATTGTGGCTCCTATCACAGTCTCTCCGGTCGTGTCATGCACGACACCACGGACTTTGACCTTGTCGGATTGGGTGATTACCTTTGTGGATTGATCTCCTAACTCATTGGCGTATAGCTGATTACCGCCCCCTATGATGGGAGATGCAATCGCGCAGACCAGAAGAGAGAGCAGATGCCTGATGTTACTTTTCTTCATAAGTCTTGGGATTTGGGAAAAATATATAATAGATCAATGTTTTTTTATGGTTTCCTAAAGTAAGTTGCTGTGAACTCCGTTTTATCTCCCTTTCCTAAAGCAAAGCTACCTAAAAAAACGGTAAATCATAAATAGTGTTGCCCTGATTTTAGTCTTGTTTGGATGGGTGCTAAACTAAACTAATCCCCAAAAAAGACTGTTGCACGATGGCGGTGGTGCCTTTCGTGCAACAGTCTCGTGGAATAGGTGCTCAATCAGAGCTCGGTGATGGTGAGCGGGCTGTCGAGGGTGATGGTGTGTGTGGTGATGGCTCCGTTGGGGTGTCGGAGTCGGAATGTGACGGTCGGTAGCTCGGTCCTGAAGGTGGCTGAGGTGACTTTGCCCTGCTCCCATGTGACGTCTACTTCCACTCCGCCACGTGCTTTTAGGCCGGTATAGCTGCCGGACTGCCAGTGATCCGGTATGGCGGGCAAAAGCTCGATGAAGCCCTCGTGGCTCTGAATGAGCATCTCGGCGATAGCCGCTGTGCCGCCAAGGTTGCCATCGATCTGGAAGGGCGGGTGTGCGCAGAAGAGGTTGGGGTAGGTGCCGCTGTAGTGCTTGGATCGGTCGGCCGGATCGATCGCCGGGTGTAGCAGGCTGGCCAGTAGCTTGTGTGCACGGTTACCATCTTTGAGCCGTGCCCAGAAGTTGATCTTCCATGCTCGACTCCATCCTGTGGCTTCGTCTCCCCGCCGGTTGAGGGTTAGTTCGGCCGCCTTGGCGAGTTCGGGGGTATTGTGGCGTGTGATTTGGTTGCCGGGGTAGAGGCCGTAGAGGTGAGAGACGTGCCTGTGGTGTGGCTCAGCCTCTTGGTAGTCTTCGAGCCACTCTTGTAGGTAGCCGTGCTTGCTGATCTGGTGTGGGGCTAGCCTAGGGAGTGTGTTGGCCATCTGAGTGAGTTCTTTGTCGTACACCCCTAGTATCTTGGCGGCATCAAGGGTGTTGTTGAAGAGCTCGCGTATGATCTGCATGTCCATCGTTGGTCCCATGCAGACGTAGAGTGGTCCTTGTCCGTCGGGTGTGATGAAGCCGTTTTCTGGCGAGGATGAGGGTGCTGTGACGAGCCATCCGTGTGAGGGCTCTTCGATAAGCGAGGTGAGGAAAAACTTGCCTGCCTCCAGCATGATGGGGTAGGCTTTGGCGAGAAATGCAGTGTCTTGGGTAAAGGCAAAGTGCTCCCATAGGTGATGGCACAGCCATGCTCCTCCGGTGTTGGTCGCACCCCATGAGGCGTGCTCGCCCGGAGCCGTGAAGTGCCAGGGATTGGTGATGGGGTGTGCGGTCCACCCCTCCGCTCCGTAGAAGGTGCGTGCGGAGCGTTGGCCTGAGGGGACGAGGTCGCGTGTAAACTCGAGCAGTGGCTCGTGTAGCTCGCTGAGATTGGTGACCTCGGCTGGCCAGTAATTCATCTGCACGTTGATATTGAGGTGGTAGTCGCCGTTCCAAGGGAGCTGAGTACCATTTGCCCAGAGGCCTTGTAGGTTGGCCGGCCAGGAGTTTGGTCTAGAGGAGGAGATGAGGAGGTAGCGCCCGTAGTTGAAGTACAGAGCCACAAATGCCGGATCGTGTGTCTCTGCAAATCGTGCCAACCTAACGTCTGTGGGGAGGTGGTGGGTCGTCGTGTCGGAGGCGGAGAGGGTGAGGGTCGCCCGATCGTAGCCCTCCTCGTAGCCGGCAATGTGGTCTCGGAGTAGTGTCTCGTACTCCATCCCCTGTAGCCTGCCGAGCTCTGTCGTCGGGTCTGTGGGGTTGACTCCGGAGGGGGGGGTGTTGTCTGTGGAGGCGGCTATGTAGATGAGTACAGCATCGGCATCGGCCACGGTCACGGCATCTGCAGTGGTGTTGAGGGTACCTCCCTCGGTGACAAAGCTCACCTCAGCTGAGAAGCGGGTACCGGTATCACCTCCAAAGCCGTCGGGGAGCTGGCCTTTCATGTAGAGTCGTCCGTCTCGAGCGGTGCAGGTGGCGTTTTCGGGGCGTGAGAGCTTGGCCGAAAAGGAGATCTGCTTTTTCCGATCTGCACCCAGGCGGATGACGATGACATCTGCCTCTCCTTGGCTGGCAAAGTAGGTACGGGTGTAGTGGGTCGAGTCGAGGTCAAAAAAAGTGTGAGCCAGCGCGGAGTCGAGGAGTAGCTCTCTCCGGTAGTGCTTGGGGTCGGAGGGCGGTAGTCGGTGCTCCAGCTCTAGGTAGCCGAGTACTTGGTAGGATCCGTAGGGGGCATCCTTGCCACTACCAAAAGCGGAGCCCCTGCCACCGCACTGAAAGTGCTCGTACATGAGCTGTTGTGCCGTGGTGTTGTCTCCTCGGAGGAGTGCTTCGCGGATGGGGGCAAGGTATTGGCGCGCTGTGTGTGAGTAGGCGGTACTATCGGGGCTGCCACTCCACATACTGATGTCGTTGAGTGGGATCTTTTCGGTCCGGATGTCTCCGGCTACGGTGAGTCCGAGGCGTCCATTGCCTAGTGGTAGGGTCCCCTCCCACTCCTGGGCAGGATGGTCGTACCATAGGAGGTGACTCTGCGCAATGCTCGTCAATGGAAGCAACATACAGATGAGAGAGAGAAGTCGTCTTTTGTAGGTCATAATGCTAGATGTAAACAATATAGCCCGCTATTCCGGATAGGATGATGAGCAGGATGGGGTGAATCTTCCGTGAAAGGATGGCTCCGAGGGTCACGAAGAAAAAAAGGTAACTGGTGCGGTCGATGAAGTTTTCGGCATTCATCAGCAGTAGTGCGGCCGCTACGATCAGCCCGACACTTGCCGGCCTGATGCCCATGAAGAGTGCCTCGACGTGGGGGCTTTTTTTGAAACGAGCAAAGGAGAGCGATATGAGCATCACCAGCACAAAAGAGGGCAACATCACCGCCAGTGAGGCCACCACACTGCCCCATACCGACTGTGTGACGGTGTAGCCAATGTAGGTGGCACTATTGATGCCTATGGGGCCGGGTGTCATCTGGGATACCGCCACGATATCGGTAAACTCTTGGGTAGTGAGCCACCGATGCTTGGTGACCACTTCCTCTTGTATGAGGGAGAGCATGGCATATCCTCCGCCAAACCCCAGTAGGCCGATCTTGATGTAGACCAAAAATAGCTGTAGGTAGATCATGGGCGGAGCTTGGGGCGGATAAGGCGTGAGTAAAACCAGCCTATGAGGGCACTGACAAGTATAATGGTCACCGGGCTGACTCCACAAAACGCCACCAGAGCGGCACTGAATAGCGGGATCCACAGGTGTACCGGGCTGAGGTGCAGTGCGCGCCATACCGATAGGCATGGTGCGATGATCAGGGCCACCACTGTGGGACGTATGCCCTTGAATACTGCATCGACAGTGGGGTTGCCCCTAAAGCGACCGGCATAGATGGCGATCATGAGGATGATCAGAAAGCTTGGCAACGTGCACCCTATGCCACAGACGATGGCTCCGGCTAGGCCCTGAAGCCGATAGCCGACAAAGATGGAGATATTGACGGCAAAGACACCCGGCAGTGATTGTGCGACGGCAAAAAGGTCGATGAACTCCTCATCTTTCATCCAGTGGTGCTTGTCCACTATCTGCCGCCGGATCAGTTCCAGCATCGCATAACCACCTCCGAAGGTGAAGCCACCGATCAGAAAAAATGTGCCAAAGAGCTGCACAAGCATCCGAGCATCCATTGGCTTGCCGGCTGTGGTGCGGTCGTGGTCGGTAGGCATTTGGGTGGGTTTCATCTGTATGGCGGATCGATCCGGTGGCTTCCTCCCCACGGGGTGAGTGGCCAGGGCTCCGGCCCTTTGTGGGGCTAAATGTTGTGCAGGGTGTGTCCCATCTTTTCTTTTTTTGTGCGTTGGTAGCAGGCGTTGTGTGGGTTGGGCTCGATCTCCAGTGGCACGTTTTCGACGATCTCGAGTCCGTAGCTTTCGAGCCCGATGCGCTTGACGGGGTTATTGGTGAGGAGGCGCATCTTTTTGACCCCAATGAGCCGGAGGATCTCCGCTCCGACACCATAGTCTCTTTCGTCGGGATCAAATCCCAAGTGGATATTGGCCTCCACGGTGTCCAGCCCCTCTTGTTGGAGTTTGTAGGCCTCGATCTTTTTCATGAGTCCGATGCCCCGTCCCTCTTGGTTGAGGTAGACGACGACACCTCGCCCCTCTTTTTCGACAGCTTGCATGGCGTGATGCAGCTGATCTCCACAGTCGCATCTGAGGGAGCCAAAGATATCCCCGGTGGCGCAGCTGCTGTGTACTCGTACGAGGACCGGCTTGCCATCACGGATGTCGCCTTTGATGAGTGCGATGTGCTCTCGTCCGTTGCTCACTTGGCGGAAAGGGATGATGTGAAAGTCGCCATACTTGGTGGGTAGGAGTGCCTCTGTCCCCATCTCGACGATGCTCTCTGCTTGGAGCCTGTACTTGATGAGGTCTGCTATGGAGATGATCTTGAAGCCGTACTGATCTCTGATCTTGACCAAGTCAGGGAGGCGGGCCATGGTCCCATCTTCGTTGATGACCTCTATGAGGCAGGCGACGGGGTTCATCCCGGCGAGTCGTGCTAGGTCGACAGAGGCCTCTGTGTGTCCGGCCCGACGCAGGACCCCTTTGTTTTTTGCACGGAGTGGGCTGATGTGTCCAGGTCGCGCTAGGTCGGAGGCTTTGGTACGGGCATCACCAAGTGCGTTGATCGTGGTGGCTCGGTCGTACATGGATACTCCGGTGGTTACCCCCTTGCCGATCAGATCCACTGTGACCGTGAATGGCGTCTCATGCAGTGAGGTGTTGTCGGATACTTGGAGCGGGAGGTGTAGCATATCCGCCCACTCTTCGGACATAGGGGCACAGAGTACGCCTCGCCCGTGAGACATCATGAAGTTTACGATCTCCGGGGTTACCTTTTCGGCAGATATGATGAAGTCTCCTTCGTTTTCGCGATCCTCGTCGTCGACCACGATGATGATCTTGCCGGACTTGTAGTCCTCTATTGCTTCTTCAATGGTATTGAGTTTGAAATTGTCCATCTCTATATAAAAAACAAGGGTATTGGTATGTGTCGTGGGTTACTAGGCATAGTAGCTTGCTCGCTTTACCTCTTCCAGGACTTGAAAGTTGACCTCCACCAGTCGGTTGATCTCTCGGAGGTAGACACGCTCTCGCAGTCGGTAGTAGATGTATATCGGTAGCCCTATGGGTAGGAGTATCAGGCAGAGGAGTCGGAGCCACTTTTGGCTCGGGCGGTAGGTCTTGCTTACTCGATCCAGCAGCGGATAGGCTCCCAGTCGGTGTACCAGCAGGATATCCGGTGAGTACCGTAGGTTGTTGATGATCTCGTGGATCAGGGTGTTGATCTTTTCGCGCTCTTGGGTTCGGTGGATGCCGAGGAAAAACTTGACGTAATGCATATTGCCTCGGTACTTGATAATATCTGCGGTCTCGTTGAGTGCGAGGATCTCTTTTTCGGCAAGGTCGTAGTCCGGCTCTGCTCCGGTGTCGGCGACGGGTGGGACATTCCGAGCCGTGTCGGTCCCGAGGAGCTTGCGGACGCTGTTGGCCGCACTGTCCAAGGTGAGCTTGTTGGCATCAATGGTGGCAATATAGCAGAGTAGGAGCCCCACGGGGCCGAGTACCATGTTGGGCAACCACATCCCATACCACACCTCCCAGGCACCACTGCGTGCCATCTTCATCCCGGTCGACTCCAAAAAGTAAAAGATGATGAAAAAAAAGACCGCTGTCACGAATGGGATGCCGATGCCCCCTTTCCGGATCAATGCGCCCAGCGGTGCTCCGACCAAAAAGAATACCACACAGGCAACAGGGTAGGTCGTCTTGCGCCAGTATTCAAACTGGTTTTTCTTCATCAGGCTCTCCATGTCGTCTTGCTCCATGTTGGAGAAGTAGAGGTCGCTCTGCCGATTGTTGAGGGTCGAGGTTGAGCTCTGGTAGAGTTGTCGCTTTTGGGTCATCCCCATAGTGGCAAACTTCTTGCCCATGTCGTACTTGGCTTGCTCTGCTTTGGGCAGTTGGGCAAAAGTGTTGACCGGTTTTCGGTCCAGCTTTTTGGCCAAGTTTTTGATGCCGGGGTGCGGATGGTCTTCGCCCAATTCGGTTTCTTGCTCTTCTCGGAGGACTTGCCGGATAGTGGTGGGTGCCCTGCCGATGTTGGCAAATACCTCCTGAGTGTTGTTGCGCTTGAGGACAATCTCCTGGTTGACCTGGGTGATGGAGTCGATCGACAGACGAAGTGAGTCGGTAAAGGCCTCCAGCTCCCACATGTTTTTGCCGACAAACTGGCTGCTCAGCATCCCCTCATCCACCATGTTGAGGTTGTTGTCAAAGTGGATCTGCACGACCTTCTTGTCAAATCTCTCACGCATGTAGGGCTCCATACCAGAGTTTGTCGAGTAGTAGCCCTTGTTTTCGCGGAGGTTCCGGAAGGCTTCGCCCGAGAGGAGTTCCAGCACAAGCACGCTGCCGTCCTTGATCGAGTAGAGACGTCCCGAGTCCGCTCTCAGCACGGTGGCGTTTTGAAATCCATCCTTGTAGTCGTAGATCATCATGCCGTACATCATCTTTCGCTCACTGTCCTTGCGCTCGACATAGATGCTGTACCCGTCGATCTCTCTATAAAAGACACCGGAGGGGATGGCCAGCTCCGGCGACTTGTTTTTGATCGAAAAGTAGTATTGCCAAAACTTTACCTGAGAGGTAATCATCAGGTCGTTCTGAAAGACAAAGAGCCCAACCCCCACGACTATGGATAGGAAAAAGAGGGGCTTGAGGATGCGGACAAAAGGGATCCCGGCCGCTCGCATGGAGAGTAGCTCCAGTCGCTCACCTAGGTTGCCAAAGGTCATGAGCGACGCCACCAGCATCGCTAGGATCAGGCCCAGAGGGGCAACTGTCATGGCGGCATAAAACAGGAGCTTGAGGAAGACGATCGTGTCCACCCCTTTGCCCACAATATCTCCCACAAAACGCCACAGAAGCTGGATCACCACGATGAACCATGCCACCGAAAAGCTCCCTAGGAGCAGTGGGGCAAAGGTCTTGATGACGTAGATATGGAGCTTCTTGATCCTCACAGTGGCTTGGGGGCCGGCTTACTTGGCGTAGGAGACCATGCGGGTCTCTCGGATGACTGTGATCTTGACCTGTCCCGGGTAGGTCATTTCGTCTTGGATCTGCTGTGCTATGGCGGTGGACAGCTCTTGCGTCTTTGCGTCGTCGATCTTGTCGGCACCGACGATTACGCGCAGCTCTCGCCCGGCTTGGATGGCGTAGGTCTTGATCACACCGGGGTAGGATAGGGCCACCTTCTCTAGGTCATTGAGCCGCTTGATGTAGGCTTCGGCGATCTCCCGTCGGGCACCGGGTCGGGCACCGCTGATCGAGTCGCAGACTTGCACGATGGGTGCTATGAGGGTCTCCATCTCGATATCATCGTGGTGGGCACCCACAGCGTTGCAGATATCCGGCTTTTCCTTGTACTTCTCGCACAGCTTCATCCCGAGTAGTGCGTGTGGCATCTCAGGCTCGTCGTCGGGGACCTTGCCAATATCGTGTAGCAGTCCGGCACGGCGTGCTTTTTTGGGGTTGAGCCCCAGCTCCGAGGCCATCACGGCACAGAGGTTGGCGGTTTCGCGTGCGTGCTGTAGGAGGTTTTGTCCGTAGGAGGAGCGGTACTTCATCTTGCCCACCAGTCGGATCAGCTCCGGGTGTAGTCCGTGGATCCCGAGGTCGATGACGGTGCGCTTGCCGGTCTCGATGATCTCGTCCTCTATCTGCAGGCGTACCTTCTCCACCACCTCCTCGATGCGGGCGGGGTGTATACGACCATCCTGTACCAGTTGGTGCAGTGCCAGTCGTGCGATCTCACGGCGTACCGGGTCAAAGCACGACAGTACGATGGCTTCCGGTGTGTCGTCCACGATCACCTCTACGCCTGTGGCCGCCTCGAGTGCGCGTATGTTGCGTCCCTCACGGCCGATGATCCTACCCTTGATCTCGTCACTGTCGATGTGGAAGATGGTTACGGCGTTTTCTATCGCTGTTTCGGCGGCCACCCGTTGGATCGTCTTGATCACGATGTTCTTGGCCTGAAAGTTGGCCGACATTTTGGCCTCGTCGATGATTTCGTTCACCATCACGGCGGCTTCGGTCCTGGCCTCTTCCTTGAGGCTTTCGACGAGTCGATCCTTGGCCTCGTCTGCCGAGAGTCCGCTGATGGTCTCCAGCTCGGAGAGTTCGCGCTTGCGGATGTTCTCTAGCTCTGTCTCGCGCTCTTTGTTGAGTTGGATCTGTTTTTCCAGGGCTTCGTTTTTTTCATCCAGCTCTTTTGTCCGTCCGAGCAGCTCCTCTTGTTTGAGGAGGATCGACTGCTCTCTGCTCTTGAGCTTGGTCTCTACGGTCTGCAGTTTGTTTTGCCTTGCTTGGACCTCTCTGTCGAGTGCGTTTTTTCGTTTCAAAAACTCCTCTTTGATCTCGAGCAGTTTGTTTTTCTTTAGCAGGTCGTTGTCGGCATTGGCTTTGCGGATCAGGTCTTCGGCATCGGCTGTCGCTTTGTCTCGTATCTGTTGGCCGGCCTCTTTGGCTTCGGCCAGTAGTCGGTCGCGCTCCTCGTAGCTTCTCCGTATCAGCTCCCGTCTTGTGAGGAAGCCTCCTACGACGAGCAGGAGGAGTGCCAGTATTATCGCTAGTATTATTGGACTCATTATGGTGGGGGTCTATATATAGTTGTGTTTGTAGTTTTTTTGTGAGTTTGTTCCCTCCTCTGTGTGTGGCTTTTGCCTTTTCAGGGCTCGCCATCATCTAGTTTGTCTAGGATCTCTATGATTGTCTCTATCCTGTTGTTGGTGTCGTCGGCCTTGTCTCTGTCGGTGAGTCGCTCGAGTCGGTAGGCGAGGTGTAGGGCGACGTAGGTGAGGATCTGCTCCTCGGAGGCCTCCGGGTGTGCGGTGGTGTATTGGCCGACCAGCGATCCTGCATTGGTGGCTCCGTTGCGGAGACACTTCTCTGTGGTGGGATCACGAGGTATGCGCAGAGTCATTCGCTCCCTGCCTATGCGGACGTTGATCCGCCACTCGTCATCTTTTCGCTCAGAGGGTGGTGTGCTCATCGGGGGTCGTTGTCTATTAGCTCGAGACAATGCTCTACCAGCTCGATCATCTCATCTACCTCTCGGCGTAGCTCTAGGACCGGAGCCACGGCCTCGGTGTCGCCTCGGACCGAGAGCTTTTGCTCCAGTGCTCGGATCTCGCCCTTCAGTCGCTCTCGCTCCTCCAGTAGGCTGTCTCGCTCCTGCCGTAGCCCCGACAGTTGGGCGCGTTGGCGGCGAAACTTCTCCACCAAGTGTCCTGTCTTCTCCTCTAGGAGAGTGAGGAGACGGTCGCGAGAGTCGGTAGGCCCGGGGGAGGGGCTAGTCTTGGTAGCCACTTGTTGTCACCGAGTTGTCGATCTTTCGGATCAAACCTTGGAGGACAGCTCCCGGCCCAAACTCCACAAACTCCCCGGCGCCATCGGCGATCATCTGTCGGGTGAGCTGAGTCCAGAGGACCGGTGAGGAGAGTTGTTTCACGAGGTTGTCGCGGATCTCGCTTGCCCGGCTGTGGGGTAGAGCGTCCACGTTTTGGTAGACGGGGCAGGAGGCGTCTCCAAAGTTGGCCTCACTGATCGCCTGCGCCAGCTCAGCGCGTGCCGACTCCATGAAGGGGCTGTGAAATGCTCCACCGACCTTTAGGGGCAGAGCGCGCTTGGCACCGGCTTCTTTGGCTTTTTCGCAAGCGGCTTGTACGCCGGCGATGGATCCGGAGATCACCACCTGGCCGGGGCAGTTGAAGTTGGCACCTATCACTGTCTCACCGGTCACACTCTCGCAGATCTCGATGACTTTTTCATCCGGCAGTCCGAGTATTGCGGCCATGGTGGAGGGGTGTGCCTCACATGCTTTTTGCATCGCATGGGCGCGCTTGGAGACCAGGCGCAGTGCCTCCTCAAAGCTAAGGACACCGGCCACGGCCAGAGCCGTAAACTCTCCCAGTGAGTGCCCGGCCACCATGTCGGGTGCTTGCTGTCCGTGTATGCGATTGGCGATGTAGGAGTGGACGAATACCGCAGGTTGTGTCACCTTCGTCTGCTTTAGCTCCTCGTCTGTGCCGGAAAAGAGGGTGTCGGTCAGCGAAAAGCCCAAGACTTCGTTGGCGGTCTCAAAGAGCTCTCGGGCCTCAGGGTAGTTGTCGTATAGGCTTTTGCCCATGCCCACAAACTGTGCGCCCTGACCCGGAAAAACATATGCTGTCTTCATTGCTGTAATGTATTCTAGAGTTTTGGGTGTGTACTACACCACGATTATCCACAAACTTACCAAAAAAAAGCAGTCATACCCTATTTTATTCCCAAAATGAGGGGGATCGTGAGGTGTCCTTGGTACACTTTTTTGTCCTAAGTACACCGCTTTTGGGGTTCTCGATCTGTGTGCAAGTGGCTGTGATTGAGTGGGTAATAGTCGTGCGGCGTGGCCCTGCCGGTCGTCTTCGTGTGGCGGTCTCAAGCGATTGGGTCGCTTGAGCCGAGTGGCAAGTGCGAGCGTAAAGAGTGGTTTCGGTGGCGGGTGCTAAAATCCTCTCTCTGTACTCGCAAACTTTTTTCTCCGGCCGAAAAACAATAAACCACACTGTGATTTGTTCAAATCACTGTGTGATTTCAACAAATCACTTAGTGATTTATTCGCGTCACAGTGTGATTTGAATAAATCACTTAGTGATTTTATCTTTTTCTCCGGTCAGGCGAATCTTTTTCTCCGACCTTGCCGGCTTTTTCTCCGACCTCAAAGAGAAGTTTCGACCTTTTTTGCAGCATTTCTCAATGGGCTCAGGGGGAGCCTGTGCAGACTCTCCTATGCTGACTTGTGTCCGTTGAGTGAGAATTTCGTTAGCTTTGTCAGCCATGGAGCAAGTAATATTCAACGAACACAACAAAAAGGAGTACCCACCCATGCATACGGTGGAGCATGTACTTAATGCCGCAATGGTGCGGCTCTTTGGGACCGGCAGGAGTGTCGGTGCGCATGTGGAGCGAAAAAAGTCGAGGATGGACTTTGAGACCAAGTTTGTCCCGACAGATGAGGATCTGGCCTGCCTCGAGCGGGAGATCAACCGTGTGCTGGATCTGGACTTGCCGGTCACGTACCAGGTGGTGAATAAGCGTGATGCTGAGCGCTATGGGGTGGACGTGAGTCGCATCCCGGATGATGCGTCGGAGGCTGTGCGACTGGTGCGTGTGGGGGACTATGATATCTGCCTGTGTATCGGCCAACATGTGGAGCATACGAGGCAGTGTGGGCATATCGACTTGTATGCCCACAGCTATGACCGGGAGCGTGGACGGTGGAGGGTGCGTTTCAAGCTGACTGACCCCGATCCCTCCTTTTGACCCCCTATTTTTTCCCCTCCCCCCGAGTGGGGGCGCGGGGCTCCTATACTTTTTTTTGAGCAAAACGAATGATGAAAGAGAGACAGCCTGCGAGATTTGATCACTTCAACTTTAATGTCCTTGACTTGCAACGCAGCTTGGACTTTTACGAAAAAGCACTCGGCCTGAAGGAGGTGCGTCGCAAGGTGGCTGAGGATGGGTCGTACATACTGGTCTACCTCGGTGATGGCGGACAGACGGACTTTGCCCTCGAGCTGACTTGGCTGCGGGATCGCAAGGAGCCCTATGACCTGGGGGATCTGGAGTACCACCTCTGTCTGAGGGTGCGCGGTGACTACGATGAGTGGCGGGCGTACCACAAGGAGATGGGGGCGGTCTGCTACGAAAATGAGCAGATGGGGCTCTACTTCATCAGCGACCCGGACGGGTACTGGATCGAGATACTGCCTCTCCGCTAGGTCGGTGGGCACTTTTTTGGGAGCTACTAGGAGCCACAAGTGTATGCGTAGAGTATCTATAGCTGAGGCGGTGCGGGAAATAGAGGACGGGGCTTCGATCGTGATGAGCCATGCGGCTGTCACGGCTGATCTGCTGACGGACGAACTGGTACGGCAAAAGGAGGAGCATCGAGGACTCAAGCTCTTTCATCTGATCCACCTCGGCAGTCAAGCTCACTTGGCACCCGATATGGCGGACTGTGTGCAGGTGAGGACGATGTTTATCCACGGGAGGGCGATACTGGAGGCGGTGGCTGAGCGTCGTGCCGAGTATATCCCGTGCCATTTTAGCCAGTTGTCGGACTTTTTTGGGCATACGATACCGGTGGACTGGGCGGTGGTGCAGGTCACCCCTCCGGACAGTCGGGGGCGGTACAGCCTGAGTCTGTCGTGCGACTATGGTTTGCCGGCTGTCCAAAAAGCCAAGCGTGTGATCGCGATAGTCAATGATCGCCTGCCTTTTGTCTACGGCGAAAACTACATTACGGCCGACCGAATAGACCTGCTGGTGGAGCACAGTGCGCCCCCTTTTGGGATAGAGCCAAAGGTGCCGACTGATCTGGAGCGTCGTATCGCTGAGATCTGCACCGAGTATGTGCCGGATGGTGCCACGCTGCAGGTGGGTATAGGTGGTATCCCCGATGCGGTCCTGGACGGGCTCACCGATCGCAAGGACCTGGGGATCCATACCGAGCTGCTGACTCCCGGTGTGCAGAGACTGCATGATACGGGGGCCATCACCGGGGCAAAAAAGGGGCACCGGGTCGGCAAGATGATCGCGACCTTTGCTCTAGGCAACCAAGCACTCTACGACTGGCTGCACCTCAATGAGGAGGTGGAGTTTTATCCCGCAGGTGTGGTCAATGACTACAGGGAGATTGTCGCCAACAACCGTATGATCTCCATCAACTCTGCTGTGGAGGTGGATCTGCTGGGGCAGGTGAATGCAGAGGTGATCAACGGACGTATGTACAGTGGCACAGGCGGTCAGGTGGACTTTGTGCGCGGTGCGTGTGGCTCTCCCGGTGGGTGCAGCATACTGGCTCTCCCATCGACGGCAAGGGGTGGGGCGGTCTCTAGGATCGTCGCCGGCCTGACCGAACATACGGCTACCACGCTCCGAAACGATGTCGATGTCATTGTCACCGAGTATGGTGCCGCCGAGCTGAGAGGACGCACCATGAGCGAGCGGGCAAAAGCTCTGATCGAGATCGCCCACCCGGACTTTAGGGAACGGCTGGAGGAGGAGTGGGCTACACGCTTTTCATAGCTCGTCGGTGCAACCATAGACGCTGCTCCTGAGGGTGCGGATCGCATCCTCGGGGAGGTGCTCGCTGGTGCACATGAGCCGAAGGGGGACCTCCTCATCCGTCTCACGATAGGGGGGCTGGATGTAGGGCGTATCGAGCAGGTAGAGCCCGTGCCGCTTGTAGAATGCGACGCGTCGACGTGTGAGCTCGTCCTCCGGTAGCTCCACCTCCAGGATCAGCGGAGTGTCCTTGGGTAGTTGGTCGAGCAACCACTGTAGCGCACGGCTGCCGTAGCCCTTGCGACGCGTGGAGGAGATGATGGCGAAGTGCTCCAAGTAGTGAAAGGTCGGAAACTCCCAGAAGTGCATGAAGCCAATATAGTGCTCCCCATCGCAAAATGCGTAGGAGCGAAAGTCGCTGTCGTCGCCCAGCAGGTCGGGCAGCAGTCCCACGTCTCGTCGCTCAACGGAGGGGAAAGCAGTGGTGTAGGTCTCGAGGATGTGCGCCCATAGTGGGTCGTTGGGGTCGGTAATTCTTTGTGGTTTCACGGTTGTTGGAAATGAAGGTGTTGGAAAATCAATGGAGCCACAGGGCATGTCAGGCAACTGTAGGGGGCGCAATAGTGCTCGTGCAGCTGGAGTATGGCCTGAGTGTCGGCACTTGATCGGGGGGCAATCCCGTGGTCGGAGAATAGGCGGACTATTCGGTTTTGCTCCGGAGGCAACGTGGACAGATAGGCGATGGCCGCCTCTGCCATGCCTCGATCGCCTGTACTCCGTCCGTAGAGGTAGGCTGTGGGGATGATGGCGTTGATCAGTAGGGAGAGTAGCGTCGTCTGTCCCGGACCACCCATTTTGCGCTTGGCCGGGTGACTAAAGTCGATGTGCCTTTGCCAGTAGTCACTTGGTGGGTGGCTCAGTAGATCGGTGAGTGTCGTGTAGTCTTGGGCGACCATAGAGGCCCGCAGCTCGTCCTCCCGATGTATGAGCTGTGCAGCGATGGCCAGCATCCTTGTCGGATAGGATGGAGGGCGGACCCTTAGTTTTTTGAAAAGCCCATGCGGTAGGGGCGTGAGCCCAAACTTTTGTCGGTAAAATGCATACTCGCCATACAGCTTGGCCTCGTATTCGTCCCGTGGTTGCTCCTCGATCAGGCCGGCTTGGCCCAGGAGCATCGCCTCGAGTGCCGTGAGGTCCGAGGCATGCTTTTTTAGGTAGGTGTAGGGGAGGGATCTGGCGACCTGCTCCATGGCGTCGTTGTTTTGGTGTGCGCCGAGGTACCGCAGTAGGGAGCGGTAAAAGAAGGTGGTCGCATACGGCTCCTCGGCATCGGTGAGCTTGTCGAGCTTTTGCAGCATTCGGTCTTGGAGCAGGCGGGGGGTCAGGTCATGGATTCGGTCGAGATCGACAGCGGATATCTCCGGAGCGCACCGTAGGGCTTGCGGGCCCTCCTCCAGTGCTTCTATGCGTCGGATCACGCTCTTCTCCACATGGAGGGTGGCGGTGGGGATGCTCCTCTTTGTTGCATTTGTCGTGGGCCTGTCGTTGGTCAGTACCACGTGGAGTACCACGTTGTCGTATCTTTCGTCGGTGTCGTGTCCGTGATGGTACCAGTCCGATGCCTGTATATGGATCTCCACTGCGCCCACCCAGACGATGGAGCCGATCTCCACCTTGGCAACCAAGAAGTCGGGACCGGCACCAATGTTGTACTGCCCCACATCCAAGACAGTGACCGGCTCTCCGTCGACAGTGACCGAGTCGTACAGTCGGTTTTGCCAGATATAGTGCAGGGTACGCTCTTTCACCGGCTCATTGCTTTTTTGAGGTACTGTCCGGTGAAGGAGTCGCTCACCTCTGTCAGCCCTTCCGGTCTTCCTTGGTAGACGAGGTGTCCACCGGCTTTTCCGCCATCGGGTCCTAGGTCGATCACGTAGTCCGCACTCTTGATCACCTCCATATTGTGCTCCACGATGACGACAGTGTGCCCCTCATCCAGGAGTGCCCTAAAGGCATCCATCAGGACATGTATGTCGTGGATGTGCAGTCCCGTCGTCGGCTCGTCGAATATAAAGAGGGTATGCTCTCGTCGCTTGCCGATGAGGTAGGAGGCGAGCTTGACGCGCTGGCTCTCTCCCCCAGAGAGGGTGCCGGAGTTTTGCCCCAGCTTCACGTACCCCAGTCCCACTCGCTCGAGGACGCTGATGGCTGAGGCAATACTGCCACAGTAGGGCTCTTCGTCGGCGTATTTCCCAAAAAAGGCTACCGCTTCGCTCACTGTCATCTCCAGTATGTCGTAGATATTTTTGTCCCTAAAGCGCACCTCCAGCACATCGTCCTGAAATCTGCGCCCATGGCACTCCTCGCACTCGATCTCCATGTCGGCCATGAACTGCATCTCCACCGTCACCACTCCCTCACCCTGGCAGTACTCGCAGCGGCCTCCCTCGCGGTTGAATGAAAAGAATCCAGCACTAAAGCCCAGTTGCTTGGAGAGTGGTTGCTCCGCCATCAGGTTCCGGATATCGTCATAGGCACCGATATAGGTCACGGGGTTGGAGCGGGTACTCTTGCCGAGAGCATCCTGTGAGACGTACTCGATTTGCTTCACATCCGACACATTGCCACTGATCTCGTCACATGCTACAGGGCTGTCGGTGGCCAAGCCACTCTTGATGGCACTCAGTCCCTCATAGAAGACCTCCCTTACCAGTGTACTCTTGCCACTGCCACTGACCCCCGTGACCACGGTCAGTACATTGAGCGGAAAAGTGACATCGATCCCCTTGAGGTTGTGCTTGTAGGCTCCCTTGATCACTATCGAGCGATCAAATGGGCGTCGCTCCGTCACCTCCGGGATCTTCATTCGACCTGTCAGGTACTCCACGGTGTAGGATTTGGTAGGCTTTTGGGGCAGGTCATTGGGGCTTCCTTGGTAGACGATCTCGCCCCCCAGTCTTCCGGCATTGGGGCCGAGGTCTATGATCAGGTCCGCCGCCCGTATCACCTCCTCGTCATGCTCCACGACGACGACTGTGTTGCCTGCATTGGTCAGGGCTCTCAGTACCTCGATCAGGAGGTGCGTGTCTCGTGCGTGTAGGCCGATACTTGGCTCGTCCAGTATGTAGAGGGCCCCTATCAGTCCGCCACTCAGCGACTTGGCTATCGTTATCCGCTGGCTCTCTCCGCCACTGAGGGTACCGGCTATGCGACCCAGAGTGAGGTAGTTTAGGCCGATGGCGTCCAAAAAGCCCACGCGGTGCCTTAGCTCGTCGAGGAGCTGCTCCCCTATCTTGCGGTCGTCGGCCGGCAGCTCCAGGTGGCCCAACCACTCGTTTAGCTCACCGATGGACATCTCGACCAAGTCTCCGATACTCTTGCCGGCTATCTTTACGTAAAAAGCCTCCTTTTTCAGCCGTCGCCCTTTGCACGTCGGGCAGATTGACTTGCCCCTATACCGAGCCAGCATGATCCGGTAGTGCATCTTGTGCGTGTTTTTGCGCAAAAAGTCAAAAAAGTCGTTGATCCCATACACTTGTCCCGGCTTGCCGTTCCACAGCAAGTCACGATCCGCATCGGAGAGCAGGTGGTACGGCTTGTGGATCGGGAAGCCCAGATCGGCCGTGTCTTGGATGAAGCGATCCTTCCACTTGGACATCTTGGCCCCTCGCCAGCACATCACGCACTCCTCGTAGAGCGACAGGCGTTTGTCTCGGATTACCCGATCCTCATCGATCCCCATCACCTGCCCGTACCCCTCGCAGGTCGGGCATGCTCCCAGGGAGCTGTTGAACGAAAAGAGCTTGTCCGTGGGCTCCTCAAAGAGTAGCCCATCCGCCTCAAAGCGGTCACTAAATGCTCGCTCTCCGCCCTCCCAAACGACCAAGCAATCGCCTCGCCCCTCAAAGAATGCGGTCTCCACCGAGTCTCCGATCCGGATGGTCGTCGCATCGCGATCCGGCTGTACCCGCACACGGTCGATCACCAAGTGCATCCCACTCTTTTTCATGCGGCTCAGACCCTTTGCCTCCAGTAGGTCGCTGATCCGAACCACCTCCCCCTCACGCAGCACACGCACATAGCCATTGGCCAGCTGCAACTGTAGGTGCTCCTCCAGTGAGCGACCGTGTGGCACAATCATCGGCGCACAGATCATTACCGCTGTATCCGGTGCGAGACTATTCACAAAAGCTACCACATCTGCCGTGCTGTGACGCTTCACCTCCTCTCCGCTGATCGGACTGAAGGTGTGTCCCACGCGTGCAAAAAACATCCGCAAGTAGTCGTACACCTCTGTCATCGTCCCCACCGTACTGCGCGGTGTGCGGTTGGGGACCCGCTGCCGGATGGCGATGGCGGGCGGGATACCGGTGATGTAGTCCGCCTCCGGCTTGCTCATCTTGCTCACAAACTGCCGGGCGTACACGCTCAGGCTCTCCACGTACCTACGCTGACCCTCGGCATATAGGGTGTCAAAGGCAAGCGAACTCTTGCCACTGCCACTCAGACCCGATATCACCACCAGCTTGCCCCGAGGGATCTTGAGGGATATGTCCTTGAGATTATTGACCCGCACACCGTGGAGGTCGATATACTTTTGCTCCTCTACTTTGTCCATGCTCTATGCCCTGTCAGAGACTGTCTCACGAGAGGGATCTGCGAAATTGCACTTCGTGTATTCTCTGCCAATGGCTGTAAAGTTACCAAAATCAACGCATCGTTTCTAGGCTCTCTCATTCCCTCCGCCTATCGGTCGTTGAGGGGATTGTTTTTTTTTGGGGGGGGTGTGGTGCGGATTTTTTTTCTAGAGAATGTTGCACGAAGTGCCATTCTCGCACATTTGCTAAAATGTGCTGAG
>CAMYAB010000015.1 GCA_947253625.1 uncultured Porphyromonadaceae bacterium | reverse complement strand
GACCTAGCCCGAATTCCGAAAGCAACGCAGCATATCGCCTTCGTGCAACAGTCTCTTCTATCCGTCTAAGCAATCGCTTCTGTCCGTGAAAACTTTTGCTTCTATCCGTGAATAGTTTCGCTTCTATCCGTGAAACTTGAGGTCCTCTGCAAGAATTTGATTTTTAGTGCTTTACAAAATCCGTTTTCGGACCAAAAAAATGGGGCTTTTTTTGCCCCCGATAGGAGACGAAAAAAGCAAGGGCAACCCCCCGGGGGTCACTCTTGCTTTTTGGGGAAAAAGGCAATGAGCGTGGTCTCACACGCTCACTCTGCCCCGTATCTCCACTGATCAAAAGGCATAGGTCACCCCAAAGTCACAGGAGATGGTGGGGATGCCGTAGGTCGAGTCGGTCCTCTGCGAGTATCCGACACCAAAGCTGGGCAGAAGCATCGTCTTGATATTCAGACGATCGGTGATGCGGAAGTTGTAGCCGATACAGGGCGACATCATGAAGGTGTGCGACAGCTTGATAATGTCTTTGGACGGCTTTAGGGCGACCTTCCAGCTATCGTGGAAGTAGATCAGGTCAAAGCCGGCAAAAAATCCATCCCCTGCTTCGCCGGGACGAGCATACCAGCGGATCGCAACATTGACGAAGGGAGAGATGCCGTGGTAGTCTCCCATGAAGCCGATTCGAGTGGCGCCCTTGCTCTCTACGTTGCAGTTGGAGTAGTAGGGGTTTTCGCACTTTTTCTCCGGATCCGGGCCGAAGAGGAGGGGCTGAAAGTTCCAGTGAATTGCTTCGCCTATCCCATACCTCATGGTCCAGTGCTTGGCTATGGTGTGCTCAAAGGTGACCCCATTGCGCATACCCAGCTCTACGCTCCACCGTGTGGTCGGTAGGCCGGTTGATTGGGTGGATGTGGATTGGGACGATTGTCCCCATACGTTGTTTGCAAAAAGTGGCAGAGCCAAGGCACAAGCCATCAAAGTCGTTTTGAGTCTCATGTGATTCATATCTATACAGAAGTCTTTTGATCTAATGAGGCGCAAAAGTAAAAAAAGTTATGAGCCGGCCAAGTGGTCGGTAGACTCGGCCACTGCTTTGTCTCTTTTTTGCTTGCTGATTATTTGCGGAAGGGCTCTTCGATGAAGCCGATGCCGTAGCCGAAGTGCTGTACAAAGGCGGCCACCACGCAGTAGACGGACTCTCGGGGGGTGTACCCCTTGAGGAGTGCATCTCCCAGTATCAGGAGGGCGTAGAGGAGGGGTAGCTGTACCAGGCCCACGGCGAGACTACCCAGGCAACCGAGGACAAAGAGGCTCGGCAGTGCGTGGACAACCTTGAGCGTGCCGGGGTGCTTGGCACGGAGTGTCCATCGTGCTCGTCCGCTGTGGCGTACTTGGCTAAAGAAGGCGGCGAATGTACTCCGTCGCTTGTGGTAGAGCCAGCAGTCGGGGTAGAGGGCTGAGGTGTGGCCGGACTCGATGACGCGCATGCTGAAGTCGAGATCCTCTCCGTACCTCATGCTCGTGTCAAAGCCCCCCAATTGGTCGAATACGCTCTTGCGTACCCCCATGTTGAAGGTCCGTGGGTAAAAGCGGTCGACGGTCTCTTTTTGCCCACCTCGTATGCCACCTGTGGTGAGGAAGGCGGTCATGCTGTAGCTGATGGCTTTTTGGATCGGGGTGAAGGTGTCGTGCCCTCTGTCGGGTCCGCCCCAGAGGTCGGCCTCTGTGGATCGGATGGCGCGAGTGACTGCCGAGAGGTACTCGGGGGGTAGGATGGTGTCGGAGTCGAGGAAGAGGAGCCACTCGCCCTCCGCTTGTCGGGCACCGGTATTGCGTGCGGAGGACGGGCCTCCGTTTTTTTGAGTCAGGTACCGGAGTGCAAATGGGGCCGTGCTGTACTGCCGTACCACCTGCTCAGCGGTGATGGTGGAGCCGTCCTCTACGACGATGACCTCGATGGCCTCGTGTGGCTTGGTCTGGGTCGTGAGACTGTGCAGCAGCTCCTCCAGCTCTTCCGGGCGGTTGTATAGGGGGATGATGATGGAGATCATGGGAGAGGCGGGTTTTGCTCGTGATACATGGTCCGGTAGTAGTTGCGGTACTCTCCTCCGGTGACATTGTCCAGCCACTCTTGGTGGTCGAGGTACCAGCGTATGGTCTTTCGGATTCCTTCCTCAAAGGTGACCGAGGGCTTCCAGCCCAGTTGGTCCGCTATCTTTTGGGCATCTATGGCGTATCGGAGGTCGTGCCCTTTGCGGTCCTTTACGAAGGTGATGAGTGGGAGTGAGTGCCCCTCGGGGTTGCCCAGCATCTCGTCGGTCGTGTGGATGACCAGCTTGATCAGGTCGATGTTGCGCCACTCGTTGTGCCCACCGATGTTGTAGGTCTCACCGGGTTGTCCCTTGTGTAGGATGAGGTCGATGGCTCGTACATGATCGGTGACAAAGAGCCAGTCGCGGATGTTGTCTCCCTTGCCGTAGATGGGTATGGGCTTGCCGGTGCGGATGTTTTGGATCACGAGGGGGATGAGCTTCTCGGGAAACTGGTAAGGGCCATAGTTGTTGGAGCAATTGGAGATGAGCGTGGGTAGGCCGTAGGTGTCGTGGTAGGCTCGGACGAAGTGGTCGGCGGATGCTTTGCTGGCCGAGTAGGGTGAGTGTGGGTCGTACCTATTGGTCTCGGAGAAGGGGGACTCGCCCGGTGCCAGTGCTCCGTAGACTTCGTCGGTGGATATGTGAAAGAAGCGGGCAGTATCCATGAGGTCGTGTCGCTCCCAGTACTCTCGTGCGGCTTGGAGTAGGGTGAGTGTGCCGAGGACATTGGTGCGTGCGAAGGTGAAGGGATCCAGGATGCTGCGGTCGACGTGGCTCTCGGCGGCGGTATTGAGGATAGCGTCGATCCGGTACTGCTCCATCACGGCCTGCATGGTGGGGTAGTCGGCTATATCGGCGTGGATGAAGGTGTAGTTGGGGCACCCTTGGAGGTCTGTCAGGTTGTCGAGGTTGCCGGCGTAGGTGAGCTTGTCGAGATTGTGGATCTGTAGGTCCGGGTACTTTTGGACCATGTGTCGGACGAGGTTGGAGCCGATGAATCCGGCTCCGCCGGTGATGAGTATGTTTTTCATGATTCTTGAGGGTCGTCTTGGTTGGCTACCTTTTGGAGGTACTTGCCGTATTCGTTTTGGGCCATTTCGTCGGCGCACCGGAGCAGTTGGCTCTGTGAGATCCAGCCGTTTCGGTAGGCGATCTCTTCGAGGCAGGCGATCTTGAGCCCTTGGCGTTTTTGGATCACTTCGACAAAGGTGGAGGCTTCGCTGAGGGAGTCGAAAGTGCCGGTGTCGAGCCAGGCAAACCCTCGGCCCATGAGTGTGATGTCGAGGGTTTTTGCTCGGAGGTAGGTGTCGTTGACGGAGGTGATCTCGAGCTCTCCTCGTGCCGATGGTTTGATCTGCTTGGCTATCTGTATAACGTTATTGGGGTAAAAGTAGAGGCCGACGACGGCGTGATGGGACTGTGGGTGGCGGGGTTTTTCCTCAATGTGCACGGGCTTGCCATCCCGTAGGGTGACGACTCCGTAGCGCTCCGGCTCATCCACTTGGTAGCCAAATATGTGGGCGTGGCGTGCACTCCGGACACTCGTCACGGCAGTGCGTAACATCTCACTGAGGCCGCGACCGTAGAAGATGTTGTCGCCTAGGATGAGGCAGACATCATCCGAGCCAATGAACTCCTCCCCGATCACAAAAGCCTGGGCCAAACCATCGGGTGAGGGTTGCACAGCGTACGAGAGGTGTATGCCGTAGTCGCTTCCGTCGCCCAGCAGGTGCCGAAATGCCGGGAGGTCGTGTGGCGTGGAGATGAGGAGTATGTCGCGTATACCGGCCAGCATAAGGGTCGACAGCGGGTAGTAGATCATTGGTTTGTCGTACACGGGCAGGAGCTGCTTGCTGACCCCTTTCGTGATGGGATAGAGTCTGCTGCCGGATCCGCCGGCGAGGATGATGCCTTTCATGGATGGTGTGGACATGGTTTTTGGGGGGTGGCTACTCGATTTCGCTGAGCTCCAGCCAGCGCATCTCTTTTTCGTCGATCTCGTCTTTTAGTGCGGTGTATTGGTTGGCAAGCCGAGTCAGTTCGTCCGGAGCCACTGTCCCGCTATTCATTGTTTCTGTGATTTGATGGAGTTGCTTTTGGAGCTCGGGGAGCTCGTTTTCGATAGCGTCGAACTCTTGTTGCTCTCTGTAGCTGCGTCTTTTTTTTCGGTCTTGCCGTATGGGCTTGTCGGTCGGTGGTGTGGTGGATGCTTGGGTGTGCGCCTTGGTGGCTGTGCTTTTTTGCCGGAGTCGGTAGTCGGTATAGTTGCCCGGAAAGTCCTCCACACTGCCATCTCCGCAGAGGACAAAGAGGTGCTCGGCCAGTCGATCCATGAAGAATCGGTCGTGCGATACCATCAGGAGGCAGCCACTAAAGTCCGTAAGGTACTCCTCCAGTACTTGTATGGTGGGGATATCGAGATCGTTGGTGGGCTCGTCCAGCACGAGGAAGTTGGGGTTGTCCATCAAGACCGTGCAGAGCTGCAGTCGTCTCTTTTCTCCTCCACTGAGCTTGGCGACGTAGTCCTGCTGGCGTGCCGGTGAGAAGAGGAAGCGGTTTAGGAACTGCATGGCACTAATGCTTTTGCCACTGCTCAGGGTAATGTGCTCCGCTCGGTCGGTAAGGACTTCGATCACCTTTTTGTCCTCCGGAAATTGGGGCGGTGTCTGGGCAAAGTAGCCAAAGCGGACGGTCTCACCGAGCGTGATGGTGCCGGCTGTGGGCTGGATCAGCCCCATGATGAGCTTGATGAGTGTGGTCTTACCGGCACCATTTGGCCCTATGATACCCACTCGATCCCTGCGGGCAAAGTCGTAGGAAAAGTCGCGGAGGACCACTTTGTCGCCAAAGGACTTGCAGAGACCTCGGGCCTCAAAGATCTTTTTGCCAATATACAATGATCCGGCACTCTCCAGTGTGGGTTGGCGTGAGGTGCTGGCCGATCGGAGCCGTGACTCGGTCTCGTGAAAGGCGTCTTTGCGGTACTTGGCCTTGGAGGAGCGTGCCTGCGGTGTGCTGCGCATCCACTCCAGCTCACGCCGATAGATATTGCGGAGCGACTGTTGCTCTGCTTGCATTTGGTCCAGTCGCTCTTGTCGCTTTTCGAGGTAGAGGGAGTAGTTGCCCTCGTAGGTGTATAGTCTGTGGTCGTCTAGCTCAATGATGGTGTCGCACACTTGATCTAGGAAGTATCTGTCGTGTGTGACCATGAGGAGTGTTACGGGCTTTTCTCTGAGGTACTCCTCGAGCCACTCTGTCACGTCGGGGTCGAGGTGGTTGGTAGGCTCGTCCAGGATGAGGAGGTTGGGTGCGTCGAGTAGCACGGAGGCGAGTGCGATCCGCTTGTTTTCTCCGCCGGATAGCCCTTGGGTGGATCTGGTGGGGTCGGTGAGGTGTAGGCGATCGAGCAGTGCCGTGAGCTCTTGTGTGATACTCCAGCCATCGAGGGCATCCATCTGCGCCATGGCTTGCATGAGTGCCTGTGGATCCTTGCTCTGCTCGGCCTCCTCGTAGCGCTCGATGGCGTTGCGCAGCTCCGGACGTATCCCGCTGAGGCAGGCGGTGAGGATGTCGGGGTAGTCGCCAAAGTCGGAGTGCTGAGGTAAATAGGCCACTCGTGCTTCCTTGGGGATTAGGACCGTACCGGAGTCTGCCGGCTCTTTCCCGATCAGGATCCTCAGGAGGGTACTCTTGCCGGCTCCATTTGGGGCGATAAGGCCCACCTTTTGTCCTTCCTCCAGTGAAAATGTGAGGCCTCGAAACAACTCAAGGACGCCAAAACTCTTGGATAAGTTGTCTACCTGTAGTATTGCCATAGTGGATTGCTATCGAGTGTATGATCTGGCGAAGTGGATCATGAGGTCAAAAAAGACGATCTTGATGTTGGCGTTTTGCATGAGTTCGTTGCGGGCATTGTCTAGGTTTTCCATGAGAGCGGGGTAGGCTGCAAAGGGCAGCCTCTCCGCTATTTTTTGTAACCGTGGCAGGTCGGCGGATGGGATGTAGACGGCATCTGTGAGGCCGAGACGCAGGGCATTGGCCTCGCGGAGCAGCCCGATGATCCGGTCGATAAGGTCGATTACCTGTGGGCGACTTGCTTTGGCGATCTCTTCGGTCATGCTCAAGTAGAGCCTGGGATCGCTCACCAGGGTCGTCTCGAGTAGGGTGAGGGCTTGTTGTGCCAGGGGGTCTTTGACTCCAGAGGCGAGGCGGAGAGCTTGGTAGAGATTGCCTTGTGCTAGGTGGCCCACCTCCACAGCCTCCTCGGAGGCCAGTCCAAATCGATCGGCGAGCAATGTCCGCAGAGTCTCCTCGGGTATCGGGGGGATCCTAACCCTCTGAAAGCGACTGACGATGGTCGGTAGCAGCAGGTCCGGACGATGGCTTACAGCCAGGAAGATCATCTCCTCCGGGGGTTCTTCAAAGAGCTTGAGGAGCTTGTTGGCCGTATCGCTTCTCATGGTCTCGGGTTGCCAGATGAGGACTACTTGGTGGTGGCTTTGGAAGGACTTGAGGACGCTCTTCTTGGAGAGTTTGTCGGCCTCGGCCACCAGTATATTCAGCTGCTTATTGCCGGAGTCGAGTGTCTCTTGCCACTCTTGGTTGGTGAAGCGGACGTGCTTTTGCATCATTTTGGCAAAGGCGTCCGCATAGTCGCTTGCTGTTGTCTCCTTCTCACCCTCTTTTGCGATCGGATAGATGATGCTAAAGTCCGGGTGCTGCCACTCGTCCATCTGCCGGCACGAGAGACAGCTACCACAGGGACCTTCATCGGTGGGGTGCTCACAGAGAATGTGTCGGGCAAAGGCCACCGCCAGGGGAAAAGCCTCTCCGCCCGGCATCCCCTCCAGGAGTAGCGCATGAGGGATGGTCCCTCGGCTCACTAGGTCGCAGAGGTGACCGATCTGTCGTGCTTGGCCGTAGACCTCACTGTAGTCGGGGAGGATGCGATGGGGCATTGTCGGTGGATCAGTATAGGGTGTGGTGGGGTTGGCTGTTGCCACCAAAGCTATCTGTCGGACGGTCGTCGTGGCTGCCAAAGTGCTTCATGAATTGGCTCCTCTGCATCAGGTTGGCATGGTCGACACGCGTGGCGGCCAGCCTACCTATCAGCTCATCGACACTCTTGTACCTATGATCCTCCATCCACTTGTGGAGAAAGTCCAGGCTCTCCGCCACGATACGTGCACCGCCGTGGTAGAGTGCCGTGCAGTACTGGACGGCATTGGCACCGGCCAGCAGTCCTTTCACGAGGTCCTTGCCGTCACGAGCGCCGGACGAGATAGCGATGGAGAGATCCGGCACCGTCCCACGTACCAGAGCGGTATAGCGTATGCCGTCCAAAAGGTCCGTCTCGCTGCTAAAGACTGGTCCCGAGACAATGGACTCATTCCGAATGTCAATGTCCGGAAAGTAGCTCCGGTTGAATAGCACCACACCCTCTGCTCCTGCGATAGAGAGGCTTCGGCAGAGGCTGATGATATTGGTATAGTACTTGGATAGCTTGAGGGTGATGGGGGTCGACGCCGGAAGGACGGCTACCAAGTCCGACACCATCTGTATGAGGTTGCGCTCCGCCACTCCCCACTCTTGCGCACGGTCAGTGTCGATACGCATGACATTGAGCTCCAGGGCATCGGCACCGGCTTCCACGAGAGTCCGGGCATACTCGATCCACCGATCCGACTTGTAGCAGTTGATGCTGGCGATCACCGGTATCTCCAGTGTGTCTTTGCAGGCCTTGACGAGGTCGGTGTGCTGTGCCAGTGCATGATCACGGACATAGCTTTGCAGGTATTCATCCGCCCCGGGAAAGTCATAGCTTTGGTTCTCCAGCGAGGCTGCTTCGTGCTCTATCTGCTCCTCAAAAATCGACTTGAGTACCACTGCACCGGCCCCTCCTTTGGCGAAGTCTTGTATCTTCTTGGGATCTTGGGTCAGGCCTGAGCTGGCTATGACGAACGGGCTTTGTAGGCTTAGGGTCTTAGCGTATTTGGTGGAGATAGTTGCCATAAACGTTGGGCGATGTAGGTTCTAAAAAAAACAAATGCACTTCTTTTCTTACCCCCTTTCACAAAGATAGCAAGAAATTGTAAGGTGCGACACCTACGTCTCCTGCTCGTCATCTCCGTGCTCCCAAAGCCTGTCGCCCACTTTTTGCCTCTCCCGCTTTGCAAAGGTTAGGATCATTTTTTGTTGTCTGTTGTTGTAAAAAACACAAGCCAGTGGTCTCTAAAACCTCAAGTCGCTATGCGATGGGGTACCTAGTAATAGGTATTTTCATTGATTGTGCATCTAGAGTGGCCCTACTTTGTGGATAATTAACAAGCTACGACACATGAAAGGTGGTATTATTGTTGTAACTTGTACACTCAAGAGAGAGTGTGTATAAAGTGAGAGGCTGTCTTCCCTCTTTTGATCCTTACTGTTTATTGGAAGCAACGGCACTCACTCATCTTTCATTACCTATAGAAGTATGAAAATAATAGAGATAACCGGAATAAAGTCCGAAAATGCCAAGAAGATGGTTGGTGCACTCAATGCGTACCTAGCCAACCTCCATGTCTACTACTCCAACCTGCGTGGCTTTCACTGGCATGTTCAGGGCGTCACTTTTTTTGGAATGCATGCCAAGCTAGAGGAGTTGTACGACCAAGTTTTTGAGCAGATCGATGCTGTGGCAGAGCGTGTATTGATGCTAGATGGTATTCCTACCCGCAGGATTGAGGAGATTCAGGGCTTAGCAACACTTCGTGAGACAGGGGTCATCACCGATGCCACCGAGATCACCAAGCAAGTTCTTCACTCCATCAAGGTTTTGGTAGAGGGAGAGCGTGAGTTGTTGTCTCTTGCGGGAGAACTGAATGACGATGCCACAGCTGACCTCATCACCGGCTTTTTGACGATGCACGAAAAGCAAGCTTGGATGTTCACTGCGTTGCTCCAATAAGGTCAGTCTCATAGAGACGTGAGGGGGTGTGTCAAAAGTTACTTTGGCACACCCCCTCTTTTGGTCTTTCTTGCTAAAATCTGCTTTGCTTTTTTCCCTTCCTCGCAAGGCTCAATTTTTTCTTTTATTCGTCTAAGCGATCGCTTCTATCCGTGAAAAGTTTTGCTTCTATCCGTGAACCCGATCACTTCTATCCGTGAAACTCAAAGCTCCTTGCAAGTGTTTGATTATCAGTCTCTCCAAAAAAAGGTGTTTTTGGACCCGAAAAATCGCTTTTTTTGGGGGTCCGCTTTTTGCCCTCTTTTTGGTCGGAGGTGACTCAGAAGCGGTAGCCGAAAGAGAAGTTCATAAAGATCGGGTAGAGATTCATACCCAGGCCCTTGAAACTTCGCTCAAAGATCGTACCCCAGCCCCAAGTCAGGTCGGAGTTGATCGTAAAGTCTCGTACCGCCAGCCAGGTGGCACCTACCTGGAAGCCTCCATTGTGCCTCCTGAGGTGCTCGTTGAAGTTGTACGCACCCATGCCGTCATCGCCGAAAGTGAGTTTTTCGCCCACCGGTGATCCAATCCGTAGGTAACCATCGTGTACAAATCCGGTAAAGCTCTGGCTGAGCATGTAGGAGTAGTAGTAGCCGGCACGTACCTTCCACTTTTCGCCCAGCTTGTAGTTGATCATCAGTGGCAGGGTGAGTGCCGTGGCAGAGTAGGTGGTCGAGACGGCACCGGTGTAGTTGCCCGATATAGTTTGGCCGGCATTGACGATCTCGGTGTGCTGGTTTTTGACCCGTGCATCGGTTTTCATCCCTTTTTCTTCAAACTTTAGCCCCAGCGAAATCCCGATCTCCGGGCTCTTGGGCAACCATCGTGTGACCACGACCTCGGCCGTGCCATTGAGTCGTGGACTGTAGGATCCGATGCCACGGATCTCGACCGGCAGTGGGCAGGGGGATACGGCACCGATATTGACTCCTTGCTTTAGTTCAAAGTCCCAGCCGAGCTGACGGTGACGTGGTGTGTCATCGGCACTGACGTTGAGGGCAAGTGCCAGTAGTGTGAGTAGAAACAATTGCTTTTTCATTGCTCGGCTTTTTCTTCTTTGGTGAATAGTTTGATTTCATCGACGGTCAGGTGGCTGTCCACTGCTCCCTCAAACTTTGCCGCATTTAGGCTCGACGAGAAGACAATGGAGTAGCTGTACTTCCCCTCACGGAGCTTGTCGGGGTCAATGGACTTCCCATTTTGTGGCTCAAAGGGGATCAAGAAGTGGTGCCACTTGCCATCCCCCACTTTCTCCTTGATCCGTGCCAGTAGCACGAGGTCGGGGTGGGTTAGAGAATTGGTGCCATCAAGGTGTTTGGTGCCGTTTGAGGTGTCAAAGACAATGGCATAGAGGTCAAAGGTATCCTGCTTGCCCTCCAGTACTTTCCGGTCCTTGTCGATCAGTACCGGCCCCGGTGTGTAGCGGTAGTAGCCTCCCAGAAAGGCCGGCTCGACCGTGAGTGGCATCCCAAACTCAGTTGCCTTTAGTGGGCTGAAAAGAAGCAGACCGGTATTGAGGTTGCCTAGGAATAGGCTTCCGGCCGCTATGGGCTTGCCTTTTGTGAAAAAGCCCATGTCCGGGATGCTACGGGTCACCAGTGCGGCCGCCTTGCCCCGATAGCCATCCTCTGTCTGGTAGGTGGGGTAGGCATTGGCGGGAGCATCCTGATTGGTCATCGAGAAGCCGAGGTTGCCTGTAGCCCAGTCCATAGCCGGGGTGCCGTCCTCATTTGGCTCATAGAAGATGTGAAAATACTTCTTGCCACTGTTGTCGGTGTGAAACCGTGCGTGCTCAAAGTCAAAGCTGAGTGGTGCCTCCTTTTGGGCAACGGACACTTGGTACTCTTTGGACCAAGCTCCATCCTCGGAGGTTACCGTGTAGGTTTGGGGCTTGCTAAAGTCCAATGGTGTCCCGGAGGCGGGATGGATCTTTGCCCCGGGGGTGAGCTCGAAGCATGGGGCCAGCTTGGTGGCATCCTCCCAGCCATGCAGGTAGATCGTCACGGTGTTGTTGGTCAGGACAGTGGGGCGCAACAGCGTCACGCCCTCTATGCTGACTCCCAGAATGTCCGCCTCGGCATTGGGCG
Organism: uncultured Porphyromonadaceae bacterium; assembly: GCA_947253625.1. GTDB lineage: Bacteria > Bacteroidota > Bacteroidia > Bacteroidales > Porphyromonadaceae > Porphyromonas_A. Next base: position 30,791 of record CAMYAB010000015.1, on the reverse strand, counting down.
CCTCGTGTCGGATACATCCCGGAAGGATCCACGTGAGCAGGAGCAGCGCAATGACCACAGACCATTTTTGTCTCAGTGTTGTTGGCTTCATTGGTGTCTTTTTTTGATGTGTTAGTACCTAATCTGCTTTCGTCCTCTCCCCTCAAAAAAAAATCAAGCAAAGGTACGCTTTATTTTTCAGAGTGTGACGGGAAGGCAAGTCACCGCTGTCGGAAAGCCCCCAATGCTCTGACAATATAACGGTTGCACTGATCGAAACTCCTCGCTTGGGGGCAAATACAAGGAGCGGAGTGTCCGGTGGGCACTCCGCTCCATTCGATATGGGTCGGAAAGGGTATGCGAACTACTCTCTCTCGTCCTGAGGAGGGTACCAGGAGGCGTACATCCGGTAGTTTCTTGCCGTGCGTTGGCTCAAAAACTCTGCTTGCTCCTGATCCAACCACTTCACAAACTTGGCCGGCACTCCGGCATAGAGGCTCCCCGGCTCCACCTGTGTGCCACTCAGTACGACCGCACCGGCGGCGATGACCGCACCTCGTCCTACGACGGCATTGTCCATCACGATGGCACCCATGCCGACCAGGACGCCCTCGCAAAGGTGGGCACCATGGATGATGGCATTGTGCCCCACGGAGACGTTGTCCTCGAGGATGCTGACCGACTTTTCGTAGAGGGTGTGGATGATGGCACCGTCTTGGATATTGACCCCTTTGCCGATCCGGATGCTGTTGACATCTCCTCGCACAACGGCCGAAAACCAAATGCTACTTCCACTCCCGATCTCCACGTCGCCTACCACGGTGGCATTGGCGGCCAAGAAGACCTCCTCGGCGATCTTGGGTGTAAACCCCCGCACAGTCTGGATTACCGGCATGGCTTTAGCGAGTGAGAGGGGTGGTCTTGGCTCGAAGCCAGTCGGCTTCGTGGGCGGTCAGAAGGGGTGAGATCTCTTCGTAAACTCTCTGTTGGTAGTCGTTGTACCACTTTAGCTCCTCATCAGTGAGGAGCTCCACCTCCACCAGGTTGTTGTCGAGGTAGCAGAGGGTGAGGGTCTCAAAGCGGTAAAATGGTACCCCGTCCTCACCTACTTGGTAGGGAACGGTGCGGATCAGGTTCTCGATCCGGATACCGTACTTATTAGTGGGGTAGTAGCCCGGCTCGTTGGAGGTGACCATGCCCGGTAGGAGAGGGGTGTTGTTCTCCTCCAGGCGAATGTTTTGCGGCCCCTCGTGGACGTTGAGGAAGTGACCTACGCCGTGCCCGGTGCCGTGGGTGAACATCTTGCACTCACGCCAGAGGAATCGCCGTGCCAGTACATCCAGCTGCGCTCCACGTGTGCCGGCAGGGAAGATGGCGGTGGCGATGCCTATGTGTCCTTTGAGGACATTGGTGTAGTCGTGCTTTTGCTGGGCAGTGGGGTGTCCGTCGAGGGAGATGGTGCGGGTGATATCCGTCGTGCCGTCGTGGTACTGGCCGCCCGAGTCGAGCAAAAACATCCCACTCCGCTCTAGCTTGGCCGATCCTTCCTTTGTCGCATGGTAGTGAACGATGGCGCCGTTGGCATTGTAGCCGGCAATGGTTGCAAAGGAGTCGCTGACGTAGCCCTCGCCTTGTGCCCTAAATTCGGCCAGCTTTAGTCCGATCTCGTACTCGGTCGGATGTCCTCCCTCTGCCAAGGTCTGCTCCAGCCACATGAAGAAGCGAGTCAGTGCCACAGCATCTCGGCGCATCACACGCTTGCATCCTTGGTACTCGGCTTCGTTTTTCTGTGCTTTGAGTAGGGTTACCGGACTCAGCTTGTGTACTTGGGTGCAGGATTCGGGTATGGAGGCATAGAAGGCATAGTTGGTCCGAACCGGGTCGACCCATACCACCTGGTTGTCTGCAATGGCTCGTACATCTTTGTAGATCTCTTCGTAGGGCTTGATGGTGACGCCGTTTTGCTCAAGGGTTTGGCGCACCTCGTCGGTGAGCTTTTGTGGTAGGGTGTAAAAGGCGACCTCCTCCGGGGTGATCATACCGTATGCGATGCCTACGGGGTTGTAGTCCACGTCTTTTCCGCGGACGTTGAAGAGCCAAGCCACCTCATCCAGCATGGTGAGTATGATGGTGTCTGCTCCGCCTTGCGCCAGCGCTTGGCGGGTCTTCTGTACCTTTTCGGCGGTGCTGACCCCGGCGTACTCGAGGGGTTGGACGAAAAATGGGTGTGTGGGGATCTCTCGCTTTTCTTCCATCAGGTCGGAGATGAGCTCCCGATCAGTGACCACTTTCACGCCACCGATCTTGAGCTCTCGTATGTAGTCGAGAGCGACGTTGGCGGGCATTGAGCGACCCCAAAAACCAACCCGCTTGACCTGCTCGTTGGTCCTGAGGTAGTCGGCGATGGTCGGGACACCGGGCATCCCCTCCTTCATCAGCTGTATGGTGGTCCCTTCTAGGACGGCTGTAGCCTCTAGGAAGTAGCGCGAGTCGGTCCACAAAAAGGCCTCGTCGGTCGTGACCACCACTGTGCCTGCGGATCCCAAGAATCCGGAGATCCACTGGCGGTACTGCCATACTTCGGGGGTGTATTCGCTCAGGTGCTGGTCCGAGCTGGGTATGATGTAGGCATCCAGGTTGGCTTTTGCCATGGAGGCCCTTAGGTCGTTGAGTCTGGAGATGATTTCGTTTTTCATACTCATATTATATAGTATTGGTGAGATTGTATGTTGTCTTGTCTTATTGTGCAGAGTGTGCGGGGCGCAGTAGGTCGTTGACCGTCTTTACGGGGTTGAATGTGTCGGCCGGCACTTCCACAAAGGCGGTGTTCCACTTGCTCATGGCACCATTCCACAGGCCGGGCAGCTCTAGGGCTTTTAGCTCTTGCCCGTTTTTGCTCTTATTGCTGATAAATCCGGTGTCCGGGTCTACAAAAAGGCGCAGATCGTACTTATTCCCTCGGTAGTCTTTGGTACAGCAGACGATGTCTACGGGATTGAAGTATCGGCTGTTCCGAAACTCACTTTCGGCGTGCAGATCTTCTTTGTTGATCTGTGAGGCCTCCAGTATTTGCAGCCCCGTGCGGCCATCTTTGTCACGGATGATGTAGGGCCCGCCACCCGGCTCTCCCTCATTGCGCACCATTCCACACACGCGTATGGGGCGATTGAGGAGCAGGCGGAGTAGTCTTGCTATGGCCTCACTGTTTTCCTCCTGTCGAATCTCGGCGAGGGCATCATCGCCATCCACGCCGGACAGCTCCCCGGTCTCGATACAAAACGCATCCCGCATGAAGGCCTGTATCTCCGACAAAAGGGTGGCTCCGGGGTGAGGATTGCTTGCCAGCAGGCCGGCGTATCGGTACACTTTGTCGCGCAGGCTCACGAGGTAGCCGCCCAGTATCTTTTGGTGTATGATGGTGCTGCTTTTTTGGAAATCTGGGACGACGTTGTCGATATTTTTGATGAAGATGATGTCGGCATCGACGTCGTTGAGGTTCTCGATCAGGGCACCGTGTCCGCCCGGTCTAAAGACCAAAGCCCCCTTTTCGTCTCGTATGGGATGGTTGTCGAGATCCACTGCCACGGTGTCGGTACTCGGCTTTTGGATCGAGTGTGTGACACTAAACACAGTGCCGTAGGTCTCCTCGAGTGCCTCTTTGCGGCGCTGCAGGAGTGCCTCAAAAGGCTTGATGTGCTCCGGAGAGAGGGTGAAGTGTAGGTGAGTCACCCCACTGCTGTTGCGAGTGTATAGGGCACCCTCGGCCAGATGCTCCTCCATGGCGGTACGAGGTGTCTGTGGGTACTTGTGAAAGAGGACAAGTGCCTTGGGGAGGTTGGCATAGTTGAGCCCCACCTCAGTCAGGAGGTACTTGATCACGACACGCTCCTCGCCTCGCTCGAATAACTTGGGTACGGTCTTGCCTCCCTCTCCGAGCATGCAGGCGCGGTTGAGTGCGTCGTAAAAGGCAAAGCTCTGTATGTGATCCAATACTTCACGGACCGCCGGAGAGGGCTCGTCACCATTGAGAAATCGATGTAGATCCCGAAACATCCGTGAGGCCGCTCCGGAGGCGGGGACAAACTTGAGGACCTTCACCGAAGGGTCTCGGAGCACGTCGGCCCAGGTCTCGAGAGCCGAGGCGGACTGCTTTTCGTTGAGGACGGTGATCCCACTTTTTGCATCGGCGGCACGAACAATGCTGAGGTACGGGAATCCCTCCTCAAAAGCACTTAGTTGTCGCTCCAGCTGGGTTCGGCTGATCCCTTTGCGCTCTATCTGCGCTAGGTCGGCGGGGGTGGGTTGGTAGGTTTCCATATTCATGTTAGCGTAGAGGGGTATGGCTATTTCCGTATCTTCACAAATGTACAAAATTCCCGCACACCGTGTCGGAATAGTCCGGGATATTTCCAAAACACGCCCTCCGCCGACACCCTGCTCCGAACCCCTCCCAAACGGCTCCAAAACGCCCATCTGTAAGTATCTGAAAATGAGTGTGTCCAGAGAGGCATCGAGTTTCACGGATAGAAGCGAAAGTTTTCACGGATAGAAGCGAAAGTTTTCACGGATAGAAGCCGATGCTTAGACGGATAGAAGCGAAAAAATCAATCGCTCGTCCTCCTTGTGCAATAGTCTCGGAAATGTGCTAAATTTGGGAGAGTTTGTGGCCCCTGTGCCCACTGTGTCGTTTTTCTCACTGCTAAGTCAATCATTTGCCCTATGAATACCCGATATCACCTCCTCGCACGCCTGCTCCTGCTCCTTGTGGGTGGCACTTTGTGGGTCGGCTGCACGAGCGAAGCCCCTCTCTTTCCGGACACGGTCGTCCGAAAGGCTGGTGAGGATCTCACCCAAAAGCTATCCGCACTCTCTCTAGATCCGAGCGTGACCAAGCCGGCGACGGATACCCTGACTCGCGAAGAGTCCGATGCGCTGACCTTCCTCTACGCCTACATGGATCTGCCGGATCTCATGGACCACACACCGGAGTACTATCTGGCCAATACCCGGGTGGCACTCCAAGCGCGTCGGGAGCTCCCGTGGGGGTCACGAGTGCCGGCCAAGATTTTTAGGCACTTTGTCCTTCCGCTGCGGGTCAACAACGAGTTTTTGGACGACTTTAGGACCACCTACTACACCGAGTTGCGCGATCTCGTCCGTGGAATGACCATGGAGCAGGCGGTGCTGGAGCTCAACCACTGGTGCCACAGGCACATTACCTATGCGCCCAGTGATGGTCGTACCTTGCCTCCCCTCTCCACACTCCGCAATGCCCTCGGTCGCTGTGGCGAGCAGAGTACCTTTGTGGTCGCTGTGCTGCGTACTGTGGGGATTCCAGCCAGGCAGGTCTACACACCTCGCTGGGCCCATACCGACAACAACCACGCCTGGGTGGAGGCTTGGGTGGACGGTGAATGGCACTACCTGGGAGCCAGTGAGCCGGCCCCGGTGCTGGACAATGCGTGGTTCGATGCACCGGTACTGCGCGCCATGCTCCTCCACACGACGGCTTTTGGACACTACAGCGGCGATGAGGAGTTTTTGAAACAAACCCCCGTCTCCACTGAGCTCAATGTCTCCGACAACTATGTCCCCACCGCCAATGCCAAGGTGAGGGTGCTCAACCCCGACGGCACACCTGCGGAGGGAGCCGAGGTCACCTTTAGGCTGTACAACTATGCGGAGCTCTACCCCCTTGTCCGCCGGACAGCCAATAATCTGGGTGAGGCCAGTGCTCGCTTGGGACTAGGCGATATCGTCGTCGTCGCCAATAGGGGTCCGCTCATCGCGATGCAAAAGCTATCGGTACGACCGGATGCGGCACCGCTGGTGCTCACTCTGGGAAGCTGGGAGGATTTGCCGGAGGAGCAATTGTTTCGGCTGACTCCGCCCACAGAGAAGCGACCGAAGGTGCGCTTTACGCCCGAGCAGGCGGAGGCCAACAGCCGCAGGATGGCACAAAACGACTCCGTCCGGCTCGCCTATACCGCCACTTTCCCGACACGTGAGCAGGGCTACGACCTGGCCAAGTCGCTCGGACTGGCAGGGAAAATGGCAGATCAAGTGGCCGAGTATGTCGTCGACAGCAGAGGCAATCACAAGGTGGTCACCTCTTTTGTCACCTCGGCTTGCGCACAAGGCCGTGCCGAGCAGGCAGTGGCTCTGCTGAGTACACTTCGGACCAAAGATCTGGGAGATATACCCGCAGAGGTCCTACAGGACGCTCTGGATCGAGACCTGACACCCGCACAGTGGCAGGACCCCAATATCGTCTCTCCACGGGTGATGCTGGAGACCATATTTCCGGTGGAGAAAGAGCTGGAGAGCTGGGCTACAGAGATCACCGATGCGGCTCATGCCACTTCGATCCAGGGTCGTGCCAAAGCGATAGGGGAGCTGGTCCGTACTTTTTGGATCGATGACACCTACAACCCCAAGCGCATGCAGATGAGTCCGGCCTCCACGTGGCGACTAAGAGGAGGCGATGAGCGCAGTGTCATCGTCCTACTCGTGCGCCTACTGCGTGCGGCAAAGGTGCCGGCGCGCTACGACACAGCCAATGGCGTGGTCCTCTATGCCGATGAGTCCGGCGCCGAGCATATCGTGCCTCTGGCAACCCGCAAGGAGGGCGAGGAGGATGAGGAGGTGGCACTCTCCGGCGAGGGATGTCCGCTCCAACTCACCTATACCGAAACACAATCGTTCCTCAAAAAGCCACAGTACAATGTCCACTATAGTGTGAACTACCTGCGTGAGAAGGATAGCGACCTGAGAAGCTATGAATTTGAGTACGGTGCCGAGCTGTCCGCTGTCAACGGATCTCGCCTCTTGTACCAGCGCAACTTCCTCAGCACCGGTGTACGGCAGGCGGATGGCACAGCGCGCTATATGCTGCGCAAGTTGCCGTGCGACATCCCGACCGAGCTACGCTTTGACATCGATGAGAGTGAGGTCAATGTGATCGGTGAATTGGACGCAGAGAGCCTCTATTTCGACCTCGATGCTCGGGCCGAAAAGTCCATCCTGAGCACCACCGGCAGAGGATACTACCTACTCGTACTCGCCCGCCCAGGCCACGAGCCGAGCGACCATATCCTTCGAGACTTGGGGACACTAGTGGATGAGGGGGGCAAGCTCCCTGTGCCCACACTTGTCTTGACCCAAGAGGGACAGGATGGGCAGTCACTGCACGATCTCCTGCCACAAGCCATCCGAGGAACCGACACCCAAGGTCTGCTGGGCAAGGTGGCGGCCGGAATGGAGCAGACACAGCCACTGGACTATCCTGTGGTGGTGGTTGCGGATACATTCAACCGGATCGTGTTTTTCAGCCAAGGCTACACCATCGGCATAGGGGATCGTATCGCTGCCGTACTCAGCTCCATCCGAGTGGATGAGTAGACGCTTGTACCCTCGAGAAAAATGTTGCCCTCGTGCAAAAAAAAGAGAGCCATGACCTCATGGCTCTCCTTTTTTTGTGATAGGTGTGGTCGCCTAAGACGGACAAGCCCTCTTGCCCACCTTATCCGAGAAAAACATGCTCAACCGAGGCGTTTTTTAGCTCGTAGCCTATAAAGCGCGAGGCCAGCTGGGCAAAGCGTTCGTCCCCCTCAGTGGTGAGGAGGTGGAGCTGTCCGCCCCTGGATAGTCGTTGCTCCATCTCCGGGTGTCGGCGTAGGTAGTCCATAGTGGACTCGTTCATGATATCGCTTTGTCCTTGGATCCGGATGTGGTCGGGCACATACTTGCGTATCACCGGCAGGAGAAGCGGGTAGTGGGTGCAGGCAAGCTGGATGAGGTCCATGTCGGGATCCATTGCCAAAAGGGCCTCCACCTCTCTCCGGACAAAGTAATCCACGCCCACACTGCTGTGGTACTCCCCATGCTCCACCAAGGGCACCCACATGGGAGCCGCATGCTGAGAGAGGGTGATCCTAGGGAAGTACTCGCTCATCTCTATGCCGTAGGTATTGCTCTGTACGGTTGCGGCGGTGGCTAGGATCCCCACATGTCCGTTGCGTGTGTTGGCATCCATATGCTCGACCGTGGGGCGAATGACCCCGAGGACACGCCGAGTGGGGTCGGCACTCCGGACGAGGTCAATGTTTTGGATAGCTCTGAGTGCCCGAGCAGAGGCGGTATTGCACGCCAGTAGCACCAGTGGACATCCTTGCTCAAATAGATAGGCCACCGCCTGTCCGGTATAGCGGTAGATGGTGTCGAAGGTGTGTTGACCGTATGGAGAGCGAGCGTTGTCGCCTAGATAGAGGTAGTCGTACTGTGGCAAAACCTCTCGCAGCCCTCGCAATATGGTGAGGCCTCCGTACCCGGAGTCAAAGATCCCGATAGGTGCTGTCCTGTCGGGCGGATGATGAAAAGCGTGATCCGGAAACATCAGGCAAACTCTATATCTCGTCCGAAAGGCGCAAGGGTGAGTTGGGCAAACTTGAAGTGCATCTTACCCCACGGGATGCCGATGATGGTGATGCAGAGCAAGACACCGACCACCAGGTGCGACAAGGCGGTCAGCAATCCACCGGTCAGGATCCACAGGACGTTGCCTACACACCCGATGGCACCACCCCTGGCGTCCGAAACCTTGGCACCAAAGGGGAAGAGTGTCAGGGTGCCAATCTTGAGGATCTGCAACCCCCACGGGATGCCAATGATGCTGAGGCACCAGAGCACACCGCAGAAAAAATACTCAATCGCCAGGATAAGACCGCCACCCAAGGTCCACCAAACTATTGTTTTGAAAAGATTCCAAGGAGATGTTACACTTGACATAGAGTTGATGTTCCGAAATATGAATAAAGTGAATTACCGGCGTTCCCAGGTCGTAAAGAGATAGGGGTAGAGGTTTTTTTCGTCCGCCGGATGTGCCTCTTTGTTTGTACAGATCCACCTTGTCGGGTCGATCTCCGGAAAAAAAGTGTCGGCCTCCGGAAAGGTCTGCTCCACCACTGTAATGTAGAGCCTGTCGACTCTCTCCATCGACTGCCTATAGATCTGCGCCCCACCGATCACGAAAGATTGCTCCTCATGGGCCACAAGTCCGAACGCCTCCTCCAGTGAGCCGGCCACTTCGATCCCCGGCCTTTTGTAGTCGGTGTCGCGAGTGATCACGATATTTCGCCTACCGGGCAGTGCACCCTTGGGGAAGGATTCAAACGTGCGTCGCCCCATGATGATGGGGTAGCCCATGGTTGTGGACTTGAAGTGAGCCAGATCTGCCGGTAGCCCCCTGCGCCAAGGCATGTCACCGCCTTGCCCTATCTCGTGCTTTTGGCCTATAGCTACAATGAGGTTGAGTCGCATAGCAAAAGTATCAGACAGCCACTGTCGCTTTGATCGCCGGCCAAGGGTCGTAGCCCACCAGCTCAAAGTCCTCGTACCGAAAATCCTCAATCTCCTTCACCTCCGGGTTGAGCAACATTTGGGGCAACGCTCTAGGCGCTCGCTGTAGTTGGGTGCGTGCCTGCTCGAGGTGGTTGAGGTAGAGGTGTGTGTCTCCGGTCGTGTGGACAAAGGTCCCGGCTTCCAGCCCCGTCACTTGGGCCACCATCCGGAGGAGTAGGGCATAGCTGGCTATGTTGAAGGGCACGCCCAAAAATAGGTCCGCACTCCTCTGATACATTTGGAGCGAAAGGACACCATCTGCGACATAAAATTGGAAAAGCAAGTGGCACGGAGGCAACCGCATCTCCTCGATCTGTCCGACGTTCCAGGCACTCACCACCATGCGACGACTGTCGGGGTTGGTCCGTATCGTCCGTATCACCTCTGCCAGCTGGTCATGCACCCGCCCCTCTTGGTCCATCCAGCGACGCCACTGCGCCCCATAGATTGGCCCCAGGTCTCCCTGCTCATCTGCCCACTCGTTCCAGATCCGCACCCCGTTTTCTTGCAGGTATCGGACGTTTGTGTCTCCGTGGACGAACCACAGGAGCTCATGAATGATGCTGCGGAGGTGTAGCTTTTTGGTCGTTACCAGCGGAAAACCATCCCGTAGGTCGTATCGGGCTTGGTGCCCAAAGGTGCTGAGAGTCCCGGTCCCGGTACGATCGCCCTTGCGAGTCCCGTGCTCCAGAGTGTCGCGTAGGAGGTCGAGGTATTGTTTCATGATCTTTGTTTTGAAAAACCTTGTGCCGTTATATCCGTCTCGCTACCCCCACTACTCACTAGGCGACAGCCATCACCGGCATCCGTGACAAAACCGATCTGGCTCACATCGGGCAGGGTGTCCAGTAGCTCTTTGGACGAGAGTGGAGCTGTGAAGAGTAGCTCAAAATCCTCCCCACCATTCAGCGCACACATCGTGGGGTCCAGCCCAAAGTCCTCGGCCATCCCCACAGTCTCGTGGTCGATCGGTATGCGCTGCTCATACACTCTGCAACCAACCCCCGATGATTTGCACAGCTGCAAAAGGTCACTCGCCAGTCCATCGGTGACATCGATCATTGCACCGGGGCGCAACCCCACTCGGTCGAGCTCCCGGAGGATATCCAGTCGTGCGATGGGTCTCATCTGACGTTGCAGGATATACTCCCGTCCCTCAAAGTCGGGCTTGAAGTCCGCTGTACCATCATAGGCTACCTTTTCGCGCACCAGTAGCTGAAGGCCCATGTAGGCGGCACCCAGGTTGCCGGTCACGCAGAGGAGGTCACCCTTCCGAGCCGTCGAGCGCAAGATCGCCTCACCCTCACCGACACTGCCGATAGCCGTGACACTGATCGTCAACCCCGTGAGGGATGGGGTCGTATCGCCACCCACCAGATCCACGTGGTAAAACTCACACGCCTCTGCCACACCCGCCATGATGGCAGAGACATCCTCCACCTGAAAACGCTGCGAAAGCCCCAGAGAGAGTAGGATCTGATGAGGGGTCCCCCCCATCGCAATGAGGTCCGAAACCCCCGACGTCACTGCCTTGAAGCCTAGATAACGAAGCGGAAAATAGACCAAGTCAAAGTGAATCCCCTCCATCAGCAACTCCGTACTCACCAGAGTATGGGAGGCAACCGATGGGCCAAGGACAGCCGCATCATCCCCGATGCCCACTATTGTCGACTCATCATGTGTGGACCGAAAAGGCTCCGTGATCTTTTGCACCAGCCCAAAGGCACCAAGCTCTGCTATATCCATGGGATCTCTCTCGCTCTGTGGATTGTTTTACTACGTTGTGAGACCCAAATAAGGCCCCATCTTCACACAAACTTACAACAATTTCTTCGGGCAAGACAAAAACCACCCGGAGAAGCCCATTTTGGAGCCCATTTTGAGGTCTGTTTTGGCGCTTTTGCAACCCCCACAGAGTCAGTTGATTGCAAGAAGCCTCGAGTTTCACGGATAGAAGCAAAAGTCTTCACGGATAGAAGCAAAACTTTTCACGGATAGAAGCGATCGCTTAGACGGATAGAAAAAATAAAGATGCACCGCAGATCGGAGGGGGCACCCTTATGTTTTTCCCCTTTTTCTCAATCCAAACAACCATCTAGCTCCGGGTGTCGCACCTCCGGCATCTTGAATCCCGGGTGGCGAAACATACGCCCAGAGGACCAGTGCTTCGCAGAAAATAGTATCTTTGGGCAGATACAGTGTGACTGACGACGATATGAGCTGGCTATCATTTACCTTCATTGACTTTTTGGACATCGTCATTTTTGGCTCTGTCCTATACCTTATATACAACTCGCTACGCAAGAGTGGGAGCAGCAACCTCCTACTGGGCATCGCCACCTTGGTCCTGCTGTGGGTGGTGGCCTCACTGTTGCTCAATATGCGCCTGATGGGCAAAGTGATGAGCGCAGTCATGAACGCCGGCTTGCTGGCGCTGGTGATCATCTTTCAGGACGATATACGGCGTTTTCTCAACGCCCTCGGCTCCGGTGGCAATCGATGGCTCTCCATCCGGAGACTCTTCAAGAGCCGGAGCAAAAGTGACGAAAAGGCCGAAGCCTCCTACATAGCCATGATCACCTTTGCATCGGTGAGTATGGCGCGCAAAAAAGTAGGCGCACTGATCGTCATAGAGGAGAAGATCAGCCTCGAACCCTACATGCACACAGGCGAGATCATCAATGCCGATATCAACTCCCGACTCATCGAAAACATCTTTTTCAAAAACTCCCCACTCCACGATGGAGCCCTCATCATCAGCCACCACAAGCTCATGGCTGCCGGGTGCATCTTGCCCGTGGCACAAGGACAGGAGTTGCCCAAGGAGATGGGACTCCGTCACCGGTCGGGACTGGGGATGAGCCAGCAATCCGATGCCAAGGTCATCATCGTCAGCGAAGAGCGCGGGGAGATAGCACTCGCCTACCGAGGCGAGCTCATCGCCAATGCCGATGTGGACCAACTGCAGGCCTTTCTCTCCTCCTCCTTCAAGGATATGAGCGAAGTGGGGACCATCGTGAATGTCAAGCCATAGGAGAGGAGTACAAAATGAGCCGTTTGAAGTACGACAACCGCACGACGACACAGCTCCTGAGACAGCTGGTCCAAGCCGATCACGATATCCCCAAGGCGCAGTGGCATCCCCTACTTGCCGCCCTGCGACGTGTGGGGCAGAAGCATGGAGACAGGGAGCCGGCTAACCAACTCCTCACCGCCTTGGTGATCGTCGAGGAGATCGGCCTGCGAGGTAGCTCCATCCTGGCTCACCTGCTGGAGCAACCGGTACTCGAGGGACTCTACACTGTGGATGAGGCAAGGGCGGTCTTTGGCCCGGACGTGGCACACCTCCTGGAGCTACTCCTACGAGTGACCGACCTGTATGCCACCTCACCGGTCGTCACGACCGAAAACTTTAGCCACTTCCTCCTCTCCTTTGCCGAGGATGTCCGGATCATACTCATATTATTGGCCAGACGGCTGCAGCTCCTCAGAGTGGCGGAGCAACACTTGGATGAGGATGCACGCCTCGGCCTGGCTATCGAGGTCTCCTACCTCTATGCTCCACTGGCTCACCGACTGGGACTCTATGGCGTCAAGAGTGAGATGGAGGACCTCTGCCTAAAGTACACCGACCGTCCGACCTTTGACTACATCAAGGAGAAGCTCGCCGAGACCAAAGCAAGCCGAGACGCCTACATCGAGGCCTTTATCGGGCCGGTGCGCAAGCGACTGGACGAGGCCAAGCTCAAGTACACCATCAAGGGGCGCACCAAGTCCATCTCCTCCATCCGCAACAAGCTCAAGAAAAAGAAGGTGGCCTTTGAGGAGATCTACGACCTTTTTGCCATCCGTATCGTCCTAGAGGCACCACCCGAGGAGGAGCGCGCCCAGTGCTGGCAGGTCTACTCCATCATCACCGATATGTACCGCCCCAATCCCGAGCGGCTCAAGGACTGGGTCTCTATCCCCAAGTCCAATGGCTACGAGAGCCTACACATCACCGTGATGGGCCCGAGCCGACGCTGGGTGGAGGTCCAGATCCGTACCCGACGGATGGACGAAGTGGCTGAGAAAGGGCTTGCCGCACACTGGCGCTACAAGGGGATAAGATCCGAGAGTGGTTTGGACGAATTCATGACCGGCGTCCGAAGCCTCCTCGAAAACCCCAACCAAAGCGAGGAGGAGCGCATCCAAGCCTTCAAGATGGACCTCTATGATGAGGAGATCTACGTCTTTACGCCACGGGGTGACCTAGTCAAGCTACCCAAGGGTGCAACCACCCTCGACTTTGCCTACCAGATCCACACCCGTGTCGGGAGCCATACCGTCTCTGCCAAGGTCAACGGTGTCAATACCTCCTTGCGACAAGTCCTCAAAAATGGCGATACTGTCGAGGTCATCACCTCAAAAAACCAGCAACCCAAGCCCGACTGGCTCAACTACGTCACCACCGGTAGGGCACGAGCCAAAATAAAAGCCAGTCTGAGAGCGCAAAACGAGGAGGTCATCCGCCTGGCGAGAGAAGAGCTGCAACGACGGGTCAAAAACCGAAAACTCCCCTACAACGAAGGAGAGGTGGGCAAGCTGGTGCGCAAGATGGGCTACAAGCAACTCACCTCCTTTTTCCTCGACCTAAGCCACGATCGGGTCGACCTCAATGCTTTTTTGGATCGATACCGCACCTGTGTCGACACCCAAGAGGCCGATACCTCCGAAAAGCTAAAGGCCGAGGACTACATCAGCCCAACCGTGCCCGAGCGCATCACCAAGGAAAAAGACGAGGTCCTGCTGATCGACAAAAACCTCTCCGGAATCGCCTACCGTTTCGCCAAGTGCTGCAACCCCATATATGGCGATAAGATATTCGCCTTCACGACCGGAAATGGCATGAGCATACACCGCATGGACTGCCCCAATGCACCGGATCTCTTTCGGAACTACGGCTACCGCATACTCAAGGCAGAGTGGACGGGACAAAAAAATGCCGTCGGTTACGAAGCCGCACTCCGTGTCGTGGGAAATGATGACCTAGCTGTGGTCAACAACATCACCGGTCAGATCTCTACCGAAAAAGAGGTGACCCTCCGCAGCTTCAAAGTCAACTCCGAGGATGGCCTTTTCGTCGGCTACTTCTACATTTACGTCAAGAGCTTGGGGGTGCTCACCGCACTCCTCAACAAGCTCAGAACCACCAAGGGAGTAAAGCAGGTGGAGCGAGTCGACTGACCGGGCGACCGCAGACAGTTGGTCAACTAAAATATTCGCTGTATATTTGTGCCAAGATTGAACGAAGGTACGGACAAATAAAAACAAGAGGGCAAAAGTTTTGCATATTTGAAATATTTGGTTACCTTTGCGAACGATTAACCGCTTGGTCAAATGGTGACGGCGGGCCCGAAAGGGATAATTGGGCAGTTACCAGAGTGGACAAATGGGGCTGACTGTAACTCAGCTGGCTTTCGCCTACGGTGGTTCGAATCCATCACTGCCCACAAAACAATCATGCGGAAGTAGCTCAGTCGATAGAGCATTAGCCTTCCAAGCTAAGGGTCGCGGGTTTGAGCCCCGTCTTCCGCTCAAAAAAATAATGCCTATGTAGCTCAGTGGTAGAGCACTTCCTTGGTAAGGAAGAGGTCCCGGGTTCAAATCCCGGCATCGGCTCAAGTGGCGCTAGCATGGCCTATTCAAGTGCTTGATAGAGTGAGGAGGTCATCTACTGCTGACAAACAACGCAGGTGAAGAGGAAGAGACTCACGCGGGTCGATTGCCAGCCGTGTCGCCCAAGATAAGGCCTAGGCCTGATGAGGACACAGACGGCAGAGCGCCGTGGGTCAAGGCTTCACCTCCTTTTTGTGTTTTGGTGAAGAGGTTGTGAGTGTTGGCTCGTGCCGCGAGAGAGTGAATTACTTAACTCAACTATATTTTATTGTTATCAAACTATGGCAAAAGAACATTACGAAAGGACCAAACCGCACGTAAATATCGGTACAATTGGTCACGTGGACCACGGTAAGACGACCCTGACCGCTGCTATCACCAAGGTGCTTGGTGAGAAGTTCGGCAAGGAAATTCGCTCGTTTGACTCCATTGATAACGCTCCTGAGGAGAAAGAGCGTGGTATTACGATCAACTCTTCACACGTAGAGTACGAGACAGCGACCCGTCACTATGCACACGTTGACTGTCCGGGGCACGCCGACTATGTCAAGAACATGGTAACCGGTGCAGCTCAGATGGACGGTGCTATCATCGTAGTGGCTGCCACTGACGGTCCTATGCCTCAGACCAGAGAGCACATCCTGCTAGCTCGTCAGGTGAACGTACCTCGCCTTGTAGTCTTCATGAACAAGTGTGACATGGTAGACGACGAGGAGATGCTCGAGCTCGTGGAGATGGAGATGAGAGACCTGCTCTCTTTCTATGACTTTGACGGCGACAACACTCCTGTCATCCGTGGATCTGCACTCGGTGCACTCAACGGTGAGGAGAAGTGGGTGAAGTCTGTAGAGGAACTGATGGACGCAGTAGATAACTGGATCCCGCTGCCTCCTCGTGACGTGGACAAGCCCTTCCTGATGCCTGTAGAGGATGTCTTCTCTATCACAGGTCGTGGTACCGTGGCTACCGGACGTATCGAGACTGGTAAGATCCACGTGAACGACGAGGTACAGATCATCGGTCTTGGTGCCGAGGGTCGCAAGTCTGTCGTGACCGGTGTGGAGATGTTCCGCAAGATTTTGGATCAAGGCGAGGCCGGTGACAACGTAGGTCTGCTTCTCCGTGGTGTTGAGAAGGATGAGATCAAGCGTGGTATGATCATCGCTGCCCCCAACTCTGTGAAGCCTCACACCAAGTTCAAGGCTGAGGTCTATATCCTGAAAAAGGAAGAGGGTGGTCGTCACACACCGTTCCGCAATCACTACCGTCCACAGTTCTACATCCGTACGCTCGACGTGACCGGTGAGATCAAGCTCCCCGAAGGACACGAGATCGTGATGCCTGGTGACAACGTTACCATCGAGGTGGATCTGATCAGCCCGGTAGCATGTAGCGTAGGTCTCCGCTTCGCAATCCGCGAGGGTGGCCGTACGGTAGGTGCAGGCCAGATCACTGAGCTGCTTGACTAATACGTCAGAAGAAGCATTGATCCTCTCCCCCGTGAGAGGTGACAAGAAATAGCATGAGCAGTGTAGCCGACACTGTTACGAAAAAAAACAAGCCAAGGCTACACTGCTATGCTACATACGGGTTTAGCTCAGTCGGTAGAGCACTGGTCTCCAAAACCAGGTGTCGGGAGTTCGAGCCTCTCAACCCGTGCATAGAAAAATTTAGAAATTGTATATAGGAGATACTTTTAGGTTTATGGCTAAATCTAAGGATCGAAACATCTTTGTGCGAGCTTGGAACTATTGCGTTACCTGCTACGAAGAGCTACGCTATAAGGTGACATGGCCCGCAAAAAAAGAGCTCTCATCGAGTGCAGTGATTGTATTGGCAGCTTCCGTGATACTCTCTCTGTTTATCTTTTTGGTGGACCAGGCTTTCGAGTTCATCATGGGAGGTATTTATCACTTCATCGTCTAGCGTGAATCTGCTCAGTGTCACCTCCGGGTGGGGCTGAGTGTTCCGATAGCATGACGGTGATGGGATGGTACTTCTGCTCACAGCATGTACACTGGCCGAGGCGCCAAGGGTTTTCCTGAAAGCACCTCCCACTCTGTGTGGCAGTGTGGCAGATAAGTGGAGTGATCACCTGTTGGTCATGAAACATTCTGCAAGTCATTCACGTCTAGAGAACAACCAACATCAATGAGTAAGAAAGACGACTTCAAGTTCTACGTACTACGTACCATTACGGGTAAGGAGACAGAGGTAGAGAGCTACATTTCCGGTATGCGAGATGTGGAGCCTTTGTTTCGTACCAATGTGCGCGAGATTCTGATCCCGATGGAGACTGTCCTACAGGTCAACAAAAGTGCCAAGGGCGGTAAGGTCGAGCGGACTCGCCCATACTACTCCGGGTACGTGTTTGTAGAAGCTCTGCTTGAGGGAGAGACGGCGCACCTGCTCCGTCGTGTGCCCAATGTACTGGGCTTCCTGGGCGGAGACGTGGAGCCGGTTTCGCTTTCGGACCACGATGTGAGACAGCTGCACGAAACAGCTGACAAGCTGAGTGAATCCTCAGATGATGTGGAGATGAACTTTGTCGTGGGAGAACGGGTGAAGGTGACCTTTGGTCCTTTCTCCGGCTTCTTTGGCGAGGTGACCGAGGTGATGGATGACCGCAAAAGACTGAAGATCCTGGTAAAGGTATTCGGTCGTGAGACAACCATGGAACTGGACTATGTACAGGTGGAAAAGGAGAGCCAGCCAGACTAATTGACCGACCGACACCGGAGCTTTGCGGTAGATGTTACGCACTCCCGGCCTTGGGAGTATCGCAAGGAGAAAAGGTGGCGGTCTCAAGTAGTAGCTCGTTTGTACTTTGATGTGTTCCACACCATTTTATTTATTAACACAACAAACTGAATTTTAATCATGGCAAAAGAAATTGCTGGCCAGATGAAACTGCAAATCAAAGGTGGTGCGGCTAACCCTTCACCTCCTGTTGGCCCCGCACTTGGTGCAAAGGGAATCAACATCATGGAGTTTTGCAAGCAATTCAACGCCAGGACCCAAGACAAAGCCGGACAGATCCTGCCTGTAGTGATTACTTACTATGCGGATAAGTCCTTTGACTTTGTTGTCAAGACGCCTCCTGTCGCTGTACAGCTTCTGGAAAAAGCGAAGAAGAAATCCGGTAGTGCTGAGCCCAATCGCAAGAAAGTGGCTACACTGACCTGGGACGATGTCAAAGCTATCGCAGAAGACAAAATGGTCGACCTAAACTGCTTCACTGTGTCAAGCGCAATGAAGTTGGTGGCCGGAACAGCAAGGAGTATGGGGATAGCCGTAAAGGGTGACTTCCCGGCTGATGTTCAATAACTAAGAAACAGATCGAAACAATGAGCAAACTGACGAAAAATCAAAAGTTGGCCCTGAGCAAGATCGAGCCGGGAAAAATCTACACACTACGTGAAGCAGCAGCGCTCGTAAAAGAGATTACGACGACGAAGTTTGATGCTTCAGTAGATTTGGATGTTCGCCTCGGTGTTGATCCTCGTAAGGCTAACCAGATGGTACGTGGTGTAGTTAGTCTACCACACGGTACCGGTAAGGAAACTAGGGTGCTGGTACTCTGCTCCTCTGATAAGGAGGAAGAGGCAAAGGAAGCTGGTGCAGACTTTGTAGGACTGGACGAATACATTGAAAAGATCAAAGGCGGGTGGACCGATATTGACGTCATTATCACCATGCCTGCAATCATGGGTAAGATCGGTGCACTGGGTAGAGTGCTTGGACCTCGTGGTCTCATGCCTAACCCCAAGAGTGGAACCGTGACCAACGAGATCGGAGCCGCTGTACGTGAAGTAAAGCAGGGTAAGATCGACTTTAGGGTCGACAAGTCCGGTATCGTTCACTCAACTGTGGGTAAGGTCTCTTTTGATGCCGACAAGATCTACGACAACGCCCGTGAATTTCTCAATACGCTCGTGAAGCTCCGCCCTGCGGCCGCTAAGGGAACGTATATGAAGAGTGTTTATTTATCAAGCACTATGAGTCCGAGCATCAAGGTGGATACACGCTCTCTCGAGGGTGACAAGTAACCATCGGATGCTGAACCGGTACTTTTTTTATACAACAGGAAGAAAACGGACCCATAATGAGAAAAGAAGATAAACAGAGAATACTAGACTCACTGGTAGAGCTAATCGGTCAGTACGATAACTTTTATCTCACTGACATGGAAGGCATGCCGGCGGACAAAACAAGCGAACTGCGTCGTGAGGCATTCAAGCGTGGTGTGAAGGTCGTTGTGGCCAAAAACACGCTCCTCCGACTTGCTCTGAAAGAGGTGAATGAGGAGGCTTACAGCCCACTCTTTGAAACTCTGAAGGGTAACACCGCAGTGATGTTTAGCGAGACCGCCAATGCTCCGGCTCGACTGATCAAGGAGTTTACGAAAGACGCTCGCAAGGCTGCGGCCGCTACAGGAGCTCCTGTGCGCCCTGAACTGAAGAGCGCCTATGTGCAAGGAGGTGTCTACCTCGGAGCAGGCAAGCTCGAAGAGCTCGTGAACGTGAAGAGCAAGGAGGAGCTACTCGGCGATATCCTACTCATGCTGGAGTCTCCAATACAAGGTGTGGTTTCCGCACTGGAGTCTGCCGCTGGTGGTACGATACATGGTGTGCTCCAAACCCTCGAAGAGCGTGGCGAGTAATCAACAAACAAGAGAAAGTGATTTTTTCAGTAAACAGATAACCAAACATAAATACAAGATACTAAAATGGCAGATATCAAAGCAATAGCTGAACAACTCGTGAACCTGACCGTTATTGAAGTAACCGAGCTCAAAAACATCCTGAAGGATGAGTACGGTATCGAACCAGCAGCAGCGGCAGTAGCAGTTGCAGGACCTGTCGCAGGTGGTGAAGCCGCAGCAGCTGAGGAGAAGACTGAGTTTGATGTAATCCTCAAGGCTGCAGGTGGCGCAAAACTTCAGGTGGTTAAGACCGTCAAGGAACAGCTTGGCGTAGGTCTGAAGGAAGCAAAGGAACTCGTAGACGGTGCTCCATCAACGATCAAGGAAGGTGCTGACAAGGCTACAGCTGAAGCACTGAAGGCTGCGCTTGAAGAAGCAGGAGCTGAGGTTGAGATTAAGTAATAAACTTCCTCTACTCTCGCACTAAATGTGCGAGAATATGGTTAAGAACCCCCAAACGGGGGGTTCTTAACCATTTCATGTCTTTTTCTGTCCCCTTTTTTATTTCATTCCCCTAATAACCCACCATGTCCTCAAATAAATCTGCACAAAGAGTAAACTTTGCGTCCATACAGCACCCTGTGGACTTTCCAGACTTTTTGGACGTTCAGCTCAAGTCCTTCAAGGATTTTATGCAGCTGGATACCCCTTCCGAAAAGCGAAAGAACGAGGGGTTGTACAAGGTGTTCATGGAGAATTTTCCGATCCATGACACTCGGAACAACTTCATACTAGAGTTTTTGGACTATTTCATAGATCCACCGAGGTACTCTATTGAAGAGTGCTTGACCAGAGGACTGACCTACAATGTTCCGCTCAAGGCGAAGCTCCGCTTGGAGTGTACCGATCCGGATCATGTAGACTTTGACACTTCGGTACAGGAGGTCTATCTAGGGCAGATCCCGTACATGACACCATCAGGCACCTTTGTGATCAATGGTGCTGAGCGTGTTGTCGTCTCCCAAATGCACCGCTCACCAGGTGTGTTTTTCTCGGAGAGTGTGCACAACAATGGAACCAAGCTATATAGTGCTCGTGTGATTCCGTTCAAGGGATCGTGGATTGAGTTTGCGACGGATATCAGCAACGTCATGTACGCCTATATCGATCGCAAAAAGAAGCTCCCTGTGACCACTCTGCTGCGTGCTATTGGCTATGAAACAGACAAGGACATACTGAGTCTTTTTGGCATCGCCGAGGAGATGAAGGTCAATAAGACCAATCTAAAGAAAAACCTAGGTCGTAAAATTGCGGCTCGCGTACTGAAGAGCTGGATAGAGGATCTAGTAGATGAGGAAACAGGGGAGGTGGTATCCATGGAACGCTACGAAGTCGTGGTGGACCGTGATGAAGAACTAACGGAGGAAAATGCAGAGCTGATCCTTGAGTCGGGCGCAAAGAATATACTCCTGACCAAAGAGAGCGAGGGCGGACTTGACTATTCGGTCATCACCAATACGCTACAAAAGGACCCCTCCAACTCGCAAAAGGAGGCCGTCTATCACATCTATAAGCAACTGCGTAGCCAAGACCCGGTGGACGAGACGTCTGCTCAGGAGGTGATCAACAGCCTCTTTTTCTCCGACAAACGATATGACCTTGGAGACGTAGGCCGCTACCGCATCAACAAAAAGCTCAAGCTGGATATCAGCGAAGATATCAAAGTGCTGACCAACGAGGATATTGCCAGCATCATTACCTACATTGTTGCGCTAAAGAACGGTAAAGCCACTGTCGATGATATTGACCACTTGAGTAACCGTCGTGTACGTACTGTGGGTGAGCAACTCTACCAGCAATTTGGTATCGGCTTGTCCCGCATGGCGCGTACGGTACGAGAGCGAATGAATGTCCGTGACAATGAGGTTTTTACTCCCGTTGATCTGATCAACGCAAAGACGATAAGCAGTGTGGTCAACTCTTTCTTTGGGACCAATCCGCTGTCTCAGTTTATGGACCAGACGAACCCGCTGGCCGAAATCACACACAAGCGTCGTCTATCTGCACTAGGTCCCGGTGGTATTAGTCGTGATCGTGCGGGATTTGAGGTTCGTGACGTTCACTATACCCACTATGGTCGTCTCTGCCCTATTGAGACACCAGAGGGCCCAAACATCGGTCTGATCAGCTCACTTTGTGTGTATGCCAAGATCAATGACCTAGGCTTTATCGCCACCCCCTACCGCAAGGTAAAGGATGGCAAGGTGGATTTTACCAAAGCCGGTATTGACTATTACACTGCCGAAGCGGAGGAAGAAAAAACAGTAGCACAGGGTAATGCTCCTTTGCGTGAGGATGGAACTTTCCAAAATGATACTGTGAAGTCAAGGTATGGGTCTGACTTCCCTGTAGTTTCGCCTGATGAGGTGGATCTCATGGATGTATCTCCTATGCAGATAGCATCCATCGCCGCTTCGTTGATTCCTTTCCTGGAGCATGACGATGCTCACCGTGCGCTCATGGGTTCAAACATGATGCGACAAGCTGTGCCGCTGATCCACAGCGACGCACCGATTGTGGGTACCGGTTTGGAGGGACAGCTGGTCCGCGACTCTCGTACTCAACTTGTCGCTGAGCGAGATGGTGTCGTGGAGTACGTTGATGCTGCAGAGATAAGGATCAGGTACAATTATACAGAAGATGAGCTCTTTACCCGCTTTGATAGCGATACAGTCACCTATCGTCTGCCTAAGTGGCGCAAGACCAACCAGAGCACAACTATCGACCTACGTCCTATTGTTTTCAAGGGCGACAAAGTCAAGAAAGGACAGCTGCTTACCGAGGGCTATTCTACCGAAAATGGCGAACTGGCACTTGGACGCAACCTCGTAGTTGCCTATATGCCTTGGAAGGGCTACAACTATGAGGATGCTATCGTCCTGAGCGAGCGTATGGTGTCTGAAGACTACTTCACCAGTGTCCATGTCGACGAGTACAATCTAGAGGTTCGCGAGACCAAGCGAGGTATGGAAGAGCTGACAAGTGACATCCCCAACGTCAGTGAAGATGCAACCAAGGATCTTGACGAGCGAGGCATTATCCGCGTAGGTGCCAGAGTGCATCCGGGGGATATCATGGTCGGAAAGATTACTCCAAAGGGTGAGAGCGACCCCACTCCGGAGGAAAAACTACTCCATGCGATATTTGGTGAGAAGGCAGGAGACGTGAAGGATGCTTCCCTCAAGGCGAATCCCTCTCTGTCGGGGGTTGTGATTGACACACACCTCTATTCTCGAGCTGTCAAGACCAAAAACAGTCGTGTCACTCTGCGTGAAGTGAAAAAGCGCCTCACTGAGGAGGAGGAGAGTGAGAAGAAGGAGCTTCTGGATATCATGATCGACAAGCTATCAGTCCTCACAGCCAAAAAGGTCTCTCAAGGTGTCACCGATACCCAGGGTATAGTGGTGCTCAGCAAGGGAGCCAAGTTTACCAAAGCGGCACTCAAGCAACTTGAGCTGCACGAAGTGAACGGCACCGGATGGACTAGTGATGAGCATACAAATACACTCATTGCAGAGCTTTTGCGCAACTACAATAACAAGGTCAAAAAGATAGAAAGCGACTACCGACGCAAGCAGTTTGATGCCACTTTGGGTGACGAACTCCCCAATGGTATCCTCCAAAATGCAAAAGTCTTGATTGCCAAAAAACGCAAGATACAGGTAGGTGATAAGATGGCCGGACGTCACGGAAACAAGGGTATTGTCTCCAAGATTGTTCGTCGCGAGGATATGCCATTCTTGGAGGATGGTACCCCAGTGGACATCTGCCTCAACCCCCTTGGTGTACCATCGCGTATGAATCTGGGTCAGATTTTCGAGGCTGTCCTTGGCTGGGCAGGCGCCAAGCTGGGGACCAAGTTTGCCACTCCTATCTTTGATGGGGCGACCCTTGATGACCTCAATACCTGGACCGACAAGGCAGGACTTCCACGCTATGGAACTACCTACCTGAGAGACGGCGAGACGGGTGAGCGCTTTGACCAACCCGCCACCGTCGGTGTGACCTACTTCCTAAAGCTGGGGCACATGGTAGATGACAAGATGCACGCCCGTTCCATTGGTCCGTATTCACTGATTACTCAGCAACCTCTTGGTGGTAAAGCACAGTTTGGAGGTCAGCGTTTCGGAGAGATGGAGGTGTGGGCCCTGGAGGCTTATGGCGCAGCCCATACGCTACAGGAGATCCTCACGATCAAGAGCGACGACGTAGTAGGACGATCCAAAGCATACGAAGCCATCGTCAAGGGTACTCCTATGCCCAAGCCCGGCATTCCGGAGTCCCTGAATGTTCTCTTGCACGAACTCCGTGGTCTTGGTCTCACTTTCGAGCTAGACTGATCACGCGCCACCCTATTCATTCCTCAATCATAGTAAAGCAATAAAGTACCTATGGCTTTCAAAAGAGATAAAAAGGTAAAGTCCAACTTTAATAGCATCCGCATAGGGATTGCCTCTCCTGAGGAGATCCTGGAGACCTCATCCGGTGAAGTCCTCAAGCCTGAGACAATCAACTACCGGACTTACAAGCCCGAGCGAGACGGCCTATTCTGTGAGAGAATATTTGGCCCTGTCAAGGATTATGAGTGCCACTGCGGAAAGTACAAGGGGATACGGTATCGCGGTGTAGTCTGCGACCGTTGTCAGGTAGAGGTGACAGAGAAAAAAGTGCGCCGTGAGCGTATGGGACACATCAAGCTAGAGGTGCCCGTGGTACACATCTGGTTTTTCAGGTCTGTCCCCAATAAGATTGCCTACCTGCTTGGTATTCCGTCCAAAAAACTAGAGAAGATTATTTATTACGAGAGCTATGCGGTCATCAATCCGGGCCCCATGGAAAATCTCGAGCCGGGTGACCTCATTTCTGAGGAAGAATACCTGGAGATCCTTGACGGACTTCCCGAGGGTAATCAAGATTTGCCTAATGGTGATCCCGGCAAGTTTGAGTCCGATACCGGAGCCGAGGCTATACTCTCTCTACTGGAGCGAGTGGATCTCGACAAACTCTCATATGAGTTGCGTGCCAGAGCATCCAAGGAAACCTCTCAGCAACGCAAAAAAGAAGCCCTCAAGCGTCTACAAGTCGTCGAGAGTTTCCGCGCGAGCAACGGCTATAGTCGCCCGGAGTGGATGGTGCTCAAGGTAGTGCCGGTCATTCCACCCGATCTGCGCCCTCTCGTACCTCTTGATGGCGGTCGTTTTGCGACCTCTGACCTCAACGAGCTTTATCGTCGCGTCATTATCCGCAACAACCGCCTTCGTCGCCTCATTGAGACACGCGCACCGCAGGTGATTCTCCGAAACGAGAAGCGCATGCTACAGGAGTCAGTGGATAGCCTTTTCGACAATTCCGGCAAGTCCGGAGCCGTCAAGGGAGACAGCAACCGACCGCTCAAGTCACTTACCGACTCACTCAAAGGTAAGCAAGGACGATTCCGCCAAAACCTCCTCGGTAAGCGTGTGGACTATTCAGCGCGTTCTGTTATTGTCGTAGGACCCGAGCTAAAGATGCATGAGTGCGGGCTGCCCAAGGAGATGGCGGCCGAGCTCTACAAGCCCTTTATTATCCGCAAGTTGATTGAGCGTGGGCTTGTCAAGACTGTCAAGAGTGCCAAGCGATTGGTCGATAGGCGTGTTCCCGAGGTATGGGATATCCTTGAGCATGTGATCAAAGGACACCCCGTCCTCCTCAACCGTGCGCCTACGCTGCACCGTCTTGGTATTCAGGCTTTCCAGCCTCGCCTGATCGAGGGAAAAGCTATACAGCTCCACCCCTTGGCTTGTACCGCATTCAACGCCGACTTCGACGGTGACCAGATGGCTGTGCACCTTCCGCTTAGCAATGAAGCCATACTTGAGGCACAGTTCCTTATGCTGGCTTCGCACAATATCCTCAACCCCGCCAACGGTACCCCTATCACCGTACCCTCACAGGATATGGTACTTGGGCTCTACTACATCACCAAGCTACGTAAGGAGGCAAAGGGAGAGGGACACACGTTCTATGGCCCGGCAGAGGCTATGATTGCTTTCAATGAAGGACACATAGCCATGCATGCCCGCATCAAGGTTCGCATACAGGATATTGACAAGGACGGCAACAGCTACGAGCATATAGTCGAGACCTCAGTTGGACGACTGATGTTCAACTCTGTGGTCCCCAAAGGTATCCCCTACATCAACGACGTGGTAGGCAAAAAGGTCCTCCGCACCATCATTGGTGAGGTGATCAAGGAGTGTGGCATCGCCAAAACCTCCAAGTTCTTGGACGACATCAAGGACATGGGCTTCACCATGGCCTACAAAGCCGGGCTATCCTTCAACCTCGATGACGTCATCATCCCCGAGGAAAAGGAGGAGATGATCCAGGAGGGCTTTGAGGAGGTCGACAGCATCATGGAGGACTTCAGCTACGGAAATATCACCAACAACGAGCGTTACAACCAGATCATAGACGTTTGGACGAATGTGAACAATAACTTGTCCGCTGTCCTCATGTCACAGCTCAAGAGCGACAACGATGGCTTCAACCCCATCTACATGATGATGGATTCCGGAGCCCGTGGATCTGCCAACCAGATTCAGCAGCTATCCGGTATACGTGGTCTGATGGCCAAGCCACAGAGAGGTAGCGAAGGAGCACAGACCATGGAAAACCCGATCCTCTCCAACTTCAAGGAGGGCCTCTCCGTGCTCGAGTACTTTATCTCCACGCACGGTGCCCGCAAGGGACTTTCGGATACTGCGCTCAAGACGGC
Organism: uncultured Porphyromonadaceae bacterium; assembly: GCA_947253625.1. Lineage (GTDB taxonomy): Bacteria > Bacteroidota > Bacteroidia > Bacteroidales > Porphyromonadaceae > Porphyromonas_A. The sequence goes on along the minus strand of CAMYAB010000015.1, from coordinate 4,293 downwards.
CGATGCCGGGTACCTTACCCGTCGGCTTGTAGACGTCTCACAGGATGTCATCATCACCGAGGAGGACTGTGGGACGCTCCGCGGAATTATCCGCCGAGAGATCAAGGAGGGCAACAACGTGGTTGCCTCACTGTACGAGCGTATTTTGGGCCGTGTCTCCGTACACGACATCATACACCCGCTTACAGGCGAACTGATCGTCAAGGCTGGTGAGGAGATTCGTGAAAGAGCCGCCGAGGCTATTCAGGAGTCACCGATCACCGAAGTGGAGATCCGCTCCGTCCTCACCTGCGAGAGCAAGCGTGGGGTATGTGCCAAGTGCTATGGTCGCAACCTAGCTCACAACAGTCCGGTCGAGATCGGAGAGGTCGTGGGAGTCGTTGCCGCACAGTCCATTGGAGAGCCCGGTACACAGCTGACACTACGAACCTTCCACGCCGGAGGTGTCGCATCATCAGACACTGTGGAGCGCTTCTTCAAGGCCAAGTACGACGGTATCTTGGAGATAGACGAGTTGCGTACAGTTGACTACATGCGAGAGGATGGCACCACTGCGATGGTCGTTATAGGCCGACAGGCTGAGATGCGTGTCGTGGACGAAAACACACAGATGACTCTCACCAATGCCAATATTCCCTACGGTGCGACACTGTACGTCAAGCCAGGGTCCAAGGTTGGTGCCGATGACATCATCTACGAGTCAGACCCCTTCAACGCTGTACTTCTTGCCGAAGTGGACGGTACACTCAAATACGAGGATGTCGTCGAAAACGTCACCTTCCTCGTCCAGACAGACTCCAACGTCTCCTCCGTACACGAGGAACGGATCATCATCGAGAGTAAGGACAAAAAGCTATCCCCTGCACTCAATGTGGTGGACAAGGATGGCAACCTGCTCAAGACCATCAACCTACCGGTCAACGCACACCTTGTCAAGAAAGACAACGAAAAGGTACGCGCCGGTGAGGTACTCGCCAAGATCCCACGTGTGATCATGAAGACCGGTGATATCACCGGTGGTCTGCCACGTGTGACAGAGCTATTCGAGGCACGCAACCCAACCAACCCTGCCGTCGTATCCGAGATCGATGGAGAGATCCAACTTGGACGTATCCGCCGCGGTAATCGCGAGGTGATCGTCACCAGCAAGATGGGCGAGGAGCGCAAGTACCTCATACCGCTCTCCCGACAGCTATTGGTGCAGGAAAATGACTTTGTACGAGCCGGTGATCCACTCTCCGATGGAGCCATCACGCCGGCCGACATTCTGGCAATCCTTGGACCAAATGCTGTCCAAAACTACATTGTCAATGGTGTCCAGGACGTCTACCGCAAGCAGGGTGTTGCGATCAACGACAAGCACTTTGAGGTCATTGTACGACAGATGATGCGAAAAGTGGAGATCGTAGATCCGGGTGATACGATCTTCCTTGAGCAACAGCTTGTGGACAAGATCGAGGTCAACGAGGAGAACGACCGCCTGTGGGGTAAAAAGGTCATCACCAACCCAGGTGACTCCGAAAACTACTACGAGGGACAGCTGATCACCATGCGTCGCCTGCGCGACGAAAATAGTCAGCTCCGTCGCAAGGACCTCACCCCCATGGAAGTCCGTGACGCCATGCCGGCTACGACCAACCAAGTACTTCAGGGTATCACACGTGCGGCACTACAGACACAGAGCTTCATGTCCGCCGCATCCTTCCAGGAGACCCCCAAGGTGCTCAACAACGCTGCTATCGAGGGCAAGATCGACAACCTGGATGCCCTCAAGGAAAATGTCATCTGCGGACACCTGATCCCCGCAGGTACCGGCCTCCGTGAGTACGAGGATATTGTCGTGATCTCCAAGAAAGAGGAGCAGAGACTTCGTGCACTCGAGGAGGTCAAGGCGGCCACAGCCCCCGAGGCTGATGCCGCGACCGATGAGCCATTCGTAATGCCGGAGGACTAAGTACCCACAGAGCGAGACAGCTCATCCAACACAGCAGAGAGCGGGCGTGCCAAGTAATTACTTGGCACGCCCGCTCTTTTTGTTTTGTCCAAAGTGCCCGTCCCGGACTACCGCCCAGCCACTTTGTCATCAGGTTCTATTATAGAACTTCTTTCAAGTAGCCAACGATCTTATTTTGGCGGTTCCGGATCTTCTCCTTATCCCAGAGGAGGTCATGCTTTGTCTCTTCTTGGACTTCCAGCTGTTGTTGCAAGTGGGTATAGCTCTCGCGCTTTACCTGAAATTTGCCGTTGCTCAGCGATATGTTGTGGCTGCCGGAGAGTAGCAAGTAGTTGCCCAAGCACTCCAGGTAGTTGGCGACGAAGTCCTCATCATAGGGGCAGTATCCATTGTCAGCTTCGGTGTTTTCGGTCTGTGGTGCTATGTGCTCTAGGTGAGGGGTGTCGATACTGTCGTATCTAATGGGCTTATAGCCACGCTTCCCGCTCTCTATCAGGTGGTTTTCGTACTTCCACAAAAGGATCTTTGCGGTCTCATGATATATACCCATACCGAGGCAGCGAGCAATCTCCTCATTATTCCAGTAGCCCCACCAGCCGGTTGCTTCCTTCAGCCAGTTGATGTGCTCTACGACCGTCTTTGCCTCCGACCTCATGTTGCAGTAGCAGTCATTGAGGCGCGATACTAGGTTGGCGCGAGTCCCGACGATGCTATTCCTCAAAAAGATCTGCTCCAGCGATCTCGCCAGTTGGTTCAGATCCTCTTGGCTCATCCCGTTGTGCATGGCTTTGATGACAAACGGAAACATGATGCCCTTATCTGCCGATACCAGCAGTGCGTGATAGTCCATGTTTTCCTTTTCTTCCCGTAGGAATCCGGCCACACTGGCAAAGCAGGATGAGAGACTGCGGGTAAAGTCGCGGATGAAGTCAATACTGTTGGGAGCACCCAGACGCTCGGTTATGAAGTCTGTGGCGCTTACATCAGTCAAGTTGTCTCTGAATACCTTGATGGTGTAGTTCAGGATATTGTCTTCATTGACGTAATCCTCTATCTGTGTGATCAGGCTGTAGATTTTCTCAAATCTGCCTGTTATTTCGGATAGAATGCTCTCCGTCTCACCTTGTGGCGCATACAAGTGTATGTGGTACATAAATTGCGCCTTGATGATCTCTAGGTTAGTGGGCTTTTTGCCACGGTTGTTTTGGAAAATAAACATCTGCACCGCCTCTGTGACATCCTTTACCACATGTGTTGTGCAGGAGGCGTTTGTGATGGCATTGAGGAGGACTATGAGCTCGGTTTCATCAGCATTGGAGAGTTGCTCTGTGAAGTAGTCAAATGCGGCCGCGATCCTTTTTTGCGAAGCCGTGTCACTCTCACCGGCATCGACAGAGACTTGGTCGATCACGTAGTCTCTGAACATCTGATTGTCGTAGCCAACGGTCGAGAAGCGATAGTTTGTACCTAGTTTGATGGTGTTGCAATGGAGGATAAATAGGTCATCGTCTAGCTCTTTCAGGTTTTTGACCTTTTTGACCTCCATTAGTCGCTTGTAGAGGGCAGACAAAAAGATGACTGCAGTCGTCAGTCGCTGTTGTCCATCGATGACAGCATACCGGTCTTTCCCCTTTTCCTCAAAAAGGAAGTGACCGAAATAGTACGGTGTCGAGGAGTGACTGCTCACATAGTTTCGCAGGTCGGACAAGAAGGTATTGACCTGCTTGGGGCTTTTGTCCGATCGGTCGGTGTCCCATGAGTATGCTCGCTGATAGTCAGGCACGCTGATTGAGCCAACAGATAGTAGTCTTGATAGGTGGGTTGAGGATTCCATAATGATATTATTTTACAATGTTTGAATGATGTATTAAATTAAAATGGTGATTTACTAGTTACACACCATAAAGATATGCCCCATGGTCTGCCATATATAGGCAGAGGGTCAAAACTCTCGCTCTACTGCAGGTACGGCAGCCCACTTTTGGGGGAGGATATTTTATTTCCATCCGTTTCGGCAATTGCGTATTGGGGCATAGAGTCGATCGAAAAACCATGTTTGTTGGGTAATTCCGAATGGCAGGTGAAACAAAAAATCAGTAGGATTAGGTATTGTGATCGGGTAGGTGGTTTGTTACATTTGTTGTTAGAGATCAATACTTTATCGAGACGAAAGCAATCCGGATCCTCGGATTTGTTGTCATCGGCTTGGCGGAGGCGCATGGTCTAGACTTGTCCTCTGCGTTACTTTTGAACAAAGATCGTTTTTTTTTTTTTTTTTTTTTTTTTTACAAATGGGGCCCTGGTTCGCTATAGGAGGGATCGTTGCTTTTACTCCCCCG
>CAMYAB010000014.1 GCA_947253625.1 uncultured Porphyromonadaceae bacterium | reverse complement strand
CACAGCCTCATTTGCCATGAACAGGTCCTGACTGAGATACATGGCTTTCATCACGTTGGAAGCGATGAGCGGTGCAATCACCACATAAAGTATCACGTTGGCGATAATGGTGATGGTATCTCCACCGTGTCCTATCAGGATAATAGCAGTAGGAACGAGGATGAAGGCAAAGGCATTGATAGCCAGTATATAAAATGACATTGGCGTGCGCCACACAAGCGTACACTTGATGACAAGGTCGCGGTAGCTGATAATGCTATCGTAGAAGCGTTTGAACGAGAAGACCGTCTGCTGGAACACCTTGACCACGGGAATACCTCTGACATATTCCACCGCCTCTGCCCCCATCTTCTCCTGCGCATCAAGGTAGAGTCTTTGAAATTGGTTGTTCTTTGGGTTCATCATATATCCCATAATACCTATGGCGCAAACGAGAGGTATCATTGCAACCACTCCCAACTGCCAATCCACTAAGAGCAGCAGTGCTATAACACCTATCGGAGCAACGACACAACTCGCCACATCGGGTAGCAAGTGTGCCACGAAAGTATGTGTCTGTCCCGAATCCTCATCAATGATTTTGCGCATACGCCCCGTGTTTTGGCTATCGAAATAGCCCAATGGCGCACGCATCAGTCGTTGCATCGCTTTTCGTCTCATGTTGGTTTCGATACGGAATGCCGCAAGATGAGAGAGCATCAGTGCCAAAAAGTAGAGCAACACGTTCGCCACCGATATGATAAAAGCCCATAGGGCATAGTCTATAAGGGGTGTGTCTGAGAGGTTGCCTTTGGCTGTTAGTAGTGTGCGTACCACGAGCCACAAAAGTACGAATGGCACAAGCGACAGCAGTCCGTTGACTGCCGACAGTGCTACGGAGCAGGGCAGCAAGTATTTGCGCCCTCCCATGTAAGTTCCTAAACGCTTGAGAGTCTTGATCATATATTATCGTCTTTTAGAAATTAATCTTTATGGTTTGAGCAATGCTTTCCATCCTGCCATACTAAAGTCCATGTACTGCTCCAAGGCGACCTTGATATCCTCGTCGGTATAATCTTCATGCTCTACAATCTCGCAGAAAACGGTCATCCAAGTAGAGCAGGTGATATGAACCAAGAATGGCGAAATGTTGGCGTTGAGATGTGGATAGCGTTCTTTCATCAGTCGTATGTATTCCATGCCCACTTTCATCTGTCTGTCCACCATCTTGTCTTTATATCCTTGAAGCGACGTACCCTCAGAGTTGAATAGGAGCAGTCGAAGCTCCGGACGGAAGTCCTTGATGATGCCGAGCAGGTCAAAGATGTAGTCTATTTGGTATTGCCGCATGCTGAATACGTCTATCGACAGGAACTTTTCGTCATTGTGCGACAAGATGTGTTTGTCCAATGCCTTGGTGAGAGGCCGTAGCACCTCACAAAACAGTTCGTCCTTGCTACTGAAGTAATTGTATAGGTTTCCTACAGCAATACCCGACTTGCTAGCCACCGTGCGAATGGATGTGCAACGTACGCCATGTGCGATAAATTCTTCACGGGCGGCATCAATGATACGTTGCCGAATGTCATCTTTTAGAGTTTGCATGATTGGGGTAAGGCGTCAATAATGAACACCGTTCTATTTTGTTCATAAAAAAAGCGCACTGTTCTTTTCTTGAACAGTGCGCTTCTATGGTCGATGGATGTCTATCCAGGTATGTCATATGGTACTTTCGTTTTATCGTACACTTGAATTTATTTGTTGCAAAGGTACGAGGTGTGGCCAAGTCTCGCAATACCTAAAAGTGAGTATTATGCAGCGGTTGGCTGGCATTAATCAGAAAGACCAATCCGCAACATCAAGTTTTCTTTATCGTTCCTGCACTTAATAATAGCTTTCAGAGCAAATTGACAAACTCATTGATTGGATGGCGTATACAGAAAAGCTCGCCCCCTAGAGGGAGGCGAGCTTTGTGGGTACTATCCGGCAGGACGAACTACTTGAGTGCGTCCAGTGCGGCCTGATAGTTGGGCTCGGAGGTAATCTCCGGCACCAGTTCTTCGTATACGATTTGTCCCTTTTCGTCTACCACAAACACGCATCGTGCGAGGAGGCCACGCATGACACTCTCCGCCAGCTCAACACCATAGGCCTTGGCAAAGGTGTCATCACGAAATACGGAAAGGGTGGTGACATTGGCGATCCCTTCTGCACCACAAAAGCGTGCTTGGGCAAATGGCAGGTCCTTGCTGATACATAGGACTTGGGTATTTTGGAGCGAGGCAGCCGCTTTGTTGAAGGTCCGGACACTCTGTGCGCAAACACCCGTGTCGATACTTGGAAATACATTGAGGATGACTTTCTTCCCTAGGTAGTCGGATAGCTTGACGTCGGAGAGGTCACTTTTGGTTGCGGTAAAGTCCGGAGCCGGCATGCCTGCCTTTGGGAGCGAGCCGGAGGTATGGAGGGTCTGTCCTTTTAGTTGAGTTGTTGCCATAGTTATCTTTTTTTGATGGTGATTATAGTGTCCGATCAAGTCGGACTTTGGACTAAAACAGTCCGAGAGCTGCTTTTGTTTGCCCGGAGGCACCTATTTTTACTCTCCGGCGAGCTACGGTCGATTGCCCTGCCTCATGTCATGGACCCAAGCATTGGCATCGTGGACACTTCGATCGTTTGCACCGAGTTCTTTGGCCTTACCAAAGTCTTTTTCGGCCTCCTTTTGCTCGCCGTAAGCCAGCCACACCATACCCCGGACGAGGTACTCCTCAGCGGTTACACGAGTACCGGAGTTGATGGCCTTTCGGATAGTGGCAAGTGCCTGAGCTTTTTGGTCACTCTTTAGGTAGCATTTTGTCAGGACACGTGCGGCCATATGCTGTTGGGGGTATTCGTCGATGAGGCGGGTCAAGATCTGTTCGGCCCGGAGGTTTTCTCCTTGGTCAAATAGTACCTCAGCCAGCGTAACCTGCGGAATGTAGGCTTTTGGATTGTGTTCCACTATTTTTTGGAGGTCAGCCACAGCACCTTCCGGCAGGCCTAGGTCACGCAGGAGCAAGGCTCGCCGATAGCGATAGATTTCGCTCTTGGGATATTGCTTCAGGAGCTCATCTAGGTCTGCGAGTGCGTCCTCCAACCGTCGAGACTGCGTCAAAAGCTCCGCGCGACGACTCCGAATGGTATCAAGATGCGGCTGACGATTGAGGGCAGATGTCAACAAACCCAACGCTTCGACCGTGTCACATCGTGCCACAACAAGCTCTGCAAGGTTGGCCTCCAACAAAAAATTCCCGCCATACGTTGGCAAAATCGACAGGGCTGATCGCAAAGCCAACTCCGCGCTATCGACCTGCCCACGCTCATAGGCATCAAAGTAATCCTCGACACAGCGTTGGTAGCGGGCCATGAGCAGACTGTCGGCTTGGGCAAAAGCAGGCGCACAAAGCGAGAACAAACCTCCCAAGAGGAGGAAAAAGAAGCATTGGTATTTCATTCTGTAGAAAACACTAAGGTTGCGATCACTAAAACTGAAAGTAAATGAATGGCTGGACCCCTATTGAGCGAAACTGCACAAGCACCACAAAGACGATGGCCAATACCAACGCTTGGCCGACAAGCGGGAGGTGCGTGACAAAGTCCTGAAGGCCCCGACGAAGTGCCAACGGCGTAAAATGAGCCAAAAAGCCCGTGAACATTAGGATTGAGACCACTTGGTACCCCTTGACAAACTGACTCGCCACCTCCGGATGAAATTCGTGCGCAATCATATCCAGCATCACCCAAACATCAGAGAGATTTTCCATCCGAAAAAAGATCCAGGCAAATGCGACAAAATGAAAAGTCAGCAGGACCGAGAAAAACCGCACAACGGGGTGCATACCCTCACCCGTAGGCCGAAAGAAAGCGACAAACGACATCAACCACTTATGCAAAGCCAGCGCCAGACCATGGAGGCCACCCCAGATGACAAACCGAAGACTGGCTCCGTGCCACAGACCGCCTAGTAGCATCGTGATCAAAAGATTGACATAGGTGCGCACCCTACCCTTGCGGTTACCGCCCAGCGAGATATAGAGGTAGTCGCGAAGCCAAGACGAAAGCGAGATGTGCCACCTGCGCCAAAACTCAGTGATCGTGGCGGATTGATACGGAAAATCAAAGTTGGTATTGAACCGAAAACCCAGCCACAAGGCCAGCCCTATAGCCATATCGGAGTAGCCCGAAAAGTCACAATAGATCTGGAGCGAATAACCATAGATCGCCATCAGATTCTCAAATCCCGTATAGAGCGCAGGGGCATCAAATACGCGGTCTACAAAATTAAGGCTGATATAATCCGAGATCACCCCCTTTTTGAGCAGGCCAAAAAGGATAAGATACAGTCCCTCCCCAAACTCCTCACGTGTCACCACCGGAGTGCGGTAAATCTGAGGGATAAAGTCCTTGGCTCTAACTATAGGTCCGGCCACCAGCTGAGGGAAAAATGAGACATAAAACAGATAGTCCACCCATCGTCTCAGTGGCTTTATCTCCCCTCGGTATATGTCAATGACATAGCTCATGGACTGAAAAGTAAAGAAAGAGATACCGACCGGCAAAAAAATATCAAACCTATGTGCCTCAAATGGACTACTCACCCAGCCCAACCACTCCCCGATGCCATAAAAAAGTGGGCCAAAGGTATTGTAGAGAAAGCCGGTGTACTTGAAGTAAGCAAGCATCCCGAGATTGAAGACGATCGAAACCGCCAGCCATCTTTTTCCACCATCGGAAGACAACGAAATACGGTGACCTACAAAATAATCAACCGTGGCCGTCAATAAAATAATAGTGGCATACGCTCCACTACTCTTGTAGTAAAAGTAAAGCGAAAAGAGGACCACGTAGAGGATCCTCACCATCTGCCGATGCCTCAGAGCATAGTACAGCGGGATAAAGCAGAGAAAGAGGGCCAAAAACAGACCACTGTTGAAGAGCATCGGCTCCTTCGGATTGTATTTGAGCAGATCGAGTATATAGTGCTGTGGCATATGGATTACGACATGGAGAGACAACAAAAAAACGACCTTACTTCACCCTGCTGATATCAAGCACTTGTCGCTGATAAAAGAGAGGACGCCGACGCAACACATAGCTCCTAAAATCTCTCAGAAGCGCATACGCGACAGCCATTCCCAATTCATCATACCCCTCCCTTGTGAGATGCACGCCATCTCTAGAGATCATCCCGGCCTCCGGTAGCGCATCCGCACCGGACACACCGCCAAAAGCCCCATACAGGTCTATATAGCCACAGCCCAGCTCAGAAGCCTCCCGCTCCAGCACCTTGGACACCTCATCCGCATTGCCACTTGCGATCCAACAATAGTGGCCACGGCGCACACGCTTGACCCTAAAGGTCGCAACAGGCGAGGTAAGAAGGATAGCAGTAGAGGGCATAGCGACCTGCAAGGCCCGTACAAGACTCCTCACTTCGCCGGCAAAAAGGGCGGACGAAAACTTGGGCGCAAGTAGATCGTTAGTTCCAAGTGACACTATGAGCAAGCGAGGGCGCAACAGATGCAAATGATCCAAAAAAGCACGGTGATTCAGCGAAGGGAAAAAAGCCCCATTGTAGCCAATCGTGTGCAAAAGTGGACCCGGACAACCACTCTCCAGACTGGCACCATACCACCGTGCGCCTTTTGGTGCAACCAATGTCAAGACCGTGGTTGGCTCATTCACCCACAGTGTATCTACACCGGGCTCCTCCACACCCGACACCCCCACTGCCGGTTGCGCTGCCCCCTTGATATACAGTGGTGGCGTGGAGACATCACGCAAGAGGACCACCCGCCTGATCGGGAAACCGTCAGGCACCTTTATCTCCACCTCATCACGCACCTGAGCGGTAAGTGTGATACCCGTAGGACTGGGTGAGTCCCCATACCTCCGCGAAGTGACGAAGTGTCCCGACCATCGACCCTTATGCCCCGACACTCGTCCGGGATGCGGCTGATTGCTGCGCAAAAGACTGTACGGAGCCACCCACCCCAAGCCGGCCAAGCAAAAGTAGTCATCAAAAAACTGACGGATAGGTGCGCTAAAGTACCCACCCTGCACATGCGAGTCCCCGAGATGAACCACCGGTATAGTCTCACGATTGGTCGGGGAAACACATAGCTCCCAAAACTCATCTAGATACCCCTCCGGAGCTTTCAGCACACATCGATCCACCTCCAAAAGGTCAAGCGGGGCGAGGCGTTGTGCCACAACCGCCGGACAAATAGCAAGGAGCCACAATACGACACCCACCGAGGGCCACACCGTCTGTCTCATCACCTACTCCTCCACCAACGAATGGTACAAACGCTTGGCCAACTCCCTACCTCCGGAGACACTGAGGTGGGTATAGTCCTTGGCCATGCGGCCCTTTTCGACCAACGACTGTACACCCCCCAGCTCCTGCATGGCGGCAAAAGTATCCCAAAAGAGACAACCATTCTCCCGAGCCAACCTTTTCTGGATTGCACGCACTTGGCGGACCCCACGCAGGGTCACCACCTTGCCATCCACAATAGTGGCTCGATCCGACACCGACATCAATAGCACCACAGCATCCGGAAAGAGTTCTCGAATATGAGCCAAACTCTTCTTCATCTTGTGATAGTACCAAAAATAGTCATCCGCTTCATCCTCCAGCGAAAGGGCATTGAGTCCAAAAGAGAGGATGATCAGTCGGTAGTTGCGCACCCCTCTCATCTCACTGCAGAGTGGCCCACTGATCCGAGTCAGTTCACCTCCCGATGCACCCCGTCTACTCATATTGTCCACCGAGACACCCGTGGCCCCGTCTAGGAAAATCCCATGGACATCCAGGTCATCACTCTGCACCTCCATCCGGATCGAACGCACACCGCCCCCACGCTCCTCCCACAGAGACAGCCTACCATCCTCCGTGGCACTCAGGTCATACCGAGAGACAACTGTGTCATTGACCGTAGTCGTCAATATCGCACTCCCCCCACAGCGGTAGAGGAGCGCTACTCGATCCACCTCCTTGGATGAAGAGGTGGGAGAGGAGATCCCAATCGTCACTTGCCCCTCACCCGAGAGATGATCACACTGCCCCGAGGCCGTATAGGAGCCAGCCTGTAGCAGAGTGTGTGGCGCCCAAGCACCGCCAAAACGATGCCGCACCGAGGTCCTAAAACGCGCCGTGGCAGAGGTGACCGGAAGATAGCCGACACCCTTACCGCCAAAAGTCTGCTGAAGCATCCGACGAAAATCAGCCACCAGTAGGTCACCCTCCGTAAACGAGTCCGAAAAGAAAGCGACATGCAGAGGCATCTCCCGAGCCTCCTGCAACCACGCACGCACCCGAGACACCCCATCATGATCGGGTGTATAGTCCATCAGCATAGATGAGCTATCAGTCGAATCCACCTCAGCCACAATCGGATCCACCTCAGCAGACGATGAATGTATAGAGTCCGTGGCAATAGACGTCCCCTCCGGCTCGATCGGGCTCAAATCCACATTGAGAGAAGGGGCAGGCTCAGCCACGACCTCCTCCGATCCGGGAAACAAATCGCTCACCGGGTCAAATACCTTCACATCTCCATTTACCCTATTCAGGACAAAAGAGATCAGGTAAGCCAGCCCGACCGCTACCAAACAAACCGAAAAGCTCCGCAAAAGCCCACACCCATCCGACCAATGATTCATGCTCCAAAACATAGTGCCAAAAACAGGGGCAAAGGTACCACTTTAATACCACACCACCTCCGCTCTCCGCTTTGAGGCAAACACATTGGCCCCCCCCCTGAAAAAGGGCTCATCGGACAGCCCCTTCCCGGTGTAAGAATCATCCAAAAAGTCCACTGCCGCGACCTCTTTTTTGCACCAATTTTGGACACCTTGCAAGCCACAGACAATCAAATACTTGCAGAGGACCATGAGTTTCACGGATAGAAGCAAAACTTTTCACGGATAGAAGCGATCGCTTAGACGGATAGAAGGGGAAAAAATGGGCCATCCAAAAGGGAGGCAGACACACACTTTGGGTAAAAAAGAGAACCGCAGTTTTCGGTCCGTCTACCCTCTCCGACTCCTCCATTTACTTATCGGTAGATTCCTTAATGTTTCTTTTCACAAGAAAAGAGACAAGGAGTACCAAAATAGGTATATTTGCAAGAAATTTGAACGGAAATAAACGAATAGCACAACAATATGGAGACAAATAATCCTGTAGACGTACGAGCCTTGACTGAGGTCATTGAGCGAGAGAGTGGTTTCCTTGACCTCCTAAACAACGGCATGGGGCAAGTAATCGTTGGACAAAAACACCTGCGTGAGAGCCTGCTCATCGGACTTCTCGCCAATGGTCACATCCTGCTTGAGGGAGTCCCGGGTCTAGCCAAGACACTGGCGATCAAGACACTGGCAGACCTGATGGATGCAGACTTTAGCCGGATACAGTTTACCCCCGACCTGCTCCCGGCAGACGTCATTGGCACTCAGATCTATAGCCAAAAGAGCGAATCATTTAGCATCAAGAAAGGCCCGATCTTTGCCAACCTCGTGCTAGCCGATGAGATCAACCGTGCCCCTGCCAAAGTACAGAGTGCACTGCTCGAGGCTATGCAAGAGCACCAAGTGACGATTGCGGATCAGACTTTTGCCCTGCCGGAACCATTCCTCGTCATGGCGACCCAAAACCCCATTGACCAAGAGGGGACGTACACCCTGCCGGAGGCTCAGAGCGACCGTTTCATGCTGAAAGTAAACGTCGGCTATCCCACCAAGCAAGAAGAGATGAACATCGTCTCCTCACAGATCATGCAGGACAGCGACAAGCCACAAGCACGACAGGTGGTCACGACCGCACAGATACTCCGAGCTCGAGAGATCGTCCACCAAGTCTATATCGACGAAAAGATCCGGAAGTACATCATCGACATCGTATTTGCCACACGATTCCCCGTAGAGGCGGGTCTCGACAACCTCAAGGGCATGATCACCAATGGTGCCTCTCCACGTGCCTCGATCAACCTGGCCCTGGCGGCACGCGCCTATGCTTTCATCAAGCACAGAGGCTACGTGATCCCCGAGGATGTACGCGCCGTATGCCATGACGTACTTCGCCACAGAATAGCCCTCAGCTACGAAGCAGAGGCCAACAACCTCGTACCCGAAGAAATCATCAACGAGATACTCAACCGAGTAGACGTTCCCTAAAGCCTAAAGCATGAATACCAGCGAACTACTCCGAAAGATCCGGCGCATCGAGATCAAGGCAAAGCGACTCAGCCAGAACATCTTCTCTGGAGAGTATCGCTCTGCCTTCAAGGGTAGAGGCATGTCGTTCACCGAAGTGCGGGAGTACCAAGTAGGCGACGACGTACGCGATATCGACTGGAACGTCACGGCACGCTACGCCAAACCTTATATCAAGGTCTACGAAGAAGAGCGTGAACTGACAATGCTCCTCCTAGTGGATGTGTCGAAAAGTGAGCTATTTGGCACCCTGAGCCGGACCAAACGACAGCTGGTCGCCGAGATTGCCGGCACACTTGCCTTTAGCACCATCACCAACAACGACAAGGTGGGCGTGATCTTTTACTCGGACAGGATCGAGAAGTTCATCCCGCCCGGCAAAGGTCGCAAGCACGTCCTGCATATCCTCAACGAGATCCTCACCCTGGAACCCTGTGGAGAGAGTACCGACCTCTCGCAGGCCTTGGTCTATGCCAACAACGTCCAAAAGAAGCAGGCGACACTCTTTGTGCTATCCGACTTCATCGACCACAGCGACTACGGACGGACTATGAGTGTCGTGAGCCGAAAGCATGACCTCCTTGCCATGCGTGTCTACGACCCGCACGAGACAGTACTCCCGGAAGTAGGCCTACTGCGCGTAACCGATGCGGAGATCGGACATATACACCTGGTCGACAGCTCATCAAAGCGCATCCAAAATGCCTACCGAGGCTACTGGCAAACACTGACCAGCTACATGGTGGACACATTTACGAAGTACGATATCACTTTTTCGAGTGTGGCTACGGACGAGGACTATGTGCCCGTCCTGCAACAACTTTTTAGCCGGAGAAGGAGGTAAAGGAAGAATAGCGATGATCAAAACAGTACAGACCCTACTACTCAGCACACTCATAGCTCTGCCTATCGTGGCTCAGGAGGTCCGGGTGATCCCGTCACTCGAGCCGGCCAAGATCCTCATAGGCGAGCAAACCACACTCCGGGTCCGAATCGCTCACCCCAAAGCAGAAGCGGCTCGGCTCATTTTGCCAAAGGACACACTTGTCAGTGGCGTAGAGATCATAGATGTGGCTCTGACAGACTCGGCAGAGGTGACCGACAAAATCATGGAGCATGTTTATGCCGTGACACTCACAGCCTTTGACTCGGCCAACTACGTCCTAGGCAATATCCAGGCTATGGTTGCCGGCAATCTATACAGTGCCACAGAAGCCCCAATCCTAGTCGTGAACACCGTACCGGTAGATCTGAGCAAGCCGGACAGCTTTTCGGACCTAAAAGAGCAGTGGAAGCCGGACTTTGTGTGGAAAGACTACCTGTGGATCCTCATCACAGCACTTGTGCTGGTATTGCTCGCGATGGGTGGTTACTTCCTATGGAAATACCTGAAAAAACGAAAGGCCCCCTCTGATGCCGACAGCACCAAGCGGGAACCTCCGGTCGACCCCTACGAAGAAGCACTGCAAGGGATGGAGCAACTGCGTGAAGCCAGACTATGGGAGCAAAACCAAGTGAAGCAGTACTACACGAGTATGACGGATATCCTCCGACGATTCATTTGGCGCGTCTACGGCATTGACACCGCAGAGAAGACCTCCACCGAAATCCTGGAGAGCTTTCACAACACGGTAGACAATCAATCGCTGCAAAAAGACCTCCGCCGAATCCTCACAACAGCGGACACAGTGAAGTTTGCCAAGTACATACCTCAGCCGGATGACAATATTAGCTTGATGAATGCTTCCGTCGCATTTATCAGAGAGCAAAAACCGTCAGATCAAGCGGAAGCGCAAGAGAAGCCATGACCTTTTTACACCCCTACTACTTTTTACTGCTGCTTGTTGTTCCACTTGCCCTCTACATCTACATCAAGCGACAAAAGACACCGGCTACATTTACCCTAAGCACCACGGGAGCCTTTGAGGGACTTCGTCGCTCCTGGCGCAGTCGGCTGTATCCGCTTCCATTTGGGCTGATTTTGTTGGCCTACATCCTCGTCACGATTGCGTTGGCCCGCCCCCAGAGCAGCACCTCCCACTCTACACGAGAGACCGAGGGGATCAACATCATGCTCGTCATGGATGTATCCGGCAGTATGCTGGCCCAAGACCTTCAGCCCAACCGTATAGAGGCGGCCAAGGCTGTGGCATCTGAGTTTGTCGCTTCACGGCCATCCGACAATATCGGTCTCGTGGTATTTGCAGGCGAAAGCTATACACAGTGTCCACTGACCACAGATCATGCGGTGGTACTCAACATGATCCAAAAAGTGGAGCTGGGGCTGATCAACGATGGGACGGCAATAGGTAGCGGACTGGCCACAGCAGTCAGTCGGCTCAAGGATGTAAAGGGCGACAGCCGAGTAGTGGTCCTCCTAACGGATGGAACCAACAACGCCGGTGCTATCGCCCCAATCACAGCTGCGGAGATTGCGGAGAGCTTTGGGATCAGAGTGTATACGATAGGTGTCGGGAGCAAAGGCGAAGCCCCCACTCCGGTACAGACCCTGATGGGGGTTGAGTACATGATGCTCCCCGTCGATATCGACGAAGGGATGCTACAAGAAATCGCCAAACGCACAGGAGGACAGTACTTTAGAGCCACAGACAATGCCAGCCTGAAAGCCATCTACAAGGAAATCGACCAAATGGAGAAAGTGAAACTCAAGGTAGAAAACTTTACCCAAAAAGCAGAGCACTTCCCGATTTTTTTGTGGCTTGCACTGGGCCTGACAGCTGCCGCCCTCCTACTGCGCAACACCTGGCTAAGGAGCCTGCCCTAGCACGTACAAGGGCAAATGCCTTATCTGACTTGAAGAAGTAACGACTTATGCGTTTTTTATACCCACATCTTCTCTTCTTATTGATCCCGGTTGTCGCACTGGTCCTGATCTCATTTGTCCGGACCTATCAGCAACGCAAAAGGCTCAAAAGATTCGGCGACACTGATCTCGTCAAGCAACTCATGCCGGACCTTTCACTCCGCAGGAAGCTGATCCGAGATATCATACTGGGCTTGTCTATGTCTCTGCTTGTGCTCGCACTTGCTCGCCCACAAATGGGCTCCAAGAGTGAGACCGTCACAAGGGAGGGTGTCGAGCTCATGGTCTGCTTGGATCTATCCAACTCTATGCTCTCCGATGACGTCAAGCCCTCAAGGCTGGAGCGGGCAAAGTCGATCGTATCAAGGATAGTGGACAAGCTGAGCAACAACAAAATCGGGCTGATCTACTTTGCGGGAGACGCCTACGTACAGCTGCCAATCACCTCGGACTTTGTCTCCGCCAAGATGTTTCTCGCAGGAGCCTCCCCGGACCTTATTGAGACACAAGGAACAGAGATTGGGCAAGCTGTCCGGCTGGCTATACGCAGTTTTTCCGGCGACGAAACCGTCAAGCGCGCCATCGTCATCATCACGGATGGCGAGGACCACGAAGCAAGTGCTGAAGACGCTATCCGCAAAGCCACAGAGCAGGGCATATCGGTCAGCGTGATCGGTGTCGGCACACCGGAGGGTGGTCCTATTCCCCTAAAGGATGGCTCCTATCTCTACGACAGTGACGGCAAGATGGTGGTCACGCGGCTCAACACCAAGATGGGAGAGGAGATAGCATCAGCCGGTGGGGGAACATTTATTCTTGCGAATGATGTCTCCGGGACGGTACGCGTCCTCGAGCAAGCTCTGGACAAACTAGAGAAAAGCGAGCTGGAGACCACCGTGTACACCGCATACACCGAAGTGTATCACTTCTTCCTTTTGCCGGCACTGGTACTTTTATGGCTCGACCTTTTTGTACTTGACCGAAAGAATAGATACTTCAGGCGTATCCATATTTTTGACTAAAAAGTATGATCAAACATATTATCCTAACCCTTACATTGGCTCTTGCTTTTGCTCCTTCGCTTTTTGCCCAAAAGCAAGTTAGGAGCGAGATACGTAGCGGGAACCGAGCTTTCCGGAAAGAGAACTACAGTGCGGCGGAAATCAACTACCGCAAGGCACTTGATCTCAACAGCAAGGACCCCGTTGCGAGGTACAACCTAGCCAATACCCTCTACCGCACAGATCGGAACGAAGAGGCTCAAAAGCTACTGAGTGAACTCCTCCAAGAAGCCAAGTCACTTCCCGCCGAGCGTGTGGCAGACTTGGCCCACAACGCAGGTAACTGTGCCATGAAAGCGAAAGACTACAAGAGTGCTGTGGAGTGCTACAAAGCGTCGCTACGCCATCGTCCGACGGATGAAGAAACGCGCTACAACCTAGCGCTTGCCCAAAAGCTACTCCAACAACAGGAAAATAACGGTGGAGGACAAAACAACGACCAAGAGCAGAAGCAGGATCAGAAGCAACAAGACCAGCAACAATCACCGGATCAGTCGCCAAAAGATCAGCAAGACAAGCCCAAGCAAGATAAGCCTCAGGAACAACCTCAGGAGCAACAAGAGGATAAACTGTCACGCCAAAACGCTGAGCAGATCCTGAAGTCTTTTTTACAAGACGAAAAGAAGACGCAACAAAAGCTAGAGAAGCTCAAAGAACAACAATCCGGAGGACGATCGAAAGAAAAAAATTGGTAAATGATACACAAGCTATACAATTTCAATCTAGGGATCCTATTGCTTTTGCTTTCGCTCTCTACGGCAAGTGCTGTTGAGAGTGACAAGTACGCAGGCGACAAAAAAGTCACATTTGAGCTCATCACCCCTGATATCATCGTGGCGGGAGAGCCGTTCAACATCCAGTTTGTCCTCAACGCCAAAGGGAAGGACCTACACGTGCCCACCCCACAGGGCTTGCAAATCAGCTATGGACCGGCGATCAGCAATTCGTCCAGCGTCTCCATAATCAATGGCAACATAACTCGATCGGTCACCACCACATTTAGCTACACCCTGATTGCCCCGAAAGAGGGGACCTACACCATCCCAGAAGCCACTGTAAAATCTGGGTCAGCCACCTACCGCACCTCGCCCAAGCAGATCAAAGTATTCACTGCCGAAGCTGTGTACGGTGCAGACGCCAAAGACGATGCCCGAGCACAATCCAAAGCGCAAGTAAGAGCCTCGGAACGCATATCCGACAACGACTTTGTCATCAAGGCCATCCCATCCAAGACCAAGGTTTATGAGCAAGAAGGGCTACTCGTGACCTACAAGCTCTACTCCACCCACCCGGACATTTCACTCACCTCCGCCAATTTCCCTGACTTTCAGGACTTCGTCAAGCAAGAGGTAGACACCCCCGCCCAAAAAAGATGGGATACTGCAGAACTCAATGGGCGAGTCTACTATGTGGTTGACCTGTACAAGGTCATCCTCTTTCCTCAAAAGACCGGGAAGATAAGTATTCCATCAGGAACCTTTGACCTCATGGTTCAGGTTAAAGTCAACGACCCGGTATCGGACTTTTTTGGCAGCTTTCTCGATCAGTACACCCGAGTAAAAAAAGAGGTGCGCTCACAGCCATTTAGTATAGATGTGAAGGCTTTGCCCACCCCTAGTCCGGAGGGATTTTCGGGGGCTGTTGGGCAGTTTGAGCTTGCCGCCAATGTTCCAACCACTGTCCTCAAGACTAACGAAAGCTTTCAGATCGAACTAACTCTGAAAGGGAAAGGAAATATCAAGCTCACCTCCCTACCCTCTATTGAATTTCCCGAAGGATTCGAACAATACGATCCACAAGAAAACGAAGATATCACAGTCCTCGGCTCCGGTGTCTCAGGCACCAAGACTAAGACCCTTGTCGCCGTACCACGATATGCAGGAGACTACGAGATTCAGGCTATTCCATTTGCCTACTTTGATCCAGTCGCCGGTCAATACCGGACAACCAGCATTCCCACCACACGAGTACATGTCGACAAAGGCGATGACACGGCTGTCACACAAGGTACTCTGACCGACAGAGACGAAGTAAAGTACTTGGGACAAGATATTCGGTACCTCAAGTCCGAACCGGGAAGTGCCACACACCAACGTATCAGCACGGCCAAGATCCTCGCATGCTACTCCGGAGTGATCCTGCTGGCTCTCATCATATATTTGGTATACCGCCTCCTGCTATCCCAAAGTGCCGAGACAGCAGAGCTTCGCTCTCGTCGTGCCGGAGCCATGGCCAAAAAGTACCTCAAGATCGCAGAGAAAAAACGCTCTTCCGGAGACGATCCCGCTTACTATGAGGCACTACTTACCGGTGTCAACAACTATATCTCGGCAAAGTTTCACATCGACCGAGCCAATCTCTCCAAAGAGTACATCCAGTCGACGATGCTCAATGCCGGACTGTCGCCCGAACTGATAGAGCAGACATTGGGGACCCTCTCGACCCTTGAGATGGCCAGATATACGCCATCGGAAGGCACGAGCCAAAAGGAAGACCTCTATGCACAAGCCGCCAACGTGATAGACGCTATCCAAGCCACCAAATATAAATACTCCAAAAAATGAAGTTTCATCTGACTGCCCTATTTGCCCTACTACTCACCCTACCCGCCATTGGGCAAAGTGCTTTTGAGAAGGGTATATCAGCATACAGCGAAGCCCACTACTCGGATGCCATTACAGCATTTCAAAGTGCGATAGAGAGCTCCGACAAGCCAACCGCCGCCATGTACTACAACCTCGGCAACGCATACTACAAGAGCAATGATCTCGCCGAGGCAATCCTTGCCTACAACCGAGCCTACAGGCTGGCTCCGGCCGATAGAGACATCCGCCACAACCTAGAGTTTGCTTCGTCCAAAACAGAAGACAAGATTACTCCCGCACCCACGACCTTGTTCGCTGCGTGGGTGGATAGTCTGTCGCATTGGTTTGATCTATACACTTGGCTGACTCTGGACCTTGTCCTACTCTTCCTCACCTGTGGCTTGCTCCTCCTCTTTTTCATCTCTCGGACGAGAGCACGGAGACTTGTGGGGTTCTACGGCTCCATGGCTACGACGGTACTCTTTGTGTTTACCAACTTCATGACCTTTCGTCTCAATAACTTTGTACAAGACACAAGCGGTGCTGTGGTCATGTCACCGATCGTCACCATCAAAAGTTCGCCCGACCAATCAGCCACCGATATCGTTGTGCTCCATGCCGGAGTGCAAGTGCGTGTCCAAAAGGCAGTAGCCAACTTTTATGAGATCCTTCTTCCGGACGGAGTTGTCGGTTGGATTCCCCAGTCGGACCTTGAATTCATTTTACCGCAGTGATAGAAGAACTCGTACAGACTGAGCGAGACCTTTTTCTCTGGCTCAACAGTCCACATACCCCATACCTGGATAGTGTCATGTACATTATCTCCGCCCCACTTGTCTGGATTATCTTTGGCTTGACGTTCATCTTCATGATGACCTACAAGCAAAAGCCCAGAGAGTGGGTTTGTTTTTTCTTTTTCATCCTCCTGTTGATCTTCTTGGCCGATCAGGTATCCTCGGGTATTATCAAGCCCTACTTTCAGCGACTCAGGCCGACGCACCATCCCCTTACGAGCGAGGTGGTCAAGACCGTACTCGGCTACCGTGGAGGCTCCTATGGCTTCATATCCGGCCACACGGCCAACTTCATCGCCTTGGCCACCTACTTGTCCCTTTTCTTACGCGACAAACGTTTCTCACTCGCCATCTTTACAGTGGCCCTGACCGTTTGCTACTCACGCATCTACCTGGGTGTACACTTTGTCACAGACGTATTGCCGGCACTGTTGCTCGGACTCTTTGTGGGCCACCTAGTCTACTTCCTATACACTAGGGCAAGGATCGCATTCTTGGGTATACCCGAGTCCGAAGCCGGCGACCCCTATCTTTTTCCACAAGCGATCATGACTAAAAGGCTACGATATACCGTTATTTTTTTCTATATTGCAATATGGGCATTGTCCCCACTACTGATACAGGTGTATCTATGAGTCGTTCACAGCAACCCTAACCACGTACCAAACCACATCTATGGATCAAAAGTTTAAAGTCATTCTTGACCACTTCGACATTCCGGAAGAGCTAGTCGACGCCGCTCCGATAGGCAACGGGATGATCAACGATACTCTAGCAGTCACAGTCCGGACCCCCGGTGGGGCGACCGAGGAAAAGTATATCCTCCAGCGGATCAACAACCATGTATTTGAGGATGTAGACACCCTGCAATCCAATATCTTCAGCGTCACAAAGCACATCCGCAAAAAACTCCAGACAGAGGGTGACCGAGATATAGATCGGCATGTCCTCACCTTCTTCCCCACCAAAAGCGGAGCACCCTACCACCGCCACAGCGATGACACCTACTGGCGACTCAGTCTCTATATCAAAGGGTCCAAAACCTATGAGACCGTGACACCGGCACTCGCACGCGAAGCCGGCAAGGCATTTGGTGCCTTTCAGAGTCACCTAGCCGACCTGCCAAGTCACAATCTAGGAGAGACCATCCCCCGCTTTCACGACATGGCCTTTCGTCTTGACGAACTCCATCAAGCCATCCAAGCTGATCGCGCAGGTCGTGTTGCCGAAGTCCGGGATCTGATCGCTGAGATAGAGAAGCGGTCGAGTGATATGCTCCTCCAGGACAAACTCCATGCAGAGGGCAAGCTCCCCAAGCGAATCAACCACCTTGACACCAAAGTCAACAACATCCTTTTTGACGCCCACAGCGACAAAGTACTATGCGTCATTGACCTAGATACAGTCATGCCGGGATACGTCCTTTCGGACATAGGTGACTTCATCCGTACTGCAGTCAACACAGCGGCAGAGGACGAGGAAGACCTCTCCAAGGTCGGCGTGAATATGGAGATCTTCCACGCCTATACCGAGGGCTACATGGAGGGAGCCCGGGACTTTCTTACCCCCACGGAGATTAGCCTTCTACCTTATGGCGGGAGACTTCTCACCTATATGCAGACCGTACGCTTCCTCACCGATTACCTCAATGGCGACATCTACTACAAGACAGCCAAGCCCAAGCACAACCTGATCCGAGCCAAAGCACAGTTTGAATTTTTGCGCAAGCTAGAGGAAAAGGCACAAGAGATGGACACCTTCATGGAGCGTTGGCTCTAGACAGTAGCCCTTTGCGATGAAAAGGTCTACCTTTTCGCCCACGCGATTTTACCATAGCCTCCGCCACGCCCTCCGAGGTGTGGGGAGGCTATTTGCATCTGAGCCCAACGCACGTATTCACCTGCTTTTTGCAGTAGCTGTACCACTACTGGCGTGGTGGCTGGAGGTTAATCCATGCGAGTGGCTGATCCTCCTGGTATGTATAGGCCTAGTTTTGGCCGGTGAAGCTCTCAACACAGCACTTGAGCATCTCTGCGACCAAGTCTGTCCGGAGTACTCCGAGCACATTCGAGACGCCAAAGACCTAGCGGCCGCAGCCGTTCTCCTGCTTGCGACACTTTCCGTAATCATAGGGCTGATCATTTTTCTACCCAAGCTCCTCAGCCTCCTGTTATCATAGAGAAACCTCTCAGCAGCCTATTTCGAAAGGAAGAGGATTTCCTTGGCAATATCAAATAAAACCGTTACCTTAGTGGCACAACAAGATAGCAACCATGAAAAAACCCTCTTTCAGTCTCAATTGATATAGTAGGGTGACCTATAAAACAACAACCCCAAAACTACAATTCTAGCTATGACCAAGACAATTACATTCAACGAACTTCGGAAGCTAAAAGACAGTTTGCCCGACGGCTCTATGGCACGTATCGCCGATGAGTTGAACCTACGAGTGGATACCGTACGCAACTACTTTGGGGGCGAAAACTACAAGGACGGCAAGCCTGTAGGCTTTCACCTTGAGCCAGGCCCTGACGGAGGCATAGTGGTTCTGGACGACCTCACCATATGGAACAAAGCCCAAGAAATTCTGAGCGAGACACACGCCAACGCTCAAGAATAGGGGCTAAATAAAGCACCCCCCTGATCGCTCGGAGTATATACTTCTGTGGCGATCCATCGGGTGCAGTTAGTGTTGTGATTGCACTGGAGAGCCATGTGACTTGGCACTTCAGTGCTTTCCTTTTTTTAGAGAGATCTATTTTATGAGGGGACTATAGGGACGCTCTCACCTCCTATGCTCAAAGAATCGGCGCATCAACTCTGCTGCCTCATCGGCCAAAACCCCGCCGGTCCAAAAGGTTTTTGGATGAAGGATCTCACGACTAATCGTCGTGAATCCACTCTTGGGCTCATCACATCCCCATACCAGACGAGCTATCCTACTCCACCTGATCGCACCTGCGCACATGACACATGGCTCGACAGTCACATAGAGCGTACACTCTGGCAAAACCTTGGCACCTAGAGTATTTTGAGCAGAGGTCAGAGCCAGCATTTCAGCATGGGCCGTCACGTCTCTCAGGCTCTCGGTCTGGTTGTATCCACGTCCTATGATCCGACCATCTACCACCACCACGGCACCGATAGGGACTTCGCCCATTTCGTAGGCCCTACCCGCCTCCTCTAGTGCCGCATGCATAAAAAAGAGGTCATCCTGCGTGAAGGTTTTGAGCTCACTCATGGGGAAACTGGCTAGCCTCAAAAAGGGATACCGGATTACCGGAAATTTCGCTCAGAACCTTATTCATCACCACTCTTCGGACAAAGGCAGATCGGTTGTGGATGCCTTTTCGGCCGAGATAACTATTGAGGAGTGCCATCTCACCTTCGCTCATCATGATCGTGAGTGGGCAGGTTTTAGGCTCCTGTTTTATTTTTTTTCGTTTGGGACGTGTCGGCATACTGTACAGAGCGGAGAGAAGTGATGGAGGTGGCTACAAATCAACCACAAGGACCTCCATATCAATATGGTTGCCCGGGCGACAATCACGTACCATAGCCCACTCCTTGGCATACTGGTCGTAGATGTCGATCCTAAAGTTTTCGGCTCCCAGTCGATCCAAGAGGGTGATGATGCGACGGACGGTGATTACGGACAAGTCCAGAGCCGGAGTATAGTAGGGGCTGCCGGGATCCTTTTTATTCGTCCGATGGGAGAGGAGGTTGCAGAGGTGTAGCTTGTCCAGGGTGTCGCTGACCACGAGGAGTGGCAGGTCACACTGGTCGGCCAGCGACTCAGCGGTATAGACTTCGTTGTCGTGGACAAAAGCTTTGCAGATCTTTTTCATCAAGATGATCGCCACAAAGTCTCTGAAGCGACGACTCACCCGCTCACTCTCAGTCTTGAACGTATAGTTGCGGACATTCTGTATCGAGTAGGACAGCTGGGCCCCAAAGAGACAAATCACCCACGACCAATTGGTGAAAAGCATCAAAAGGGGGATTGCCGCAAAACTACCATATATGGAGTTGTATTTGGTGACCCATATCTGGCCGGAAATGTACAAGAGCTGAAAGAGCTGAAACGAGACCCCGGCAAGTACTCCACTGACGAATGCGGGGAAAAAGTGCACCCTAGTATTGGGCAAGAGTTTGTACAAGATCGTGAAGAGAGTTATCCACACTATGTAGGGGACAATAGTCGTGGCAGTCTCCAATATCGGAGTGATGGCAAAGCCCCCGGCAAGCTGTAGGTCGTTGAGAAAACTCGAGAAAACGTTGAACCCGGATGTAATCGCCAACACCAACGGAGCGATGAGGAACGTGGCAAAGTATGCCAATACCTGCTTGGATATAGGTCGGGACTTCTTGATGTGCCATATATCGTTGAAAACCCCCTCAACACTCATCAGCAACGATATGACTGCGACAAGCAGTAGGACGACACCGACACCGATAAAGACACTACTCTGCATCTGGTTGAGATAAGACTCTGCAAACTTGAAAGCCTGAGTCAGCTCGTGTTGCTGAGCCGGGAAATACTCATAGAGCTGACGTTGCAAGGACTCCTGAAGCCCAAAGCCGGCCGCGACACTCAGGAGGACCACGAGGAGCGGAACCAAAGACAAGAGGGTGCTGTACGTGAGCGAATTGGCCTTTTGGGATACAGCCCGACCTGCATACTCACCTGCCGCAATATAGATGACCTGTAGCATCCGCACAAGACGTCCCTTGATACCGGTCACCTCAAAGTCATAGAGTCGCCACATATCGTAGGTCACAAACTCATGAGCATTTTGCCCCTTCATGGTCACCAACGAAAAAAAGGACGGCTTGCGTCTTTTGGCACGGTCTGCTTGGATCTTTTTGAGCTTTTCTAGGTCTTTTTCTTCCACCATTGAGCAGTCTGTTTTATCAAAAAAAACAAAGTGAGGAGCAGCGTGTATAAGCCGGGTTCTGTCCCCGGTGGCAGAGGTGTCTAGGACAATCTCCGGACCGGGTGCTTGTCATTTATCTAGGACACAAGTCACCTTGTGCCTCTATCGATCTACCCCTCGACATCGGGCGGGCAACCCTGGTAGCGTCGGTATACGTGATCTTTCCACCCACTCCGCGTACTGCAACACTGTGTCACCACAGGCTCGGTGAGCTCTTACCTCACCTTTTCACCCTTACTCGCTCCGCAATGGGAGAGAGCGGTTATTTTCTGTTACGACGGATACACCTCACGATGCCTTCCCGTTAGGAAGCGTGGTGCCCTGCGTGGCCCGGACTTTCCTCTCTCTGGTACACGGGGCACCAAACAGCGACAAGCCCTTCTGCTCACTTACTTCGTTTCTGTTTGGAGCAAAGGTAGTCAAAATTGTCCTATTTGCCCCGAAAATATCACCTTCCGAGCAGCGGAAGCACATCAGAGGTTGAGGAGGAGCAGAAAAATAAGGAGGGCTGTAAAGAGGCAGAGCAGCGTGGTGGCCTTGAGCAAGTAGTTGAGTTGTCTTCCTTTTAGCCGGAAGATCAAGGTGCAGAGCCAATAGTAAGCCGGCCCCGTAAGCAGGGGAGAGAGCAAAAGCGCCAAGATCCTACCGGTGGCAAGGTACATTCCACAAGCAATGGCAGAGCAGGCGACAATAGAGTTGAGACAGTAGAGACGAGGACCAAGGTCTTTGCCCATCCGGACAATGAGGGTCCGCTTGCCACTTCGTGCATCCTCCTCATAGTCTCGGTAGTTGTTGACGACCAGGATATTGGCCGACCACACCCCTATACCCAATGCCAGCCAGTAGAGGTAAGCAGGGGGCCTTCCGGAGACTGCATAGTAGGTGACCAGAGTGGGGACAAGCCCATAAAACAACACGACAGCCAGATCACCAAGTCCATGCGAAGAGAGGGGATAGGGACCGGCCGAGTAAGCCAACACCCCTATCATCACCACGGCACCGACCGCCATCAGTCTAGGGTCGCACAAGGCACATAGGAGGAGTCCGGAGAGTGCACAGATCCCCATTGCGATCAGTAGCGCAAAAAGCATCTGACGCTCACTGACCCGCCCTTGGGTCAACAGTCGCTCAAAGCCGACACGTCGCTCCGTATCCTTTCCGCCTCGATAGTCAAAGTAATCGTTGGCCAGATTACTCGCAATCTGTGCCGACACGGCGACCAGCAGAGCCAAGAGGTAGAGGCCCCAGGACATTCCGCCCTCACGCAGCAGCGATGCCCCGACAATGAGCATGGGGGCCAAGGAGGCTCCAAGCGTGTGTGGCCGTGTGGCATAGAGCCAAGTTTTTAGAGATTCTTGTGTGGACAAAACGATTCCGGGAGTTGTCGACCTTACCCCAAGGCAAATAGGTGCTCGCTCAGCAATTCAAGTGCACGCTGCTTGTCTTGAGTCCGGATCAGGACAGAGACATTGTGGTTGGACCCCCCGTAGGTGATCATCCGGATCGGTATATCCTCCAGAGCCTTGACGATATCGCCCTCCTTGCCGGTGTTTTTCCAGTTGAGGTCACCGGCGATGCAGATAATGCTCATCTCCTCATCCACAGACACCGTGCTAAACTTCCGGAGCTCGGCGAGGAGCTCCTCCAGCCTTCGGGTCGAATCAATCCCGAGAGAGACAGCCACTTCACTGGTCGCCACGAGGTCGATCGAGGTCTGATGTCGCTCAAAGGTCTCAAAAACCTTGCGGAGAAACCCGTGTGGCACCAGGCGACGTGTGCTGATGATCCGCAATGCCGTGATACCATCCTTTACGGCGATGGCCTTTATCTCCCCCTCATCGATCCGATTGGAGATCAGAGTACCCTCAGCCGAGGGATCCATCGTATTGAGGATACGTACCGGGATATTGGCCATCTGGGCAGGCAAAATACAGCTCGGATGCAGGATCTTGGCACCGAAGTACGCCAGCTCGGCCGCCTCACTAAAGTGCAGCTTGTGCACCGGCTCGGTGTGTCGGACCACTCGAGGGTCATTGTTGTGCAGTCCGTCGATATCCGTCCATATCTGTATCTCCTTGGCATCCAGTACAGCTCCCACGATTGAGGCCGTATAGTCACTTCCTCCCCGCTTGAGGTTGTCCACCTCCGCATAGGCATTTCGGCAGATATAGCCCTCGGTCAAAAAGAGAGTCTGCTCCGGATACCGAGAGATCAGATCATGTAGCTTGGCACTGATCTTACCTAGATCCGGCTCGCCGTACTTGTCGGTCGACATGTAGTCTAGAGCCGAGATCATGGTGCTGTCACGTCCGACCTCACGGAGGTGCAAGTACATCATATACACCGACACCATTTCACCGACAGCCAGTACCTGCTTCTCCTCAAAGTCCGTAAAGGCCTCACGCTGAAACGCCCTCAAAAAGTCCATTTTGCCCAAGACAAAGGTGGTCGCCTCCGACCTACATTTTTCGGACCGATACAGACCACTGATCACCTCCGCATACCTCTGGGCCAGTTGGTCGATCAGCATCAGTGCGCCCTGGACATTTCCCGTCCTATAGTAGTGGCTGATCTCCACCAGCGTATTTGTCACACCCCCCATGGCACTGAGGACAACCACCTTGGGCTCCTTGCCACTGATCAGCTTGCCTACCTGCGTGATCCGCTCAGGTGTAGACACAGAGCTCCCCCCAAACTTCATCACATAGTACTCCGAGTAGCTTCTTTTCTCCATCTTCGTCACTTCGTCACTCCTCCACGCTATCCGACGAGGGCTGTGAAGCACGCAGACGCACCTCTACCACCTTGCCCTTGTCGATCTTCATCACTCGCGATGGATACTTCTTCACCATGGCATAGTTGTGTGTACTCATCAGTACTGCGGTACCACTGTGGGTTATTTCGTGCAAGAGGCGGACGATCTGCTCCCCGGTCTCGGGGTCGAGATTGCCGGTGGGTTCGTCGGCAAGCATCATCTTAGGCTTATTGAGCAGTGCCCGAGCAATCACGGTACGCTGTTGCTCGCCACCGGATAGCTCATGGGGGAGCTTGTACTTCTTGGTTTCCAAGCCCACCAGCGAAAGCACCTCCTCGATCCGCCGACTGATCTCCACCTTGTCCGTCCAGCCCGTGGCTCGCAGGACAAACTCCAGATTTTTCTCAACCGTCCGATCCATCAGCAGCTGAAAGTCCTGAAAGATAATCCCCAGCTCACGTCTCAAGTAAGGGATCTGCTTACGCTTGATCCGTCGCAGATCATACTGACCAAAAGAAGCCTCACCGCTGTAGATGGGGATGTCGGCATAGATAGACTTGATCAGCGTAGACTTGCCCGAACCCACCTTGCCGATAAGGTAGACCAGTTCGCCTGGGTAGATATCCAACGATGCTTCGCTGAGGATGGTGTTTTCATCTCGCTTGAGCGTCACATCTCGGAGTGATAGTAGTACTTCTTGAGCCATAGTTGTCTTTCAAAACATGCAATACAGACTTCGCAAAGATACCAAAAATAGCCCTTAGCCGTCACCCCTTGATCCCCACTTTGCCAAGCCAACCCCTCCCCACTCTCCGCCAACCCCTCTTTTTTGCTCCTCCCTGTGAAAAAGATTGCTTCTATCCGTGAAAACTTTCGCTTCTATCCGTGAAAAAGATTGCTTCTATCCGTAAAACTCAAAGCTCCTCACAACCACCTGACTCTCTTACACTTACAAAGTCCAAAATTTTACCCAAAACATCGCCCGCCTATTTTCGGCCTAATCAACTGAAAAACAGACTACTACAAAGACTCAACGCCCCAAGCGAGACAAAAATCATTTTGACCACCGAGACAGGCTCTATCTCGAGAGGACCAAACGATGAAAAGTGTATGTGTGCAGTCTCGCTCATCCGGCCTGTGTCTCTTCAGAAAAATGAGGTATATTTGACCTACAAGTTTTGGACAACCACTTTACACCACACAAATACAAAAAACCATGAATACCAACGACTTTACGATACGGCACGTCGGCGTAAGCAAGCCGGAGGATGAGCAAAAAATGCTCCGGACTATCGGCGTCTCCTCCATTGACGAACTGGTCCACAAGATCATCCCCGGAGACATCTTTTTGGACCAT
Organism: uncultured Porphyromonadaceae bacterium; assembly: GCA_947253625.1. Taxonomy (GTDB): domain Bacteria; phylum Bacteroidota; class Bacteroidia; order Bacteroidales; family Porphyromonadaceae; genus Porphyromonas_A. The sequence goes on along the minus strand of CAMYAB010000014.1, from coordinate 17,660 downwards.
GAGCTCGACCTCCCCGACCCCATGACCGAGCGAGAGCTGATCGAGCACATCCACGAGCTGGGAGACAAAAACCAGGTCTTCACCTCCTACATCGGCCAAGGATGGTACGACACCTGTACGCCGGGAGTGATCCAACGAAACGTACTCGAAAGCCCCAACTACTACACCTCCTATACCCCATACCAAGCCGAGATTGCCCAAGGACGACTGGAGGCGCTCTTCAACTTCCAGACCGTCATCACCGAGCTAACCGGCCTGATGCTGACCAACTGCTCACTCCTCGACGAAGCCACAGCCGGCGCCGAAGCGGCGGCCATGCTCCTCAATGCCCGCCCACGCAAGCGACAGAACGCACGCAAGCTATTCGTAGCCAATGACCTATTTCGCTCTACACAAGGGGTGATCAAGACCCGAGGCTCGCAGTGGGATATTGAGATTGTCACGGGGAAGATGGCTGACTTTGACTTTGGAGAAGACTACTTCGGGGCAATCATACAATACACCAACGACGACGGCCAAGTGGTGGATGCCCCCGGCTTCATCCAAAAGGCAAAGGCCGCCGAGATACCGGTAGCCGTTGCGGCTGACCTCCTCTCCCTCGTCCTACTCACGCCACCCGGGGAGTTTGGGGCCGATATCGTCTTTGGTAGCACCCAGCGTTTCGGGATACCCATGTATTTTGGCGGGCCATCCGCCGCCTACCTATCGGCCACAGACACCTACAAGCGCATCATCCCCGGACGCATCGTGGGGATCAGCAAGGATCGCGAGGGCCATCAGGGCTTTAGGCTGGCACTTCAGACCAGAGAGCAACACATCAAGCGCGAAAAAGCAACCTCCAACATTTGCACAGCACAAGCCCTACTGGCAACCATGGCGGGATTCTACGCTGTATATCACGGACCCGAGGGGCTGAAAGACATAGCAGGGCGTATCCACACCTATGCCACCACGCTGGACAGACAGCTCCGAGAGCTGGGCTACCAACAACAAAACACCACCTACTTCGACACACTCAAGATCGTCGGGCTGTCCAAGGAGGAGCAAGAAAACATAGCCGAGATAGCACTGGACTGCAAGGTCAACTTCCGATACTTCGACGACTACTCCATAGGCATATCCGTGGACGAGACCACACAGATATCCGACCTGGGCACCCTCTACTACATCTTCTGCGAAGCCAAAGGCATCGAGGAGATCCCCACACCGGAGCTACCCACACAGTATACAGAGCTCCCGGATGGGGTGCGACGCACCTCGGAGTTTCTCACCCAAGAGGTCTTCAATAAGTACCATACCGAGACCGAACTGATGCGCTACATCAAGTGGCTGGAGCGTCGCGACATCTCTCTGGCACAGTCCATGATCTCGCTGGGCTCCTGCACCATGAAGCTCAATGCCGCCGCGGAGCTTTTCATCCTCAGCAACCCCAACTTTGCCAACATTCACCCCTACGCACCCGCTGAGCAGACCCAAGGCTATCTCGAGATGCTGGACGACCTGGACAGATACTTGGCCGAGATCACCGGCATGCAAAAGACCTGCTTCATGCCCAACTCCGGAGCATCCGGAGAGTACGCCGGGCTACGCACCATCCGCGACTACCTCGATGCCAACGGTGGACAAGACCGCGACATCGTCCTGCTCCCCGCATCCGCACACGGCACCAACCCCGCCTCAGCCGTGCAAGCGGGATTCGTACCGGTGATCGTAGACAGTGACGAAAAGGGCAACATCGATGTCCAAGACTTTGAGCGCAAGGCCGAGCAGTACAAAGATCGGCTCGCCGCCACCATGATCACCTACCCATCCACCCACGGTATATTTGAGGTAGAGATCCGCAGATTGCTCCAGATCGTACACGACCGAGGAGGACAAGTCTATATGGATGGAGCCAATATGAATGGACAAGTGGGCTACACCAGCCCGGGCTTTATCGGAGCAGACGTATGCCACCTCAACCTCCACAAGACTTTTGCCATCCCTCACGGCGGAGGCGGACCCGGAGAAGGCCCCATCTGTGTGGCCCGACACCTAGTCAAGCACCTACCCAGCCATCCACTACACTACGGCCACGACAATATACCGGTGTCTGCGGCACCCTACGGCAGCGCCGGGATCTGTGGCATCACCTACGCCTACATCCGGCTACTCGGTGCCAAAGGGCTCAAGCGTAGCACAGCTGTCGCACTGCTCAATGCCAACTACCTCGCCGCACGGCTCAAGGAGCTGTACGGCATCACCTACACCGGTGCCACTGGCTATGTCGGGCACGAGCTGATCCTCGAGTGCCGTCCGCTCAAGCAAAAAAGCGGCATTGACGAAAACGACATCGCCAAGCGACTTATGGACTTCAACTACCACGCGCCCACACTCTCATTCCCCGTACATGGCACCCTCATGATCGAGCCGACCGAGAGCGAAAGCCTCATGGAGCTGGATAGATTCGTAGACGTGCTGACCAAGATACGCCAGGAGATAGAGGAGGTCATCACCGGAGAGGCAGATGCGACAGACAACGTGCTGAAAAACGCACCACATCCGCAGTATGAAGTAACCGCTGACGAGTGGACACACTCCTACCCACGCAGCAAGGCCGCCTTCGCACTGCCCTACCTTGAGGAAAACAAGTTTTTTGTCAACGTGGCACGCATCGACAACGGGTTCGGAGACCGCAACCTCATTGCCACCTACTCCTGCTGCTGACAACCGGCCGACCACACAGGATCGGTAAGAGGAGGGTGTGCCAAAACGAGCTTTGGCACACCCTCTCTCCTTTTTTTGTTGCGACCATCACGATTTTTGACTAACTTTGGGCAGTAATTGATAAACAACTACCACCGTAGCCGTGAGGCTACCTTGTCCCACACTTCAATCATAGGACACCCCAGACGATGAACAACGACAACTATCAGGACACCGGCAGAACCAGCGACGAAAGCATCAGCCACTATCCTGATCGCGACAGCGAACAATCCCAACCATCCATGCGAAAACGGAGGAGAGTGCGACTCACAGTCAATCAGATCCAAGAGGCGGCCCAAAAACGCCGGCAACGCAAGCTCGATGACCTGAATGACGACCGAGTGGACTACGACATCCCGTACGACAGTGGCCAACACAGCTACGAGGAGAGGCAAAAGTCATCGACCTACAAAGAGCAATACCGGCAACATCGGGAGTACAACCGAAGCAAATACGGCACCCACAGAGCACCCGACCGAGAAGAAGAAGGGCGCACCCGCTCGACCTACCCGTCCGGAGCCAACCCATCTCGTAGGACCAACTACAAGGCCGGTGGAACCCAACGCCGATCCGGCAACGGCTACAACAGAGACCAAAAGCCCTACAACAACGGAGGCAAAAAAAACAACAAGCACCAACGCCCGGTGTACGAAAACACACAGTTCGGGACTGAGAAGCCACTCCGACTCAATAAATACCTCGCACACTCCGGAGTGTGCTCACGTCGTGAAGCGGACGAACTGATCAAGAGCGGAGCGGTACTCGTCAATGGGGTACCCGAGACACAACTAGGAGCAAAGGTGACCCTTCAGGATCGCATAGAGGTCAATGGACGAGTAATCACCCCGGAGCAAAAAGTATATGTCCTGCTCAACAAGCCTCGCAACTGTGTCACCACCTCCGATGACCCACAAGAGCGACTCACGGTGATACAGCTGACCCGAAGTGCAGCCAAGGAGCGCATATACCCGGTCGGACGACTCGACCGCAACACCACAGGAGTCCTACTCCTGACCAACGATGGAGACCTAGCCGCCAAGCTGGTACACCCATCATTCATGAAAAAGAAGATCTACCACGTCTGGCTGGACAAGGAGGTGACTGTAGAGGACATGCAAAGACTCGCCGACGGTGTAGAGCTCGAGGATGGAGAAATGCACGCCGATGCCATCAGCTATGTAGATGACGAAGACCACACCCAAGTGGGTATCGAGATCCACTCCGGACGCAACCGTATAGTCCGTCGACTCTTTGAGCACCTAGGCTACCGCGTAGAGAAGCTGGATAGGGTTTACTTCGCCGGACTGACGAAGAAAAACCTCGGACGTGGCAAGTGGCGTTACCTCACACAAGAGGAAGTAAATAATCTGAAGATGGGAGCATTCGAATAACAATCATGAAAAGGACAAAAATAGCAGACCTGATACAAAACCCCACCTATGGTCAGGAAGTAAATATCAAAGGGTGGGTGCGCACCAAGCGCGGAAGCAAGTATGTGGCGTTCATCGCACTCAACGACGGCTCTTGCATCCACAACCTCCAGGTAGTGGCAGGAGTGGAGGACTTTGACCCGGACCTCCTCAAGGACATCACCACAGGAGCGAGCCTGAGTGTCACCGGAATACTCGTCGAGTCACAGGGTAAAGGCCAGACCATGGAGGTACAGGCCAAAGAGATAAAGCTCTACGGCACAGCCGACCCAGACACCTACCCTCTACAAAAAAAGGGACACAGCATGGAGTTTTTGCGGGAGATCGCACACCTACGTCCCAGGACCAATACCTTTGGTGCCGTATTCCGCATACGACACAATATGGCGTATGCCATACACAAGTACTTTCACGACCATGGATTTTACTACATCCATACCCCCATCATCACCGCATCGGACGCGGAGGGCGCAGGCCAGATGTTTCAGGTGACGACCCTGGACCTGGAGAATCTCCCGCGGACAGAGTCGGGCGAGGTAGACTACAGCCAAGACTTTTTTGGCACAGAGACCAACCTCACCGTCTCCGGACAGCTCGAGGGAGAGCTTGCCGCAATGGCGCTGGGAGCGATCTACACGTTTGGCCCCACCTTTAGAGCCGAAAACTCCAACACCCCACGCCACCTGGCAGAGTTTTGGATGATCGAGCCCGAGGTGGCCTTCATAGAGATCGAGGAAAACATGGACCTGGCAGAGGACTTCCTCAAGTACCTCATCACCTGGGCACTGGAGCACTGCCGGGATGACCTGCAGTTCCTCAACGACATGATCGACCACAACCTCATTGAGCGGCTCCAAGCTGTGGTAAAGACAGACTTTGTCCGACTGACCTACACCGAGGGGATCAAGATCCTGGAGGCTGCAGTAGCGTCGGGACACAAGTTTGAGTTCCCCGTATACTGGGGAGCCGACCTCTCCTCCGAGCATGAGCGCTATTTGGTAGAGCAGCACTTCCAAGCCCCCGTCATCCTCACCGACTACCCCAAGGAGATCAAGGCTTTCTACATGAAGCAAAACGACGACGGCAAGACCGTAAGAGGTATGGATGTACTCTTCCCAAGAATCGGAGAGATCATCGGAGGATCGGAGCGTGAGTGGGACTACGACAAGTTGGTGACCCATGCAAAGAACATGGGCGTACCTGTCGAAAAGATGCAGTGGTACATGGACACTCGTCGCTTTGGGACAGCGCCACACTCAGGATTTGGGCTCGGCTTTGAGCGACTGATCCTCTTTGTGACAGGGATGGCAAACATCAGAGACGTGATCCCCTTCCCCCGCACCCCAAACAACGCCAACTTCTGATCACAAAACACACTAGGAATGATAAGAGAGGGTGTGTCCAAACTCACGTTTTGGACACACCCTTTCTCCTTTTCGGCTCCACCAGCCCCAATACATGATACTAAAGGACAAATCTCGAAACGATGTCTTGGGGATAGGGGCGCTGGGGTTGCCGACCCTGACAGTGGTCAGCGAAGTCGCACTACTGACAACAAAAATCTCCCACTGGAAACTTTTCGCCACTATCCGTCAAATCTTTCACCCGACCTGACCCGACTGACAGATTTGTCACTACCTTGCTCGGACAGATGACACGAAACAAATGGTCCCGGGTCCGATGGCACACCCTTTGCACTACTACACTTGAGAATTATAGAAAACATACAATAACAAAATACATATACAACAATGGGAAAAATAATAGGAATAGATCTAGGTACCACCAACTCCTGTGTAGCTGTACTCGAGGGCAATGAACCGGTAGTCATTGCCAATAGCGAGGGCAAGCGGACCACTCCGAGCGTGGTAGCCTTCATAGACGGAGGGGAGCGGAAGGTAGGCGATCCGGCAAAACGCCAAGCAATCACCAACCCCACCAACACCATCTACTCTATCAAGAGGCTCATGGGTGAGCGCTACTCGGAGATCGAGGGCGAGACCAAGCGTCTCCCCTACAAGGTAGTCAAGGGTGACAACGACACCGCACGCGTAGAGATAGACGGACGCCAATACTCACCACAGGAGATATCTGCCATGATACTCCAAAAGATGAAGCAGACCGCCGAAGACTACCTCGGAGAGCCGGTGACCGAAGCCGTCATCACTGTGCCGGCGTACTTCAACGACGCACAGCGCCAAGCCACCAAGGAGGCCGGAGAGATCGCAGGACTGACCGTCAAGCGTATCGTCAATGAGCCTACCGCAGCGGCACTGGCCTATGGGCTGGACAAGAGCAACAAGGACATGAAGATCGCAGTCTTTGACCTCGGTGGAGGTACGTTTGATATCTCCATCCTTGAGCTCGGTGACGGTGTATTCGAGGTAAAGAGCACCAATGGTGACACCCACCTCGGTGGTGATGACTACGACCATGCGGTGATCGACTGGCTGGCCGAAGAGTTTTTGCACGACGAGGGCGTCGACCTACGCAAAGACCCCATGGCACTCCAGAGGCTGAAAGAAGCCGCCGAGAAGGCCAAGATCGAGCTATCCAGCACCACCAGCACGGAGATCAACCTACCGTACATCATGCCGGTAGACGGTGTCCCCAAGCACTTGGTCAAGACCCTCACGAGAGCAAAGTTTGAGCAACTGACCGACAAGTACACACAGGCCTGCAAGGCTCCGGTAGAGCAAGCACTGAAGGACGCCGGCATCTCTGCCAACGAGATAGATGATGTCATCCTGGTCGGAGGTTCCACACGTATCCCCGCCGTACAGGAGATGGTAGCCGGGCTATTTGGCAAACAACCCTCCAAGGGCGTGAACCCCGACGAGGTAGTGGCATTGGGTGCAGCCATCCAAGGTGGTGTCCTCAGCGGACACGTCAAGGATGTCCTACTGCTGGATGTAACCCCACTGTCACTGGGTATCGAGACCATGGGTGGAGTGATGACCAAGCTCATCGATGCCAATACCACGATCCCGACCAAGAAGTCGCAGATCTTTACCACTGCCGCTGACAACCAGCCCTCAGTGGAGATTCACGTACTACAGGGTGAGCGATCCATGGCGAGAGACAACAAGACGCTCGGAAAATTCAACCTCGACGGCATACCACCCGCCCAGAGAGGTGTTCCTCAAATCGAAGTCACTTTTGATATCGATGCCAACGGTATCGTAAACGTATCGGCGAAGGACAAGGGTACCGGCAAGGAGCAAAAGATCCGTATCGAGGCCTCTAGCGGGCTGAGCGATGATGAGATCCAACGCATGAAGGCGGAGGCAGAGGCCAATGCTGAGAGCGACAAGAAGGAGCGCGAGCGCATCGATAAGATCAACCAGGCCGACAGCGTGATCTTCCAGACTGAGAAGCAACTCAAGGACCTCGGAGACAAGATGCCGGCAGACAAAAAAGCCGAGATCGAGGCGGCTCTCACCAAGCTCAAGGAGGCACACAAGGCCCAAGACCTGGCCGCCATCGATGCCGCACTAGAGGATCTCAACAAAGTAGCACAGGCAATGTCCGAGCAGATGTACAATCAGCAGCAACCCAATGCAGGCGCCACCACAGACCAAACACAGTCCGGTGCAGGATCATCCTCCGGTGACGGTGTGACGGACGCAGACTTTGAGGAAGTGAAATAATCACCCACAAAGCATACAGATGATAAGTAAAAGAGTGCATGCCAAGGGTAAAACCTTTGGCATGCACTCTGCTCTTTTTGGGAGAGAGGCAACACTCATAACTTCACCCCTGCACAGAAGAGAGCTCAGTAGTTATTAAAATGAAAAGGGTAGTGTATCTATCGAATAGATTGTATTATGGTCTGTTCTTTTACTTTAGTTGGGTTCAGATTTTGCTCTATAAAATATTAAAAGCGTGGCCACAGGGACAATCTCTCCCTCCTTGTGGTCACGCTCTTTTCGTTTTACTCCTCAATCCAGTTTCTACGGACTGAAACTACAGTTTCTACGGACTGAAACTGCAGTTTCAGTCCGTAGAAACTGCAAAATGAAGTGCCATTCACCAAATTTCGTATAGACTATGATCCGCATAGCAAACCCATTTTCGCCGGTAGTGAATACCATAGCTGAGGTCCATCCGCAGGGGCAGAAAACGGAGAAGGTAGGAGGTCGTAAAAGAAAAAGGGGAAGATGGTTGTGATTTCGGGGGGAATTACCTAGATTTGTATTGGCTCCAAGGCTCCCCTGAGCCTATTTGCACAAAAAGTCGTGCATAGGTTGCGGGGGTTTGTTTTGACCGGACATTTTTTAGTCATTACTTTATAAAAACCTTTAACAAATACGCAACATCTCATGAAAACAGACGAACTACTGAAGAGTCTAAAAGAACGCCATCCAGGAGAGAAGGAGTTTCACCAAGCGGTCGAAGAAGTACTATCCACGATCGAAGAGGTGTACAATGAGCACCCGGAATTTGAGAAGTACAAGATCGCCGAGCGTCTCTTGGAGCCCGATCGTATCTTTACTTTTAGGGTGACTTGGCAAGATGATGCGGGGGAGGTACATGTCAATACTGGGTATAGGGTTCAGTACAACAATGCGATTGGCCCGTACAAGGGAGGTACCAGATTTCATCCGTCTGTAAACCTGAGCATCCTAAAGTTTTTGGGATTCGAGCAAACCTTCAAAAACGCACTGACCACGCTACCTATGGGCGGAGGCAAGGGAGGCTCAGACTTTTCGCCAAAGGGAAGATCCGAGGCGGAGATCATGAGGTTCTGCCAAGCCTACGTGACTGAGCTGTGGCGCAATATCGGACCGGATACCGATGTCCCTGCCGGTGATATAGGCGTGGGTGCCAGAGAGGTGGGCTACATGTATGGCATGTACTGCAAGCTGGCGAGAGAGAATACTGGCACTTTTACCGGCAAGGGTAGGAGCTTCGGTGGGTCAATCCTGCGACCGGAGTCTACAGGATTTGGCGCAGTCTATTTCCTCAACCAACTGTTGCAAGAAAATGGACACTCATTACAAGGCAAGACTGCCGCAGTCAGTGGATTTGGCAACGTGGCATGGGGAGCAGTCACCAAGCTAACCGAGCTGGGTGCCAAGGTCGTCGCCATATCGGGACCGGATGGCTACATCTATGACGAGGCGGGGATCAACACTCCGGAAAAGATTGCCTACATGCTTGAGCTAAGGAGTAGCGGGAATGATGTCGTGGCACCGTATGCCGAGAAGTTTGCAGGTGCCAAGTTTGTAGCCGGTCGGAAACCTTGGGAGGTAAAAGTGGATATCGCTCTGCCATGTGCCACCCAGAATGAGATGGACGAAAACGATGCCAAGACCCTCCACCAAAATGGTGTGCTGGCGGTATGCGAGGTATCCAATATGGGCTGCACCGCGGAGGCAACCCACTACTATCTGAGCCACAAGATGCTTTTTGCCCCCGGCAAAGCGGTAAATGCCGGTGGTGTGGCTACCTCGGGACTCGAGATGACCCAAAATGCGGCACACTTGGCTTGGGAAGCCAAGGAGGTGGACGACAAGCTACATGCCATCATGAGAAACATCCACGACCAGTGTGTCAAGTATGGAACTGAGAAGGATGGATACATCAACTACGTGAAAGGGGCCAACATCGCCGGATTCATGAAAGTGGCAGATGCAATGATCGCCCAAGGAGTGATCTAAATGACCGAAGTAAAGAGAATACCCTAAACCAACAAGCGGTGTCCCATTGCCGGCAATAGCCTGCGGTGGGGCACCGCTCAGTTATATTTACCTATATGAAAAAATACATTTTCACACTACCCTGCATGCTGTGCCTCATGATAGCAGCTGCATGCTCCCAAAGGGTTGAGCTCAAGCGATCGATCCCTACTCCAGAGACGGAGGAGCTGGTGACCGTCTCTTTTGCCACCACAATAGGGGAGCTACCGACGTACCTCAGGGCAACCACTCCTCAGGAGCTGGATATGAAGAAAACAATAGCCGTAAAGGATCTGAGGATCGTCCTGTATGCCAATGACGATACCGGGCAGCCCAAAAGTGTTGCCTACACCTTTGACCGTCAGATAAATATCCTAAAGGGAAAAGCAGCTGGAAAGGATCTACTCAACTTTGACTTTGAGACCGGAAGGCTCGAAGTGAAACAGACTGAAAAAATAGAGGTAGGGAACTACTCGGTGCTCTTTTTCTTATCACCAACTGCTGCGCTGAAAGAGGCGACAGCAGTTGGGAAAAGCTACGACGAACTCAGCAAGCCCATCCGGCTTGACTTCTCGGAAAGAGCAGACCAAAGTATCATCTACTCTATATACTCCAATATAGAATCCCCACTCGTCATCCAAGAAAAACAGCTAAAAAGCGCACTAAGTGCACAGCTCTTCAGGATCGAAAGCCCTACGCTGAAGGCTCTCACAGCGATGGTCTATATGAAAGTAGATGAGGACCTGAAGGACCCCAAATTTTACATACCGGAGGGGAGCATGTGCATCGTCTATGCAGATGCGCAACGAAACTCCGTCGTTCCCAATCCACAATACTCGGAGATCACACTCGATGACCAGACCAAGGTAAAGATCCCACAATCTCTGCCGTACAGTGGCCTGGGTGAGGAGAAGACGGTACTCAGCCAAAACTTTGTCTACTACAATCTACTAAATGGATGGGACAATAGGCACAGATTCGGTATGGGAGACAAGGACAAGGATAACTGGATCATGCCAATACCGGAAAACACACTGGCCGGAAGTGATGTAAATACCTACACCGCTACACGGCTGATCATCCAAGTGCCCGTCGTACCCAAGGAGATCCAAAGCGACTTTGACCAAGATCTCCAATACGCTCAGGCACAAAACGACCTCAATTACGGCTGGATGAAAGTCGGCAAAAGCTACTACACCAATAGGACCTTTAGGACAGCGTACGCCAACGCAATTGCCGAAAGGACCCCATCTGCTACCGAAAAACTGATCATACAAGCTGGTAAGGAACTGACCGCAACCGCAACGAAAGCGAGACCGGAGGATATCAACAAATCCGCCTCACTCAAGTTCCCGATGCACAACTATCGATCCGAGGTGATTGAGTACTACCAGAGAGGGCTGAGCTACAAGGTCCTGCCGATACGGCACTTTAGTGACCAACAACTCGCCAAAAGGAATGCAGACGGACGCTTCTCAGTCGTCCGAAACACTCTCTACATGTACCACCTCAAGATCACCTCGATCGGACAGTGCGATATGGAGGAGTACGACCGGTTCATCAAGTACGACAGCCAGTTGTTCCCGGGGAACGTTGGGCTTGGGATTAGCAAACCGACTATCATTTTTGCTGAACATTCGCTCTAAAGATCTATTAGAAATGTAACCAAGCCCGAAGTCCGAAAATAAGGAGCTGATTGCCACCGTGCAACGGCCTTGACCGTGGATTTTGGGGCTCGGCAAAGTAAAAAAGAAGGAGGATGTATTGGTGTTCCAACACATCCTCCTTCGCTTTGTTTTAGGGTAACCCAGTCTCTCAGAAGATGGGTACCCACTTCATGTACCCAAAGTCCATTCCGTGAGGCAGGAGTGGGTGGGTAGGCGTGATCCGAACTGCAACCTTTTGCACACCAGGATAGTCCACAGTATGCTTTAGGGTATAAGTCCGTCGAGTGCCATCTGTAAAGGTGAGCCCAAAGGGTATCGAGTAGACAAAAGAAAGCTGCTTGGTGCTGGGATTCTCTTCTGCCACAATGATCTCCACTTTTAGATCACAGGCCAATTGATGCAGGTCAAGCTCAATATTCATGGTCAGCTCCTCTCCGATTCGGAAGTGGTTGAGCTGCGCATCATCGGACCTTAGGTCGACATGTAGTACCTCAAGCTGATCCCACTTTTCAGCCACAGCGCGCTTCCAAGCCACGATCTCATGAGCTTGGGCATAGTTGTCCATTACCAACTGCTGCGCTCGCTTGTTTAGTGGTGCATAAAAGCGATCAACGTACTGATCCATCATGCGCTTCATGGTAAAGTGGGGCAGGATTTTGGACATTGACACTTTGATTGCAGCCACCCAATCCTTTGGATAGTCCTCCCCATCGTTTCGACGGAAGTAGCAAGGGATGATCTCCTCCTCCAATGTGCGATAGATTGTAGCCGCATCAAGTCGATCCTGTAGTGTCTGATCAGTATACGAGCGTTTGTCCGTCAGGGCCCAGCCCCCACCCTCGACATAACCCTCATACCACCAGCCATCCAGTACTGAGTAGTTGAGGACGCCATTCATTAGGGCCTTCATTCCGGAGGTGCCGGATGCTTCGAGGGGTCTGGTGGGGGTGTTGAGCCATACGTCTACACCGGCTATAAGGTTTTGTGCGACCTGGATATCGTAGTTTTCGATAAATAGGATCTTTCCAGAAAACTCCGGACGCTTGGAGATCTCAATGATGTGCTTGATCAGCCCCTGTCCGCCCCCGTCAGCCGGATGCGCCTTGCCGGTGAAAATGAATTGTACCGGGAAGTCGGGGTTATTGACAATCTTGGACAGTCGATCTAGGTCTGTGAAGAGTAGGTGGGCACGCTTGTAGGTCGCAAAACGCCGTCCAAATCCGATAAGCAACGCATCGGGGTTGAGGTCATCGATGATTTTGATGACCGAAGAGGGATCCGTATTTTCACGCTCAAGGCTGGAAAGGTAGTTTTCACGCAAGTAGCGAACCAACCGCTCTTTCATCACGTGGCGCATACGCCAGATCTCCTCATCGGGGACCTCATTAATCCTAGACCATACCTCCTCCTTTGCTTGGTCCTGATCGATGTTTGGCGAAATGTACTTTTTGATAAAGTCATCCCACTGGTAGGCACGCCATGTGGGGGCATGCACACCGTTGGTGACATAGCCAACATGCAACTCCTCGGGAAGATACCCTTTCCAGACAGGAGCAAACATACGCTGAGACACAAGGCCGTGCAACTTGCTAACGCCATTGGCAGCACCACAGGTGTTGAGTGCAAAAACACTCATGGAAAACTTCTCATCCGTTCCGGGATTTTCGCGTCCCATATCCACCAAGGACTGAAAGGAGATACCCAGACGATCCGCAAAGTGGTGATTATACTTCCCAAAAAGTCCCTCATCGAAGTAGTCATGCCCTGCAGGGACAGGCGTGTGCACCGTGTAGAGCGAAGAGGCTCGCACAACCTCCAAGGCCGTGTCGAGGTCAAGCCCTTTCGTCTCAACCAACATAGCCAAGCGCTGAAGGTTCATCAAGGCGGCATGACCCTCATTTGCATGATAGACTTCTTGGTGTATACCTAGCTTTTCTAGCATAAGGACACCGCCCACACCGAGCATATACTCCTGCTTCATGCGGTTTTCCCAATCCCCACCATAGAGCATGTGAGTGATTGAGCGATCATACTCACTATTCTTATCTATGTCTGTATCCATCAGATACAGTGGTACACGCCCCACATCCACTCGCCAAATATTGCTGTACACAATATGGTCACTAAAGGGCACCTCTAGTATCATAGGAGAGCCATCGGGATTGGTTACCTGAGTGATCGGAAGATTTTTGAACTGCTGAGCCTGATAGTTGGCCACCTGCTGTCCATCAGCCGTAATCACTTGATCGAAGTAGCCAAATCGGTAAAGAAAACCGACGCCAACCATATCGACATGAGAGTCACTGGCCTCCTTGATATAGTCCCCAGCCAAAACTCCCAAACCACCAGAGTAGATCTTGAGGATATTGGTAAGACCATACTCCATACAAAAATAGGCCACACTGGGAGTATTTGGGCGCATCGGAGCATCCAGATAGGCACGGAACTCAGCATATACCTCATCCAGTCGTTGCATAAAGGACTGGTCTTGGGCGATGTCACTTATCTGCTTTTGGGTCAGAGACGAAAGCACAAGCATGGGATTACCCAAGGAGGAGTGCCACACATCGCGATTTAGGTTGATAAAGAGGTCACGAGCCTTCTTATTCCAAACCCACCAAAGGTTGTTTGAGAGCTCCTCAAGTTTGAATAGCGAAGCCGGAAGCTTGGAATAGGTGTACACATCACGCCACATCGGCTGATTAGGATTATTACTTTGGATCATCTTATCGTAAGAGAAATTCTGTTGAATACATACTACCGCTAAGAATACAAAAATACTAATTATATGAGAGATAGCCAATTTTAACATACAACGAACCACGCGGACACATTCGCTCAAAAGTCCAAGTACACGGGGCTGAACATCAAAGTCTAGGGATACAAAAAAAGACGAAGTCGCCCTAGAGCGACCTCGTCTCGTATTTCAGATCTTGTAATAGGAGAGATTAGTCCTGATTGAGGTTAACTCGCCTAAAGTCTGTAACCGTAAGAGTCTTGGACTCACCCTTGAGAAGCTCAGCCACACTCTTCTTGCCGTCAAGAATAGATGCTTGTTGCAAGAGAGTAAACTCTTGGTAGAACTTCTGAAGGCTACCCTGAGCTATCCTTTCCAAAAGGTTTTCAGGCTTACCTGCATCACGGGCCTTGTCCATCGCAATATTCAACTCACGATCCTTGATCTCCTGGGGCACACTGGCCTCATCTACGGCGATCGGGTTCATAGATGCAACCTGCATGGCGATCTCTTTGCCCATATCATCAGATACAGCTTCATTGAAACCAACGATTGCAGACAGCATGTTGCCCGGGTGCATGTACACTACTGTAGCAGGAGCCTTGATAAACTCGTACGCTCCAAGCTCCATCTTCTCGCCTGTCACGCCCGAACGGTCAGTAATGGCCTGCTCCACAGTGCGACCACTTTTGAGCGTCGTAGCTAGCAGAGCCTCCTTGGTAGCAGGCTTGTGCTCCAAAGCTGCCGCAAGTATTTCCTGAGTCATTTTGACAAAGTCCTCATTCTTAGCGACAAAGTCTGTTTCACACTGCACAGCCACGATGCAAGCAAAGTCTGCATCATTTGCAGCCAAGCAGCATCCTTGCTCTGCCGAACGCTCCGAGCGCTTCGCTGCAATAGCCTGACCACGCTTACGGATCAGCTCAACAGCCTTCTCATGATCACCATTAGCTTCCTCGAGGGCTTTCTTTACGTCCATCATGCCCGCACCGGTGAGGGTGCGAAGAGCCTTGATGTCGTTCATGGATATTGCCATAATATATAAATTTGTCCTTATCTTAAATAAAATATTTCCACAGGAGAAACGCTACTCACTCAGCGTCTTCCCCATCAATCGCAGCTTGCTCAGAAGCAGTGACATCGTCACCCTCATCAGCAAGATTGCGAACATTGGCAGTCACGCCCTGGCGACGGCGGCTACGACGTACAGGAGCTTCTTCAGCCTCCTCTTCTCCAGCATCCACATTTTGGATTTTACGCTCTTGCACACCCTCCTTGATCGCCGCAGTACATGCACGGACAATAACCTCGATGGACTTAGAGGCATCGTCATTGGCGGGTATTACATAGTCAACACCCTTCGGGTCACAGTTCGTATCAACAATCGCAAAAATAGGAATGCCAAGCCTTTGAGCCTCACGGACAGCAATCTGCTCCTTCATCACATCTACAACAAAGATAGCTTGTGGGAGAGTGCGCATCTGTGCAATAGAGCCAAAGTTTGTCTCCAGCTTACCTCTCTGACGTGTTATCTGCAACTTCTCACGCTTCGACAGGTTGTCAAAAGTGCCGTCATTGATCATTTTGTCAATGTTTGCCATCTTGCTCACCGTTTTGCGAATGGTCGGGAAGTTGGTAAGCATACCACCTGGCCAACGCTCAACAACATAGGGCATATCGGCATCTTTAGCCAAGTCAGAGATGGCCTCCTGAGCCTGCTTCTTTGTACCTACAAAGAGGATGGTTTTTCCGTCCTGTGCAAGCTTTCTCAGTGCATCACAAGCTTCGTCAATCTTTGCGACAGTCTTGTGCAGATCAATGATGTGAATACCATTGCGCTCCATGAAAATATAGGGCGCCATGGCAGGGTTCCACTTACGTGTGAGGTGGCCAAAGTGTGAGCCGGCCTCCAATAGCTCGTCAAATGTTACTGCTGACATAGTTCTTTCGTTTACGTTCTTTGTTAGGGGAATATAATAGTTTATTTCGTCCGGTCCTCAACCCTTTCAGTAGGGGAGAGCGCAAATGCACATTTAGCTCCCATCTAAAGGGTTTAGATACTAAACGATCATGCTAATTTCAATCCCAAAATAAGGAAAAAGCAACTCTCGCAAGGCATTAACGCTTGGAGAACTGGAACTTCTTTCTTGCCTTGGGCTGACCTGGCTTCTTGCGCTCAACAACACGGGGATCACGAGTCATAAAGCCTTCGGCACGCAACGCTGCCTTATCTTCAGGATTGATTTTTACAAGTGCGCGGGCAATACCGAGACGTGCAGCCTCGCTTTGTCCTGTAGAGCCACCTCCGTTTACATTGATGACAATATCGTACTTATCCTCAACCTCTAGTTTGGCCAAAGGTTGCTTGACTACATACTGCAAAAGAGGATTCGGGAAAAACTCCTTAAGATCCTTATGATTGATGGTAATCTTACCACTGCCATTCTTCACAAATACTCGAGCAACAGCGGCCTTTCTTCTACCAAGTGCGTTTACTACTTCCATAGGTCGTCTCAGTCTTACTTAGTTCTTATTTCTACCAGCCTCGGCGTCTGTGCCTCATGCTTGTGCTCTGCTCCCTCATATACGTACAGATTGTTGATCAGCTTATCACCAAGTCTGTTCTTGGGCAACATACCGCGCACCATCTTTCTGTAGAGATGATAAATCCCCTTTTCCTTAAGATCCTTAGGGGTCGACAAACGCTGTCCACCGGGATAACCCGAATATCTCACATACTTACGGTCAGCCCACTTGCTTCCCGTCAGAATAGCCTTGTCAGCGTTGATAATAATAACGTTATCACCACAATCCACATGCGGTGTAAAGTTTGCCTTGTTTTTTCCACGTAGCATCTTTGCCACTTCACTGCAAAGACGACCCATAGAATGACCCGTTGCATCCACAACGACCCACTCCTTTGTCACAGTAGCCTTATTGGCAGATACCGTCTTATAGCTTAGAGTGTCCATCTAAATTCTTCAGTATTATTTGTTACACAAGTAACTTGGGCTAAATCTTCACACCCACATATGCTGTATGCTAATCCTACAGCCACACAACTCTGCATCGCTTGCACTCCGTTGGCCGGACAACCTTCGAGTGAAAGCAACAACACAACTGCGCAGGTCCATCTTGATCCGCCCAAATTGTTATCAGTTTTGATAATAATCTGGCATGCAAAGATAGCTATTTCCAAACACACCACCAAACACTTTTCTATACATTACACAAAGGACTTTAGAGGAAGGATTGAAAACGAACAAGGATAGACGATGATCGGGCAAAAAAATGGCAAACCCAAACGATAAAAGCCTAGACAAAGTAGGTATGATTTACCAAAGAGAAGACAAAAAAGAGACGCACAGGAGGGTTGCTCCTATGCGTCTCTCGATAAGTG
>CAMYAB010000013.1 GCA_947253625.1 uncultured Porphyromonadaceae bacterium | reverse complement strand
ACGGATAGAAGCGAAAGTTTTCACGGATAGAAGCGAAAGTTTTCACGGATAGAAGTGATTGCTTGGACGGACAGACGATTTTTCGCTCGCCTTTTTTGTGTTTGGGGCGGGGTGGTTTTGGAAATTTCAAGAAAAGTGCGTACCTTTGCGGTCACAAGGATCGGGGTTTCTCGGTCTGTTGATTGGCTCCTTAGCTCAACTGAATAGAGCATCTGACTACGGATCAGAAGGTTAAAGGTTTGAATCCTTTAGGAGTCACTGCTTTGGACACAGAGCTGTATCGGCTCCTTAGCTCAACTGAATAGAGCATCTGACTACGGATCAGAAGGTTAAAGGTTTGAATCCTTTAGGAGTCACTGTTTCGGAACCAACCCGGCCATCCTTCTTGGGGTGTGGATCGGAGGTTCTTTGTAGCCATCCTCGGTGGAAGAAAGTAGCCTTTCGGACCCGATGGTGGTGTTTTTTTTTGCGAGGGTGGCATCGGCCCCTTTTCTCGAGTAGTCAATATAATCTCTTGTGTGTATGAACTATCTGACAAATCCTCATGCTCGTGCGATATGGCGACTGGGTACGCCAATAATGCTCGGTCAGATGGGGGTCATCATGGTGGGTTTTGTGGACAACATCATGGTGGGGCGGTATGGAACTGCGGAGCTGGGTGCGGCTTCTTTTGTCAACAACTTTGTGAATATCGCTTTTGTGCTGGGGATGGGCTTTAGCTATGGGCTGACCCCTCTGGTGGCCGGTAGCTATGCTGTGGGGGATGGTCGCCTGAAGAGTTTGCTGAAGAGCAGTGTGGTGGCGAATGTGCTGGTGGGGCTGGTGTTGTCGGCTGTGATGGGTTTGTTTTTGTGGCGTTTGGATTGGCTGGGTCAGCCTGCTGAGCTGACGCCTCTGATCGTGCCGTACTATCTGGTCCAGCTGGTGAGTATCTTGCCAATGTCTGTGTTCAATGCCTATAAGCAATTGGTGGATGGGGTGGAGCAGACTCGGGTGAGTATGCAGTCGATCCTGTATGCGAATGTGGTGAATGTGCTGCTGAACTATCTGCTGATCTATGGTAAGCTGGGTTTTCCGGAGCTGGGCTTGCTTGGTGCGGGTGTGGCTACTTTTGTGGCTCGTTTGCTGAGCTTGCTGATCTTGCTCTATGCGGTGCATGGGACGGCGCGTTTCGGACAAATCTTTCGGGAGGCGAAGTGTGTGGGGGGGCGTGTGCGTGGTGATGAGCTGAAGCGTCTTTTTGGGCTGGGACTGCCGTCGGGTATGCAGATGGGGCTGGAGTCGGGCTCTTTTAGTATCGCTGTGGTGATGATTGGTTGGCTGGGTACGATTCCGCTTGCGGCTCACCAGGTGGCCAATACGCTGAGTACGCTGGGCTTCATGATGTACTATGGTATCTCCAGTGCGGTGGCGATACGTGTGGGGCACTTCTATGAGCTAAGGGATAGTGAGGGGGTGCGTCGGTCGGTGCGTAGTGGCTTGTCTATCCATGCCCTGCTGGCTGTCTCTCTGGTGGTGATGCTTTTGCTCTTTAGGGAGGAGATTTGTCGCCTTTTTGTGACGGATGAGGCGGTGGTGGCTCTGGGTGCTCAGCTCTGCTTGATCCTCTGTCTCTATCAGCCTGGTGATGTGTTGCAGATCTTGTACTCCAACGCTTTGCGTGGTATGCGTGACGTGAGGTTTACGGCAGGTGCGGCACTTTTTTCGTATGCCGTAATGACGATCTTGATGGGCTACTTGCTAGGTATCCGTTTCGGCATGGGTGTGGTGGGTGTCTGGCTGGGTTTCCCGATAGGGCTGACGACTCTGGGGGTGTTGCTGCTGTGGCGGTATCGTCGAGTGGTGAGCCGCCTGTAGTCTGGGCTAGGGGGCGGTGTTGCGTGGATGGTGGAGTAGGATCTCGTCTCGTAGCTTTTGGCGGTCGATGTGTGTGTACAGCTCGGTGGTGGAGATGCTGGCGTGGCCAAGTAGGTCTCGGATGGCCTGAAGGTTGGCTCCCCCCTCGAGTAGGTGTGTGGCAAAGCTGTGGCGAAGGGTGTGTGGGGAGATCTCTCGTGTGATGCCGGCCAAGACAGCCAGTCGCTTGATGGTGAGGAAGACCATCTGTCGTGAGATGGCGGTGCGGTTTCGACTGATGAATAGGTGGTCGGTGTAGCCGGGCTTGGGGATGAGCTCGTGTCGTATGGGGAGGTAGTCGTTTATCCTATCGATGCAGATGCGTGACATGGGCACGAGTCGCTCTTTGGACCCTTTTCCGAGGATGCGGACGTAGCTTTCGTCGAGGAATAGGTGTGAGAAGGTGAGCCCGCATGCTTCGCTGACGCGTAGCCCGCAGCTGTAGAGTAGCTCGAGGAGTGCGGCGTCTCGTGTGCCGTTGGGGGTGGAGGTGTCTATGGCGTCGAGTAGGGCATCTACCTCCTCTATGGTGAGTACCTCGGGCAGTGAGCGTCCGATGGATGGGGTGTCGAGTAGGAGGGTGGGGTTTTGGGGGAGTATCTCCTCGAGCTCGAGGAAGTTGTAGAAGGACTTGATGCCACTGATGACGCGCGACATGCTCCTCTGTCCCAATCCTAGATCTGCCAGGTAGGCGAGTAGTCGCTCCAGGGTGGGGTAGGTCATCTCCAGTACCGGTGTGGCTGTCTCGTCGCTGTACTCGATGAGGTGCTTGAGGTCGTTGAGGTAGCTCTCCAGTGTATTGGGGGAGAGGTTTCGCTCTAGTAGGAGGTACTGTCGGTAATCGTCGATGATTTCGGTGAGGTTGTTTTGGGCCGGTGTCATGATTGTTCGTCTACTGCCAGTGTGTAGTAGGATATGGACTCTGCGCCGTCGGCTAGCACTGCTTGTGCCAGGTGGACGAGTGTGGCTCCTGATGTGAGGAGGTCATCGACGAGTAGGACTCGCTTGCCGGTGAAGGTGCCGGGTGTCTCTACGGCAAAGATGCCATCCATGCTCTCCCAGCGCTGCTCTCTATTGCGTGTGGTCTGGGTGTCTGTGGCGGAGTCGGTGTGTCGGACGATGGCTTGGGTGAGGAGCTCTGCGTGTAGGGCTTGTGCGAGTGGTGTGGCTAGGTAGTCCGATTGGTTGTAGCCACGCTGATGCAGTCGCTTGGGGGAGAGTGGGACGGGGACGACGGTGGAGATATCGGCGTAGTGTCCCATGTGGAGGTGTCCGGGGAGGAAGTACTCTACGAGGGAGGTGGCGAGTAGGGGGCTCCGGCGGTACTTGATGTAATGGATAAGGTCTCGGACGGCATTGGTGTGGGTGAATACTAGGTCTGCGTGGTACTCGTTGTATGGCGCGTAGCCCTCTATGCGTGGGGTGACATCGTAGTAGTGTGTGTGCCCCTCGTATCGTGGCAGTGCCTCAAAGCATGAGGCGCAGATGAAGTGTCGCTCTGCCGGCAACCGATCCCCACAACAGATGCAGTAGCCGGGAAAGAGGAAGTCGATCAGTCGACTAATACCACTTGTCGTCATTGTGGGGATTGTCTATGGTCAGCTCGGGAGAGTCTATGGCCACCTCGGCTAGCTCCATGGGGTAGCCTCGTAGGTAGGCGGCTTGCATGAGTCGCGCACGGTAGTGGTAGTCGGAGTCGGACTTTTGGCGGTAAGAGTCAGCTTTGGGGAGGAGGTATTGTACGAGGGCATCGGCCCATGTCTCATCGGATATGGCGAGCAGGGCTTGGTCTATGATCGGTGACGGGATGCCCTTTTGGGCCAGTTCACGTCGGATGAGTAGGGGCCCTTTTTTGAGAAAGCGTACTTTGTCAGCTGTGTAGTGTCGTGCGTATCGCTCCTCGTCCACAAAATGGTCTTGGCGTAAGTCCTCGATGATCTTTTGGAGCTCTTGCTCCTCGATCGGTTCGTGGGCCCACTGTCGTACCTTTTCGGCGACTTCTCGGGGCGATCGCTCTGCCTTGGCGGCATAGGCTGCGGCTTTGTTGAGCAGCCTTTTGTACTCGTCTGTCTCTATAGGCATGGTTTTGGGGTGGGCTGTGAGGTGGTTTTTTGGGCAAAAAGGAAGCGGCTGAGCCCTCGAAAGTCTTGGAGTAGCTCGGTGTCTAGGCCGGCGCTTTGGTAGAGCCGGCTTGTCTCGAGGGCCGTGTGGTGGTTGAGCTCCAGAGCAATGATCCCTCCGGGGCGTAGCGCAGGGACAACTCGCTGGAGCAATAGTCTGTAGTAGAGCTGAGGGTCGTCGTCGGGGACAAAGAGTGCAGCGTGTGGCTCTCGTTCCAAGACGTGTGGTGCCATCTGTGACTGCTCGGACTCGAGGACGTAGGGGGGATTGCTGACAATGAGGTCAAGTGGGGTGTCGGGTGTGTGGCTGCGCAGATCGGCTTGCCGGAAGGTGATATTGGTGAGACCGAGCCGGTGGGCGTTGTCGGAGGCGACTTGCAGTGCGGCGACACTGAGGTCAAGTGCGGTCACCTCTGCTGTGGGAAAGAAGTGCGCCAGGGCTATGGCTATGGCACCGGATCCGGTGCCGGCGTCCAAAATGTGTGCCCCGGGAGGAAGTGTGCAACGCTCCCGAATCCGTAGGCAAAGCTCTTCGGTCTCGGGACGGGGGATCAGGACATCGGGCGTGACGTGGATCCTGAGGTCGCAAAAGTCGGTGTACCCGATAATCTGTTGCCAAGGTTCGTGCTCCAGCAACCGGATCGTCATCTCCTCCAGACGGTCTCGCTCGAAATCGCTAACTTTGTAGCCCTCAAGTATCAGCAGCGGGTACTGCTTGCCGGTCACCTCTTCGAGCATATAGCGGGCGAGGGAGTCGGCCTCTGTGGGTGTATAGTAGGACTTCAGACGGTCGGAGAGGGTATGGTGTAGGGCTTGGATGTTTTCCATGCTGTGTGTGTTGACTGAGGAGAGACAAAGTTAAGCTAAAAAACAATGCCATCACATGAGTACTATATGTGGCGTGCCATCGACCTTGGCTATCGGGCCGAGAGCCGAGAGGTGCGACTCAATCCCAGGGTAGGAGCGGTCCTAGTCTGTGCTGATCGGGTGATCGGTGAGGGCTACCATAGATGCATGGGGGGACCACATGCCGAGGTGCACTGCCTGAATAGTGTCTCCTCCGCTGATCGTCCGCTCATCCCCGAGAGCACACTCTACGTGACCCTCGAGCCGTGTGCGCATGAGGGGCTCACCCCCTCCTGTGCCAGAAGGCTGGTATCGGAGCGAGTAGGGCATGTGGTGGTGGGTACGATGGATCCTAATCCCTTGGTCGCCGGCAAAGGGGTAGCCATCCTTAGGGAGGCCGGTGTGTCGGTGGAGGTCGGGTGCCTCGAGAGCCAATGCCGCGAGCTGGCCAAGGTCTTTTTGACCAACCAAAAGCTCCACAGGCCCTATGTGTTGCTAAAGTGGGCAGAGAGTGCGGACGGCTTTGTAGACCGTTTTCGCTCGGATGACACGACGCCACCGGCTCGGCTCTCCACTCCGTACACTCAGCTCCTGGTGCATCGTCTGCGATCGCAGTATGGGGCAATCTTGGTGGGCGGGCATACCTTTTGTCTCGATCGTCCCAGCCTCACCAATCGGCTCTGGCCCCCAAGTCACTATTCACCACTGCGGATCCTGCTCTCGTCGCAGATCTCTGCTCCGACCGGCTGGGTAGCTCTTGGCAGCCTCTCCGCAGAGGCGCTCGCCTCCCTTTTGACCCGAGAGAACCTCCCATCGCTCATGGTAGAGGGCGGCCCCCAAGTACTGCAGTCGTTCATCGACCTTGGCTTGTGGGACGAAGCCCGAGTCGAGACGGCTCCAACCCTACTACATGACGGTGTATCGGCACCCCGATTGCCGGAGACGGCCCGTCCAATCTCAGTCCGGACCTTTGGCCCCAATCGTATTACTCTCTACAGACCATGAAGATCATAGACACCCATACCCACCTCTACGGTGCAGACTTTGAGGCGGACCTCCTACAAGTGGTGGACCGTGCCCGAAAAGCCGGTGTGGTGGCAGCACTGCTCCCCAATCTCAACCTCGCTTCACTTCCTGATCTCGAGCACGCCTGCTCCTTGGCACCGGACTTTTTTCGTCCGATGATTGGGTTGCATCCCACGGAGATGGGCAGTGACTGGCGACAAGAGCTCCGGCTCCTCCACGACAAGCTGACGGAGTGCCCCTCTAGGTATGTGGCTATCGGTGAGATAGGACTTGATTACTACTGGAGTGTGGACGAAAAAGAGGCCATGAACACTGCTTTTTGCACTCAGCTCACTTGGGCACGCGACTATCGCCTGCCGGTGAGTGTCCACAGCCGTAGTGCCACGATGGATGCGGTCGCTGCGATCGAGCGGATAGGAGCCGATGACATTCGGGGTGTGTTTCACTCCTTTACCGACAGCCCGGATGAGTTGTGCGCCATCCTGGCCTTGCCTCATTTTATGGTTGGTGTCAATGGTGTCCTTACTTTCAAAAACAGCACCTTGCGGGACTTTTTGCCCGACCTTCTCCCCTTGGAGCGCATCGTGGTCGAGACGGATGCCCCCTACTTGAGCCCCGTGCCCCATAGAGGGAAGCGAAACGAACCGGCCAATCTGCCCCTTGTCATTGACGAACTGGCGAAAGTCTACCGAATCTCAAAAGAAAAAGTGGCAAGGCAGATTTTCGCAAACTCTCTGGAAATGTTTGGTTTGGAGTACTGAGTTGACCGAGTGGAGGTGTGGAAAACGAAAAAAGTCAGGCCAAAAGTAGCTTGTTAACTAGAAATAAACTAAATTTGTGGGGTGAATACTTGCCATAGGTGCATTTGAGGGCCGAAAAGGCAAGCATTTGGGAGGCAAAAAAAACGCATGCAGTGGCATGTTGGATACCTATATCAGATACAATGGAGAGGTGCTCGAGTGGCTGAAGAGGCACGCCTGGAAAGCGTGTAAACACCAAAAGTGTTTCGAGGGTTCGAATCCCTCCCTCTCCGCAAGAAAAAGAAAAAGGCGGCTACCCTTGGATGCGGTTGTCCGGATACAGAGGGCAACTGAGGGGTGGTAAGCTGAGGAAAAAACACAGTAAAATTTTTAATCACTAATCTTTAAAAAAGAAGAACTTACAATGAAAAGATTTTTGGCAAGCATCGCCTTAGCCGGCCTTCTGACGTTAGGTGTCGCCAACGTCGTAGTTGCACAAGACTCTGCTCCTGAGGCCACGACCGAAGCTCAAGAAGCAACCGCTCCAGCCCAAGAGGCAACTGCCGATGAGCAGGTTCCCGTAGTAGAGGACAATGGTGGTTTTCACCAAGCTCTGAAGACCAAGTTTATCGAGGGAGGTCCTGAGTTTATGGCCTCTATCGCATTCGTGATGATCCTCGGCTTGGCTTTCTGTCTGGAGAGAATCATATACCTGAACCTCGCTGAAACCAACAACGAAAAGTTCCTCAACGAGATCCAAGCTCGCCTCAATGCCAACGACGTGGCAGGTGCTCTGGATATCGCACGTGATACTCGTGGCCCCGTTGCCTCCATCACCTATCAGGCCCTTCTTCGTCTGGATCAGAGCCTCGACGTGGTAGAGCGCTCTATTACCGCTTACGGTGGTGTACAAGCCGGCCTTTTGGAGAAGAACCTCTCCTGGATCACCCTCTTCATCGCCACTGCCCCTTCTCTAGGGTTCCTTGGTACGGTGATCGGTATGGTGTTGGCCTTTGATACGATTGAGCAAGCCGGTGATATCAGCCCTACAGTAGTCGCAGGAGGTATGAAAGTCGCCCTGATCACCACCATCTTCGGTCTGATCGTAGCGATGATCCTCCAGGTCTTCTACAACTACATCCTGGCAAAATATGAGGCCATCCTCAACAACATGGAGGACGCTTCTATCACTCTCATTGACTTCGTAGTAGACTACAACGTCAAGTTCAAAAACCTCAAATAATAAGTAAGAAACAAGATTATGGCAGTCACTAAAGCACGGAAAATCTCCAGTACAGTGCTACTTGTCATAGCAATACTCGCATTGGCGGTCATTGTAGCCTTCTTTGCCGGGGGCTATGTTGATCCTACAGTAGCCAAGCCAGAGCCCAAGTTTGCAGATGCGTTGCTGTTCTTCTGCTACGGCGTCTTCTGCCTATCAGTGGTGGTGCTTCTCGGCTTTGCGGTTGTAGGCTTCGTCAATAGCTTCCGAACCAATGCCAAAAACGCACTCGGAGGCTTGCTGGCCATCCTTGGGTTGGTCGTATTGCTAGGCGTTTCTTACGCACTGGGTAGCACTGAGCCGCTTCACCTCGGCACAGACAACCAAGTTTACAACACAGACTTTTACCTCAAGTTTTCAGATATGTGGGTTAACTCCATATACGTGATGTTGGCATTGACCATCCTTGCCCTCATCTGGAGTGGAGTCCGCGGCGTATTTGCCGGAAGGAAGTAAGATACCGGAAACATTATAAAAAGATACAACTATGGCTCGTAAAAAGAAGAAAGTACCCAGCATCAATGGGTCGTCTACTGCCGATATCTCTTTTATCATGCTTCTGTTCTTCCTGCTAACGACCTCGATGGGAACAGACAAGGGTATTGCCCGACAGCTACCCCCTGCTGTACCGCCCGATCAAAAGGATATATCCATCGACGTCAATAGGCGTAATATGCTCCGTGTCTTGGTCAACAACCAAGGCGAGATCCTTGCCAATGGCGAACTTGTGACCAAGGACGCACTCAAGGACAAAGTAAAGGAGTTTGTACTCAACGAAAATGATCGTGAGGATCTACCCGAGCGTACGGTAGAAAACTTCCCGATGATCGGTGACCAAAAGGTGACCAAAAAGCACGTTATCTCACTGACCAACAACGTGGATACGCGCTACGAGGACTACCTCGGGGTACAAAACACCCTTACCAAAGCATATTCTGAGCTGAGAGATGAAAAGGCCCGCTCTGTATGGGGCAAGTCGTTTGAGGAGCTAGAGCCTGCGCAACAAAAGGTCCTGATCGACCTCTATCCGCAGAATATCTCCGAGGCTAACCCAAAGGAGTACGGAGGAAAGTAATTCACTAGAGTTTGAGAAAAGATTATGGGAAAATTTAATAAAGGTGATACGCGTGAAGTGCCGGAGCTGAATACCATGTCCTTGCCGGACTTGATATTTGCGTTCTTGTTCTTCATCATGATGGTGACTTCCATCCGTGAAGTGACCATGATGGTCAGCCTTGACCTTCCTAAAGCTACCGAACTCGTGAAGTTTGAGAAGAAGTCGCTCGGTACCTACATCTACATGGGACAGCCATTGGAGCAGTACCGAGATCAGTACGGAACCGAAGCCGTCATACAGCTCAACGACAAGTTTGCCACGCCCAACGATATCTTTGACTTTATCGCTCAGGAAAAGTCGTCCATGTCGGAGGTTGATGCCTCTTACATGACCACGATCCTAAAGATCGACAAGGATACCAAGATGGGTGTCGTTACGGAAGTAAAGCAAAAGCTGAGAGAGGCAGATGCCCTCAAGATATTCTACTCCGCCACAGAGACACGTGAGTGATCGCTGACACGGTATTTTATATCTGAGTAGGCAGATGATTGAGTAAGCCTCGAGATATGTAAGAAAATGGGTGTGACCAAGCCAATTGGTCGCACCCATTTTCTTTTTTTTTGTGCCGGATAGCCGAGTTCCTTCTCCGCCACACTGTCCGGCTTTTTCACTCTGTTTTCCTTTCTCCCCCTCACCTTACGGTGATTTCATCACCATAGAGATCAGCTTTAGCGCCAGCCAATACGTATTTGTAGGTTGAGTTTGAACCTCAGATGCCCCGTATCCCCGTCACGGTAAATGAACCCGTATCCATGACGACGGGTGCTTGGTCGTTCTACATAGGAGTGGTTGAAAAGTAGATTTTCATAAGTCCTCAACTCCATGATGTGATAGGCCAGTATTTCGCCATCCTCTTTGACGATAAGGTAGCCACCGTTTGCATCAAACTGACCCAGCCAGACCTTTTTGGGTACCATCCCCACCACGAAAGCAGTCAGCAGTCTTTTGTCGAATAATGTAGCAGATTCGATCTACCCGTTTCAGCTCCAGATCCCCGGCGTACAGCTTGCCATCGCCTAGTAATTTTAGCAGGACATAGACCTCACTCCACTCTTCTTTGTTGCCACAAAGTACCTTGTTATCGTTGTCCTTACTTGGTTGTGGGGATGGGGGGTTAGCTGCGGGAGCCGGCCCACAGTCCGGCCAGCAGTGCCAGGACCGACAGTGCCACTGATGCAACCAGGTACAGTATCATCATGCCCACGGCTCCTCGGCTGTAGTGTCCGTAGAGATCCAGCGCAAAGGTGGAGAAGGTGGTAAAGCCTCCGCACAGTCCGACCACGAAGAATGGCCGACCGACAAGCCTCGTGGAGTGGTGTGACAGGCCACAGGCAGATAGGTAGCCGATTGCAAAGGAGCCGAGGATGTTTACCACAAGTGTGGCTACCCAGCTGTATCCAGGGAGTGGGCTTGCCCATTCGGTGAGCAGTGTCACCGCATACCGAAGTGCCGCTCCGAGGGCACCTCCGAGCATGACGTACAAAAAGTCAATCAAAACCAACATACCACTACTCTCTCTCTTCCTAGAAACAAAATGGAGTGACCGGACACCTGCCCGGAGGGTCAGGCTTGCTTTTTGGTGGCCACTAGGTGCGAGGCGATGAGGACCAGCCAGGTGGCAAAGACAAAGGGGGCGGTGAGGGTGGTGATCCCCAGCCGTATGCCTGCAAACTGGAGTGCGATTGTCAGGAGGACTCCCACAACGATCTTGAGGATGCCTCGTGCGGACTTGTCGCCTACCGCCATGGCGACCAGTACGGCGTTGTACCCATACAGTCCGGCATTGATCTCAGCTATCGGGAATAGGTCGAATAGCGTGACCACCAGCGAGCTTGCCACGCCGACAATGGTATAGAGTGCGAGGTCGCGTGAGGCGATCACGATGGCCAGCATGAATAGGAGACCGGTCAGGAGCGAGTCGGCCTGAAACATCACCTGCCCCAGGTCGTAGTCGAGGCTGCTCAGGAGGTCCAGCCTTTCGGCGGGTAGTGCCGTCTCTTGGTCGGTGAGGGGTAGTGGGGGCAGGACCCCTGCTCGGGTGAGTAGGAGGATTGCCCAGACCGTGGCGACGAAAGGAAAGGTGTAGGCTGGGATCCGGCACCTATGGTTGAGCAGATGGGCCACCGGTGTGGTGACCATGGCCCCGACAGCCACCGTGGTGAGCGAAAAGTGCGATAGACCGTAGAATAATAGGACGGCGATGCCGACCAGTGTGCCGTTGAACCCATACAGTCCTCGCTCGATCTCCGTTCGGTCGTACCTCAGCAGCATGGCTGTGTAGGTGGAGGCGATGGCTCCCAGGATGGCACTGAGGAGCATGGGCAGTGAGTTGATGCCGATGCCGATGAGTAGCAGTAGACCGGAGAGGGCATTTTCGAGAAAAAAGACCTGCCCGACACCTCGGAGTAGTTGTTTGCAGTGGTGCCGGAGGATGGAGAAGACTTGGGCCATTACTTTTTTGGAGGGGCGCAAAGGGTTGTTGGATCCGTACTGTGTGGTCGTCGGAGGTGCGGTGTGAGGCCGTGTGTAGGTCTCTGCTCCGAGCAACCGATCCCGTGTCACCTCGCTTGGGGGGAAGACTGCGGTGGGCAATGCCTAGGCAAAAGTAGGCAAAATATCTGTAGAACGTGGCACGAAGCAATGTCCTCGTACTGTTGCTCCAGGTGCGCCCGAGGGGTGCTCTTGGAGCTTTTGCTCTCGGAAAAGTCTACGCCTCGCCCGGAGAAAGTTAGCCCGATGCGTCGACAAACTATTTCTTTCGGCCGAAAAACTCAAAATCACTGTGTGATTTATTCAGATCACTAAGTGATTTATTCAAATCACACAGTGATTTTATCTTTCTCATAGTACCTGCTTCCCTTTTTCTCCGTTTCGGATAGAATAATGAGGGAATTGGGTAAGTTTGTAGCACCAAAGAGACGGTGGCCCTAGGTGGGTGCGTCCTTTGGGCACAGGTGCGAGTGCGGTGCTTTGGGGCACATTCTCCCACCTCCTTTTCCGGAAAATCGATGACCCGAGCTTGATGGCGAATACATCTCCACATAGCGTACCCCAAAAGGGTGGCACCAAAAACAAGCGCTCCTGGCAGAGGCGTTTTTGGAACATCACTCAAGGGACTTTCCTTGAGGGACAGCTGACGCTACGCAATGCGATCTGGATCGTGGCGGTGGCGATGCTCTTCATCATCCAGGGGCTCAATACCTATACCTTGCTGAGGGGTAAGAAGGAGATTGCGCGCCTCAATCGTGAGATTACGGAGCGGCGTATGGAGCAGGTGACGGTGGAGTCCGAGCTGATGGGTGCACGTCGACTCTCCTCTATTGAGGAGCGGGTCCGTGCCGACAACCTGGACCTGAGTATCCCCAAGTCTCCCCCTATACTGATCAAGTAAATGAGTGGTAGCGAGACCAACAACCGCCTGCAGGCAGGAGTCGAGGAGCGAGAGGAGCGGGTCCGGACCTCGTACATGAGGTACTTCTTGATCGGCTTGGTGCTGTCGGTGCTGTCGGTGGCTGTTTTCCTAAAGACGACCTGGACCGCCACCGTGGATGCGGCGGCGTGGAAGGGGCTCAATGCCCATATGCACAAGGGGAACCAGCCCTCATTGCCCCGACGTGGCAATATCTACTCGGACGAAAACACCCTATTGGCGATCAGTGTGCCGAGGTACGAGACCAGGATCGACTTTCGGGCGGCGGGGTTTGATGCGGATCTTTTTGCCCACAACGTGGACTCTCTGGCGTATCGGCTGAGTGGCTACTTCAAGGATAAGAGTGCCGCCGCGTATCGGGCGCACCTGATGCGTGGCTATGAGCGCAAGAGTCGCTCGTGGCGAGTGGTGGACAAGGAGGTGTCGCACATGGAGTTGCTGGCAATGCAGCAGATGCCCTACCTCTCTGTGGGGAATAAAAATAAGACCGGGTTTACGACCACTCGGTATATCCGTCGGGTGATGCCCTATGGCAACCTGGCACAGCGGACCATCGGTTCGCTCAAGCGGGATGCGGACAGTCTCGGGATTACGCATGGGAGCAGTGGGCTGGAGCTGGCTTTTGACAAGGTTTTGTGCGGAGAGCCGGGCTTGGATCGCTTTATCTTTGTCCCCAAGCGGTGGGTGCCGGATCCGATCCGCCTGCCCAAAAACGGGATGGACGTCTATACGACCCTCAATGTCGACATACAGGATATCACAGAGCGAGCTCTGCGCAAGGCTCTCACCGAGGTGGATGCCGACTGGGGCTGTGCGGTGGTGATGGAGGTGAAGACGGGTGCCATCCGTGCCATGGCCAATCTGGACCGAGTGGGAGAGGGTAGCTATGTCGAGCGAACGAACCATGCACTGGCCGACCAGCTGGAGCCGGGGTCTACCTTCAAGGGCATCACGATGCTGGCCTCGCTCGACCAAGGACGGATCCACCCGGGAGATACGGTCGATGTGGGCAACGGACTCTATCGTGTGGGCCGTGGGCTCGTGATCAAGGACCACAATGCCCACAAGGGTGGCTACGGGCGGATCAGCTATGCGCAGGCCATAGAGTTTTCGTCCAATATCGGAGCCGCCATGGCCGTCCGCAATACGTTTGGAAACGAGAGCCCCAAAAACAATCGTGCTTTTTTTGACGCACTGGACAAGATGAATATCTTCGATCAGATCGATCTGGAGATTCCGGGCACGACCAAACCCCACATCAACACCAACCCCGAAGGGTGGCGACCCGGAGCCATGACGTGGATATCATTTGGCTACCAAGTGCAGATGCCACCGATATACACACTCCGCTTTTATAACGCTGTGGCCAACGGTGGCAGGATGATGGAGCCCTACCTGGTGACCTCCGTCCACAACGACGATGAGGTGGCGTACGAAAACGGCCCCAAGGTGAAAAACAAGCAGATCGCCTGCGACCGAGCCATCAAGGAGCTGCGGGAGATGTTGCGCGGTGTCGTGACCAATGGTACGGGCAAGGCGATGAACTCGCCTTTTGTGCAAATAGCCGGCAAAACCGGTACGGCCAAAATCTCCGGTGCGGGTGGCTATGATGCCGGGTATGGGCACAATGTGACCTTTTGTGGCTACTTCCCGGCCGACGACCCTCTGTACAGCTGTATCGTGGTCGTCAGTCGACCGAGAGGGGTGTACCCCTCCGGAAGCATCCCCGGAAAGGTCCTCCGAGAAGTGGCCGAGCAGACTGTGGCTACCACCAACACCCTCCACCTCAGTGACTACACACCGGACAGTACTGCGGTATTTGACCAACATGTGGCCGGTGGAGTGGCGCGTAGCGTGAGACAGGGGGTACACTTGACCAAGACCACTCTGCCCGAAGTGGTGGGCAACGGTGACTGGGCTTGCTACTCCCCCAATGACACCATAGCCATCATGCGGATGAAAGACCCGGTCGTGAACCGTATGCCCTACTTGGTGGGGATGGCCGCCTCGGATGCCGTGTTTTTGGCCGAGATGCAGGGGTTGAAGGTAAACCTGGTCGGAAAAGGAGGATGTGTACACAGCCAGTCCATCCCCCCCGACCGAAAGATAAGCGAAGGAAACAGAGTGACGCTAATATTGAGATAACCAACTATGATCCTAAATAAACTGATGAAAGGCATCCCCCATGAGGTGATAGAGGGGGATGACCAAGTGGAGATCGCACGGATAACCAATGACTCGCGTACGGTACGCCCGGGCGAGCTCTTTGTGGCTATCCGCGGGACCGTGACCGATGGCCACGACTTTATAGCGCAGGCGGAGGCCAACGGAGCAACGGCCATCCTCTGCGAGACGGTGCCCGAGAGCCGCAAGGTGGGGGTCACCTATGTGCGAGTGGAGCACACCGATGTGGTGGTGGGACCGCTTGCCGCCAACTTTTATGACCACCCATCCGACAAGCTCACACTGGTGGGGGTCACCGGGACCAATGGCAAGACAACCATCGCCACACTACTCTACCGACTCTTCACGAGCCTCGGACACAAGAGTGGACTCATCAGCACCGTCTGTGTGATAGTGGATGGACAGGAGATTCCCAGCAAGCTCACCACACCGGATGCTCTGACCCTCCAAGCCTACTTGGCGCATATGGTGGAGGCGGGGTGCGAGTACGCTTTTATGGAGGTCTCCTCTCACTCGGTCGTACAGCACCGTATCGGCGGGACGACCTTCCGTGGCGGGATATTTACCAACCTGACCAGGGATCACCTCGATTTTCACAAGACGTTTGCAAACTATCTGCACGCCAAACAATCGTTTTTTGACGGTCTGCCCAAGGAGGCCTTTGCCCTCACCAATATCGATGAGACCAACGGTGCTGTGATGGTCCAAAACACCCAAGCCGAGGTGCATACGTATGCGCTGAAGCGGGATGCGGACTTCAAGGGGACCATCGTCGAGCAACACTTGGACGGTACGGATCTATTCATCAACGGGACAGAGCTGACCACAAGACTCGTGGGAGCGTTCAACGCCTACAATATCCTCGCAGTCTACGGAGCCGCCATGCTGCTCGGTCAGGAGCACGGAGAGGTACTCCGTGTGCTGAGTGGCCTCCGTCCGGTGGATGGGCGATTCCAGACAATGTCTTCGCCCAAGGGCTATGTCGCTATTGTCGACTTTGCCCATACGCCCGACGCCCTCCAAAATGTCCTCCAGACCCTCACCGATCTCCAAAAACAACATGGCGGACGGATCATCACTGTGGTGGGAGCCGGTGGGGATAGAGACCACGGCAAGCGACCAATCATGGCCGCAACGGCTGTCCGCTACTCCGATCTGCTCATCCTTACATCCGACAATCCTCGGAGCGAGGAACCCGAAGCCATCATCGCCGACCTGTATTCCGGTCTGAGCGAGGACGAAACCCGGCGCACGCTCTGCATCACCGCACGCCGAGAGGCTATCCGCACAGCCTGCACCATGGCGATGCCACAGGATATCATCCTCATCGCCGGCAAAGGTCACGAGCCCTACCAGGAGGTCAAGGGCGTCCGCCATCACTTCAGTGACGTAGAGGAGGTCCAGGCTGTTTTTGAAACCGAGAAGAAGAAGGACTGATGCTTTACTATCTTTTTGAGTACTTGCAGCGACTAAATATACCCGGTGCCGGAGCTTTTACCTACACCTCCACCCGGGCTGCGCTTGCCCTGGTCCTCAGCCTTGTCGTGGCCACTCTCATAGGTGACAAGATCATCGATCTCCTCAGACGCAAGCAGATGAGCGACTCTATTCGTCCGCTGGATATCGAGGGACAGCTCGCCAAGGTGGGGACACCCAGCATGGGCGGGATCATTATCCTCCTCTCACTGCTCGTGCCGGTCCTGCTGTTTTGCCGGCTCAATAACATCTACATTCTCCTGATGATCGTCACCACGATTTGGCTCGGAACACTCGGCTTTGTGGATGACTACGTCAAGGTTTTCAGGAAAAACAAGGAGGGAATCCACGGGCGCTACAAGCTCATTGCGCAGCTTGGACTGGGTGTGCTGGTCGCTATGGTGATGCTCACCAGTCCTGCGATAGTGATCAAGGACAACGCTGAGGTCCTCACGGAGCATGGCGAGCAGGTGGTGGAGTTTACGACCACGGAGGTGCGCTCCCTCAAGACCACGATCCCATTTGTCAAAAACAATAACCTCGACTACGCAGAGGCGGCGCAAATGATCGGCATCGGTCGAAACAGCGAGCTATTCACGATGATTTTTGTCACGCTGATCTTCGTCTTTATCGTCATGGCTGTCTCCAATGGTGCCAACCTCACCGATGGACTCGACGGCTTGGCTACCGGCTCTTCTGCCATCATTGGAGTGGTGCTGGGGGTCTTTGCCTACATGAGCTCGCACATTCAGTTTGCCTCCTACCTCAATATCATGTTCATCCCGGGAGCAGAGGAACTGGTTATCTTTGCCGCCGCCTTCATTGGTGCGACGGTAGGTTTTTTGTGGTACAACGCCTATCCGGCACAGGTCTTCATGGGCGACACGGGTAGCCTTATGCTGGGAGGGATCATAGCCGTCTTTTCCATCATTATCCGCAAGGAGCTTCTTTTGCCCATCCTTTGTGGCGTGTTTTTGGTCGAGACACTCTCGGTGATTCTCCAGACCACTTACTTCAAGTACACCAAGCGACGTACCGGCAAAGGGCGTCGTGTCTTCAAGATGACCCCCCTGCATCACCACTTCCAAAAACCCGGCAACGGCACCATCGATGCGCTGATACAAGCCCCTGTGCGTGCCGTCCCCGAGTCCAAGATCACTGTCCGCTTTTGGCTGATAGGGATACTGCTGGCTGTGCTGACTATTGTTACACTAAAGTTTAGGTAGATCGTATGGATTACATTATAATACTTGGCGGGGGAGAGAGTGGCCTGTGGAGTGCGCTTTTGGCCCAAAAGCAGGGGTCGCGCGTACTACTCTCGGACAGCGGTATGCTCTCGACCAAGACACGAGAGCTACTGGCGCAAAGCCATATCCCCTACGAGGAGGGTGGGCATCTACTCCCCGACCTTGAGCAAGCCACGGCAGTCATCAAGAGTCCCGGCATCCCCGACACAGCTCCGGTCGTCCTGCGGTGTCGTGAGGCCGGTGTCCCGATCCTATCCGAGCCCGAGTACGCCGCACGCTTCGCCGGCACCTCCACCCTCATTGGCATCACCGGTAGCAATGGCAAGACCACTACCACCACCCTCACCGCCTACCTCCTCCGCGCCTGTGGGCTGGATGCCATCGCCTGTGGCAATATCGGCACCTCGCTGGCCCACTGTGTCGCCTCCGACCCCCACGACTACTACGTCATCGAGCTGAGTTCCTTTCAGCTCGACCACATGTACGACACCGATCTCCGAGTGGCGGCTCTGCTCAATGTCACACCGGATCACCTCGATCGCTACGACCACAGTCTCGACAAGTATGCCGATGCCAAGTGGCGCATCTTTAGGGCCCAGACACCCGATGACCTGCACATCATCAACCTCGATGACCCCATCACTCGCCAACTCATCGACCGATCACCGGCACTTTGCTCCCGAGAGTACACCTTCTCGCTAAAGGACGACCGTGCCACAGCCTACTACCGAGACGGGATCATCCGCATACACACGGACCGCGACACCACAGCCGAGCTCGACTTTGCCGACATGCGGCTCAAGGGCGAGCACAATGCAGCCAATGTCATGGCCGCCTGCCTGATCCTCTCCGCTCTGGGGGTCCAAACAGCCCTCAGAGATGGTACGGTCCAAAAAGCCCTCAACCACTTTGCCGGCATACCTCATCGCATGGAGCATGTGGGTACGTGGCACGGAGTCACCATGATCAATGACTCCAAAGCCACCAATATCGACGCCACCCACTACGCACTGGGCGCCATGGCACCTGCAAGTACCATCCTCATCCTGGGGGGGACCGACAAGGGAAACGACTACAACGATATCCTGCCACTCGTCCGCCAAAAGTGCAAGGCACTCATCTACCTCACCACCGACTCCCAAAAGCTCCACGCCACCTTCGACCCACTCCCCATACCGGCCTATGATGTCCGGAGCATGCCCGAGGCCTTTGAGCGACTTCGTCTCCTGGACACCAAGCCGGGAGATACCTTCCTCCTGTCACCGGCCTGTGCGTCATTCGACCTATTTCACAACTACGAGCACCGCGGAGACTGCTTCCGTGACGAAGCCCGCAAGTTGGCCGGCACCCAGACAGAAGCGTGATCGACCTATGGGGCTTTTTGATGAAAAAACGCCCCCCTCGTACCCCTGTCCACCACCCTTGGCGGGCAAGCGGGTCGCTCCACTCCGTTTTTTTGTGTACCTTTACCAATGGAGCGATGCTGAGGTACAGCATCAAGTCTCCCGTAACTTCAAAAAGAAGAAACAAACTATGAAGAAGATAATTATGGCCGCCACAGCGGTACTTGCACTCTCCATGAGTGCCATGGCACAAGATTTGTCATTCATCGTCAATGCCGGATACCAGGGAGCCAACCTGGCCAATATTGACAAAAAGACAGCCAAGGCGGAGTTGCTCAATGGCTTCAGAGGTGGTGTCGCTGTCGACTGGACCTTCCTCAATCTCGGAGTCACACAGCTCTCCGTACAGCCCGGTGTTTACTTCTCCATGAAGGGAGCCAAGCTGGCTTCCCTAGATGTGAATAAAAAGCCGGTTGACTTGATCCGTCAACTCAACTACATTGATGTCCCTGTGCTCCTCAATGCACGCTTTGGACTGGCCGATCACACCAATGTTTTTGTCAACGCCGGACCCTATGTGGCATTCGGGATCAATGGCAAAACCAAACTGGCAAAGCCCGACAAAGAAAAGTCTATCAGCGATATAGACCTCTTCAAGGACAAAGTCTACAACCGCTTCGACTGGGGTATGCAAGTGGGTGCCGGAGTAGAGTTCAACCGCTTCATGGTCGGTGTGGGCTATCAGCTCGGCTTGCAGGACCTCAGCAAGGGAGTCAATATGACCTCCTCCGAAGCTTTCAAAAAAGCAGAGGACTGGTTCCGCTCCTCCTTCGCTTCAAAGACCAACAACACCAACTTCTTTGTGACCGTCGGCTATCGCTTCTAAGGGCGCACCAAGGTCTTAGTGAGAAAAAAGACCCCCGATAGGGTCTTGTCACTCCGGAGGATGTGTGAATGCACACATCCTCCGTTTTTTTTTGTGTAGGCAATCGGCCGATCCGGTCGAGGAGGGCAAAACAGATCAGCAGAATCCGAATCCTTTCTTCATCCAAAAAGCCCCTGAAATGGCGGGAAAACAGACCTTTTTGGGGTTCAAAAACACCCCTTTTGGACGCATTGATATTGAGATACTTACACGAGACCTCGAGTTTCACGGATAGAAGCAAAAGTTTTCACGGATAGAAGCGAAAGTTTTCACGGATAGAAGCGATCGCTTAGACGGATAGAAGGGAAAAAGTTCGTGCACCCGGGCAAGTGCTTTTTGTCCGAGGAGAGAGTGCCGAAAACAGGTCACCGGCACTCGGCTTTGGCCCTTGGCAGAGGTTGTCCATGAGGTGTCGGGGGAAATTGGATAGTTCGGGATAAATGTCTACATTTGTGACAGAGGAGGGGCTTTTGGAATGTAAACACACCCATAGGCGATTCCAGGCTGTACGGCTTGGAATTGCTATTGTTTACTGGGTATTCGGTCACCGGCGAAGCTCCCGGTGTAAGCAAGATAAACCAACACAAAACGAAACAGATATGGACTACATCTACATGACCGAGGAGGGCTACAACAACCTCCTCAGCGAGATCCGCAAGCTCGAGGAGATTGATCGCCCACAGGTGATCACCGAGATCGCAGAGGCCCGTGAAAAAGGGGACCTCTCCGAAAACGCAGAGTATAGTGCGGCGAAAGAGAAGCAAGCGACGCTGGAGGACAAGATCGCTCATCTGCGGATGCAGCTGGCGAGTGTCAAGATCCTGGACACCTCCAAGATGGACACCTCCAAAGTACAGATACTCAGCAAGGTGACCATCCTCGACCTGAAGCGCAACAAGGAAAAGACCTACACCATAGTCTCCGACAACGAGAGCAACCAGCGCGAGGGCAAGATAGCCGTCTCCACCCCCATAGCCAAAGCACTCATAGGCAAAGGAGTAGGGGATGAGGTGGATATAGAGGTGCCGGCAGGCACCCTGAGGTTCAAGGTACTCAACATAGGATTCTGAGACAAAAATGACACTGTTTTCCAAAATCATTGCCGGCGAAATTCCCTCCTACAAGATTGCGGAGGATGAGCACTTCTTTGCTTTCTTGGACATCAATCCGGTACAGCCCGGGCATACCCTTGTCGTACCCAAGCGGGAGGAGGACTACCTTTTCGACCTATCCGATGAGGAGCTTGGCGGCCTGATGACCTTTGCCAAAAAGGTGGCGCGAGGGATCAAGGGTGCCACAGGTTGCCGAAAAGTGGGTGTCGCTGTACTGGGACTAGAGGTCAACCACGCACACGTCCACCTGATCCCGATCACCACGGAGGGTGACATGGATTTCCGAAAGAAGCAAAGTCTGGATCCTAAAACGATGCAGGCCATAGCCGAGTCCATCCAAAAAGCGATGCACCAATAGGTGTCGTGGTGAGGAGTTTTTGGTGAAATGGGGCCATAGGGATTGGATCCTTTTTCTTAAATAACCCTTAAAAAACATAAGTTGCCTCTATTTTTACCCTCGTTTTTGGGGTGTGAACCAAAAAATACGTATCTTTCGGATTGAAGTACAAGTCCTGTCATCAGGCGGACTATCCTAGGCGACTGGGAGTCGGACGGTTGTCAGCCACCGTGGAGCGTTGGCCTGATGAGAGGCGGTACCGGATAAGATAATAGATAAATGTAGAGTTTTGGACCGGTGTCGGGAGTGATGCCCCTGTGGCAGAAGGAGACTTTGACTGCAGATGCATGACTGGCGAATCCGGCAGATTTAATTCACATGATAAGCAATCCAATTCCGAGCTTGCTCGTGGCATGCTGGGGCATACTGGCAGGGACTCCGGCCGTCGCCCAAGGTCACCACGGAAAGCAGGCCATGCCGATGGGACACACTGCTGTCGCAAAGAGTGACTCCCTGAGCAAAGAAGCAAAAGAAGTGGTGGTGCCGGATCTATCCACCCTATTGGCCGGCTCTCTGGCAGACAAAAAGACGATACTCGACTACGCCACGATCATGAATCAGTCGGTCGGGTGTGGCTCCTCACGGGAGAGCCTTGAGTTTCCGGCGATGGAGCTCTATGGCGAGGACTCCTGGACCAAGTTCGTCAACCCCTTTGCCGGAAAGAAAGTCGATATCCCAAGCGAGTATGAGATCAGCTGCAAAGACTTTGCCTATCCGCTCGATGGGATGCGGCGAGTAAATAGTGGGTACGGCTACCGTCGGAGGTTTAGGCGTATGCACCAAGGCATTGACCTAAAGCTACAAATGGGTGACACAGTACGCAGTTGCTTTGACGGTCGAGTGCGCATAGTGGACTTTGAGCGTCGTGGCTTTGGCAACTACGTGGTCGTGCGCCACGCCAACGGCCTCGAGACGGTCTATGGACACCTCAGCAAGCACAGTGTGCGAGAGGGTGACATCGTGCGCGCCGGTGACCCGATAGGGCTTGGAGGCAATACCGGACGCTCCACCGGACCACACCTACACCTGGAGATGAGGTTCATGGGTATTCCGATCAACCCGGCACAGATTGTCGACTTTGAGACCGGGCTCCCACACAGTGAGACCTATGCCTTTTCCAGACAGACTGCTCGCAGTGCGGGCAAGAGCAGAGTGGCTCGCAGTGGCGGAGGCGGTGCCGGTAGCGATATCAAGGTCATCAAGATCCGGAAAGGAGACACCCTTGGCAAGATCGCTCGCCAAAACGGTACGACGGTACGCAAGCTCTGTCAGCTCAATGGGATCTCCACCCGCACCACACTGAGGGTGGGACGCTCGCTCCGCGTCAGCAACTAAAAATATATCCCCGGGCGCAAAATAGCACCCGGACAACAGTATAGCCCTACACACCCCCGACAGCACTGCTGTGCCTAGTCGGGGGCTTTTTCATAACCCCCCCCGACCAATTCCCAGCAATGACCACTCCCCCTGCTCGACGCCTAGTCCTACTCATCCTCCTGCCACTCTTGCTTGTGGCGACAGCTAGGCCGGTCGTGGCTCAGAGCCGCCTGCGGTCTCCCAAGACCAGTCTGGAGGTGTATGCACTCTTTGACAACCGAGAGTACGACCAAAGCCCCTATGGATCCGGCTATACTGTGGCGGGTATCCGTGCCGTGCCTACTCTTGTGTGGACGTGGAGAGGACACCACTCTCTGCACCTGGGGGCGAGTGTTTTCAAGCAATACGGCACACCGGACACCCGGACACTCTTTGCCCCCGTCGCCTACTACAGACTGCAAAAAGAGGCGTGGAGCCTGACCACCGGTATCTTTGATAAAAAACTGGCCTATCGTGGTACAACAGATAGATTTGAGACAGCCAAGATCTACCTCCTCAACCCCTATATGGCCGGGCTGCTTGTCGGCTATGATCGCTCGTCGGATCGCTATGCACATCTCTGGATCAACTGGATGAACCAAAAGGATATCGGGGTGCGTGAGCGTTTTCGTGCCGGACTGGTCACCTCGTATGCCCGAGATGGCTTTTTTACCACCTCGGCTTGGAGTATGCAGCATGTGGCGTCGGAGCAACGCGCCGAGGTGCTCTCCGGAGTGGTGGAGGATCTGCAGGCGGAGATATTGGTCGGGTACAAGTGGGCACCGACCCCTCGAGTGGATCTGTCCTTTGCCACCGGAGTGTATGGAAGCTATGAGCGTGATCGGGTGGCACATGAGTCGTACCGCTGTGCGGGATTGATAGCAGAGCTCAAGGCACGCTACCACAGAGTAGGACTGGAGGGCTACACCTACTACGGCACCGGACACCAAAAGCTGAGAGCCAAGTATGGCGAACTACTCTACCAAGAAAACCCCTTCTTGCAGGATCGATCCTATACCCAAATCCAGGGCTTTTGGCAGATCTGGAGCAACCATGGAGTAGACCTTCGCTTGGATCTGGGTCTGCATCTGATCCCCAAAGGCCTCTATTCGCACCAAGCCCTTACCCTCAACGTCGCTCTCTAGAGAGGACGGTCGCACATTTTGGGGATTGGGGACCGAAAAAACGGGCGACGACAGTCGGCAAACCGACTTCTCATGATCGGGACAAAAGGACTGTACCAAAGTATCGTTTTTTAGGTATCTTTGGTTGTAATAAGTTCCGAGACCCATGATTGACCGACTACCCCACCGACTATCCCATCTCCTCGTCGCAATGCTTCTTTTGGCACTGGCCGTACCGGCACAGGCTACTCCCCCGCCTATGGAGGAGGTGTTGCGTGCGCTTTCGTCCGGAGACACTCGGCCTGCGGAGGAGGTGCTTCGTGGGCTCAACAAGCGACAAAAGCGGACCTTTGCCAACCGTCTATTGGCAGCTCGTGTGGCTCTCTGTCGCATGGAGGTCGCACAGGCTCATGAGGTACTGGACGGTCTGCGTGAGCGAGAGATTACCGACACAGTCGCCTATGGAGCCGTGATGACCCGACTCCGCATCGCCGAGCGAATGCTGGGTGCCAAGCAGAGTATCCAGCTGCTGGACTCGATCATTGCAGATGAGACACGCACGCTCCTCGCACGACAGCAAAAGGACTTTGGCGCACTGGGGACAGGTGACAGCATAGGGTACGTCGCACGAGGAGCCCAGGTGCGGTGGACCGTCCTACCCAACACCGAGGGCGGAAGTACCTTTGGTCTGGTGACGCTCCTCGCGGATGGTACATGGGATGAGGAGCATATTCAGCCCATAGAGATACTCGGGCTGGATCCGGCCGGTCAGGTGAGCTATCCTTTCTTGATGTCGGATGGGAGGACCCTCTACTTTAGCTACAACGGCCCCGGGACCTTGGGTGGAGCGGATATCTATGTGAGCCGATACGATGCCGAAAATCACACTCTTCTCGTCCCGCAACAATTGCCACTGCCAATCAATACCCTCGCCAACGACTACGCCTACCGGATAGATGAGGGATCCGGCATTGCCTCTTATATCACTGAGTGGCAGGCACCGGATGGGTTCGCTCGGTACGTGGTATGCCGCTCACTACCCGATGGGGTGCCGACAGCACTCCTGGACTCTGTCCCCGTTCAGCCTGCCGGTAGAGCAGTCGCCTCACTCCTGAGTGTGCAACCCGAGACCGAATCCCCCACTCTTGTGGATGACCCGGAGCCCCTCTTTTTTATCGCCGACAAGCCCATCCATGGAGTCTCCGACCTGACCCGATCAACCGCACGACAGACGCTGGAGCGCTACCTGAGGATAGAGTCTTCTCGCCAAGATCTCCTTCAGCGACTGACGCAGCTGAGGCAAAGCTACCGCGGCGGGAGCTCTCGGGCCGGATCGGAAGAGATTCTCGCACTCGAGGAGCAGGAGCAACTCTACTACAAGGAGCTGAAGGCCCTCCGAAACGAAGTTATCAGACAAGAACAAAACCTATGACACTCATGCTACTGATCCTTGTCTTGCTGGTCGCTGCGCTGGTGGTGGCGACACTCATATTGGGGGAGCTTTTTCTCTTTCCGGGCTTTGGAATCTCCGGAATACTCGGTATCTCCACCCTCTTCGGCATCAGTTGGTACCTCCTCTCTATTGGTCAGCTCTCGTTACTCATAGCTTTTGCCGTGGCCTGTCTGGCCTTTTTCGTTCTCGGCTTTTGGCTCCTTAGCCGGAAAAAGGTCCTGCGAAAGATCTCG
Organism: uncultured Porphyromonadaceae bacterium; assembly: GCA_947253625.1. Lineage (GTDB taxonomy): Bacteria > Bacteroidota > Bacteroidia > Bacteroidales > Porphyromonadaceae > Porphyromonas_A. Next base: position 18,443 of record CAMYAB010000013.1, on the reverse strand, counting down.
CTAAGCACCTCCGTGGACGAGGTCGTCAATACCATCCCCTTGACGATCACTCGAGGTGCGCGTGGTATCTCCTCCAGCCGGCTTGCCCCCGGAGGCAATATCCGTATCGGTGACCATATCCTCTATGCCGAGTCCGAGGATGGATTCATCATCGAGGGGGTCCCGATCTACATCTCTCGGATTACCAACAACAAGATCTACGTCCGCATGGACCGCGAAAAAATCTACGAAAGCCAAGAGACTAACCACTGACCACACTACAGAAAAACGCCATGGACGTGAGCTTTCCTTTTTTGAACATAAGCATCCTCTTGCTTGCACTCTTCCTCCTAGTCGCTCTCATCCTGCTTGCCCGAAAGTTTTCGCTAGAGAAGACCGTGGACGAGGTCGTCAATACCATTCCACCGACAGTCACCAAGGGGGAGCGTGGCATCTCCGGCAGTCGGCTGGCTCCCGGAGGCAATATCCGAGTCGGTGACCATATTCTCTATGCTGAGTCCGAGGATGGATTCATCGCAGAGGGGGTCCCCATCTATATTTCCCGAATCATGAACAACAAGATATACGTCCGTATGGATCAAGACAAAACAGTAAACAACCACTAACCACACAAGAAGTAAAATCTTATGGATCAATACGCCTTATTCCTGACTATGATGGTCTTGCTAGCCATCATTGTCCTAACGATTTTTTTCAGATACTTCCCGATACTCCTGTGGATCTCAGCCATAGCATCGGGTGTGCGGATATCGCTCTGGCAGCTCTTCCTGATGCGGATCCGAAATGTTCCCCCGAGTGTGATCGCCAAGGCAATGGTAGAGGCACACAAGGCCGGGATCAAGCTATCACGCGATGAGCTCGAGGCGCACTACCTAGCCGGAGGGCACGTGGAGCAAGTCGTGCATGCACTGGTGAGTGCCAGCAAGGCCAATATCGACCTACCATTTGGCATGGCCGCCGCCATTGATTTGGCCGGACGTGATGTCTTTGACGCTGTGCAAATGTCCGTCAACCCCAAGGTGATCGACACCCCTCCCGTCACAGCAGTGGCCAAGGATGGGATCCAGCTCATCGCCAAGGCAAGGGTGACCGTGCGTGCCAATATCAACCAACTCGTCGGTGGTGCCGGAGAGGAGACGATCCTAGCCCGAGTGGGAGAGGGTATTGTCTCCAGCATCGGATCCTCCGAGCGACACACCATCGTCCTCGAAAACCCCGACTCCATCAGCAAGCTCGTCCTCCGCAAAGGCTTGGATGCCGGTACTGCCTTTGAGATTCTCTCTATAGACATTGCCGATATCGACATTGGCAAAAACATTGGTGCCGTACTCCAGATGGATCAAGCCCAAGCCGACAAAAACATCGCACAGGCCAAGGCAGAGGAGCGCAGAGCCATGGCCGTCGCTCAAGAGCAGGAGATGCGTGCCCTAGCACAGCAGGCTAGAGCCAAGGTCATTGAGGCAGAGGCAGAGGTGCCTCTCGCCATGGCCGAAGCATTTAGGAATGGCAACCTGGGAGTCATGGACTACTACAGGATGAAGAATATCGAGGCCGACACCCAGATGCGCGAAGTGATCGCCACACCGACATCCACCAAGAGCGACGACAAGCAACTCGACAAGGAGGACGGAAAGGAGACCAGACACAAACACTAAAAAAAAACTGAGCATGAGTAAATTCGTAATCCCATCCTCCGAACTCATCATCAATGAGGACGGATCCATCTTTCACCTACACATCAAGCCGGAAGACCTGGCCGACAAACTCGTCATCTGCGGTGACCCCTCGCGGGTAGACAAGATCGCCTCCTACTTCGACACACAGGAGGTCAATGTCACCAGCCGAGAGTTTCACACCATCACCGGCACCTACAAGGGCAAGCGAATCACAGCCCTGTCGCACGGTATCGGTGGTGACAATATCGAGATTGTCATGAATGAGCTCGATGCACTGGCCAATATCGACTTTGCCACACGCACCGCACGTGACACCCACCGCACACTCACAGTGGTGCGGATCGGCACCAGCGGAGGACTGCAGGACAACACTCCCATCGGCTCCTATGTCGCCGCTGAGTATGCGATCGGCTTTGATGGCGTTTTGCACTTCTATGAGGACGCCGACAAGGTGGTCGATCACGCTTTTGAGGACGCACTGGTCAAAGGTCTGGACTGGAAGATCAAGGGGCTGAGGCCCTATGCGGTCAAGGCACCGGACGAGGTGGTTCGGCAGTTCACCGACGGCACAGGTATCGTCCATGGTTGCACCATCGCCTGCAACGGCTTCTACGCCCCCCAAGGCCGTCGCCTGAGAGGCAGGCTGGCCGATCCGGATCTCAATGCCAAGATCATGGCCTTTGAGCATGAGGGTAGACGCATCACCAACTTTGAGATGGAGTCCTCCGCCCTAGCCGGTATTGCCGCCATCCTAGGTCACCGAGCACTCACCATCTGTACCATCATTGCAGGGCGCAAGAGCGAAAACATGAATACCACCTACAAGGACTCGCTCAGCAACCTCATCGAGATCGTGCTGGACCGAATCTAGTCCACTGCGCCACCGAGCGTACCAATTTTAGAGCGAGGAGGGGTCAAAAGTCTGTTTTGGCCCCTCCTCGCTCTGCTTTTGGCGAATAGGACTTCGGCCACCATTCCCTCCCATGAGGAGACTCTCGGAGGGCGACCGAGTGCCCTACCGAGTGCACCGAGGAGGTCGACAAGGTCTTGGCAGACATAGCCAGGGGCTTCAAGCCAGATCCCGTACTTTGATCAAGGTCCCAGCTCTCCAAGAAGGGGGAAAAACAGACCGTTTTTGGGCCCTCAAAAAGCCCTCTTGGTAAGTGTTGGTAATCAGATGCTTACAAAGAACCTTGCGTTTCACGGATAGAAGCGAAACTTTTCACGGATAGAAGCGAAACTTTTCACGGATAGAAGGGATCGCTTAGACGGATAGAAGGGAAAAAACGGCACTGCCCAAAAACAGATTTGCCGACCCCGGCTCGGCCGACCATTTTTACGACCCTTGTCGGGGTCGTGTTTTCTTGATCGGATCCCACATTACGATCTAGAGCTCAGGGCCGAGCGGTGAGCCGAAGGGATAGCCGGAGCACCAAAATCGGCATCTGATACTTTTTTCGTACTTTTGTAAGTGTACCTATCGATAAAGTAATGGGAAAAGTAATCGCAATATCCAACCAGAAGGGCGGTGTCGGCAAGACGACAACGACGATCAACCTGGCGGCCTCACTTGTGGCGCTGGAAAAGAAGGTCCTCATCATCGATGCCGACCCTCAGGCCAATGCCACCAGTGGTCTGGGCGTGGTGGCTCCCTCGCCCGACCGGACCATCTACAGCTGTATCCTCGGAGAGCAGGATCCACACGACTGTATCGTGCCCACATCCGTGGAGGGGCTGATGATCCTCCCGTCGCACACCGACCTCGCCGGAGCCGAGGTGGAGCTCATGAAGATCCCCCGGAGGGAGTACGTGATGAGAGAGGTGATCGCCAAGATCAAGGACGACTACGACTACCTGCTCATCGACTGCTCGCCCTCGCTCGGACTGACAACGATAGCGGCACTGGCGGCAGCGGACTCCGTGATCATACCGGTGCAGTGTGAGTACTTTGCACTGGAGGGGATCAGCAAGCTGCTAAGCACTCTGCAGGTGGTCAAGAAGCGACTCAATCCGGATATAGATATTGAGGGATTTTTGATGACTATGTACGATGCCCGGACCCGACACTCCAACCAAGTGTACGAGGAGGTGAAAAAGCACTTCAAGTCCCTCGTCTTTACCAGCGTGATCCACCGCAACGTGCGACTCAGCGAGGCCCCAAGTTTTGGGAAGTCGGTGCTCGACTTTGACCTGGACAGCCGTGGCTCCCAAAACTACCTACAGTTGGCACGCGAACTGCTAGAGAAAAACAAGACAACAAACTAAGTACCCACCATGAGCAAAGCACCACAGCGAAGCACCCTGGGACGCGGTCTCGACGCACTGATCAGCACCGACTATGTCTCCGGCAAAGAGGTCGAGACAGAGGGCTCCTCGTCGATCAACGAGATACCGCTCGCGAATATCACGCCCAATAAGGAGCAACCACGTACCGACTTTGACGAAGAGACGCTCCGTGAGCTGGCAGACTCGATACGGCACATAGGGCTCGTGCAACCCATCACCGTGTATGAGCTGGAGGAGCAACCCGGACACTACCGGATCATCAGTGGCGAACGCCGCTACCGTGCCGCACAGCTGGCACAGCTGGAGACACTGCCGGCCTATATCCGCACCGCCGCCGATGAGCAGGTGATGGAGATGGCCCTCATCGAGAATATCCAGAGAGAGGACCTCAACGCTATAGAGATCGCACTCGCTTTCAAGAAGCTGATGGACAACTACAGCCTCACGCAGGAGCAACTATCCGACCGTGTGGGCAAAAAACGAGCCACGATCGCCAACTACCTCCGACTGCTACGTCTGCCGGCCGAGATACAGATGGCTCTCAAGGATGCCAAGATCTCCATGGGGCACGCTCGAGCACTGCTGGGCGTAGATGACCCGGAGCTACAACTGGCCTTTTACGAGCAGGTGGTGAAGGACTCACTCTCCGTACGCCAGGTGGAGCAGATGATCCGAGACTACCTATCGGGCAGTGACGAACCCAAGAGCAAAAAAACAGCCAAGCAACGGAGCACAAACTCGGAGTACGATCTGCTGAGCAGACGCTTTAGTGACCTTTTCAAGACCAAAGTGAGCATGAAGGTCAATGAAAATGGCAAAGGCCGGATCTTGATCCCATTCGAGAGCCCCCAACAGCTCGAGGAGATCATAGCCATGCTCGACAAGCTATGAGCAAAAGGAGGGAAACCATCTCGGCACTCGCCATACTGGCTCTGCTCATGGCTCTCCCGGCGCAGGCCGAGGTGTACCATGCCGATACCACGCTCCTCCGATCACTGACGGCGGAGCCGGTCGACACCCTGTCCGCTCCGACGGACTCGACCGTCCTGAGTGCACCGACCCCCAAAAGCCCCGCCAAGCTCGACTCCAAGATCGCGCTGCTCTGCAGTATCATACCCGGCGGCGGACAGATCTACAACCAAAGGTACTGGAAGCTCCCAATAGTCCTAGCGGCCTACACCTCTTGCTACTACGCAATCAGCTGGAACAACGCCGCACTCACCGAGTACACCAATGCCTTTAGGGACATCATGAGCGACCGACCTATGGAGAACACCCGCTGGCAGGATTTTATCCCCTACGGTGCAGATCCGGCCTCCTACGTCAGCAATACCTCTTTCCACAACCAATTGAGACGCGGGCGTGACTTTTACCGACGCTACCGTGACCTGAGTATCATTGTCACAGCCGGGGTCTATATCCTCGTCATGATCGACGCCTACGTGGATGCCGAGCTGAGCAACTTTGACATCTCCCCCAACCTGACTATGCAAGCCGGGCCCGCCGTCCTCCTGCCCGACCCCAAGACCGCGGCCCCACAGGCCACCGGAGTGGGGCTACACCTGGCTCTGACCTTCTGAATCAACACCCCGCATGACCCATCGCATCCTACGCCCAATAGCTCTCCTCGCCCTCATACTGCTGCTGCAACTCCCGCTCTGCGCCACAGCACAGCAAGAGGACTCCACACGACTGGATGACCTGGGGTGGTTGCCGGAGAGCTTTGAAATGGAGCTGGACTCACTCCTCAACGAACGCTACAAGCAGTACCACTCCCTCTCCAAGCCCAATACCATATCCGTACAGCGATCGGGCAATACAGACAGCGACACCTACAGGCATCGTGTCAACGCCATGCAAAGTGCCATCCCGCTGACCTACAACCCCATCGTACGCGAAGCCATCGAACTGTACGTCAATCGACGGAGCTCCCTCATCAGCAGGATGCTGGCACGGGCCGCCTACTATTTCCCCATGATCGAGGAGGAGCTGGACAGATACGGACTGCCACTGGAGCTAAAATACCTAGCGATCGTAGAGAGTGCACTCAACCCCACTGCCGTCTCCCGTATGGGAGCCACGGGGTTGTGGCAATTCATGCTCCGCACCGGTAAGATCTATGGCCTACGCATCGACTCTCTCGTGGACGAAAGACGCGACCCGCACAAAAGTACAGAGGCCATGTGCAAGTACTTCACCGACATGTACAGTATCTATGGCGACTGGATGCTCTCCATCGCCGCCTACAACTGTGGTGCCGGAAATGTCAACAAAGCCATCCGAAAAGCCGGAGGAGCCACTGACTTTTGGCAGATCTACCCCTACCTGCCCCGTGAGACGAGGTCGTATGTCCCCTTTTATATTGCTGCCTTTTATGCCATGGAGCACTATCGTGAGCACGAGATACGCCCCTCGGTGATCACAATGCCCCTAGCCGTAGACACGGTGCACATCGCTCGCCGAATGACCTTTGACGAAGTGGCACAGATGGTCAATATCTCGGTAGACCAACTGCAGGAACTCAATCCCGAGTACAAAAAGAACATCATACCGGGCAATGCCGGGACCCAAATCCTCACCTTGCCAACGGCACTGGCACCGGAATTTGCCATCAAGTTGGAGGAGATACTCGCCTATGAGGCGGCACACCCCGAGGCCGTCCAAAAAGAGGAAGAGGTGATAGCCCAAGTCCCGGAGATACGCTACTACAAGGTACGCAGAGGGGATACACTGTCACGGATTGCCCATAAGTACCGAGGCGTGACCGTCAAGGACATCAAGCGCGCCAACCGACTGAAAGGGAACAGCATCAAACCCGGTCAAAAACTGATCATACCCAACAAATGAGACAGTCGGATCACGCCATACTGCTCATCAATACCGGATCGCCGCGCTCCACAGAGGTGGGGGAGGTGCGTCGCTACCTCCGACACTTCCTCTGCGATCCACGCATCATAGGCGCACCGGCACCCCTTCGCTGGTTGCTGGTCAATGGCATCATAGCTCCTCTGCGGGCACTCTCCTCGGCTCGGAAGTACCGCAGGATCTACACCGATGAGGGATCACCGCTTGTCTTCCTCACCGAGCGACTTGCCCGTAAGATGTCGGACCTCAGTGGCACCAAGGTCTACACCTGCATGCGCTACAACCAAGGCTCCACACAGCAGGCCCTCCGCCAAGCTGTGGCTGATGGCATACGCCACCTCACACTCATCCCACTCTTTCCGCACTACGCCATTAGCAGCTGGGAGAGTGCTGTCGAGCAAGTCCGAGCGGAGCATGCACCCTTTTGCGACATACTATCCCTGGAGGTAGTGCCACCCTACTACGATGCCCCGGCATACATCGATGCCGTGGCCCACGAAATAGCCACCAGAGTCAAGCCCGGTACCCACCTCGTCGTGTCACTGCACGGACTCCCGCTCTCACAAGCGCATGCCTACCGCCACGATCCCACCCGTGACTACCTCACCCAGACCGCAAAAAGTGTGGAGCTCCTCGCACAGCATCCACTCTTGCGCAACCTCAGGCTCACGATAGAGATAGCTTACCAGTCACGCTTTGGACATAGTCGATGGCTTTCACCCAACACACGAGAGCGGTTGAGCAAATTGCCGAGCGAGGGATCCAAGGAAGTGGCCGTAGTCTGCCCCGGATTCGTCTGCGACTGTCTAGAGACCCTCTGGGAGATCGAGATAGATGGGCGAGCGGTCTTTGAAAAAGCGGGGGGCCGTACCTTCACTTTCGTTCCCTGCCCCAACGACAGCGACGACATGGTCCGTTGTCTTTTGGAACTGCCACAAAATAAGTAATATCGCCCCGGTAATCCTCCGTCAATTGTGGGGTGTTGCACAGTAGCCCCAGGGGTAATGGGTGTCGAGGTAGCCCATTTGGTAAGCGAGCAAGGCTTGACCGGCTATGTGGCTTTTATTCACCGTGTAGGGGGTAACTCTTACCCACTCTTCCCAGATCTTTTTGAGCGTCCTTTTATCGTGCCCATTCTCTTGTCCTCCGGATAAGAATTGATCCCGTAGCTTGGCGCACTCGTCAGGCTGTCGGGTATACAATGCTCGGCGCAGGTTGTCCGACATTCCGGGCGTGAAGTTGGCGATGGCTTGTGCCAGTTGCATGATCTGCTCTTGGTAGAAGACCATGCCATAGGTCTCAGAGAGGTATTGCTCCATCATAGGCAGGTGGTAGGCAATCGGTTCTCGGCCTTGCTTTCGGGCAATGTACGTGGCAACGGGCTCCGTCCCCTTGCTGTATAATGTAGAGATAGCCACCATCAAGTCGCCAAAGCTATCTGGCGTTATTTCCCTCAAAAATTGTTGTATACAGTGTGCTTCAAGGAGATAAAACCTTCCTCTTCGCTCTTTGGAAATGTGGTTGAACGTTGCCGAATCATCAGTGGGCATATCATCAAGTCGGATCTTTTCACCCAGTTCACTCTCAATGTAGGTGATGCGATCTTGGAGCAACGTGAGTGGGGATAGCGTGAGCATCCCTATCTTGATTGCGGCTGAATCGTACAAAAGGGTGTAGGGGTGGTCCTCTTTGCTCCGGCGGATGAAGCTCGTGGCCGGACGAGAAGGTATGAGGTTGTGAATCCTTAGTTCTCGCTTTTTCGTTTGTTCGCTCATTGTCTTTTTCATGTTTGTTTGGATTGGATGGATGATATGTTCTACCTCTATATACGAATGGGAAAGAAAATCAAAATCTCATCTCTCCAATTTTATCCATTTGATGGTCTCCGCATATTCATTATTTGCTGTGCAGTCACCCTCTTTGGTTAGGGTGAAAAGGGGAGCTTTGATCCAGCCATCCACGAACTGGCACTCCTCACCACAGGTGATAATATAGTGCCACGATTCTTTTGAGGTGTCGTAATAGTATATTTTGCAGTCATTTCCGGGAGCACCGCAAGCACCCGTGTAAATAATGGTATACAGCCGATCACCTACCACCTCTATCGCCTTATAACCGAGGTAGATGATGTTGCTTTCGGGCGGAATAAAATCCACCAACGAATGAGTTTGCTTGTCGATCCTGTATAAAAAGATAGAGCCAAAGTCATTGACAGTGTAACAGAAGAAGCTGTTTTTGCTCTCAATTGATAAGGGTTTTGGGGGAATCTACATATTTGATTTCTCTGGTGACGAAAGCTACTTCCCCAAGATCCGAACGGATCTCTCTTTTGGTCCAGTTCCCAAAATGGTCTCTGGCAAGGTCCTCCATTGGTATAAAACGTGATGCTTTCAAGCGGAAGAGCTATTTTGTCACTAAAGTATGAGACTGATTTTACCGGTCCTTGTAGCTCAAAGAGCGAGTAGTTATTTTCGTCCATCTGAAACTGCCCTGATTCGTAGAGACGTTGCAAGATAGCAGCACTTTTGTGGCCGGATGGTGCGTCACAGCTTGTGACCAAGAGCGTAAGGGCCATGAGGAGCGACATAAGTATGTTTTTGCCCTTTGCTCCTCGACGCATGCGGATCGTCTGGCATCGTTTCATGAGGTTTGCCGAGAGATGGGACAGCTCTTTCTCGTCGACTCTTACCTCAAGGGAGTGGTAGAGATATTGGCGAAGTATGGAGGTCGGTACTCCGGCCTCTATCGCTTTGATCGCCTTTTTGAGCTTTTTGATTACAAAGCCCCACGTGTGCAGAAGCTCCTTAGGCGACAAGGCTTCTTGATGCCCATTAGGGCTAGTATGCTAGGTAGAGTGAAATCCCGGTCCACAAGGATCCGGAGACCCATCTAGAGTCTATTGCTTCACTTTGCGACTATACTATTTTCAGTGAGGGAGAGTGGAGGACGGCCGGGATGACCATTTCCGTAAGATGATGAGCCGGGGTGGGGTGTGCTAAGCTATTTTTTTTGTAAATTTACAGAGTTGAAAAGGTTTCGGTCTTTTCGGTATATGGGAGGGTGTGAGGTACACAGGATCGTATGGCGGTAAAGTCCGGAGGAGTAGCCTCTGGTTCGAAGGCCTACCCTGGTGATGCCTCGTTGATTAGGCTATTAGTACAATACAAATATAGATCAAAAGGAAAATGACGAATATCGACAGCTTTGACTTTAAGGGCAAGCGCACGTTCGTACGCGTGGACTTCAATGTCCCCCTAGACGAAAACTTCAGGATCACCGATGACACCCGCATGCGTGCGGCACTGCCTACGCTCAAAAAGATCTTGGGCGATGGCGGACGCCTAATCATAGGCTCCCACCTGGGACGCCCCACGGGTCCGGCAGACAAGTTTTCGCTCAAGCACATACTGCCCCATCTGGAGGAGCTACTGGGTGTGCCGGTGAAGTTTGCCCCCGACTGTGGCAACCAAGAGGCTCTCACCATGGCTCGTGAGCTCAAGGATGGTGAGGTCCTACTGCTCGAAAACCTCCGCTTCTACCCTGAGGAGCAGGGCAAACCCTACTTGGCAGATGGTGTCTCCGAAGAAGAAAAAGCCACTGCAAAGAAAGCGGTCAAGGAGAGCCAAAAAGCATTTACCAAGCATCTGGCCGATCTCGCCGAAGTCTATGTCAATGACGCCTTTGGTACCGCACACCGTGCACACGCCTCCACAGCACTCATGGCTCAGTACTTCGACAAGGACCACAAGATGTTTGGCTACCTGATGTCCAAGGAGGTTCAGGCCGTCGCCAAAGTCCTCCGGGATGTCAAGCACCCCTTTACCGCCATCATGGGTGGCTCCAAGGTATCCACCAAGATCGAGATCATCAAGAACCTCCTCACCAAGGTCGACAACCTCATCCTCACCGGTGGTATGACCTACACCTTTGTCAAAGCCAACGGAGGTGAGATCGGTACCTCCATCGTAGAGGAGGACAAGCTCGACCTCGCACTGGAGATCCAGGAGCTGGCAAAAAAGGAGGGTGTAAACCTCATCCTTGGCACCGACTCTGTGATTGCCGACCGCTTCAGCGAAGATGCACAAAAAGGGCTCTCCAAGAGCAACGAAATCCCTGCCGACTGGATGGGTATGGATATTGGCCCGGAGACCATCAAGCGTTTCCACGACGTCATTGTTGGCTCCAAGACCATCCTCTGGAACGGTCCGGCCGGAGTCTTTGAGTTTGACCGTTTTGCCGAAGGTACCAAGGCGATAGGCGAGGCTGTGGCCGAAGCCACCCGCAACGGTGCTTTCTCCCTCGTCGGTGGTGGTGACTCAGTTGCGGCCGTCAACAAGTTTGGCCTGGCCGACCAAGTCAGCTATGTATCCACCGGAGGCGGAGCACTCCTCGAGGCCATCGAGGGAAAGACCCTTCCAGGCATAGCCGCCATAGAGGACTAATCTCCCACAGAGACTTCTCACCCACGGGGAATTTGGCGAGGTCATCCGGAGCCATCGTTTCTTCCAGGAAAAGAGGTCCATAAGATCACCCAAGAGGGTGCGTTGGTACAGATGAGTGCCAATGCACCCTCTATTTGTACACCCTCTATCCTTTTGTCCGCAGCGTATGATCGTTTTGCGACCACTGGCGGTGTGCCGCCCGCCCGCTAGGGGTTACTTCTTCATGCCTGGTGGTCAAGGAGAGGCGGGGTCCCGACGATGCCCCCAGCGGAAACAACTCCTTTTTTCCTGTCAAAATCCTATTCAAATAGTGTGAAAGAGGCTGTTTTGGAGATCAAAAAAAAGCCCCTAAAAGGGGCTTTGATAATCAAGGGCTTACAAGGGGGCTTGAGTTTCACGGATAGAAGCAAAACTTTTCACGGATAGGAGCGAAAGTTTTCACGGATAGAAGGGATCGCTTAGACGGATAGAAGAAAAATTGATCCCATATGGTGACCCAATTTTGCCGATCGTTTTGCGACCCCTGGCGGGGTCACAAAACAGAATGGCCAAGTGGTGGCGTACCGGTGGGCTTACTGCCTGGACAGGCGTACTCGGAGTTGATCCCCCACATAGAGCTCGAGGGTGTCGTCAGCGGTCAGGAGGTATCGATCGACCTCCGAGAGGGCCTGCTCCATGTTTTGCTCGATGGGGTAGTCCTCACAGAGCATACGAGTGGCCGCTATGCCCCCCAGTTTTAGCTCGCCCTTCTCCTGAGAGTAGGAGACGATCGGGGCATTGAAAGCGTTGCAGCCCAGGTTGCCCCATACTTTTGCTTCTTTTGTGTCGATATTGAGTGTCGGGATGCTCTCCATTCCTTGGTCAGCGAGAGCCTTCCCGTCCAGAGTGAGAACGGCCCAAGCGCCATCGGGTGATCCGGCGGATTGTGATCGGTTGCAAGCGGTCAGGCAGAGAGTCAGTGCACATAGCGTGATCAATGCAAGGGAGAGGATTTGTTTTGTGCTTGATTTCATGGTTTGTTTTGAGGGAAATGTAAGTGATACTGCAGTCGTGAGACAAAGATACCAAAATATAGAGGTGCAGACATTTATTATTTATTACGATTTGTGTAGGTTTGCCGAGTGGTTTGGCGACAAAATACGATTTGCCACGGTATGATTTTCGGAAGTAATCCAAAAGTACAAAGCAAACAACGGGACCTCTCCTAGGAGTGTCACTGTCACCTTTCATCCGACGAGGGGTGTAAAGCCGGTCTCATTTACCCTAAAACAAAAGTAAATAACTCATGCAGAAAAACAACATCTATCGCTTCGCAACGGGCCTAAGTGCTATGGCCGGCGTCGTAATGCCCACAGCCTGCGACTCCAAGTCCAAGGAGGAGGCCCCCACGCGGTACAATATCCTGATCATTGAGAGCGATGACCACACTTCGCAGATGATCTCCGCCTATGGTGGCGAGATCGAGACTCCCAATATCGATCGATTGGCAGAGGAGGGAGTGAGATTCGACCACGCCTTTGTGGTCAACTCGATCTCCGGACCATCCCGAGCCTGTCTCCTGACCGGCAAGCACTCGCACAAAAATGGATTTACCAACAATGAGCACAGTGTCTTTGACGGTGAGCAACAAACCTTCCCCAAGCTGCTACAGGCCGCAGGGTACCAGACAGCGATCGTCGGGAAGTGGCACCTCACCTCTCTCCCGACCGGCTTTGACCACTGGGAGATTCTGCCAGGTCAGGGCGACTACTACAACCCCGCATTTATCACCGCACCCAACGACACAGTGAGAGAAAAAGGGTATGTCACCGACCTGATCACGGACAAGAGTATCGACCTTCTCAGGAATAGAGACAAGAGTCGCCCCTTCATGCTGATGGTGCAGCACAAAGCACCGCACCGCAACTGGATGCCCCGCATCGAGGATCTGGATATGTACGAGGATGTGACCTTCAAGCTCCCGGACAACTTTTTCGATGACTACGCCGGTCGCCCAGCTGCCGCTCGCGCTGAGATGAATATCGGAGAGCATATGGATGCCGCCTACGACTGCAAGCTCCTGCGCAAGGATCACCCGACCCACTACTCAAAGACCTACGAGTGGATCCTCTCCGGTATGGACGAGGGTGATCGTGAAAAGTTCCTCGCCTTTTACCGCCCCATGGCAGACCACTATTGGGATAGCAAGATGACCGACCAGGAGCGTATGGAGTACAAGTACCAGCGCTACATGCGAGACTATGCCAAGGTGATCCATCCGATCGACCAAGGTGTGGGCCGGATCATTGACTACCTCAAGGAGGAGGGCCTCTGGGACAACACCATTGTCCTCTACTTGGGCGACCAAGGCTTTTATATGGGCGAGCATGGGTGGTTCGACAAGCGATTCATGTACGAGGAGTCGATGCACTACCCACTCCTGATGCACCTCCCCAAGGGGTTGGATGCCCGTGGAGCGATTGAGGAGCTGACCCAAAATATCGACCTAGCCCCCACATTCCTCGAGCTAGCAGGTGTGGAGATCCCCGAGGATATACAGGGTGAGTCTCTGGTGCCGCTGCTAAAAGGTGCCAAGGAGCTCCCGGGCCGAGACAAGATCTACTACCACTTCTACGAGTATCCGGCCGAGCACAGTGTGATGCGTCACTATGGCGTGCGCGATGAGCGGTACAAGCTGATCCACTTCTACCTCGATCAAAACTTCTGGGAGCTGTACGACCTCCAAGAGGACCCGCATGAGATGAAAAACGTCTACGACGACCCCGCCTACAAGGAGATTGTCGACCGCATGCGCAAGGAGCTGGTTGAGGTACAGACGGTGTATCAGGATACCCTCGGCCTCCAGCTGAACGGCTTCTGATAGGGGATCCCCCCCCCGCACCAACCTAGAGGAGGGTGTGCCAAGGCAGTGGCTTTGGTGCACCCTTCTCTCATTTTTTTGAAAAAAAGGAGGAAAGCCTGCTCGGAATGGTTGGCAAAAGTTGGGTATTCCGAAAAAAAAGATATATTTGTGACAGGAGGGAGGTAGAGGTGCAGAGGCACTCAAGATGATGATTGATGGGGTGCACACCTCACTTGGTCCTGACGATGAAGTGGCAGGAGTGCACCGGTTCACTACAAGAGAGTATGCGTATGAATATCAAGATCCAAGACATCAACTTTAGCATCAAGGATGACCTAAAGGCCTTTGTGGAAAAAAAAGTGGGCAAGCTATCCCGCTTTTACTCCGAGATCATAGATGCAACAGTGGTACTGACACTTACCAAGCCGGAGACGAATGACAACAAAAAGGTCCGTGTCACTCTGTCGGTCCCCGGTCCCGATCTTTTTTCCGAAAAGACGGCCGGTTCCTTTGAGGAGGCGTTGGACGAAGTCTGTGCGGCTCTGGAGAGCCAGCTGGAGCGGCTCAAGGGCAAGCACAAAAAGTGACCCCACATCCATTGTCCGTCACCTATCAATGGTGGCGAGGTGCCCCACATGAGGCATCAAGTCCTGATCCAAGCAGTGGCTCCTCCCGTTGGGAGGGACCACTGCTTTGGTATTTTGGGGGGAAGGAAAGAAAAAGCTGCGGGTCAGCCTTTTTGTTTGAGCCGAAAGGGGGTGAGGGCAAAGGGGGCTTGCCGGCGGAGAACTTTTTGCCCGAGGTCGGTCACCTTGAGGGTACTCCCCTGGGCATAGTCAATGTACATCAGTCCGTAGAGGATCATTTGGTAGATGTAGTCTTGCCACTCCAGTGCGGAGAGGTCGCGTCCGACCCCGTAGGTGGGCAGTCTGTTGTAGCCATAGTGCCTGATCTCCAACCTAGTTGATCCTCTGAGTATATCCACGAGTATGGGGAGGGTGATCTGCTGGTTGGTCCGGAGTACGGCACTCATAGCTTTTTGTGCAGGGATCGTGCCATCGATGGTCGGCTCTTTGGGGAGCAGACAAGCGTCGCAGTTGTGGCAGTCCTCCTCGACATGTGCCCCAAAGTAGCCGAGTAGGACGCGCCGACGGCAGACCTGTGATTCACAAAACTGCTTCATGTACTCCATCTTTTGGCGTGACAAGTCTTGGCGAGAGGTGTTTTCGATCAGGCGGTTGAGTGCGAAAATATCGGCATAGGAGTAGAATAGCAGGGCTCTGGCCGGGAGTCCGTCTCGCCCGGCTCGGCCGATCTCCTGGTAGTACTCCTCTATGTTTTTGGGCATGTTGTAGTGGATGACCCAGCGGACATCGGGCTTGTCGATCCCCATGCCAAAGGCCACAGTGGCACAGACAGCGGTCACTTGTCCGGCGAGAAATATATTGTGTACCAGTGTCCGCTCACTGGTCGACATGCTCGCGTGGTAGGGTAGGGCTCGGATCCCTCGGTCATTGAGGTAGGCGGCTAGCATCTCTGTGTCTTTGCGTGCAGTGGCATAGATGATCCCGCAGCTCCCCTCATCATCCTGCTCAGTGATCAGGTCGACAATCTCTCGGAGTTTGTCGGCTTTTTTTCGGCCTCGGCGTACCCCTAGGCGGATATTGGGGCGGTCAAAGTCCCCAATGATCTCCAGTGGCTGTACCATCTGCAGTTGGGATATGATGTCCACTCTCGTGGCGGGGTCAGCGGTGGCGGTGAGAGCGAGGAGTGGTGTGGCCGGCATCTGCTCCTTGATGAAGCCCAGCTGTGCATACTCCGGCCGAAAGTCATGGCCCCACTGGCTGATGCAGTGCGCCTCATCCACTGCAATGAGCGAGATCGTGCAGTGGTGTAGGATCTGTATCCCGATCGGGCTGAAGAGGGTCTCCGGACTGAGGTAGAGGATTTTTAGCCTACCGGCTCGGAGTTGGAGGAGTACGTTTTGGCGGATTTCGTTGCTGAGGCTGCTGTTGAGGGTGGCGGCCGGGATGTGCAGTTGGTCCAGCTGCTTGATCTGATCTTGCATCAGAGAGATGAGGGGCGAGATGACCAGTGTGACCCCCGGCAGCAGCAGTGCCGGCAGTTGATAGCACAGCGACTTGCCTCCACCGGTAGGCAGTACGACCAGCTGGTCACGCCCTTGGAGTGCATTGGTCACCACCTCCTCCTGATGTGCCCTGAAGGCTTGGTGCCCAAAGTAGGTCCGGAGAGCTTCGATAGGGGTCATGCTGTAGGTGTTCCCTCTTTTTGGAGATGCTCCAGGAGGATCTCCAGTGCACGCATGGTGATGGCTGCCTGGTTTGCCTCTCGTCCTCTGTCCGGGAGTGTCACCCACTCTGCGGTACAGCCGGCCGGAGTGGCCACTCCTACCCATGCCGCAGCCGGAGGTATCCCCTCACTTTCCGCCGGACCACACACACCGGTGGTGGAGACGGCATAGGTCACACCGGCGACTTGGCGCGCATGCTCTGCCATGGCTTTTGCCGTTTTTTCGGAGACCAGCCCATCCGACAGCTCCGCCTCCGACAGCCCCAGTACCCGCTGTTTGCTGGCCCGTTGGTAGCAGATCAGGCCGGTGTGCAACCACTCCGATGCCCCAGGCACCGAGGTCAGTGTGGCGACGATATTGCCACCCGTACAGCTCTCTGCTGTGGCGACGGTGGCTCCTCGCCGAGTGAGCAGTGTCGCCAGTGTCCGGAGGAGCTCAGATCTCGACACGGGAAAAGGGGGTATCCGACAGACTGCTGCGTCTGCCACTGTGGTACTGAAAGGCACCAGCCATGGCGATCATGGCCGCATTGTCTGTTGTGTACGAAAAAGGCGGTATGAAGACCCGCTTGCCACTCCTCTCACCATAGGCCACAAAAGCATCGCGCAACCCGGTGTTGGCCGATACCCCACCGGCTACGGCCACTTCGTCGATACCGAGATCCTTGGCGGCTTTGGCCAGCTTATCCATGAGGATGTCGATGACGGTTTTTTGGAGGGCGGCACAGAGGTCGGCCTTGTTTTTTTCGACAAAGTCAGGGTCGACCTTGAGCTGATCCCGCAGGGTGTAGAGAAACGAAGTCTTGAGCCCACTGAAGCTATAGTCGTAGCCCGGTACCTGTGGCTTGGCAAAGGCAAAGCGAGAGGCATCCCCCTCGTTGGCCAGACGATTGACGACCGGTCCACCGGGGTAGCCCAGCCCCATTACCTTGGCACACTTGTCAAAAGCCTCACCGGCCGCATCGTCTATCGTCTTGCCGATGATCTCCATATCTGTAGGGCTCTTGACCAGTATGATCTGAGAGTTGCCCCCCGATACCAGCAGGCAAAGGAAGGGAAACGACGGGGTCTCGACCCGCTTGTCCGGCTGCTGGATAAAGTGTGCCGACACATGCCCCTGTAGGTGGTTGACATCCACCATCGGGATCCCCAGCGCCTGACTCATGCCCTTGGCAAACGAAGTCCCCACGAGGAGAGACCCCAGTAGACCGGGGCCGCGTGTATAGGCGATGAGGTCCAGGTCGGTCGCTTTTTTGCCCGCTTGTCGGAGTGCTTCGGAGACGACCGGTACGACATTTTGGAGGTGAGCTCTGCTCGCCAGCTCCGGCACTACGCCTCCGTATTTTTCATGCACTTTTTGGGAGGCAATGACGTTGGAGAGGAGAGTGTCTCCCTGTAGGATGGCGGCGGAGGTATCATCGCAGGAGGACTCCAGACCCAGGATCAGGAGGTCGGGATCTAGGTAGTTGTGCAGTAGTTTGGTCATATCTCGTTGTGTTGTTTTTCTTCCACCAAAGGTACCAAAAAAAGCACCCACTACAGTGCTAACTGCAGTAGGTGCTTTTCGCTCTGAGCTGACCCATGAGGATTCGAACCTCAACAGACAGAACCAAAACCTGTAGTGCTACCATTACACCATGGGTCAGTGCTATTATGATTAAGCACCGCAAAGGTACGAAAATAATTGATATTCCACAAAATCCTCCGAGGGCATTTTTCTTTCTTCTGTCCGTCTAAGCGATCGCTTCTATCCGTGAAAAGTTTCGCTTCTATCCGTGAAAAGTTTTGCTTCTATCCGTGAAACTCAAGGCTTCTTGTAAGTGATTGATTATCAAAGCTCCCAAAAGGTGGGCTTTTTGTCCGAAAAGCGCCCGTTTTTGTCCCCTTTTTTTAGGGAAGTTTTTTGGTGGAAAAGGGGGCGGATTTAGCGGATCTGTTTTGCGACCCCTAGCGGGGTCGTGGGGTGGGGGTGCCCACCTTTTCCGGGGGTCATCGTCGGGGCTTTGCCCCTCCTCGACCGCC
>CAMYAB010000012.1 GCA_947253625.1 uncultured Porphyromonadaceae bacterium | reverse complement strand
CCCTTCATCCCCACCCCACCGACCCCAAACCACCCCGCAACATTCTCAAATAAGGGGTAACTTTGTGGTCCTATGTGATTGACTACCCGACAATATATCAACAGCAATAAATGAGTATAGAGAAACAGCTGGCCAAGCAATTTATCTACGAGGCTCCTCCGAAAGAACAGCGGTTGCGTCCGGTTGTTCGATTATCAGCTTTGGGGATTGGGCTCGGATTGGCGGTGATTCTGCTTTCGTTTTTCGTCATTGACGGCTTCAAGCAAGAGGTTCACTCCAAGATCAATGGTTTTTTTGGTGCTATTCGGATCTCCTCTCCCTCCAATGTATATGGTCAATATAGCGATCCATTGACTTTGCCCGAGGGGGTTTTGGAGGATATTCGTCGGGGTTGTGGCCACTCAAAAGTCTCAACCTTCATTGACCGAATGGGATTGCTAAAAACTGACTCCGCATACAGTGGTGTGCTACTGCACGGGGTAGATTCGCTCTACGACAGTGCTTTTTATGCCAAATACCTGACCGCGGGTCGGCTCCCGTCTTTTTCCGGCTCCACAAGCCGTGAGGCATTGCTGTCAGAGGCTCTGGCGCATCACTTGGGGCTAAAAGTGGGGGATGAGGTCGTGGTCTATTTCCTGGGGGAGTCCGGGATGAAGGTTCGGAAAGTATCGGTGGAGGGATTATTTGACACCGGCTTTCCGGAGTACGATCGGCTCCTGGCACTCACGGATGTGCGTTTACTTCGCGGGGTCAATAGCTGGCGTCCGGAGCAAGTAGGTGGTGTGGAGTTGCACGGGCTCAGTGCCAAAGGATCGGCCGAAGCCTACGATCGGCTCTATGGGTACTTTGCAGACCGCTACGCCAAATATGGAGAGGAGTACACGATGCACAGTGCAGCGGAGATGAACCGTGGCATACTGGGCTGGCTGTCGCTCCTAGATGCGAATGTGGCACTGATACTGGGACTGCTGGTCGCTGTGGCCGGCATGACAATGATTACCGGTGTGGTGGTCCTGATCCTCCAAAAAGTCAAGGCCATAGCGACATTGAAGGCTCTCGGACAAAGAAACACATCGCTCCGCAAAGTCTTCAGACTGATGGCGCTGGAGGTCCTGTGGCGCGGGGTGCTGTGGGGAAACACTGCCGCTGTGATTCTGGGACTGATCCAAAAACTGGCAAAGCCTATCACGCTTGATCCGAGCCAGTACTATATGTCGTATGTTCCCATCGTCATAGATCCGGTGACACTTTGTGTGATCAACACCTTGGTGGTGCTCGTGATCTACCTATTGATATTGGTGCCGACGAGCATCATTTCCGGCATACGTCCGGCGGACAGTATGAGATTTGAGTAGTCATTTATTTTTTGAGGCATGAAAAAAAAGCAGACAACCTGGCTAATACTCCTAGTCGTAATCCTGACCCTCATCAGCAATTGGGACCATTGGTTTGGCGACCTCCCGGAGCCGGACTTTGCGCTATCGGACAGTCCACAGCGGCTCTTCATCACCCCCGGCGAAAACGGGTTGCAGGAGCGCACCTTGTCGTGGGTCAGTGGGGCAAATCGTCCGTACAGTCTGGTGCTTTTCAATTCGGACAGCACCTTTCGGGAGGAGTTTGTCGCCCAGCACACCGAGGTCAGGAGTGGTGGTGGCACGACCCACCTCTACCATGTAAAGACCGGTGTTTTGCCCCGAGGAGACTACACCTACCTAGTGAAAGACGAGGGGATCAAGTACAGAGGAAAGTTTAGGATTCACGACACAGATAGTAGCGTACAGTCCTTTGTCTACATTGGCGATCTACAAGATCGTTGGCCCAGTGGTAGCGACACACTGGTCATGGAGGCTCAAGGTCGTTTCCCGGGAGTAGACGCATGGATCCTAGGCGGAGACGCCATTGAGCGACCACACGACGAGCACTGGGCCCTCTTTTACGATGCCATGCGCACAGTGGCTCCATCGACACCACTCATCCCGGCCACCGGTAACCATGAGTACGAAATGGGGCTCAATCTCGACCTGGACGATCGGTGGGTCCACACCTTTGTGATGCCCCAAAATGGGCCCAAGTTCCGCGAAGGGATCACCTACTACATCGACTACCCCAATGTCCGAATCGTCTGCGTGGACACCAACACCTACGAGTGGAACCTCTTCCGCACCAACGCTTGGCTCCGACGAGTGCTCACCGAGCGGACCGACGACCCCTTCCTCATCGTCGTGGGTCACCATGCCGTACACTCCGTGCGCGCCGGCAGAGTGAACCTCCTGATCCGCACGCTCCTCGGCTCCATCTACGAGTCGTGTGGCGTCGACCTGGTCCTCCAGGGGCATGACCACGCCTACGCCAGAGACGGCCACGACCCTGTCTACATTGTCAGCACCGCCGCCGTCAAGCACTACGCCGTCGGCAACCCCGATGCGCACGACTTCTCCACCACCGGAGGACGCTACTACCAGTACATACGCGTCACACAGGACTCTCTCATCTACACAGCGTACGACAAAGGAGAGACCCAACCCTTTGACCACTTTTTTATCACCAAATAGAGTTTGCACTTGACATGAAAAAAACACTCCTTGCACTAGCCCTGCTACCACTAGCCCTATCGTCATGCGAGACGACCAAGCCCCAGGCGACCGAACTAAAAGTCGTGACCTTCAACATCCGCTACGACAACCCCGACGATGGCATCAACACTTGGCAAAACCGCCTACCCTCGGTCAATCGCTTCATCACCGACACCGATGCGGATGTCATGGGCCTACAGGAAGTGCTACACAACCAGCTCACCGACCTCAAAAACAACCACCCCGACTACGAGGGCTTCGGCATCGGCCGTGAAGATGGCGACAAGGCAGGGGAGTTTTGCCCCGTCTTTTGGAAAAAGGAGAAGTACGACGTACTCGATAAAGGCTACTTTTGGCTCAGCGAAAACCCGGAGACACCCGGTCTGGGCTGGGATGCGGCTTGCGAACGCACAGCGGTATGGGTGGTCCTCAAGGACAAAGCGACCCAAAAGGAGCTCCTCTTCATCAACACCCACCTCGACCACATGGGGCAGGTGGCACGCACAAATAGCGTCGAGCTCCTCCTCAAGCGCATGGACGAACTAGCCGCCGGACGCCCCATCATCCTCACCGGAGACTTCAATGCCGAACCCACCTCCGGCGTAGTGGTTGCCCTTACGGACCCCGACAACCCACTATCCGTCACCGACACTCGCACCCTGGCGGCCGAAAACAAATCGGGCACCGAAGACAGTTTTCACGACTTTGGCAAGATACCGGCCGACAAACGCCCGCTGATCGACTTCGTCTTTGTACGCAACGGCTCCTTCACCATCCAAGCACACGAGATCGTCGATGAGACAGACGAGCCGGAGCACGTCTACCTCTCGGACCACAACCCCGTGATTGTGACTCTCTCCATCGAGTAACGACTCACCTCACAGAAGGTACAAAGGGGGCATCGGGATTATCTCGGTGCCCCTTCTCTCTATTCGTTCGAAAACACCGGAGTTACCGCAGATTCTCTTTTGCCTAATAAAGTGGAGAAAAACTCGCCACAAACCTTCTCCCCCTGCAACATGTTCGCTAACACACCATAGAATGCCGACATCTATGAGAGAGAAGAAAGGGCGACCTAAAATAGTTTGGCCTCAAAAAGGGATCAAAGCCGGCCCACCCTGATGGTTTAGCACACGTGATGGGAATTTGGGGGAGCGGGTAGGAAAAAGTAGCGATGTCGGAGGAAAGAGTAGCGATGTCGGAGGAAAAGAGTATCTTGTCACAAGAAATAGTTGAAATCACTATGTGATTTGAAGAAATCACTGTGTGATTTGAAGAAACCACTAAGTGATTTGAAGAAATCACTGAGTGATTTTGAGTTTTTTGACGGGAGGAGGAAGTTTTGGGACAGGAGGAGGAAGTTTTGGGACACATAGGGAGGACTTTTTAACCTAGTAACGTGAGAAAAGAAGATGGCTAAGTTTAAGATGCAAAAGGTGGCAGGAAAACTGTCGGCTGATCCGGAGACACTTTTTCCCCGCATGCTTCTGCATGGGGTGGTGGATACGGACACTATTGCGGAGGAGATCAGCAAGAAGAGTTCGTTTGCTCAGGGAGATGTGAAAGGGTTGCTTGTGGCGCTGTCCGAGGAGCTGGCAAAGCAGATGGCGATGGGCTATTCGGTGAAGCTGGAGGGGCTGGGGAGCTTTCGGCCGCTCTTGCGGATGCGGGAGGGGGCCGAGCCGGAGCTGGCAGGGGACGAGCAACGACGCAATCGGGCCGGTGTGGAGATCGGCAAGGTCTCCTTTGTGGCTGACAATTGGTTGTTGCGAATGTGCAACGAGCGCACCGACCTTGAGCGGGTGCGGCCGAGAGAGGGGGAGTACAGCACTGTCGCTATGGATCCGGAGCGGCGCCGTCTGTTGCTCGTACGACATCTGGAGCGTGAGCGGAGTATCTCTATCCAAGAGTACTGCAAGCTGACGGGGCTGAGTCGCTCGTCGTCCGGTCGTGAGCTGAGACGTTTTGCACAAGGGGAGGAGGCTATTTTGGTCAAGACGGGGCTTGGTCCTTCGCTCCGGTATCGGCTGAAATAGCTTTTGCGGTGCCGGTGAAATAAGTAACCCCCGCCAAGGCCCTCTTTTTTGGGGGGATACTTGGCGGGGGTCGTTGTGTGTAGTGGGATGGGGGTGCCGTGCTAGCTGAGGCCGATGATCTGTCCGTCAACCACATCGATCCGATTGGCGCTCGGCTCCTTGGGCAGGCCGGGCATGCGCAGGATGTCGCCCATGATGACGACGATCATCTCGGCACCGGCATTGATGACGAGGTCCTCGACGGTCAGCCTGAAGCCTGTGGGTGCTCCGATGCGCTCGGGGTCGTCGGAGAAGGAGTATTGTGTCTTGGCTATACAGATCGGGAAGTGGCCGTAGCCGAGTGCTTCGATCTGCTTGAGCTTTTTGAGTGCCTTGCTCTCGTAGCGTACATCGGTGGCACCGTAGAGGCTGGTGGTCACCTTGCGGATCTTTTCGGTGACGGTGTCTTGGAGGTCGTAGGCAAAGGAGAGGGGCGCCGAGGGGATTCGGTCGATCGTCTCGAGTACCACCTTGGCTAGCTCGAGTGCTCCGTCCGATCCTTCGGCGTAGGCGGTATTGACGGCAAATGGTACGCCTCGCTCTTGGCAGTAGGTGCGTATGGTGTCGATCTCGCGGTCGGTATCGCTCGGGAATCTATTGATGCAGACGACGACGGTCTGGCCGAACTGTCGGAGATTGTCGATGTGGCGGTCTAGGTTGGCAAAGCCACCTCGAAGTGCCTCGGTGTCTTCGTCGGTCAGGAGGGTGCGATCCTTGCCACCGTGGAGCTTGAGTGACTGTGCGGTGGCGACTAGGACGGTCAGTGCGGGGTTGAGCCCGGCATGGCGGCACTTGATGTCAAAGAACTTCTCGCCCCCTAGGTCGGCGCCGAATCCGGCTTCGGTGATAGCGTAGTCTCCGTAGCGCATCGCCATCTTGGTGGCGATGATGGAGTTGCAGCCGTGAGCGATGTTGGCAAAGGGGCCTCCGTGGATGAGTGCGGGTGTGTTTTCGGTGGTCTGGACGAGATTGGGCGAGAGTGCATCGAGGAGGAGTGCGACGATTGCTCCACCGCAACCGAGCTCTCGGACGGTGAAGGGGGAGCCATCTTTTTTGTACCCCAGGAGGATATTGTCGATCCGTCGACGGAGGTCGTCGAGGTCGTTGGCGAGACAGAGGATCGCCATAATCTCGGATGCGGGTGTGATATCGAAGCCTGTCTCGGTGGGAATGCCGTTGGCGGTGCCACCGAGTCCGGTGATGATATTGCGCAGGCTGCGGTCATTGGCATCGAGGACGCGGCGCCAGGTGATGCGGCTGAGCCCGTCGGGGTTGTTTCGGTTGCGGTAGGCGTAGTTGTCCAGCAGAGCTGCAAGGGTGTTGTTGGCAGCGGTGATGGCGTGGAAGTCTCCGGTGAAGTGGAGGTTGATCTTGTCCATGGGGAGTACCTGAGCATAGCCTCCTCCGGCGGCTCCTCCTTTCATCCCAAAGACGGGACCCAGGGAGGGTTCACGTAGGGTGACGATGGCTTTTTTGCCCAGTTTGTTCATGCCGAGTGCTAGGCCTATGGAGACGGTTGTCTTGCCGATCCCGGCGCGTGTGGGGGTGATGGCGGAGACGAGTATGAGCTTGCCGGGGTGATGCTCCTCCTTGAGTAGATCAGGGCTGATCTTGGCCATGTAGTGGCCGTATGGCTCTAGTTTTTGGGGCGGTATGCCGATGGAAGCGGCTACCTCTCCTATTGGGAGCAGGGTTGTTTCGTGCGCAATCTGGATATCTGACTTCATGTCTGTTTTTGGTAATGAGGTGTGGGAAAATAGCTGTTTTGTAGCCTCAAATATAACATTCTTTGGCCACATGGGGCCTTTCTTGGGGTTTTTGGGGGCCTTCCGAATGGACCTCGTCCGTAGTCGGAGAGCGACGTGGGGATCCGCCTCAGGACGTGTGTCTCTTTTAGGAAAGGTCGGATATTCTCGTTACTTTTGTGGGGTGAAAAATGTCGCACAAGGGAGCGTACCGATGCGGGAACGACGCCACGGGTCACTTTCGTGCAAAAGCCCACGACGGAATCATGACAAGACTAAGTATCAATATAAATAAGGTGGCCACCCTGCGCAACGCTCGCGGTGGCAACAACCCGGATGTACTCCTCGTCGCCAAAGACCTCCAGGCCTTTGGTGCCGAAGGTATCACGGTCCACCCTCGTCCGGACGAAAGGCACATCCGATACTCGGATGTGCGTGCGCTCAGGGAGGTGGTGAGTACGGAATTCAACATCGAGGGCTACCCCTCCGAAAACTTTGTCGACCTGGTGAGTGAGGTCCATCCCGACCAGGTGACACTGGTCCCGGATCCACCGGGAGTCCTGACCAGCAATGCCGGCTGGAATGTCGCCTCCGCTCGCACCTTTCTACAAGAAGTGGTGGGGCACTTTCGGTCCCGGGGGATACGAGTGAGTATCTTTGTGGGGACCGATCTCGACAATATCGATGATGCCAAGGCGGTAGGCGCTGACCGCATCGAGCTCTATACAGAGCCATACGCTGCGGCATTTGGGCTGGATCGGGTCCAAGCGGTGGCCCCCTTTGTGCGTGCGGCCAATCATGCCAAGGCGATCGGGCTGGGGCTCAACGCCGGCCATGATCTGGACCTGACCAACCTACGGTACCTGAAGGAGTCGATCCCGTCTCTTGACGAAGTCTCCATAGGTCACGCACTGATCTGTGACGCTCTGTACCTCGGCTTCCGGGAGACGGTGCGTCGCTACTTGGCCTGCCTGGGAAAGTAGCAGAAGAGACTTTTTTTGGACAAAAAGATATACAACAACTATCCAACACAACTATCATGCACTTACTACAAATAGCAGCCGGAGACACACTGGGCGGGGCGATGCCTCAGCTCTCTCAGATCACAACCCCAACAACGGAGAGCCTCTCCATCCTCGATCTCGCCATGAAAGGTGGCTGGATCATGATCGTCCTGCTGGTGCTGAGCATCCTAGCCGTCTACATCTTCATCGAGCGTAGCTTACTTTTGCGTCAGATGAATAAACCGGGCGACACTTTTTTGCAAAAGATACGCGACTACATCCGCGACGGCAAGCTCCAGAGTGCCAGAGACCTCTGCGAGACGCAAAACACCCCCGGCTCTCGTATGATCGCCAAAGGTATCGAGCGACTCGGTCGTCCGACACAAGATATCATGACCGCTATCGAAAACGTGGGCAACATAGAAATCGCCAAACTGGAGAAAAACCTCCCCGCACTGGCAACGATCGCCTCGGGTGCCCCGATGATCGGTTTTTTGGGAACAGTGACCGGTATGGTGCGCGCCTTTTATGATATGGCCACCGCCGGCAGCAACATCGATGTGGCCCTACTCTCCTCCGGCATCTACGAAGCCCTCGTCACGACGGTTGGTGGGCTGGTGGTGGGTATCCTTGCCCTCTTTATGTACAACCACTTGGTGGCACAGGTGGACAAGGTAGTCACCAAGTCTGAGGCAGAAGCCCTGGACTTCATGGACCTCATGAACGAGCCCGTACAGAAATGAAGCTGAAAAGGAAAAGCAGGGTCATGGAGAACTTTAGCATGGCCTCCATGACGGACGTAATCTTTTTGCTACTGATCTTCTTCATGGTCACCAGCACGCTGGTGGTTCCAAGTGCGCTAAAGGTAACCCTGCCGCAGAGTAGCCAACAGACCTCCGCCACTCCGGTCACACGGATCACACTTGATGCCGACGGACGCTACTATATAGCAGTGGGCAACGGCAAGGACGAGGAGGTGGTCTTTGACGAACTGGGAGACATCCTCAAATCCACCATCGCACAAAACCCGGATATGTACATCGCACTGTATGCCGATGAGTCGGTGCCCTACCGAGAGGTGGTACGCACTCTGAATATCGCAGTGGAAAACAACTACAAGATGGTACTGGCGACCAGACCCCTCAAGAAGTAAACGATGAGCAATCCAAAGTGGGATAAAAAGCAGATCACCGCACTCACAGCGACCCTGGTGCTACACGCAGCACTGGTAGTGGCACTCCTGTACCTCTACCTTCCCTACCACAAACCGGTGGAAGAGATGGGGGGAATCCTGGTGAATATCGGTGACATGATCGCTGTGGAAGGTAGCTCCAACCCCGCTCCGATACGTCCACTGGAGGAGGAACCGGAGGTGACTCCGGCCAAAGAGCACCCCACAGACAACACACTACTGACCCAAGAGAGTGAGGAGGCCCCGACCATACATCAACAACCCTCCAAGGAAGCTCTCGAGCAACAACGCCAAGCCGAGCAGCAGCGACAAGAAGCCCTCCGCAAGCAACGAGAGCAAGCCGAGGCAAAGCGACGCCAAGAACGCATCCGACAAAACGTCTCGGGTGCTTTTGGCAAGGCCAAGGACAACCAAGGATCCGGAGAGACGACCGGTGGGGAGACCTATGGTCGTGAAGGATCGGTGGATGGCAACGTGGAGCGTGGCGGCGCCCCAAGTGGCAAAGGAGGATTTGGCTCCTACAGCCTGGATGGCAGACGGCTCGTGGGACACCTGCCAAGGCCCAGCTTTTCGGCACAGGTGGAGGGAACTATCGTGGTACAAATCACAGTCGACCCATCCGGAAAAGTGATCGACGCAATATACGGTGTGGGGACCACCATCGCCGACCTCAAGATGCGAGAGAGTGCACTGGCCGCTGCCAAAAAGGCACGCTTCACAGAAAGCAGTGGGCTGGGAAACCAAGTGGGTAGCATCACCTACCGATACAGACTAAGATAACACAGAACGAATAAAGCCTATGAAAAAGACAGCAATCATACTCCTCGCCAATGGTTACGAGGAGACCGAAGCAATGGGAACCTGGGATGCCCTCCGCCGGGGAGGCGTGGAGGCCGAATTTGTGTCCATCAACACCACAACGGCAGTGGAGGGAGCACACGGACTGCGGTTTACGGCAGACAAGACCCTAAGTGAAGTCCAAGACAAGCTATTCGACGCCGTGGCTCTGCCGGGAGGACTGGGCGGAGCCAACAACCTGAAAGCCTCGAAAGAAGTGGGGGCGTTTCTCCTACGTCACCACGAGCAGGGTCGTGTGGTGGGCGCCATGTGTGCCGCACCGATCGTGCTGGCCGAACTGGGACTTTTGGATCAGAAAAGAGCCACTGCCTATCCGGGTTTTGAACCCCAACTGAAAGGAGCCAAGTACGTGGCTGCCGAAGCTGTGATCGACGGGCAGATCGTCACCGCACGCGGTCCTGTGTATGGGCTGGCGTATGGTGTGGCGATCCTCTCACTGCTGGAGGGCAAAGAGAAAGCAAAAGAGGTGGCCAAAGGGCTACTCATCCACGAAGAGGGTGTACTGCCCCTTGAGCTGTGATCGACATGGGAAACGACAAACTGAAGCTACAAGAAGACTTTGTCCTACACAACACACGGACAAGGACGAAAGAGCACTTTCGCCCCAAGCATGCTCCGCACGTGGGAATGTACGTCTGTGGTCCGACTGTCTACGGTGATGCCCACCTCGGGCATGCGCGCCCGGCAGTCACCTTTGACCTACTTTTTCGATACCTCACGCACCTCGGCTACAAAGTACGCTACGTGCGAAACATAACGGATGTCGGACACCTCGAGCACGACAGCGATGACGGCGAAGACAAGATCGCCAAGAAGGCACGCCTGGATCAAGTGGAACCAATGGAGGTGGTCCAGCACTACCTCACACGCTACCACCGCGACATGGATGCCATGAATGTACTGCCCCCATCTATCGAACCAATGGCCAGCGGACACATCATCGAGCAGATACAGCTGATCGAAGAGATCCTGAAAGCGGGCTTTGCGTACGAGTCGGAGGGGTCCATCTACTTTGATGTCCCCAAGTACAACCAAGCGCACGACTACGGGGTACTCTCCGGACGCGACATCAATGAGATGCTGGCCCAAACTCGAGAGCTGGACGGCCAGGACGAAAAAAGAAGCCCGGTAGACTTTGCCCTCTGGAAGAAAGCCAAGCCAGAGCATATCATGCGCTGGCCAAGCCCATGGAGTGTGGGCTTTCCCGGGTGGCACTGCGAGTGTACTGCAATGGGACGAAAGTACTTGGGTGAGGACTTTGACCTACACGGTGGTGGCATGGACCTGATCTTTCCACACCACGAGTGCGAAATCGCTCAAGCCGTAGCCGCCGAAGGCAAGGAGATCGTAAACTTTTGGGTGCACAACAACATGGTGACCATCAATGGACAAAAGATGGGAAAATCCTTGGGCAACTTTATCACTCTGGAGCAATTTTTCAGCGGTGAACACCCGGCCTTGGCACAGGCCTATCACCCTATGACGATCCGTTTCTTTATGCTTCAGGCACACTACCGCAGTACGATCGACTTTAGCAACGAAGCACTTCAGGCCTCCGAGAAAGGGCTGGAACGACTGCTCGATGCCTACGACCAGCTCGACAAACTGACCCCAACACAGTCCGTCGTGCAAGAGTTACCCGACTATTTCGGACGAAGCTATGCGGCTCTCAACGACGATCTCAACAGCGCTGTCGTGATTGCCGAGCTATTTGATGCCACCAAGCGGATCAACTCAGCCAAAAACGAGCCCAATGCCGGCCTCACACAAGAGCAGATAGACCTACTGCGCTCATTCTTTGACACGTTCCTTTTTGAAATCCTCGGGATGCTTCCTCACGGTGCAAATGGATCAAAGGGGCACGAAGAGGCTTTCGCCGGTGCGATGGAGCTTTTGCTCAAGATACGACACGAAGCAAAAGAGATGAAAGATTGGGCAAAATCCGATCAGATCAGGGACGAGCTCACTAAACTCGGTTTTGTGATCAAGGACACGAAAGAGGGAGCCGAGTGGAAACTCAACTGAGAAGACACTTTTGAGAATATAAATTTGGTATCTTTGTTTGGACGGACAACTCTGTGACCTCTACCCATCAGCTAGGGGAACGGCCTTGTCCCGAGCAAGAAACTTGAACATTAAAACATTTAGAATTCAAATACAAACGTATTATGAGAAGAGTACTTACGATACTGACCATGGTTGCACTTGTAGCCGGTTTCACCTCATGCAAGCCCAAGAAAAGTGCTTACCGCGCCGCCTATGAGCGCGCTCAACAAAAGCCTATCCTCCAAGATGCTGACCAAGTACAGCCTGTGTCGGATGCGTATGCCTCTGAGGGCACAGTGCGTCGCGAGCGCGTGACACCGGCCGCAGGCGAGTCGGCCACCGGGATCAAGGCTTTTAGTGTCGTGATTGGTAGCTTCCAAAACGTCACCAATGCCCGTTCGCTCAAGGAGCGGATGAATGGCGAAGGATTCACAGATGCGGTATTGGCTCAAAACGAGCAAGGGATGTATCGTGTGATTGTCACCAGCTTTGACAACAAGGCTGAGGCCATCCGCTCTCGCGAAAGCATCAAAGTTCGCTTTGCGCCACTATTCCAGGATGCGTGGATCCTACAGCAAGCCTACTGATACCATCGCATAGTTTCGCTCAGTGTCGTCTCCAGAGATATACCTATCCACTTGCGACACAGAGAGTAGACTGACGATTACTAAAGAGACAGAGGTCGGAGGAGACATATCGGGTGACCGATATACTCCATCCGACTTCTTTTTTTCATAGACATCACCTATCATATGATCATCACGCCCAACCACCGACTAACAAAAAACAACACGCTGGCACTCGACATCCAAGCCGCCTACTACATAGAGCTGGAGTCTCTCAATGATGTACAGACACTGAGTCGGGATGAGTACTTTCGGTCACTCCCTTTCATCACCATAGGCGGTGGGAGCAATCTACTATTTGTAGGTGATTTCAAGGGGGCTGTATTGCGCTACACTCCTTCAGAGGTACGGACCATCCACGAGGATGCCACTACGGTCACTCTCTTGGTAGATGCGGGTAAGTGCTGGCACGACTTAGTTTTGGCGTGCGCTGACAAAGGGCTGTGGGGAATCGAAAACCTCGCACTCATACCGGGTGACACTGGTGCCGCCGCTGTCCAAAACATAGGCGCGTACGGGCGAGAGATCAAGGATGTGATTCGGGCAGTCCACTACACGGATCTGCGCACGGGAGACTCCATCCGCGTGGAAGCATCGGAGATTGGCTACGACTATCGCGATTCTATATTCAAGAACCCTGATCTAGCCTATGCGCTGATCACCGGTGTAGAGTTGGAGCTAAGCAAAGTCCCGACTCCCATGCTCGAGTATCATGGCCTCTCCGACCTAAAGAGACGGGACGACCTCACGCCAAGGGTTGTGGCAGACTTTGTCATCGGTATCAGGGAGCAAAAGCTACCGGATCCCTCACGCCTCCCCAATGCCGGCAGTTTTTTCAAAAACCCAATCATCACGACCGAAGCTTTTGAAGCATTGCAAAAGAAGTACCAAGACCTACCACACTACAGTACCGCTAGCGGAGTAAAGATACCCGCTGCATGGTTGATCCAGCAGGCGGGGCTGAAAGGCGTGCGAAAGGGCAACGTGGGGACCTACCCCAATCAACCTCTCGTGCTGGTCAACTACGGGGGTGCCTCTCCCCGCGAAGTGGTGGATTTCTCCAAAAAGGTACAGGAGGCTGTACACCGAGAGTTTGGGATCGAGATCAGCCCTGAGGTACGGTTTGTTCGGAGCATTGAGTCCAAAGCTATAGACACCCTATGATTCGCCTCACATTTTTGGGAACAGGCACCTCTACCGGTGTACCCGAGATTGGTTGTCAGTGTCCTACATGCATGAGTCACGACCCAAGAGATCATCGGCTGCGGACCTCCGCGCTTATTAGGACCGAGGACCAAGTGATCGCCATAGACTGTGGGCCGGACTTTAGGGAGCAGATGCTTGCCAGCCGGGTGGATCATCTAGATGCCATTTTCCTTACCCATGAGCACTACGACCATGTAGGTGGGCTGGATGATATCCGCCCACTCTTTAGGGAGCACAAGCCTTGTCACATCTATGCCGAGCAAAACGTCATCGAGGCCATTCGTACCCGTATGCCCTACGCTTTTGCAGAACACCGCTACCCGGGAGTGCCGGATATGCAGCTCATCCCTATCACACCCGATACTGCGATACCTCTGTCCGACAAGACGACCATCATGCCCCTCAGAGTTATGCACGGTCAGCTACCGATCGTGGGGTTTCGGACAAGCGGACTCTGCTACATCACCGACTGCAAGACCCTTCCGTCGGAGACCTACGAGCTGATCAAGGATTGTGACACACTGGTGATCAATGCCCTCCGACTCTACCCCCATGCCGCACACCTAGACTTGGAGGAAGCCCTGGCTGAGATTGAAAAAATCAAGCCCAATAGAAGCTACCTTGTCCACTTTGCCCACACCTTTGGGACCCATGATCAGATCCAGGCCCGCCTCCCCCAAGGAGTCTACGCCGCCTATGATGGTCTCACGATAGAGCTACCCTGAGCTTTCCCCGCAGATATAACCAATAAAAGGCTAGGGAGTGCCGACTGTTGTCGGCACTCCCTAGCCTTTTATTGGTGGGTCCGGTCGTAAGAGATTACTTGCCGGCCTCGTCTTTTTCAGTAGCGGATTGCTCTGCTTCCTCGACCACCTTATCCTCCTCCTTGTCCTCCTCTTTCGGAGTCATGAGTTTGTGGAGGTCCTTCTCGGTGATCTTCTCTTCCTTGACGGTGATCATACCTTGCTCCTCTACGGCTTTGGCCACCTTTTGGAGCAGGATCTGCTTCTCTGCTGTGTAGGCAAAGTTCTGATCCTCTTTCATCACACGCTCAGCCTGCTTCTCCACGATCTCTTCGGGTGCGTTTGTCCAGCCAAACTGCGCAAACTGTTGGCGAGTGAACGCTATAGCATAGCCCTTGACATCCTCGGGCTTGACCTCTTGGTCTAGCTTCTTGGCAAGAGCTTGGTAGTATAGGTCGTGCTTTAGGCTCTTGATGATGTTGGCAAAATGCTCATCCGGATCGGTGCCATTGGCTCCGAGTTCCAGGCCGGTATCACCACTTTCGATCCACTTCCGGAGGATATCCTCTGCAAGCTCTATCTTGGAGGACTTTTGCTCCATGACGTAGTTGGACAGATCCTGCGCAAACTTGTAGTCTGCATCACCCTTGACTCTATCCTCCATCACTCTGCGGATCTCTGCCAAGGCTTCCTCCTCATTCTTGACCTTTCCTTCCCCAAAAGTTTTGTCAAAAAACGCTTGGTTCATCTCGCTTTTGTGAGGTTCGCGGATCTTCTGGATCTGGAAGCTAAAGTCCACACCCTCAAAACGCTTGGGATCCTCTGCTTTTTCAAGTTTTAGAAGCGATTTCAGCTCCGATGGTTCGCCCTCAAAAGCCTTGAAGGGTTGGAATACGATGATGTCGTTGACCGATGCTGCATCAAACTTTTTCTTCTCCTCGGCATCTTTCATGAACTCTGGGAACAGGATCGAATTGTCATCCACGAAGCCACCCTCCTTGGGGACATCGCCATCAAGCTCAGCAAGCGTACCGTAAAACATAGCCCGCTCTCCTGCGGTTGTGACCTCTACCACCTCCTGGCTGTCCTCGAGGGTCTGCCGGAGTACCTTGGCGACATCCTCATCCTCGATCGTAGGAATGTAGCGAGTGATCGTATCCTTTTTGCTCAAAAGATCGGAGACTTCCGGTTGCAGTGCGACTTGGAAAATCGCCTCAAAGCTCTTGTCCTCCTTGCGGTCGCTGCTCTTCAGGACCGGCTGTCCGAGCGTTGACAGTTTCTCATCACGCAGAGTATTGAACAGCTGCTCGCTCACAGTGTTTTGGATTGCATCAGCCTCGATGCTCTCACCATACATTTTTCGAATGATTCCCTCCGGGACATGACCCTTGCGGAAGCCCTTGACGTTGGCTTTTTTTCTCAGTTCGCTGACCTCTTTGGCCACTTTTTCAGCATAGTCACTCTCTGCAAGTACTATCTTAATCTCAGCTCGGCTGTCCGTTCTCTCTAAAAATTGAATGTCCATTGAACGATGGTTTATCTTCTATGTTGTTTATTTTCTCTCAAGTAGCGACAAAGTTACCCATTTCTGATGAGAAAGTGGGCTACTCCTCTGTATCGTGATCGGTGTCCACGAGATCGACCCTGCGCCTACGGCTCGCCTTGTAGAGGACCACCCCCAAAGCGACGACCACCACTGCCACTACACCTAGACCGATCTCATGCGAGTAGCGCGAGACATAGGCATTCAGCTCCTCCGGTGGCACCACTCCTGCCAAGTAGTAGCCGATCAGTGCGAGGACTAGGTTCCAGAGGCCTGCGCCCAGTGTCGTGTAGGCCAAAAATGTGGAGATCGGCATCCGCGCAAGCCCACCGGGTATGGAGATCAACTGACGGATCCCAGGGATCAGCCGACCGGTAAAGGTAGCGACAGCGCCGTACTTCACAAAAAAACGCTCCGCCTTGGCCACCTTTTGGGGATCCAGCAATAGGAGGGCTCCCACACGCCCGGAAGCAATGCGGTAGACGATGGAGCGACCGAGCAAGACGGCCAGCCAATAGTTGATGAGTGCCCCGATGAGTGCCCCGAGAGTCCCAAAAAGGACGACAAGCCCCAAGTGCATATCGCCTCCGGAGGCGGCCATGTAGGCGGCGGGAGGGATGACAATCTCACTGGGAAATGGGATGAACGAACTCTCAATAATCATCAAGATGAATATCGTGAGGTAATTGAGGTTGTCGAGACACCATTCAATGAAGGGTAGACTTTCCAAGGCACTAGGGATCTATCGGTGAGACTATGGGAAACAAAAAGTACTACAAAAGGCAACCGGCCGGAGCAAAGACTCAGGACACATCCAACAAATGTGGAAGCGTGGCACTTCGGGTGCTCTCCTCCGGCAAGGCATGAGACACCTTTTGTGGACAAAGTTACTATTTTTTTTTGCGATGGCTTTGGCCCTTGGGTAGCCGTGTTGCGCCTAGACGCTCGGAGGAGCAGTGGGCTCTGTCAGGTGGCTCCTCTCTCCTATGATACGACTGAGGCAATAGCGTGTCAAGCACACATTTCGCCATGCCACCGGTAGGTCAGTGTAGAGACTTCTAGGAGGCAGTCCGCTCAGGCGAGAGGTCAGTGCGATCAGCGATGGATAGTGGGTATCTTCGCCGGCCTCAGCAGTGAAGTGCAACATAGTGCAGACGGTCTTTTTGGCTTGTAGCAGTGGGATTCGCTCGGGGGCAAAGGTGCGCAGGCTCCCTAGCCATATTGCGAGGTCGTACTCAGCATTGTGAAAGACCAGGGTCGGCACCTCCCTCACTTTGGACCATAGGCGATTCATCACCTGCTCCTCCGGCTGTCCATACGCCTCTAGGTCGGAGGCATGGATATGGTGTACCGCTTGCGCTTGAGCCGGTCCCAGAGTCTCTTGTCGCACGAGTGCAATCATCCTATCCACCGGTGTCAGCTCCTTGTCGAGCAAAAGGCAGGCCACCTGTAGCACTCGGTCCTCCTTGCCGGGCATAGTCGAGAGTCCGGTGGCCTGGAAGTCAATGACCGCATACTCCGGCTCTCCGCCACCGATCACTCCTGTGGCAAAGATACACTCGGGATCAATAATCCTATTGGGGTCGAGTGGAGTCGGTAGTGTACTCTGCGACTGATTGGTGACAAAAAAGTTCCTCAGCCACCGGATCGAGAGGCCGATCAAGAGTAGGCTGAGGAGCGTTGCGAAAATGTAGGCAAAAAACACGATCGGTATCTAATGCGAAAAGAGTGATACCATGGGCCTCTCTGCCGACACCATTATAGTCAATTGCGAATAAGGATCAGTAGGCGCGTGCAAAAAGGACACGGCGTGCCGATGGCTTACCGGAGTAGATGCAGGTCCCGGGGGTGGTATCGCCCTCAAGTGGGATACAACGGATGGTTGCCTTGGTCTCCTCCTTGATCTTGGCCTCTGTCTCGGGTGTCCCGTCCCAGTGTGCCAAGATGAAGCCACCTTCATCCAGCTTTTCCTTGAACTCCTCGTACGTATCTACCACATAGGTGTGTGAGGCACGGTAGTCGGCCGCCTTTTGGTAGATATTGTTTTGGATCTCCTCCAGTAGGTCGCGTACATACTCCTCTATGCCCTCTATGGATCTGGTCTCTTTTTGTAGCGTGTCACGACGCATCACCTCTATCGTGCCATTCTCCAAGTCTCTGCCACCGAGGGCCAACCGCACCGGGATTCCCTTTAGCTCATACTCTGCAAATTTCCACCCGGGCTTTTTGTTGTCATTGTCGTCATACTTCACGCTGAGTCCGAGGTCTCGTAGTTTTTCGACGATGGGCCTTACTCTCTCACTGATCGTGTTGAGTTGCTCGTTATTGCGATATATCGGCACGATGACCACCTGGATGGGTGCCAAGTGTGGCGGAAGTACCAGTCCATTGTCATCCGAGTGGGTCATGATCAGTGCTCCCATCAGTCGTGTGGATACCCCCCAGGAGGTAGCCCATACGTACTTCTGGTCACCATCTTTGTCCGCAAACGTGACGTCAAAGGCCTTGGCAAAGTTTTGTCCCAAGAAGTGCGAAGTCCCACTCTGCAATGCCTTGCCATCCTGCATCAGTGCCTCTATGGTGTAGGTCTCGAGTGCGCCGGCAAATCGCTCGGTCTCGGTCTTCACGCCCTCTATCACCGGCATGGCCATGTACTTCTCGGCAAAGTTGGCATAGACATTGATCATACGCACTGTCTCCTCCATAGCCTCCTCCTCGGTGGCATGCGCAGTGTGTCCCTCCTGCCACAAAAACTCAGCTGTGCGCAAAAAAAGTCGTGTCCGCATCTCCCACCTCAGGACATTGGCCCATTGGTTGACAAGCAGAGGTAGGTCACGCCAGGATTGGATCCAGCCACGATAGGTATTCCAGATGATGGTCTCGGAGGTTGGGCGGATGATGAGCTCCTCATCGAGCTTGGCCGCCGGGTCCACGATCACACCATCGCCATCGGGGTTCGTCTTGAGTCGGTAGTGGGTCACTACAGCGCACTCCTTGGCAAAGCCCTCTACGTGCTCAGCCTCTTTGCTGAGAAAAGACTTAGGGATCAGGAGCGGGAAATAGGCATTTTGGTGCCCGGTGTCCTTGAACATCCGATCCAGAGTCTGCTGCATCTTTTCCCAGATGGCGTAGCCATAGGGCTTGATGACCATACAGCCTCGTACCGCCGCATTCTCGGCAAGGTCGGCCTTGATCACTAGATCGTTGTACCACTGTGAGTAGTTTTCACTTCGTGGAGTCAGTGCTTTTATTTCTTTTGCCATGATAGTTCAGTAATGTCTCAGTATTCTAATCGGCACAAATATACCATTTCTATATAGCATTGGCGACATTTTAGGGGCAAACACACCGGGGATGGTCTCCCATGGGCTAGATAATCCTCCAAAGCCGTCGCCAGGAGCAGGTGTTGCCTTCGGTATGCAGAGGGGGCAAAAAAGGCGATTTTTGAGGCCCAAAAACGTCCCTTACGGAGAGATTGAAAATCAAAGACTTACAGAAGACCTCGGGTTTCACGGATAGAAGCGAAACTTTTCACGGATAGAAAGCGAAACTTTTCACGGATAGAAGCGATCACTTAGACGGATAGAAGCAAAAGCAAAGTCCAACCATAGGAGAAAAATATTGTCCAAAGTACCCGCCTCGTTCATTGTCCCAAAATATGTACAGCCCCCTTGTACGAAGTAGGACTTTGCCCAAGGGGACTGGATGGGAAAAAGGGGGGGCGGATGAATTCCGCCCCCCCTTTTCTAGGATAGTTACGTTGGTACGCTGTTATTCGTAGATAACCTCGTGCAGAATCTCTGCCGCTGTTGGGTGAGGGAAAATGTGCTTGCGGAGATCCTCCAGTGTCAGTCGCTCGGTGATGGCCATCCCAATCATGACGATCAATTCGGAAGCCGGATTACCAAGCATCTGTCCCCCGATGATGCGATCCTCACCGTCCACAATGACCTTGAATATCCCGGTCTCACCCTCGTTTTCGACGACGAATCGTCCGGAGAAGGTCATGGGCAACTTTAGGACACGGTATGCTGTGCCTCTCTCGATCATCTCGTCCTCTGTGACCCCCACGCTCGCTATCTCGGGGTGTGTATACACGACTCCCGGTATGGCATCGTAGCGCATCACATCGTCCTTGCGACCCAGGATGTGATGGACAGCCACCTCCCCCATACGGATCGCCGCATGGGCCAGCATGCTGCGACCGGTGACATCACCTGCCGCATAGACATGTGGGTGTGAGGTCTGCATGTACTCATCGGTCACGATGGCACCACGGTGGAGACTTAGCCCCAGCTCCTCCACTCCGAGGTCTTTGGTAATGGCTCGACGTCCGGCACTGAGCAAGATACGATCCGCCTCTATGCTCCGGGTCTCCCCATCGGCGGTCTCCACCGTAATTCCCTTGGGCGAAGCACTGACGACACGTGTATTGAGCAAAAAGGTGACACCCCTCCTCTCGTACTCGTGCATCAGCGCAGTCGAGATCTCCGTGTCCATTCGCCCCAATATCTTGGGCAACATCTCGACCACAGTCACCTTGACACCCAAGCTGGTGTAGATGCTCACAAACTCCATGCCGATCACCCCCCCACCGATCACGACGATGGACTCGGGGAGTTCTTTTGCCTCAAGGGCCTCTCGGCTCGTCCAGTAGCCGGATTCGGCAAGTCCTTCGATCGGCGGAATAGAGGTCTCGGACCCGGTACATAGTAGTACGTCACGAGCAGTGTAGATCTGTCCGTCGGCCTCGACCCGGATGCTCTCATCGCCGGAGCCGGCAAGCCTGGCTGTCGCCTCTATCACGTCCACTCCGGCAGTCTTGAGCTTCTGAGTCACGCCCAAGACCAGCTTCCGGACAATTTTATTCTTGCGCGAGACAATCTTGCCATAGTCGGCTCCGACCGATCCGTCGATCGTGATGCCGTACTTTTGGGAGCTGCGTATGGTGTCCAACATATTGGCGGAATATAGCAGGGTCTTGGTCGGGATACACCCCTCGTTGAGGCACACTCCGCCTAGCTTGTTTTTCTCAAAAAGGGCTGTCTTGAGCCCATTCTTTGCGGCAAGTGTGGCTGCGTTGTACCCCCCCGGGCCGCCTCCGATGATGATGAGATCGTAGTTCATGTGATGGTTTTTGTATGATAGTTTCTTTGACTTCGTTGGTTACTCCATGGTCACGACACAAATATATCAAAAAAGTCCCTCAGAAGAAACGAATACGCTCCGACAAATTCCGCACGCTCTCGACGGAGAGGTGTGGACAAGAGAGGACAATGTGCCGTGTGGATGAGAGGTCGCACCGGCTATTTTGATTAGATTTGCACTCTGTCTAGATTACACAATCACACAAAAAAGCAACTCAAGATCAAATCATGACCCGACTCAACCCCGGCCAAATCAAGGGGCTACTACTCGCCGGAGCCCTGGGAGGTGTGGCCTATGCCCTTGCCCAACTCCCTCTCTTTAGCGACACACTCCGGCTCTCCCCACTCATACTCGGCATCCTTCTCGGCATGCTCATAGCCAACTCCGTGCACCACCGAATCCCGAAAGGATGGCATGCCGGACTCGCTCTGGCGAGCAAGCAGATTCTCAGGCTGGCAATCATTTTGTACGGCTTCAGGCTGACCCTTGCCGATGTCCTGTATGCCGGCTGGCAAGCCCTCGTCGTCGATCTCATCATGGTCGCCAGCGTACTGCTCCTAGGCCGGATGATCGGACGCTGGCTTGGCATGGATGACCGACTCTCACTACTCTGCGCCACCGGTAGTGCGATATGTGGTGCCGCAGCCGTGCTTGGGGCCGAACCAGTGCTACGGACACGTACCGACCAGACCGTGATAGCGGTAAGTACGGTGGTGATCTTTGGCACCCTCCTGATGTTTTTGTACCCAGTGATGTACCATAGCGGGTGGCTAGGGCTGTCCGACCATCAAATGGCAATCTATACGGGCGCCACACTGCACGAAGTGGCACACGTGGCCGGTGCAGGAGCCGGCATGGGAGCGGAGATAGCGGGGCTGGCAACCATCACCAAGATGATCCGTGTCATCCTACTGGCTCCGGTACTGCTCCTCCTTGCCCTGTGCCTCAAGCAAGATTCCACTGAGTCCACCCTACAAAAACAGCAGAGTACCAAGATCTCATTCCCTTGGTTCGCTATCTACTTTGTCGTCGCTATCCTAGTCA
Organism: uncultured Porphyromonadaceae bacterium; assembly: GCA_947253625.1. Taxonomy (GTDB): domain Bacteria; phylum Bacteroidota; class Bacteroidia; order Bacteroidales; family Porphyromonadaceae; genus Porphyromonas_A. Next base: position 35,521 of record CAMYAB010000012.1, on the reverse strand, counting down.
ACACCGGTCTACTCTACCTGGCACATCAACAAGGCTGGCAGGACCTCTATCGCTCCATGACCTCCGGTCTAAAGGTGGGTGACGACTTTTTGCTCACGATGGCTATGACAGCTATTGGGATGGATGCTCAGGTGTCACGATTCAGACAAGCGGGTGTGCGTCCGTTCATTCTGGCACTGCTCCTCTGCATCTGGCTGGTGGTCATCGGCTATCTGACCGTCCGACTGATCGTCCCGGCCTAAGGCGGGAGGTACCCATCGGTGCAGGGGGCTGAGTACAAGCACCCTCTCGGACACACTCTCCAAAAAATCGACTACACACTCAGGATAAAAATGCCATCTTTTTGGTACCTTTGCAAGAGATAGTTGCGCTTCTACAAATTACACACTTTGAGAAAAGCGGACTTCACACAGTCAAAAAAAGGACAATACAGAACCAAGATACAACATCATGACAAAGGAGAATAAAGTAAGAGCGGCCATAACCGCTGTGGGTGGTTACGTCCCGGAGGACACCCTCACTAATGCAGATATCGCACAGATGGTCGACACCTCGGATGAGTGGATCACGACCCGCGTCGGCATCAAGGAGCGCCGAATACTCAAGGATCCCTCCAAGGGCTCATCCTACATGGGCGTCCAAGCAGTGGAGGATCTGCTGGCACGTCACCCCAATATCCACAAGGATGAGATCGACCTAGTCCTGGTCTCCAGCAACACTCCGGACTACCCCTTTCCGACCACCGCATCGATCATTGCGGATCAGGTGGGTATCCCAACCGGGGTTCCTTGCTTTGACTTTCAGGGCGCATGTACGGGATTTTTGTATGGTCTCCAGATTGCTCGAGGATTCATAGAGAGTGGACTATACAAGAAGGTCCTCCTCATCTCTGCCGAAAAGATGAGTACCATCACCAATCCCCGCGACCGTGCGACACTGCCTCTCTTTGGCGACGGATCGGCATGCGTGGTACTGGAGCCGACGATCGATGGCAACGGTATACAAGATGTCATTTTGCGCAACGACAACACCGGCAACGCCTCTCACCTGATCATGAAAGCCGGAGGCTCCGCTTGTCCTGCATCACACGAGACAGTGGACCAAGACCTACACTTTGTGTACCAGGAGGGGCAACAAGTCTTCAAGGCCGCTGTGACCCAGATGGGGGATGTCTCCGCAGAGATCATGGAGCGCAACGGCCTGAGCCACGAAGATATCGCCTGGGTAGTCCCACACCAAGCCAATATGAGGATCATCAGTGCCACTGCAAAGCGGATGAACCTCAGCCTAGACAAGGTCATGCTCAATATAGAGCGGTACGGCAACACAAGCTCCGCCTCTATCCCTCTCTGCCTGTGGGACTACGAGCGACAGATTCGGAAGGGAGACAACCTGATTCTGACAGCGTTCGGTGCCGGATTCACATTCGGAAGCATTTACCTCAAGTGGGCATACTGAGATGACAACGGCATTCAAGAGCGGATTTGTCAACATCGTAGGCAACCCCAACGTAGGGAAGTCCACCCTCATGAATAAGCTCGTCGGGGACAAGGTGAGCATCATCACCAATAAGTCTCAGACGACACGGCACCGCATCATCGGTATCGTAAACGAGGAGCACCTACAGATCGTGTACAGCGACACTCCCGGAGTATTGCGACCGGCCTACAAGATGCAGGAGCAGATGCTCTCCTTCTCCAAGAGTGCACTGGCTGACGCCGACATCCTACTCTACATGACGGACACGCAAGAAGAACCGGAGAAAAACAGCGACTTCCTCCTCGCTGTCCGCAACTCCAAGGTCCCGCTCCTCGTGCTGATCAACAAGGTAGACCTTGCCCCCAACCCCGAAGAGGTGGAGCGCTTGATCCACTACTGGGAAAAGACGCTCCCCAATGCCGTAGAGATACTACCCATAGCCGCATCGCACGGTGCCGGTCTCCCCTACATCCGCCAAAAAGTGGTGGAGCTACTGCCGGAAAACCCGCCCTACTTTGAGACAGATGCTTTCACGGATCGTCCGGCACGCTTTTTTGTCTCCGAGATCATCCGAGAAAAGATCTTTCTATACTATCAGCAAGAGATTCCCTACTCCACCGAGGTGGTCGTAGAGAGCTTCAAGGATAGTCCGGACCTCCTCCGGATCGAGGCTGTGATCTACACCGAGCGAGAGTCCCAAAAGGGGATACTGATTGGCCCCAAAGGTGTGGCTCTGAAAAAAGTAGGCACTGTGGCACGACGAGACCTGGAGCGTTTTTTTGAGAAAAAAGTCTTCCTCAAACTCTTTGTGAAGGTCGAGAAGGACTGGCGCAACAGAGACACGATTTTACAAAACTTTGGATACAAGCCGGATTAAACCGGCACCCAATCTATGTCAAAGAGCAGACTAGTGGCCATAGTAGGCCAACCCAACGTAGGGAAGTCGACCCTATTCAATCGACTCACCAAGACCCGCACAGCCATCGTGACCGAAGAGCCCGGGACCACACGAGACCGACAGTACGGCAAGTGTGAGTGGAACGGCACCTACTTCTCGGTCGTCGACACCGGCGGATGGATCGAACGCTCGGAGGATGCCTTTGAGCCGGAGATCAACAAGCAGGTGGAGATCGCCATAGAGGAGGCAGACCTGATCCTCTTCCTCGTCGACATCCAAGCCGGCCTCACCCCGATGGACGATGCTGTGGCTCACCTGCTACGACGCTCCAAAAAACCGGTAATCCTAGTCGCCAACAAATCTGACAACTTTGCGATGGGCCTATATGCCGCAGAGTTTTACAGCCTCGGACTGGGTGAGCCATTTGCCATTTCATCCATCAACGGCAGTGGTACAGGAGAGCTCCTCGACAAGGTTGTCGAGAGCCTTCCCGGTGAGCTGCAGGAGGACATCCCCGAGCCGGACATTCCTAGGATCGCAGTCGTCGGCAGGCCAAACGCCGGCAAATCCTCTCTGATCAATGCTTTCCTGGACGAGGATCGACACATTGTCACCGATGTCGCCGGCACGACCCGCGACTCAATCTACACGCAGTACAACAAGTTTGGTCACCGCTTCTCGCTGGTAGACACAGCCGGAATCCGTCGACGAGGCAAAGTGGACGAAAACCTAGAGTACTACTCCGTGCTACGAAGTATCAGAGCGATCGAAAACAGCGACATCTGCGTCCTCATGCTCGATGCCACCAAGGGTATCGAGGGGCAAGACCTCAATATCTTCTCCATCATCAAAAAAAACAAGAAAGGGCTGATCGTCTGCGTCAACAAGTGGGACCTCATCGAGGAAAAGACCAATGCGGTCATGGATCACTACATCTATGCGATCCGAGAACGCCTAGCACCCTTCACCGACTTCCCCATCATCTTCATATCCGCCACCGAAAAACAGCGGATCATGAAAGTACTGGACTTTGCTCAAGCGATCTACGAAAAACGCAAGACCCGAATCCCCACAGCACAGCTCAACAGCGTCCTACTACCGATAATTGCACGCACACCACCTCCTGCGTGGAAAGGCAAGTACATCAAGATCAAGTACATCACCATGCAGCCCACAGCGGCAATCCCCACTTTCATCTTCTTTGCCAACCTACCCCAGTGGATCAAAGAGCCATACCGTAGGTTTTTGGAAAACCAGATCCGGGAGCAATGGGATCTGAGTGGGACACCTATCAACCTCGTATTTCGAGAAAAGTAACTTTCATGGAGCAACGAGACGTCAGAGCCAACACCAAGCAATCTTTCATCAAGACCGCACGCCGACTCTTCGCCGAGCAGGGTTTCAAAGGTACCACCATGAACGCCATCGCCCAAAGCACAGGCAAGAGCAGGCGGACCTTGTACACCTACTTCAGGACCAAGCAAGACATCTACATGGAGGTCATCCGGATGGAGCTGCACAACCTATACAAAGAGCTAAAAGCCTTTGTGGCCCGTCCACTCTCTCCGATCCAAAAACTCATGCAGTACATCGCTCGTCGGCAAGTGGCTGTCAACGATGTCGTCAGGTGGAATGGCTCACTGGAGGCGGAGTTTTTCAACGACATTGCCGCCGTTGAGCGAGCACGTCTACGCTTTGATCTCCTTGAGAGAGACCTCATCGAGCAGATCCTGAAAGAGGGGATAGAGTCCGGAGAATTCAAGCGACTGGACATCAAGCGGACCGCTCTACTCCTACACGCATGCATGAAAGGACTCGAAGTACCCTTCATACGAGGGCACTTGGGCAAAACCGACGAGGCGGTCGGCGAAACCTATCGGACCGTACGATCCATCATCAGCCATGGGCTGTGTAAGTGACAATATCTCAACAACACCAAACACCAGCGAACAAAGGAGACTATGAACACCAATAATACACTAAAAGGAAAAGTAGCCGTCGTCACCGGCGGAAGCCGAGGCATCGGTCGTGCCATCGTCCTAGAGCTTGCCCGTCGAGGTGCAGATGTCGCTTTCAGCGGCCGCAGCCTCAATGCCAACACCGAGTCCCTCGAAGCAGAAGTCAGCCAAATGGGGCAAAAAGCAAAAGCATACGCCGCCGATGCCGGAGACTATGAGGCGTCACAGACTTTTGTCCAAGATGTACTCCGGGACTTTGGGAAGATCGACATCCTGGTCAACAATGCCGGAATCACTCGGGACAACCTCCTCATACGGATGAGCGAAGAAGACTGGGACGAGGTTCTAAGAAGCAACCTCAAGTCCGTATACAACATCACCAAAGCCGCCATCCCCTCCATGATGAAAGCACGTACCGGATCGATCATCAACATCGCCTCTGTGGTCGGCAGGTATGGCAATAGCGGGCAATCCAACTACGCCGCATCCAAGGCCGGTATGATTGCTTTCACCAAGTCCATTGCCCAAGAGTTTGGCTCCCGTGGCATCCGTGCCAACGTCATTGCACCGGGCTTCATCCAGACCGACATGACCGCCGATCTCTCCGACGAAGTACTCAAGAGCTGGACTGCCGCCATTCCCCTCAAACGCGCCGGGACACCTCAGGATATTGCCTCGGTGGTGGCCTTTTTTGCCGGAGATGAGTCGGCCTATATCACCGGCCAAGTCCTCAACGTCTGTGGCGGGATGAAGATGTAAAGGAGAGATAGGGAGCAGCCATGCCTGAAGCTCTACCACCACTAGAGATACTCTACGAGGACAACCATCTCATCGCTGTCAACAAAGCACCGGGAGACATCGTCCAAGGCGACAAGACTGGGGATACCCCACTCTCCGAAAAAGTCAAGGAGTACCTCCGCATCAAGTACCAAAAGCCCGGCAACGTATTTGTAGGGGTGATCCATCGGTTGGATCGGCCCGTATCGGGGGTGGTCCTCTTTGCCAAGACCGGAAAAGCTCTCGCCCGAATGAACGCCCTCTTTGCCAAGAAGGACGAAGTCACCAAGCGCTACCGTGCCATAGTCGAGCAAGCCCCCACACCGCCACAAGGGCTACTCAGGCATTGGTTGCGCAAAAATGCCAAGCAAAACAAATCCTACCCCACAGCCTCAGGTGCCAAAGAGGCCAAAGAAGCCCTACTCGAGTACAAAACAGTAGGACATGGTGACCGCTACACCCTGCTCGAAGTAACCCTGCTGACCGGAAGGCACCACCAGATACGAGCACAGCTATCGGCCATAGGATCTGTCATCCGAGGTGACCTCAAGTACGGTGCACGGCGACCGTTGCCGGATGGATCCATTGCTTTGCATGCCTATCGCCTAACCTTCGTACACCCCGTCTCACACGAGGTCATCGACATCACTGCGCCATATCCTCAGTCCAATGGCGACCTTTTTCGTACTTTATCGGGCGAAATCTAACCCATAAATGACCTCACCTCACGTCCATACAACCATGAACGAAACACTGATCGCACTGCCTACATACAACAACTGTGGCACACTGGCAGACGTACTCGATCGCGTCCAAAAACAAGGACTGCCCATACTCGTCGTCAATGACGGCTCTACCGACCGCACTGCCGATATCCTCAAGGGATACCCCGACCTCCACGTCATCACACATGAGGTCAACCGAGGCAAAGGGGCCGCACTACGCACAGCATTCGACTGGGCATACGCCCAAGGCTACCGATACGTCCTCACCATTGACTCCGATGGCCAACACTACCCCGAGGACATTCCACTCTTCCTCCAAGCCATAGAGGAGACCCCGGACGCACTCCTCGTCGGGTCACGAAATATAGAGGCCGAAAACATGCCCACCCAAAACACCATTGCCAACAAGACCTCCAACTTTTGGTTCACCGTCTCCACCGGCGTACATCTACCCGACACCCAGACTGGCTACCGCCTCTACCCCATACGACGACTGCGCAACCTCCGGCTCATCAGTGGCAAATACGAGTTTGAGATGGAGATCCTGGTACGAGCCATCTGGCGCGACATACCGGTCCGCTCCATACCGGTCCGAGTCTACTACGCACCCGGAGAGGAGCGGGTCAGCCACTTTAGGCCCCTACGTGACCTGCTGCGCATAGTGGGGCTAAATGTAGCCTTGGTGCTCATTGCTGTTTTTTGGCACCACCCCGCCAAGTTGTTAAAGAGACTTCAAAAAAAATAACGTAGTGCAAGAAGTGACACTACCTCCCAACATGTAGCTATATTTGCCCCACATGGGGCCTTTTCCCCAAAAAGAGGGGGCTCCGTATAGCATCGCAAGCCAATGCTTGCAACACGTTGCACTATGATCCGACAATTACTTCACCACATACCACGGTGCTTTGCGTGGTCCCTATTCATACTTCTCGGGGGAGTGGCCACAAAGGTGGCCTCCGCACAGGAGATCGCCGGAGCCGACAGCCTCAGCCGTCAAGCCCACCATGGCTACCTAGTCCCGGTCACGACAGACGATGGAGAGAGCCTACCGACAATACGCTTACGCGAAGTGCTTCTCTATCGACCGATTGTCTTCCGGACCGAAAAGGAGCGGATCCGCTACACCCGCCTCGTCTACGATGTCAAGCGAGTACTTCCCTATGCCAAGATCGTCTCCGCCACGCTGAAAGAGACCTATGAGTACATAGAGACCTTGCCGACCGAAAAGGACAAAATCAAGCACCTCAAGCGCATGGAGCGCGATCTATTCAAGCAATACTCTCCTGAGCTCCGAAAGCTCACCCTCCGGCAAGGAAAGCTCCTCATGAAGCTAATCATGAGAGAGACCAACAGCTCTAGCTACCAGCTCATCGAAGCCTTTTTGGGCGGTTTTACGGCCGGATTTTGGAACACCTTCGCCAGCATCTTCGGAGCCTCACTCAAGACCACTTGGGACCCAAATGGCGAGGACGCCCTCATCGAGCGCATCTGTGTCCAAGTGGAGTACGGACTTATCTGACCCCATTTTCCCCCCCAAAAAAAAGTCCTTGGTCACTTTTTTTTGCCCCCAAAAAGGGGATAAAAAAGGGGGCTCACAATCCACTCACTCCCAACCCATTATAAACACCCCGATTTTCTATCCATGAAACCATTCGGTTTCACGGATAGAAGCAAAACTTTTCACGGATAGAAGCGATCGCTTAGACGGATAGGGAAAAAAGAAGCGACACGAAGTGGATGAAATTCGCACGAAATACCACCCTCACTTTTTTTGTCTCAAAATTGATACTGTTGCACCAAGGTGTCGTTCACGCCTATTTGCCCTGAGTTCGTCCATCATCCACGGAGGAGGTGTTGTTTTTTGGGGTAGGCTCATTATTTGGTACCTTTACGATCAACGAAACGCAAACCAATCCCACCAAATCAATGGACGACTTTTTCAGAAAACCCTTCACCCTCGATCGGATTGCCCGCATCCTGTTTTCCCTTGCCCTCGTGGTACTTTTTGCCTACGTCGTCGGTGGTATCCGTTCAGCGCTGATCCCCTTTGGGCTGGCATGGATCACGGCAGTGATGATGATGCCTGCGGTGCGTTTTTTCCAAAAGCGACTGAGGGTCAGGAGTAGGCTCATCTCGATCCTATTGGTCCTCCTACTGGCCGTGGGGATCCTTGTGGGGGTGGTCACACTGGTGATTCCCTCCATTGTCTCCGAAGGCAACAAAGCCTGGAACCTCTTCACGGACTACTTCACCCCCGATCTCCTGCTGAGTATAGTGCCCCGAGAGTACCGTCAAGAGGTCGTCGCGACACTCAACCTGGACTACCTCTTTTCGCAATTTGACATCCAAGAGATCATGGGGTACGTCCGTTCATTTTTTGAGCGTGGATGGCTGGTGCTTTCGAGCACACTGACGTTCATATCCGGTTTTGCCGTCCTAGGTCTCTTCTTTCTCTACCTCTTTTTCATCCTCAAGGACTATGAGCGGCTCAACCGTGGCATCGTCCGTCTCTTCCCCAAGTCGTTGAGGCCCTATGTCATCGAGCTGGGGCAAAATGTGACCACGCATGTGACCAACTACTTCAAGGGACAAGGACTGATAGCACTCATCTGTGGGTGTGTCCTCGCTTTCGGCTTTTGGCTCATGGGCATGCCTATGGGTATCACCTGTGGGCTATTCATCGGCCTGCTCAACCTGGTACCCTACATGCAGCTCTTTGGGATACCACCCATCATCATCCTCTGCATGCTCCAGTCGGCCTCGACAGGCGAAAACGTATGGATCCTCCTCCTGATCGCCTTTGGGATCCTCGGACTGACCCAGCTCCTCCAAGACACCTACCTCACGCCTACCATTTTGGGCAAAAAAATGGGCATGATACCGGCCGTACTGCTACTCTCGCTGACGGTATGGGGCTCGCTCATGGGATTTTTGGGGCTAATCTTTGCCCTACCACTCACCATGATCGTCTACACACTCTATATGAAGTACGTGATCAAAGAGCCCCTAAAAGCAGATGAGCCCCTGCATCGGCCCAATATCTCAGAGCTCCGTGAGCGACTCGGGCTCACCTCGTCCAAAGAGTCCAAAGAGACCCCCTCCAAATGATGGCCTACCACGAGAGAAAAGTACGCTATTCTTCGTAACTTTGTAGTCCAAGAAACAAGAGCATGGCACAAGTATTTTTCCCGACCTTACCCCCCGACACAGCACAGGCGATGCAGCGATTTGATGAGCTGTACCTCGAGTCGCTCCAGAGCGAGGTGCCGACCATCGCACTGGCACTGACTCACCTGCGTCGAGGCTTGGGCAAACGCCTCAGACCACTGATCGTCATCCTGACGGCAGAGTGCTATGGGGTCCAAAACGACCGGGTCATCCGTGCGGCTGTGTCACTGGAGCTGCTACACATGGCCTCCCTCATCCACGACGACGTGGTGGACGAGAGCATGACACGGCGTGGCGAAGCCTCCTTCAACGCCCTATTGGGCAACCACAAGGCGGTACTGCTCGGCGACTACATCCTGTCACATGCCTTCAACCTAGCCCTAGACCTAGACCTGCCCCTACTGGTACGCAAGATGGCCGAGCTTGGTGCCGACCTGAGCAAAGGGGAGCTACTACAGCTGGACATATCCCAGCTGGCAGACACCACTGAGGAGCAGTATCTGGAGGTAATCAAGCAAAAAACAGCCGCCCTCATGCAGGGCAGCATGATCACCGGCGCCGCTGTAGCAGAGGTGCGAGACGGTCGGACTCTCCATGCACTGGCCGAAGCCTCGATGCACCTAGGCATCGCCTTTCAGATCAAGGACGATATCTTTGACTACCTGCCTAGCCCCGAGCTCGGCAAGCCCTCCTCCAACGACCTAAAGGAGCACAAAGTCACCCTACCCCTGATCCATGCACTCGGGACACAAGGCACACAAGCAACCAAAGCCCAAAAACTGCTACGCAAACAACGCCTGAGCGAGCAAGAGATCGACTTTCTTGTTAACTTTGCAATAAAGAGTGGCGGAATAGACTACGCCGACAAGGTCATGCGCACCCATATCAAGGAGTGCAAGCACCTACTCAGCGAGACACTGCCACCATCACCAGCCAAGGAGACACTCCTCGGTATATGCGACTACATAGTAGATAGAGATAAGTAACCATACAAATAGAGAACGACACCATGAAAAGACTGGTACTGATACGCCACGGCCAAAGCCAGTGGAACCTCGAGAACCGATTCACCGGCTGGACTGATGTAGACCTGACAGAGCTAGGCATCAGCGAAGCTCGCAAAGCCGGACAACAACTCAAGGAAAACGGCTTTCACTTCACACAAGCCTTTACGAGCTACCTCAAGCGCGCCGTCAAAACCCTCAACAACGTCCTCGACGTGATGGATCTCGACTGGATCCCCGTGGAGAAGAGCTGGAGACTCAATGAAAAACACTACGGCATGCTGCAAGGGCTCAACAAAGCCGAGACCGCAGAAAAGTACGGTGAGGAGCAAGTTTTGATCTGGCGCCGCAGCTACGATATACCACCAAAGGCTCTCGATGCCAACGATGACCGCTCCCCATACAAGGACATACGATATGCCGGAGTGCCACACGAGGATCTACCACTCACCGAAAGCCTAAAGGATACCGTCGCACGCATACGCCCCTACTGGGAGCAAACGATATTCCCATCCCTCAAAAAGCACGACGACGTCATCGTGGCAGCGCACGGCAATAGCCTACGCGGTATCGTCAAGGTACTCAAGGGCATCAGCGACGAAGACATCATCAGCCTCAATCTCCCCACCGGGATTCCCTATGTCTTTGAGTTCGACGAAAACGACGGCTACAAACTGGTCAAAGACTACTTCATCGGTGACCCCGAAGAGATCAAAAAACTCATGGAGGCAGTAGCCAACCAGGGAAAGAAAAAGTAAGCAACGTACACTTTACCCCAAATAAAACGGCAGTCCTTTCCCCGCGTGTCACACACCTGAGGAGAGGACTGTCTCTTTTACCGACACACCCACACACTTTACACAGATATGAATATCGCAATAGTAGGCGCCAGCGGAGCTGTAGGACAAGAGCTGCTCCGCCTGATCCAAGAGCGCAATTTTCCCTACGACACCCTTCGCTTATTCGGTAGCTCAAGGAGCGCAGGAAGCAATTGCACTGTCAATGGAAAAGAACTAACCATCCAAGAACTCCGTGAGGGGGATGACTTCGAGGGGATCGACCTAGTCTTTGCAAGTGCAGGAGCAAGTACATCCCTACGATTCCGAGAGACCATCACCAAGTATGGCGCAATCATGATCGACAACTCGAGTGCGTTTCGGATGGATCCACAGGTTCCACTGGTCGTGCCGGAGGTCAATGCACACACAGCACTGGAGCACCCCCTCAAGGTCATTGCCAACCCCAACTGCACCACCATCCAAATGGTGGTCGCACTCAAGGCCATCAACGACATCAGCCGGATCCGAAAGGTACACGTCGCCACCTACCAAAGTGCCAGTGGAGCCGGAGCAACCGGGATGGAAGAGCTGGAGCACCAGGTAAAGCAATACGCCTCAGGCGAGACCCCGACCGTACAAAAGTTTGCACACCAACTCCTCTTCAACGTCATTCCACACATTGACGTCTTTACCGACAACGGCTACACAAAAGAGGAGATGAAAATGTACCACGAGACCCGAAAGATCATGGACAGTGACCTTGAGGTGAGTGCCACCTGCGTACGGGTACCCACACTCAGAGCACACTCCGAAGCAATATGGGTCGAGCTGGAAAAACCCCTTACCACACAAGCCGCACAAGCCGCTTTTGCCAAGGCAAACGGTGTCGTCCTCCTCGACAACCCCGCACAAAATGAGTACCCGATGCCCCTCTTCCTCTCCGGAAAAGACAAAGTCTACGTCGGTCGGGTGCGCCAAGATCTGTCCAACCCCAACGGCCTCTCATTCTGGTGCGTGAGCGATCAAATCCGCAAAGGGGCTGCACTCAACGCCATCCAGATCGCAGAGTATCTCCTAGACGCCCAACCAACCCTCCGAAAATGATCTCCAGGCCACTACGACTGCTACTATTGCTGATGAGCCTCATCGGCACAGGAGCACTCGCCCAGACCACACCCAACCTACTGCGAAACCCCAAGCAATACAGCGAAGCGGAAAAGTACGCCAACCGAGTACTCAGCACCTGCACACAACGGCAAAAAGTAGCCCAACTCATCATGCCGATGGTCTCGCCAAAGACCGACAGTCACTCCCTGAGAGCATGGGAGCGAATGGTGACACAGGAGGACTACGGTGGTGTACTTTGGCAAAAAGGCACGCCACAAGATCAGCTCCGACTGACCAACTACATGCGCCAAAATGCTCGCATACCCATGCTCGTTGCCATAGATGGTGAGTGGGGGCTCTCCATGCGCCTGACCGGGACGCCCAAGTGGCCACGCAACATCCTACTCGGAGCCACCAACGACGAGGCTCTCGCCTATGCTTACGGACAGGCAACGGCCAAGGAGGCCAAAAGGCTGGGGGTCCAGATCAACTTTGCCCCGGTGCTCGACATCAACAGCAACCCCCAAAATCCCGTGATCGGCACCCGTAGCTTCGGGTCCGACGGAGCCTTAGTCTCCAAGCTGGGCATTGCCTACGCACGAGGATTGGAGGAGGGTGGTGTGCTCTCCACTGCCAAGCACTTCCCCGGACACGGTGATACCTCGGCCGACTCGCACTACGCACTGCCACTCATCACGAAGAGTCTCAAAGAGCTTCAGGCAGTAGAGCTACCACCATTTGAGGCCTACATCCGAGCCGGACTCAGTGGTATGATGATCGCCCACCTACAGATCCCGGCACTTGGAGCCACCACCGGAGCATCCAGCGCCAGTCGATCCGTAGTGACCGATCTGCTACAAGACAAGCTGGGCTTCCGCGGACTCATCTTCACAGACGGGCTGGGCATGCGCGGTATCACTGCCGGAGTGGGGAGCGGCTCAGTAGCCGTGGAGGTCTTCAGAGCCGGGAGCGACATCCTACTGGCACCGCCAAACCCACGCCAAGCCGTAGACGACCTCATGCACGCACTGGACACGGGCGAAATCACCCCCGAGGAGGTCGATCGTAGAGCAAAAAAAGTACTGATCTACAAGTACCTCACCGGAGCCACAGATCGGACACCCCTACCGGATCGGCAACTCACCACCGACCTCAACCCCACCTCTGCTCAAGACCTCATCCGACAGATCTACCGCCAAGCCATGACCCTCACACGCAACGACAGCGACCTACTCCCCCTCAAGGGACAACCACGGCTGGCACTACTCCGATACGGCGACAACCAACTCCCGCACCTGCTGACACAGCTACGAGAAGCAATACCGGAGACCAAAGCATTCGCCATCGGCACACGCACCGACAGTGCGACTCGACAGTCAATCTACCGCCGGCTCCGAGAGTACGACACCGTCATCGTAGCCGTCACCGGACAAAAAATCCGACCGGACAAAAATCTGACAGAGCTACTCAGCGACACCCGCTCAGTCTTGGCCTTTCTCACCACCCCATACGCCGCTCTGCAGTACGGACGGGAGCTCAGTCTGGCCGGTGCCGTCTGCTTTGCCTACGACGCCAAAGCCGGCGGGCAATCCGCTCTCGGAGAAGCCCTCACCGGCGCCATCCCCTTTGGGGGCACGCTTCCGGTAGACCTCAGCCCGTACATCACGGCAGGTACCGGACTCACCACCACCAAGAGCCGACTGGCATACGGCACGCCGGAGCAAGTCGGGATGGACGCCACCGTACTGAGTCGCATCGACGATCTGGCGACCGAGGGAGTACGCCAAAGAGCCTATCCGGGCTGCCAAGTCTTAGTCGCCAAGGACGGCTACATCATTTACGAAAAAGCCTTTGGCACCAAGGATGCGGCCGGCCAAAAACCGGTCGACCTCACCACACTGTACGACACTGCCTCCGTCACCAAAGCCGCTGTCACCACCCCGCTCCTGATGATAGCCACGACCGAGCAACGCATCCACCCCGACGACCGACTGCGCAAGTACCTCGACTACACCGATCGCTCCGACAAGGCAGACCTCACACTCAGGAGCCTCCTCCACCACTGCGCCGGCCTACCGGCCGTCCTACGATTCTACGAGGAGCTACTAGAGCCCACCTCCTACGACCGACCACTCATCACCGGACGAAAGCGCACCGGCTACCCCCTCAAGATCGGCCGAAATGCTTGGGCACAAACCGACTGGAACTTTCGCCAAGACCTCGTCAGCCGCGACTCCTCAGCCCTCTATCCCACACGAATGGCCCAAGGCTACTACCTCAGCCCACAAGTACAGTCCATGATACGCCGGATGATCTGCGACGCCACACTCCGACCCGGACGCTACCGCTACTCCGACCTCGACTTCTTGCTACTCAGCGACGTCCTCGAGAGAGCCTACACCAAGCCACTGGACAGCCTCTTTTACGACAAGATCGCACGACCGCTCGGCACCACACGCCTCTGCTTCAAGCCCTACGTCCACTTCCCCCTATCCGATGTGGCTGAAGGGCAGGACGATCGATTTTTGCGCCACCAAGTCCTCCACGGAGATGTCGACGACGAGGCGGCCGCCATGCTCGGAGGCGTCTCCGGCAATGCCGGGCTCTTTGCCAACGCACACGACTTGGCCAAGCTGGTCGAGCTCCTGGCGAGAGGTGGCAACTACGGAGGTATCGACTTTTGCTCACCGGAGGTCCTCCGCCACTACACCACAGCACGACACCGCACCTCCCCATACGCCATGGGCTTTGACCGACACCGAGGAGCCAAAAAGCCCGGCAATACCGCCGAGGAAGCCCCCCTATCCACCTATGGACACACCGGATTCACCGGCACCTGCTTTTGGGTAGATCCCACCAACCACATCACCTACATCTTTCTCAGCAATAGATGCTCACCCACGCGGTGGAACAACAAACTCTCCACCCTCAAGATCCGAAAGCACATCCAGTCCGTCATCTATCAAGCCATCCAATAACCCATGACCCCGATCTCCATCACAGCCCTACTCCTGGGAGCCACCACCCTAATACTCCTCATCCTCTACCTCATGGCTCTCGTCCGAAACAGCCACCTCAGCCAACAGCTGATCGACCAAGACCAAGCGCACCACAGAGAAATCAACCTCCGAGGCACCCTGCAAGAGCAGCTGACCGGACAGATCAAAGCCATGGAAGATCGATTCACCGTCCTATCCGAGACCATCACCAAGCAACGAGCCGAAGAGCTGACCACCACCACCTCCACCACCCTGTCCACCATCATACAGCCCCTCCAAGACTCCATACGCGAAGTCCGACAATCCCTATCCGACACCACCACCAAAGAAACCGACCGGACCGCCAGACTGGAGCAAACCATCAAGCAACTCACCGAGCAATCACTAGAGATCGGACAAAAAGCAGACTCACTCGCCGAAGCACTCCGACTCAAGCCAAAAGTACAAGGCAACTGGGGCGAAACACAGCTCGAAGTCCTACTGGAGCGAGAGGGCTTCCAAAAAGGCAAGCACTACGACACACAGCCCACACTACGCACAGAGACCAACACCATAGTCCGCCCCGACTTCGTCTTTCACCTACCTGACAACAGAGACGTCATCATCGATGCCAAAGTCTCCCTCACAGCATTCCTAGACTACATAGAGGCAAAAAACGACGAAGACCGACAAAACGCACTCGACCGGCACACCAAGAGCCTGAGAGGACACATACAGGAGCTTAGCGGCTACAAATACCAGCAATACATCCCCGCACCACGACAAGCACTCGAGTACATCCTCATGTTTGTCCCCAATACCTCCGCCATCCAACTCGCCTACACACACGACCCATCCCTCATCGACTACGCCAAAAAAGCCAACGTCCTCATCACCTCCGAGGCCAACCTCTACGTCCTCCTCAGGCTCATACAACTCTCCTGGAAACAAGACACTCAGGTCAAAAACTTCGCCGAACTAACCACCCAGGTCGCACTCCTTTTGGAGCGAACCCAACGCTTCATGGAGCGATTCGAGACCATACAAGAGCGCATCAACGCCCTCCAAAAAAGCTACGACGACACCAACACCAGCCTCCGTGGACGACAAGGACTACTCGGCACCGCCAACCGCATCAACACCCTCAGCTCCTCCACCACGACAGACGACGACGAGCACATGCAGGACAACGAGTGACCCACGACAAGCCACTCGCCACACCCCTCAGCCCCAAAAAAGAAACACACGGACGATAAAGTCATCCCTACCGTCCAAAAACCACACCCTCCGGACGAAAAACTCCAAATCACTATGTGATTTATTCAAATCACTTAGTGGTTTATTCAAATCACTGTGTGATTTCTAGAAATCACACAGTGATTTTATCTTTTTCCGGGACAAGCGTACCTTTTTCTCCGACCTCGTAGAGTTTTTCTCCGAGGGAAAAACTTTTTCCTCCACGCCCGACCACACCCCTCCTCGGTTACCCGAATATTTGGTATCTTTCGGACATGAAAAACAGCATCCCGCAAGCAGAAATACAGCGTGCCAAGCAACGGCAACGAATGATTGGCAACTCTCCTGAGCTCAACCGCGCTGTGGAGGTAGCACTCCTCATAGCCCCCACAGACGTCAGCGTACTGGTGACCGGTGAAAGTGGCGTCGGCAAGGAGAGCTTTCCACAGATCATCCACCAAAACAGCGCACGCAAGCACGGCCCCTACGTGGCAGTCAACTGTGGCGCCATACCCGAGGGAACCATCGACTCCGAGCTATTTGGACACAAAAAAGGCTCCTTCACCGATGCTGTGACGGAGCGAAGTGGCTACTTTGAGGAAGCAAATGGGGGCACCATATTTCTCGACGAAGTAGGCGAGCTCCCTATGCCCACGCAGGCAAGGCTCCTACGCGTACTCGAGTCGGGCGAATACATGAAGGTCGGCTCCTCCCAAGTACAGAGAGCCGATATACGCATAGTCGCCGCCACCAATGTAGACCTGGAGGAAGCAATCCGGCAGGGAAAATTTAGGCAAGACCTATACTACCGACTGAATACCGTCACCATCACACTCCCCCCACTGCGCGACAGAGGCGGAGACCTACTCCTCCTCTTTAGGCTTTTTGCATCCGACTTTGCGGACAAATACCACATGCCACCTATCCGCCTCAGCGAAGAGGCCGAGCAACTCATGCTCCGATACCGCTGGCCGGGAAATATCCGCGAGCTCAAAAACCTCGTCGAGCGACTGAGCGTAATCGCCGAAGATCGACTGATCTCCGAGCAGGTACTCCTCGACCAACTGCCACCAAATGCAGACCAAAGACACCCGGCCCTCATTACAGCCGGGCAAAGCCCATTCGGTATCGGAGGAGGAGGTGGAGAACCGGGCTTCTCGGAGAGCCAGCAACAAATGGGGGCCATCTATGGGATGATGCGGGAGATGAAGATGAGCATCAACGACCTCTCACAGCTCCTCTACCACGTCCTACAAGGACAACAACAAGGGATTACACCCCGACCCGCCATCCTGGGACCCGATGTCGTACTCACCGGAGAAGCCCCACAGCCCAACACCAAAGCTACGACTGCGGCCGAAGCAGAGTTTCAAGACATCGTGGATGATGGACACATCCTCACCCTGGAGGAGATGGAGCAAAAGTATATAGAGATGGTGCTGCGACACAACAATGGAGTGCGCAAAAAAACAGCGGAGGACCTAAATATATCCGAGCGAACCCTCTACCGCAAACTAAAATAACCATGCGTACACTGTCCATCCCAGCCCTCGTGGTAAGAGTATTGCTACTCCTCTGCCTGCCGACCATCGGAGGCTGCACAATCGCCTACCGGCTCAACGGTGCAAGCATCGACTACACCCGGATCAAAACCATCAAGATCGATGACTTTCAGAACCTCGCACCAACCGTCTACCCACCTCTGGCCCAAAGGTTTTCAGAAGACCTAAAACACCGTTTTGAGACACGCACACGCCTAACACAAGTTGGAGGACAAGGCGACCTCAACATAGAGGGAGAAATCACCGGATACGAACTAACAGCCGAGGCGGTACAAGAAAACGCACTTGCCGCAAAAACCAAGTTGACCATCACGATCAACGTCCGATTCACCAACACGGTCGACGAAGAAGAGAGCTTTGAGCGACAGTTCACTTCCTTTGAGACATTTGACAGCAGTCTCATGTTCTCCGACGTCCAAGACGAGCTGACCGCACGCATGACTGAGGACCTGATCAACCAGATATTCAACGCAACAGTCGAAAACTGGTAATGACCTACACCGAACTCGCCTCACTCCTCGAAGACCCCTCCGGACTCAGCCTGAGCCACTTGGACGACCTGCTCCTCCTCAGCCGGCAGTACCCCTACTGCGAGCCACTGCACCGGCTGATCCTGATCTGCCTGCACAAAAACGGAGACCTACGATACTCAAGCGAATTGAGCCGACGGATCCTCTACATCACAGATCCGGCACAGCTCTTCCTGACCCTCAACAACCACCGCCCACCACGTCCCCGCAAGCAGGAGCCAGAGGCGGGCAAAAGCCAAGACAGCTTTAGTATCATCGATGACTTCCTGCAAGACCATCCGGATGACGCACACGAGGTAGAGGAGATGCTGGACCGGATACAAACCCCACCGACAGCAGCAGAAACAGTGCCGGAAGAGCCCATCGAAAGCACCGGTGACCTGATAGAAGCCTTTCTCGCCAAAGGCGAATCCGCCGAAAAGATCCCAACCGAGGAGGAAAAACCCACCCCGCCACCATCGGATGGCGACACCACACCTGGCCAGGCCGAAGAACTCTTCACAGAAACCCTCGCAAGGATCTACATCCGCCAAGGGAAATTCGGAGAAGCATTGCGCATTTTTAAGACGCTAAATTTGAATTATTCAGAAAAAAATAGTTACTTTGCCGAGCAAGTGGCATACCTTGAGAAAATTATCAAGGTCGTGCCAACTGTATCTGTTGACAAAAACAACTAGCAGTTAAAACTAAGATATGTACATATTCCTTTCCATCCTCATCGCGATCGTTGCTTTGCTCTTGATCCTAGTGGTTATTATCCAAGAGTCCAAGGGCGGCGGTCTGGCGGCCGGTTTTTCCTCCTCCAACAGCATCATGGGTGTGCAACGCACCACCAATGCGATTGAGAAAATGACCTGGGGCTTGGCCGCAGTCATGGCCATCCTGTGTATCCTTTGTGCAAAGTGGGCCCCCAGCAGTCAACGCAGTGTAGCGACACAAGACAACAGCGTCATCTCAGACTACGTGGAGAAGGCGACTATCCCGGCACCTGCAGATGCACAACCGTTTGGCGAAGTCCCGGTAGAGCAAGCACCTACGACAGAGGAGACCCCGGCAGAATAAGGAAAGAGAAAAGGGTTGCTCAAGTGCAAAGATATTGGTACCTTTGCAACCGCTGATTGAAAGAATAACAATAAGATAATAGAGAAATAAAATGTCACGAGTTTGTCAAATCACGGGCAAGAAAGGACTCATCGGTAACAAGGTTTCGCACTCCAAGAAGCGCACCAAGCGGACCTTCAATGCGAACCTATTCGACCGCAGGTTTTATTGGCCCGAGCAAGATTGCTGGATCAAGATCCGAGTATCAGCTGCCGGACTACGCCTGATCAACAAGATCGGCCTGAACGCGGCACTCATCCGCGCCAACGAAAAAGGAAACCTCAACAACTTCCTGATCCTAGACTGACGCATAGAGAAAGTGGCGGACGTCCTCACGTGGGACGTTGGCCCGGGAAGAAAGAGAGCGTCCACTATTCACTTTACAATAGAACAACAGAACCATGTCCAAGAAGGGTAAAGGCGATAGAGTACAGGTCATCCTAGAGTGCACAGAAATGAAAGAGAGTGGACTCCCCGGAACCTCCCGCTATATCACCACAAAGAACAAGAAAAATACGACCGAACGCCTTGAGCTCAAGAAGTACAATCCCATCCTCAAGCGCATGACCGTACACAAGGAGATCAAGTAAGCAGAAAAGCCCCTACTTGCCAACAACAGACACTCAAAACAAGATCATCAGATACTAAACCATGGCAAAAAAGACAGTAGCAACCCTGCAGAAGGGTGAAGGACGTACCTTCTCCAAGGTCATCAGAATGGTAAAGTCCCCTAAGACAGGTGCCTATGTTTTTGAAGAGCAAATGGTACCCAATGAAAAGGTAAAGGACTTCTTTAGCAAGAAGTAAAGAGCCTACCCCTCACATACCAAGACAACGTGGTGGTATAGTGCATACCACAAAAACGGGGGAGGTACACCCACTTATTTTCAAAAAGACCTAAAAGCTCAGGACTCCGTGCTATGGACTCCTGAGCTTTTTTTAATTATCACAGCACATCCCACACATGACTAAAAAGATAGATCGCTCCCAAGACCATCTCACACTACTCCTACCAAAAGAAAACCAGTACTCCCAAGACTATGATCCGGAGGTGCTGGAGACCTTTTCCAACAAACACACCGACACGGATTATTGGGTAAGGTTCAACTGCCCCGAGTTCACCAGTCTCTGTCCAATCACCGGGCAACCCGACTTTGCGGAAATACGCATCGCCTATATTCCCAACATCAAGATGGTAGAGAGCAAAAGTCTGAAAATCTACCTCTTTAGCTTCCGAAATCATGGAGCCTTTCACGAAGACTGCGTAAATATCATCATGAAAGACCTGATCCGGCTCATGGAGCCAAAGTATATAGAGGTCAAGGGGCTTTTCACTCCACGTGGAGGCATCTCAATCTACCCCTATACCAACTATGGTGCACCGGGCACCCCCTACGAGCAACTGGCAAAAGAACGACTGGCACACCAAGAGCTATAGCTCTCCGCTACAGAGTCACTCACAAACCGACACCCGAGGAGTTTATCCCAAGAGACACCCATACCAAGCATCAAGACTCTGACCACTTTTTGGTACATTTGCGTGTGAAAAAGGGGAGATACACCCTTCTCCCATCATCCATAGTCAGCTAATATCAAATAAGATCACCAGACTACAATGAACATCAAATCGCTTATTTCCTCAAGCATTGCCTGCCTATTGCTAGGGGGCGGAGTCGCTTTGGCACAGGTAAAAACGACAGAGCTACAGTTTCACTACAACTTTGGCAAGCACCTCTACAAAAAAGAGCTATCAGGCATGACACCGGTCATGTCCACCTTGGTGCACTACTCCGAAGACCCATGGGGGGCAAACTTCATCCTCATGGATATGGGGATCTCCGGCCAAGGCATGGATCGTATGCAGACAATGGCCTATCGTGACCTGAGGTTTTGGGATGCTCCGATAGCACTTCACTTGGGCTACGACGGAGGGTTGACCAACAGTGCTTCGTTCCACAATGCCATTACCACCGGCGTGGACTACGTCTTCAAGCACAGTAAGTATGATTTCTCCCTCAGCACAATTGTAGGGTATCGCCACGACTTCAAGGATGCCAAGCCCCATAATATCCAGGTCTCCTCTATCCTTGGCTGGACGAGCTGGAACCGTCTATGGAGTATCAATAACTTCCTAAACGTACGCAGTTCCAACCTAGGGACAGAGCAAAGTAGCCTGATTTTCTTCATGAGACCACAGCTTTGGCTCAATATCAATCAATTTGTAGGCATGCCTGATGCGCTCAACCTCTCCATTGGCTCAGAGGTTCGCCTGCAATACGACACGGCAATATCCAATAAATTTTATGCCCTACCCAGTTTGGCAATGAAGTGGACCTTCTGATCCATTCGGCATAATCAATAAAAGAGAGAGGGTGTGTCACTCGGTGACACACCCTCTCTCTTTTGCTACGAGGCTATTGCTCCTCCGGCTCATCCACACTTGGACGCACCGCAGTTTTTGCAAATCAAGCACCCCTCCTGATAGACGAGGCTCTCCTGTCCACAGTTGGGACACGTCTGTCCGGCAGCCTTGGTTCCCGATGCCATATAGCGCCTGAGTGCACGCTCCACGCCATTCTTCCAAGTGTTGATGGAGTCGTCGTCCAGGTCGAGGCCCTGAATGAGGTTGATCACCTGCTCGATGGGCATACCATAGCGCAGGACGCTGGATATGAACTTTGCGTAGTTCCAAAACTCAGGGTTGAACTTGGTATCCAATCCGGCCACCGTTACGGTCAGGCCGCGCTTGTTGGCAAATTCAAAGTCGTATCGCTTTCGGCCCTCTTTGTCAAAAGTCTTGATGATCGTACCACGAGAGACACGCTTGGGGATACTGAGTCCTTCCTCTTCGTCATCAATCCCGGTAAAGATCTCATATGGTTTGTCATTCTTTAGGCCAATGAATGCGATCCACTTCTCCTTGTTGTTTTGGAAGCGTACGATATCGGCATCCAGTTCGTCCGGTCGCTTGAGTTGTTGAAAAGCCTCCTCATCCGTTCTGGCACTTTGGTCGGTCTTTTCTTTCTCCTCTTTTTTCTTCTCCTCGGCCGCCACCAGGACACCCGAGCGTGATCCATCACGATACACGGTACATCCCTTGCAGCCCTCCTTCCAGGCTGTGATGTAGAGGGTGTTCACGAGTTCTTCATCCACATCGTTGGGGAGATTGATCGTCACACTTATCGAGTGGTCCACCCACTTCTGGATGCGTCCCTGCATACGTACTTTTGCCACCCAGTCCACGTCATTGGAGGTCGCCTTGTAGTAGGGTGACTTTTGGACCAGCTCCTGCAGTTCGTCGGAGGTGTAGTCCTTATCGGGGTCGTAGCCATTGGCCTGCATCCAGGTCTTGAAGTTGTGGTGGTAGACGATAAACTCCTCAAACCTATCCCCTGTCTCATCCACATAGGTTGCAGTCGATGTTCCCTCCTCTTCGGCACTATTGATCTTGCGACGGCGCTTGTAGACGGGCAAAAAGACAGGCTCGATACCTGATGTTGTCTGAGACATGATGCTGGTCGATCCGGTAGGAGCGATGGTCAAGCAGGCGATGTTTCGGCGTCCATGCTTTACCATCTCATCATACAGCTCAGGATCAGCCTCACGGATTCGGCGGATCAGCGGGTTATTCTCCTCACGCTTGGGGTCATAGATCTCAAAAGCACCCCTCTCCTCTGCCATCTTCACCGAGCTCCAGTAAGCACTGAGGCATAGGGTCTTCTGCACCTGTTCAGCAAAGTCGGTTGCCTCCTCCGAGCCATACCGTAGTCCGAGTGCAGCGAGCATATCTCCCTCGGCGGTGATACCGAGTCCGGTACGCCTACCCATCAGTGTTTTCCGGCGAATCTTCTCCCAGAGGTGACGTTCGGTCTCTTTCACCTCATCATTCTCCGGATCCGACTCGATTTTGGCAATGATCTTGTCGATCTTCTCCTGCTCCAGGTCGATGATACCGTCCATCAGACGCTGTGCATAGCCCACATGCTCACGGAAGAGCTCCATATTGAAGTGCGCCTCTTTGGTAAAAGGCTTCTCCACGTACCCAAAAAGATTGATTGCCAGTAGTCTACAGCTATCATACGGGCACAAGGGGATCTCTCCGCACGGGTTGGTCGATATGGTCCTAAAGCCTAAGTCAGCATAGCAGTCCGGGATCGACTCACGAATGATGGTATCCCAAAACAAGACACCGGGCTCTGCACTCTTCCAGGCGTTGTGTATGATTTTATTCCACAGGTCACGTGCTCGCACGGTCTTGGTGTACAGAGGCTTGTCTGCATCTATCGGGAATTGCAGGGTATAGTCCTCATCCTTCACGACTGCGTCCATGAAGTCATCTGTGATCCGGACCGACACATTGGCTCCGGTCACCTTACCCTCCTCCATCTTGGCGTCTATGAATGCCTCACTGTCCGGGTGCTTGATCGAGACAGAGAGCATCAGCGCACCACGCCGTCCGTCCTGCGCCACCTCGCGCGTGGAGTTGGAAAAACGATTCATGAACGGCACCAATCCGGTAGAGGTCAGAGCCGAGTTTTTCACCGGGGATCCTGCGGGGCGGATGTGCGAGAGGTCATGCCCCACACCACCGCGGCGCTTCATCAGCTGTACCTGCTCCTCATCGATCTTGAAGATTGCCCCGTAGCTATCCGTACTTCCATCCAGTCCGATCACAAAGCAATTGGAGAGGGATGCGATCTGCTTTTCGTTGCCGATACCCGTCATCGGGCTGCCTTGTGGGATGATGTACCGAAAGTGATCGATCAGCTCATAGATCTTTTCATAGCTGAGGGGGTTGGGATACTTTTGCTCGATCCTATGCAATTCGGATGCAATGCGATGGTGCATATCCTTGGGTGTTTTTTCAAAAAGTGTGCTATCCGAGTCCTTGAGGGCATACTTGGAAGTCCACACCTTAGCCGCGAGTTCGTCACCCTGAAAGTACTCCAAGGTAGCGTCATAAGCTTCGCTGAAGCTGTAAGTCTTCTGTTTCATTCCTGCAGAGTTGATATGTATATTATACGTGGATTATATGGTTTTCCCATCGGTGCCACTAAGGCCGTTTCCCGATTTTCCCCATGCCGATAAGAGAAAAAAAGCGAACAACAAAAAAGAGGTACGCCCAACAAAAGTTTCCCAAATCGGACAACAAATATACTATATTAACTAAAAGAATGCACAAGAAAACAGATGTGCAATCCACTTACAGACAAATCCTAGAGAGGAAAACACCGGCCAAAACAGATAAGAATCAACGAATTACAGACAACTTCGAGAAAAACAAAATGGACGTAAGTTGATCCAACCGGACAACTGTGCGACTACACCCCTCCAAAACAAAAAAACCTTACCTCCTCACCGTCAGATGAAAGCAGGCCTGAAGACGCTCATGCTTGATGTAGCAACGCCCCTCCTTCTGGTACGTGCGCAGGACACCGGCCAGCACATGCTTGAGCTCATCCGGCGATATCTGCCTAGGATCCTGCGGATCTACTTTTTCAAAACGCTTCCACGACAGGTCAAAGGTGGTCCCATACATATGGGTCGAGTGAGTGGTGGCATTGGCATTGCCACGCCTCAGGGAGCGGACATCCTCCTCTGTACGGGTCACGCTCGTCACTATTAGACGATAGAGTGGCATCCGATCCCGCTCTAGGCGTGACACAAAGCTATCACCGATATCCTCCAAGAGTCGGGCGGCAGCGGGGACCAAGTAGGGTTCCGAGTGGGTCAGCTCATCGATCGTGACCCCCTTGGTATCTGTCACCTGCACCAGCTCCCTGTGCGTCCGCACCTCCTCCCGTGTCCGGCACGGACGGATACCCACCACACCGGCGGCCTTTAGCTGCAGAGCATTCAGATCATTGAAGTCTCTGCTAAAGCAACCAATATAGCGGTACGGGGTTCGTCGCTCAAAGGCCTCGAGATCATACGTGGGCAAGTCCGGTGCTTTTTCCCGAGTCAAACCAAGACAAACAACCGAGATCACCACCAAGGGCAAAAGATAGCGCCACAGCAATGGGGCGTAACGTCGCATCCACTGGGGCGGAAAGTCTGTATGTGAGGTTGATAGGGGCATACCAATGTTATCCAAACAGCGCAAATATACACAGATTACCCCAAAAAGGTCCGTCCTCGGCAGAGACTCAAAAAAAGTCACCTTTCAAGGGGTAGCTCACAGCCAAAATGGAGGTTATTTTTTGGGGTTCGTAACCATCTGTGTCTCAACCTTTCAAAAAGCCTTTTTTTTCACAGATAGAAGCGATCGGTTTCACGGATAGAAGCAAAACTTTTCACGGATAGAAGCGATCGCTTAGACGGATAGAAGGAAAAAATTGGTCGTACCATAAGAAAAAGGAGGAGCCGAAATCGTGTTTTGGGGGTTGGGCTGTTTTACGCAGTGGCTTCCCCTGATATTTTCGAGCAAATACACCTTTTGGACAAAAGATAAAATGAGAGAGGGTGTGCCGAAGTCTTTACTTCGGCACACCCTCTTGCGCACCGGATGGTGCTAGGGGAGATCTAATAGGGTTACTTGTGCTCAGCGCACCAGAGGTAGGCGTTGCGGAAGGCCTCCAGCCACGGTGTCGCATCATGGTCACCCTCCGGATAGTATCCACACTGCCACGGGAATATGCACCGCTCGGGATGTGGCATCATTGCGAGATGCCTACCATCGTCACTCGTCAGTGCGGCGATTGCCAGGTCGGAGTTGTTGGGATTACCGGGATAGGCCTCATAGGCATACTTGGCGGCTATGTGGTACTCTGCTTGGTCGGGCTTGAGCTCGAAGCGTCCCTCTCCGTGTGCCACCCAGCAGCCCAGCTTGGTTCCGGCCAGTGTGTGGAGCATGACGGAGTTATTTTGGGGAATCTCAAGGGTGATAAAGGAGGACTCGAATCTCCCTGAGGCATTGTGCCGCATACTGAATGCTCGTCCATCGGCATAGAGTACACCCAGCTCAGCCAAGAGCTGACAGCCATTGCAAACACCTAGAGAGAGTGTGTCCTCTCGGGCATAGAAGTTGGTGAGTGCCTGCCGAGCAGTGGAGTTGTACCTAAACCCTGCGGCCCAGCCTTTGGCAGAGCCTAGAACGTCGGAGTGAGAGAAGCCCCCGCAAAAGACAAGCATCCGGATATCCTCCAGAGTCTCTCGTCCGGACATTAGGTCGCTCATGTGCACATCCTTGACCTCAAATCCGGCGAGGTACAGCGCATAGGCCATTTCGCGCTCTCCATTGGTGCCTTTGTCTCGCACAATAGCCGCCCGTATAGCCGTTGGACGCTCGGAGCGCGAGTAGTCGATCTTGCCGGTGAAGTTTTTGGGGAAAGCGTACTGTATGGGTTGTGCAAATAGGTTTTTGGCCCTCTCTTCGGCTTGCTCCGGGGTCGTTTGGAAGGGCTCCATTGCTTTGCTGGGAGCGTACCATGCCTCACGCAATTGGTCAATGTCGTAGGTGTATGGGCAGTTGCCTAGGACGAGTAGCCGCTCCGTGGTGGGTCGGGCTATGATCTCTGCGGAGACACCTGCTTTTTCCAAGTCAGCCACGACACTCTCGGGGTCGGCCACTTGCATGAGGACACCCGGGTTTTCGCAAAAGAGGACCTTGAGTAGATCTGTATCCTCTCCCAAGAAGTGGGACTCCATGCGTACGCCACCATGGGTGTTGGCAAAGGTCATCTCGAGCAGGGCCGTGATAAGGCCACCGGCGGAGATATCGTGCATGGCAAGTATTTTCTCGGAGTGGACAAGGTCCTGGATGGCGGAGTAGGCATCGATGAAGTAGTCCACATCCATGATGTCCGGTGCGTCGGTCCCTATCTTGCCCAACGTCTGATAGAGTACCGACCCACCCAGTGTGCGCGGACAGTAGGAGAGATCCACGTAGATAATCCCGGAGCCGGGGAGATCCCGGAGGACGGGAGAGGGTATCTTTTTGACATCAGTGACCTCACCGGCTGCCGATATGATCAGTGTGCCGGGTGAGAGTACCTTGGTGTCATCGGAGTAGCTCTGGGTCATGGAGAGGGAGTCCTTGCCGGTGGGGATGTTGATCCCCAGGGCAATGGCAAAGTCGGAGCAAGCCTGCACTGCCTCGTAGAGACGTGCATCCTCTCCGGCATTGCGACAAGGCCACATCCAGTTGGCCGACAACGATACGGAGGTGAGACCCTCCTTGAGTGGCGCAGAGATGAGATTGGTCAGTGCCTCCGCTATGGCTAGGCGGGACCCTGCTGCAGCATCGATTAGCGCCACCTGTGGGGCATGACCTATGGAGGTGGCGATACCCTCCTTGCCTCGGAAGTCAAGTGCCACTGCACCAAGATCCGAGAGAGGGAGCTGTAGCTCACCCTGGCACTGCTGACGTGCCACCTTGCCTGTGACGGAGCGGTCTACCTTGTTGGTCAGCCAATCTTTGGAGCCCACCGCCTCTAGGCTAAGGACAGCCTTGAGGTGAGTCAGTAGGTTGGAAGCGGATAGATGGTCGGGGTTGCTGAAGTGCTGCTCCTGAGTGGTATCGGTCATGATGGTCTTTGGGGCAGAACCAAAGAGGTGGCTCAGCTTGAGGTCAAAGGGACGACGACCATCCTTGTCCACAAAGTCCAGCTCCATATCACCGGTTGCCTCCCCCACCACATACATAGGTGCTCGCTCACGGTCAGCGATCTTTTGGATGGTCTCCACGTCACCACTTTTGAGCAAAAGCCCCATACGCTCCTGGCTCTCGTTGCTGATGATCTCCTTGTCCGAGAGAGAGGGATCGCCTACGGGGAGTTTGTCGATGTAGATCTTTCCACCGGACTCCTCCACCAGCTCACTGAGGCAATTTAGGTGTCCTCCTGCGCCGTGGTCGTGGATAGAGACAACAGGGTTGTCGGGACTCTCGGCAAGTGCTCGGATGACGTTGCTGACACGCTTCTGCATCTCGGGATTGGAACGCTGGATGGCGTTGAGCTCTATCGCATCCTGGAATACTCCGGTATTGACCGACGAGACAGCACCGCCCCCCATACCGATACGGTAGTTGTCTCCTCCCATGACGACGATCTTGTCTCCCTTTTCGGCCTTGCCCTTGAGCGCATCGCGACGCTCAGCCATACCCACACCACCGGCCAGCATGATGACCTTGTCGTAGCCCCAAGTGCGATCGCTCTCGGTGTGCTCAAAAGTCAGGACGGAGCCACAGATGAGGGGTTGGCCAAACTTATTGCCAAAGTCGGAGGCACCGTTGGATGCCTTTGTGAGGAGCTCCTGTGGAGTTTGGTAGAGCCACGGACGTGCGCTGATAGCTTGCTCCCACTGCTTGGACCCATCCAGACGTGTATAGGGGGTCATGTAGATCGCAGTACCGGCGAGCGGGATACTGGCTTTGCCCCCGGCAAGGCGGTCGCGTATCTCGCCTCCGGTACCGGTGGCCGCACCATTGAATGGCTCGACAGTGGTGGGGAAGTTGTGCGTCTCCGCCTTTAGGGAAAGGACAGAGTCCACTCGGCGTGTCTCAAAGTAGTCGGGCGCATCGGCACGTCGGGGTGCAAAAAACTCGACCTCCGGTCCGGCATTGAAGGCGACATTGTCCTTGTAGGCCGACACGAGGTTGTTGGGATTGAGCCTCGAGGTCTCCTTGATCATCTGAAACAAGCTCATCGGCTGCTCCTTGCCATCAATGACAAAAGTGCCTCCAAAGATCTTGTGGCGACAGTGCTCGGAATTGACCTGTGAAAAGCCAAAGAGCTCCGCATCGGTCAAGGGCCGTCCAAGCTCCTTTGCCACACCGATAAGGTAGTCGATCTCTTCATCACTGAGTGCCAACCCCTCCTCCGCATTGTATTGGCGAATGTCTCGGACCTCTATGATCGGAGCTTTCTCAAGATTCAGTCGCTCAAATACATCTGCCGAAAGGCCATCGTATTTTCTCAGAAGCATGCGGTCGTATGGGGTATCCGACTCAGCTTGCACAAACATCTCGATCCGAGTGATCCCTAGGCGTTGTTTCAGCCCCATCACCTCGGTTATCTCCGTTGCGTTGGTCGACCACGGCGTGATCATCTCGGGTCTAGGTCCTATATAGTAGCCGGTGAGCAGATCGGAGTCCACGAGTGTCGCATCACCAAATAGCCATCGTAGGGCATCCAGGTCTTCGCCACCGATGGACTGTGTGTGGCTGACAGCATAGACTGTCGTAGGCCCGTTGTCTTGTTTTCTGAAAAAAGAGATCATAGTACTATTTATATGTAGCAGTTGGGTGAATTTACTTTAGTTCGCGACGAATGGCTTTGTCCAGCTCTTCGACACCGGAGGCACGGAGTATGAGATCACCCTGTGCGTTGATCAGGTAGAGTGCCGGCAGAGACTGGATATTGTACGACCCTATGTACGGCGAGTAGGCACCATTGGTATCAATGACGTTGGTCCAAGGCATGTGCTTCGTGGTATTGCGCCAGACATGCTGGTCTTGCTCCAAAGCGACTTGGTAGATCCTAAGTCCTTTGCCTGAGTATCGGTCAAATAAGGATCTGAGGATACTGTTGTACTCCGGAGCCCAACTGGCGCCCATACTGGTGAACGAAAGCACCGTGGGTGCTCCTTGTGCGACCTTGGAGAGTGCGATGGTTTTGCCCGTAGCATCGGGGAGGTTGATGTCGATATAGCCGACCACACTCACACCCTCTAGGGTTCTCGGATTGGCGTTTTCCTCTTTGGCGAGACGCTGAGTGCGTGCCACGGCCATGGCTTGGAGTGCCAGCTTGTAGAGATGCTCGGTACGTGGGTCATCGGGACGATAGACCTTATAGGGATTGGCTATAGCTGCAAAAATCCTCGCATCCGCAGGATCATAGATACTGAATACCGGATCACTGTCCACTTGCTGAAAGAGAGCAAAGTAGGCGGCAGGGGACATGGGGTTGTCATTGATTACACGAAGTGCCACTTGCTTGTAGTTGGCCAAGACACTGTCACGAAGTGCTGTGTACTCAAAGAAAGAGACGGCACCGCTGTTGTACCGGTCCAACGCTGCTCTTGCTTGGCTATTGGCCGACCGACTTGCCAGCCATACTTCCTTGATTAGCTCCGACTGGTTGCTACCGCTCACCTCATAGTCCGTGCTCATGCGCTGCGCAGGTGCGTTGATCGTAATAGTCTCTATCGAATCAACCGCAAAGGGTATGATCTCTGTCCCCAAGCGCAGTCGGTAGTGCTCGGGATACTGCGGTGCGGCTCCTCGTAGCTTGTAGTGTCCGTCTGCCTTGAGGACTACTGAGTCCTCCGGCTCCACCCCGGTCAGGCTCCGATGCTCCAGATAGAGTGTCGCTCCATCCGCACCGGATAGGGTGCCATTGACCTCAAATGTGGGTTCTCGCTTGGCACAACTGCCCAGCAAAAGTCCGACCAAAGCTACTGCTAGTATTCTTTTCATTTCGTTTCTTGTGTAGTAGGTATGATTATCCTATAGCTTTCTCGTTCGCCCCCTATCTCCACTTGGAGGACCAGTACGCCTAGTCCGGCCAAGGGTTTCTTGTCCAAAAAGAGCACCCTTCCGCCCCCCGGGGTGCCTTCCGGATTGATCGGACAGCTGTAGACCGGCTGTCCCAGTAGGGTATATATCCTGAGTTCCCCGGACTTTCCCTGCATTCTTTTTGAAAATATGAGCATCAGCCGATCTTCGGCTATCGACTGCATGCACACA
Source organism: uncultured Porphyromonadaceae bacterium (assembly GCA_947253625.1). Classification (GTDB taxonomy): domain Bacteria; phylum Bacteroidota; class Bacteroidia; order Bacteroidales; family Porphyromonadaceae; genus Porphyromonas_A. The sequence continues at coordinate 4,533 of CAMYAB010000012.1, read as the reverse complement.
AAGTGCTTCGCATCTTCCAAGCGCACATGGTCCTTGCGATCAACCATTAGATCCAGCCACAAGGTCGCCTTGATTTTGCCGAACCTTCCCTCTTTTTGACCAAAAGCTGTTTCTCTCGACCCTTGGTGTGCGACCAGGTTGATATTCGGTGGCAAAGCAGAGGTGTTGATCGCGAAATAGTACGAGGACGCCCCGCTATTCGGGACGGCAAGTGTCTCCAGTGGCACATAGACCTCTCGTATGATCCGCTTTGGGGCAGCCCCGCTCAGCAGTTCGTCCGGCAAGATCGCCGAGGCCACTTCTCTGGGTGTGGCACTCAGTGCATCATACACCTTTAGGGTCAGGGGGGCACTTGTGGTACGCATCTGGGGAGTGGGCTGTACATCCAGCATCACATACACGCCCGTGATCTTTTCACCCGGATTCACATCATACCGCTCAGCGATACTCTCGTAGCCCATGAGCTCGGCTCGATCGATCATTTTCAGTTGCTTGTAGGGGTCGGCCGACTGCTCCGAAAAGGTCATATGAGTGATTCGCTTGAACTTGGGTGCCTGTCCACCTCCTTCCTCTCTACCCGGACAGTCGGTGATGGAGGTATTGCCGGCAGTCAGGTGTCGACAGATAAGCTTTGCCCCCTCCTTACCCGGTCCATCAACTCCCTCCTTAGCCGACCGAAAGACCTCTTTCAGCGAAAAAAAGTAGTCGGACATCCTATTTCCGCAGTATGAGTAGCCTCCGGTCAGTCCACCGACAACCCGATTGTTTTGGTCAAAAAGTGGCGACCCGGACGATCCCGGAGCAGTGGTCCCCATATCCCATCGAGCGACTTGGACAAAGATCTGCTTGTCCCCCCACGGATAGCCACTGCCATAGCGGGCTAGATCTTTGGCAATGTGCGTTGTCTGGTTTACCCGCTTAGGCTGATAGCTTGGATGGTGGACGTTGTGGAAGTTTCCGGAGGGCAAGCCATTCACCTGCCATCCGGCATAGTAGGGTCGATAGCCGGCCGGAGGGTGCTGTTGCATCTGCAGCATGCAGGCATCTGTCGTTGTATCCACACCCACCAGCTCTGCCCCGGAGAGTGATTGGGTGACCGATGGAGCGACACCCGACATACAGACCGGCGTCGCATAGTTAAAGACCACCACCGTACGTCTCGCCCGCTCACTGTAGTTGTGGTACCTAAAGTTCCCGGTCAGCACATGAGAGGCAGTCATGATATACGGGGTACCATCATTTTTCGCTGTATTGGTGAGCCATCCCGTCCCCGCCGTAGTACCACCCACATAGATCAGCACCACACTTCGCGCAATGTCGGCCACAGGTGGGTAGCACGCAACATCAGGTGTACAGGCGAGGTTATTGGCCCTTGCACCGCCAAACTCACTTTGAATCTTGATCAGTGCATGATTGACCTCCCTCAAGCGCAACTCCGGCACGTGACCGGATGGTAGCTGGAGCTCTAGGACCACATCATCTGCAGAGATCGGTATCGTGGAGAGCTCGTTGTACCGATTGTTGTTTTCCGCCCCAAAAGGGCCGATCACCACCTGCTTGTTGCCCGTGGCATAGATATATAGTCGCCCCTCACGTGGCAATCGAAAGTCGCTAAAGAAAAAACTCAGCCCCTCCGCCCCCCGCGAGGAGACACGCATCTGCCACACCTCCGTATCACCCCGCCTAAAGTGGAGTGCTCGGTCGGCAAAGGGCACATCCACCACCTGCTTGTGTGCAAAAGTCAGGGTGCGCAGGTCAGAGCTATTTTTCTGCTCCATCGCCAAGCGTGCCGAGTCCTGGTCAAATCCCCCCAAGCGCACGATCGGGAGCCCCACCGCACTTCTCAGCGTACCCCCACCTTCATCCAGGCCGTAGGGGCTACCTGTCGTGACGATCTGCGCCACAAGCCCCAAAGCACAAAGCGACCAGAGCAACAAGATCATGCCCAGTCGTTTGCCAAGAGATATATTGATCAATCGTCTCATCCGAAAAAGCCACACCGCCATCTCGGCATGCCGAGAGCTGACCCAAGTAAGGACATCATTTGCCACACAAACACAGGAGGCCAATACAAAAGTATCAAAAAATCCCCAAAGTACCTCACAAGCCCACTTATCCACCGCCGGACAGCACCCGCATTGTCAGCAAAAAATATTATATTTGAAAGATTTATTGGACCAACCATCGACGCACCATGGATTTATTACTTATCCTTCTATTGATACTCGTAGGACTTGCCGTATATCGACTGTGGCCGGTCTTGCGCGCCATCAGCCATATCACATCCCTCCAGCGCGAAGCTCAGCGAAGATACCAAGAGCAACAAGATCATCAGAGAGCCACAGAGCGCGCAGACAACCCACCACAAAAGTCAGAAGACCTAATAAAGGGGGCCAACCTAGACCTCAATGGCGGAGAGTACGTGGATTATGAAGAAATAACAGACAGTAAACAGTAAGTTAAATCTCCTCATCTCGCGCAGACTAATTTCTAAAAAACTTCAACTTCAATTGTGCTTGGTTGAGAATATTTATCTACATTTGTTAATCCTATTTCCCTTGGATCTTGTTTTTATAGTGACCGTATGAAGCTAGAAACTTTCAGGACAATGCTCGACACCAACACCAAGGCGGTGTTTTATAAAAAAAGAATCATCGAGCACATCGTAGATATTGGACCCGAGACACTGCCCAATCTGGCTAAGTATCTTGAGGTGAGCGTGCCGACTGTGAGCAAAATGGTCAATGAGCTTGTCGACACCGGCATCCTCAAAAGCTATGGTAAGCTGGAGACCTCCGGTGGACGCCACCCCTTTTTGTACGGTCTGGATCCAACCAATTGCTACTTTTTGGGAGTCGACTTCGACACCGAAGAGATGAACCTGATGCTCATGGACTTTTGTGGCGACCAGATCCGCAATGAGATGGGAAGGCCATTCAAGTTTGAAAACACCGAGGAGTGCCTACAGCTCCTTTGCGATGTGGTCAATGAGTTTTTGGACAAAAACGGCCCAGAAGATCGCAAAAAGACAGTATCCGTAGGCATGAATATCTACGGCCGGCTCAACCCCAACACCGGCTACAGCTACACCTACTTCAACTTCAGCGAGGTCCCACTGGCCAAGGTCCTCTCCGACAAGATCGGCATCGAGACCTTCATCGACAACGACTCCCGAGCATGCGCCTTTGGGGAGTACATGACCCACTACAAGGATAGCGGTAGCAATATGCTCTTTGTCAACATGACCTGGGGACTCGGTCTCGGCATCATCGTGGATGGGAAACCCTACACCGGCAAGTCCGGATTCAGCGGAGAGTTTGGCCACATCCATGCGTACAACAACGAAGTACTCTGCCACTGTGGCAAAAAAGGCTGCCTCGAGACCGAAGCTAGTGGCCGTGCCTTTTATCGAAAGTTCATGGATCGGATCAAGTCGGGAGACAACTCCATCCTGAGCTCCAGCAAGAGCGACCTACACAAGCCACTGGAGGAGATCACCCTCCTAGACCTCATCGAGGCCACCAGACGAGAGGATATGCTCTGCATCGAGATCCTCGAGGAGGTGGGAGAGCATCTCGGGATGCACATCGCCAGCCTAATCAATATCTTCAACCCCAACGTCGTAGTCATCGGAGGTGTCCTAGCCAAGACCGGAGACTACCTCATGCAACCCGTACGAAGCGCCATACGCAAGTATTCGCTCAACATGGTCAACCAAGACACTGCCATCAAGCAGTCCATCCTGCTACGCTATGCCGGTGTGGTAGGGGCCTGCATGCTTGCCCGAAAAAAATCCATCGAGCGACTGTAGCACTGCACCGCCAGGGAATCGACACAAAAATAACACCCCCATCACCCTACTCACTCAATAGAGGAGAGGTGATGGGGGTACTTGTTGTCAGCCCTAAGATCCAAAGTCCAAAAATCAACCCGGATCACCCTACCCCAAAAATACCTTTTGGACGGCCGAGCAAATTTTTCTATCCGTCTAAGCGATCGCTTCTATCCGTGAAATGTTTTGCTTCTATCCGTGAAACCGATCGCTTCTATCCGTAAAAAAACAGGATCCTGTAAGCAACTAAAAGACAGACACTTACGCTCCAGAAAAAAGCACCCCAAATTCACCCACCTTTTCAGTCCCCCAAAAAGCAAGATTACAGGAGGCCAGAAGACAGCACAACACACTAAAAGTCAGCTGAATACAGGAAAATCTCCACCTCGCACCCACCACAAGGTCTCTCGCTGTACACCCTGCGCAGAGCCTCAGCACATTGGTCTCAGATGAGCAAAAGTACTCTTCCTCCTGCACGAGCACAAAAAAAGTGTGTCCAAGCACTGCCTAGACACACCCGCTTGCCTTGCTACTGCAAGGCTTGTGGATCCTGTAGGATTCGAACCTACGACCCTCTGTTTGTAAGACAGACGCTCTGAACCAACTGAGCTAAGGATCCGAAATGTCGTGAACTCTGTATTGTTTGGTGGATCCTGTAGGATTCGAACCTACGACCCTCTGTTTGTAAGACAGACGCTCTG
>CAMYAB010000011.1 GCA_947253625.1 uncultured Porphyromonadaceae bacterium | reverse complement strand
GAAAGAGAAGGAGCCTGAGGCCCCCGCCCCCACTCCTCCCGAGAAGGAGAAGGAGAAAGAGAAGGAGCCCGAGGCCCCCGCACCCACACCTCCTGCACCACCCAAGGAGAAAGAAAAGGAGCCCGAGCAACCGGCACCGACCCCTACGCCACCTTGCGAAAAGAGTACCAATATACTGGGCAAGTGGAGAGTGGCCAAAGCTTCCAAGGACTACGCAAAAGGTAGGTGGGAGCAAAAAGATAAGTCGGAGCAATCCATATATGTGTTTGAGAAAAACGGAGCCTACAGTTTCTCTCTATCCCTAAATGGTGTGACGTTTGCAAATATAAGCGGTACCTATGCTTTCGACACCAAGACACTAACCATCACCCCCAAGGGTCAGGCCGGTGGACTCTCCGGCTCGTACGAGGTCATGACCTGCTCCGCCGATGGCAATGAGTACACCCTGAAGGGCAAAGCGGATGGAAAAGGTTTTGTCCTCGTGAGAGTACCTTAGACCGCTTCGGCGCATTTGACAATCAGGCCCCCGACCGGTCCGGCAGTCTATGGAGCTGCCCCGGTCGGGGGTCGGTCTCTCCTGAGGGGTCGAAGTCGCGAGGGAGGGGGGCGCTTTTTGGCGGAAAAAACATGGGGTGAAACAAGGGCTAAAAGGGCGATTTTGGAGTCCCCAAAAAGTCTCTTTTTGGGGGTCTTGATAATCAGATACTTGCAGGAGGCCCTGAGTTTCACGGATAGAAGCGCAACTTTTCACGGATAGAAGCAAAAGTTTTCACGGATAGAAGCCATCGCTTAGACAGAGTAGGAGAAAAAATGGTGTGGAGTAACTCTAAATAATTCGGTGTGTGGTATCCCGGTGACGAAAAGAGAAAAATTTGTGGGAATAATGTATCTTTGCTTGGGAGGTTGTACACAGACAAAGGTCACATATGACACGAAAAGATCTACTGCAACAAATACAGGCAAAGCGCTCCTTTCTGTGCGTTGGGCTGGATAGTGATCCTCTGAAGATCCCTGGACACCTAGGTACTGGGGCTGAGGGCGTCTTGGAGTTCAATAGACAGGTGGTGGATGCCACCGCTCCATATACAGTGGCGTACAAGCCCAATGTCGCTTTTTACGAAGCCATGGGGTACCGAGGACAGCAGGTCCTGGAAGAGACAATCGGGTACATTCGGACGAAGTATCCCGAGATTTTTGTGATACTGGATGCCAAGCGAGGAGATATCGGCAATACCTCCAGCCTCTATGCCCGTGCGGCGTATGAGGTATTGGGTGCCGATGCGGTGACCGTGGCACCCTACATGGGCTCGGACAGTGTGTCGCCCTTTTTGGCCTATGAGGGTAGGTGGGTCGTCCTGCTGGCCTTGACCTCCAACCAAGGGTCGGCGGACTTTCAGCACCTAAAGCTTGAGGACGGCCGTACTGAGCTGTACGAGCAGGTGCTGCGTACCTCGGCCACGTGGGGGGATGCGGATCGGATGATGTATGTGGTGGGAGCCACTCAGCCGGAGTGCTTTAGGCAGATCCGAGAGATCGTCCCCCACCACTTTCTTTTGGTCCCCGGTGTCGGTGCGCAGGGCGGTAGCCTGGCCGAAGTCTGTCGCTATGGGCTCAATGATGAGTGCGGGTTGCTTGTCAACTCCTCTCGTGGGATCATATTTGCCGGGAACGGTCCGGACTTTGCCGCCAAGGCGGCCGAGCAGGCCAAAAAACTCCAAGAGGAGATGGCCGATCAGCTGAGGAGTAGGGGGATCGTTTGAAAACGCAAGTTTTAGAAAAAGCAATCAGTAGAGGCAAGTGAAGAAAATAGAGATAACAGCCGGGCAGGTGGCCGAATACTTGCACGGGACAGTAGTCGGAGACCCCAATGTTGTGCTCTCCAACTTTAGTAGTATAGAGAAGGGTGGAGCGGGAGATCTGAGCTTTTTGTCCAATGCGGCGTATGAGCATTTCTTGTACACCACGTCCTGTAGTGCCGTGCTGGTCAATCGGGACTTTGAGCCTCAGGGAAAAGTCACCGCGACACTGATCTGTGTCGACAATGCCTATGAGTCTCTGGCGACACTCCTCAAGATCCTCAAGGGGCAGTCTCATCTGGAGCCGGGCGTCTCCGATCTGGCGGTAGTACACCCGACCGCTGAGGTGGATGCCACAGCCTATATTGGCCCACTGGCCTATGTGGGTGAGCGTACCAAGGTCGGAGCCCGTTGTGCGATCATGCCACAGGCTTTTGTCGGGAAAAACTGCACCATCGACGAGGAGACTAAGATCTACCACCAGGCTGTCATCTGTGACCATACAATCATCGGAAAGCGGTGTATCATCCACTCCGGTGCGGTAGTCGGCTCGGACGGCTTTGGGTTTGCTCCGACGGAGGAGGGGTACGAAAAGATCCCCCAGACCGGCAAAGTGATCCTAGAGGACGATGTGGATGTGGGTGCCAACTCCTGTATAGACAGAGCCGTATTGGATGCCACAATCATTCGCAAAGGCGTAAAGATAGACAACCTGGTGCAGTTGGCACACAATACAGAGGTGAATGAGCATACTGTCATAGCCGCACAGTCCGGTGTGGCAGGCTCTACCAAGCTAGGTGCTTGGAACCGGCTGGGAGGCCAAGTGGGGGTGTCCGGACACCTCCATACAGCGGACAGGGTGACCTTTGCCGCACAAGCCGGGGTGATCAGTGACGTCGACAAGGAGGGAACTTACTTTGGATCACCGGCACAGCCACACTTCCAAGCCATGAAAGCGGCCGCCAAGTACATCACTCTTCCCGAGATGGACCGAGAGCTAAAAAGGCTGCGCAAGGAGGTGGAGGACCTCAAGAGACTACTGGCCGAATCGGCAAACGAAAAAGCAATCAAGTAGAGCGACATGGACAATAAGCAACATACACTGGCCGGATCATTTGAGCTCCGCGGAAAGGGACTCCATACCGGACTGGAGATACACATCAAGTTTTGCCCAGCAGAGGACAACTACGGCATCCGGATCCGTCGTGTGGATCTGCCCGACAAACCCACTCTGCAGGCGCTGGCCGAATACGTGACCAAGACTGAGCGAGGGACGATACTATCCGATGACAAAATGAAGGTGAGTACCGTCGAGCATGCCATGGCGGCACTGTATGCTCTTGGTGTCGACAACTGTCTGATAGAGGTGGATGCTCCGGAGTTTCCGATCATGGATGGCAGCGCCAAGCCCTTTGTCGAAAAGATACAAGAGGTGGGCCTGGAAGAGCAATCCCAGGTGAGGGAAGAGTACATAGTGACCAAAAAGATGGAGGTGAGTGATCCCTCTACCGGTGCCCGTCTCACCTTGTTGCCGGACGATAGATTTTGCGCCAATGTGCTTATTTCGTTTGACTCGGCCATCCTGTCCAATCAGTATGCGACGCTTGAGTCGTTGGAGGACTTTGCCGACGAGATGGCCGGTGCCCGTACCTTTGTTTTTGTGCGCGAAATAAAGGGATTGCTGGAGAAGGACTTGATCAAAGGGGGGGATCTGGACAATGCAATCGTCATCTATGATCAACCACTCCCACAAGAGCAGATGGACCGCCTCACAAGCTCTATAGGAGTCAGTGGTATACCGGCTGATCAGCTAGGCTACATCAACCACAGACCACTCCAATACAACAACGAGCCGGCACGCCACAAGCTACTGGACTTGGTGGGAGACTTGGCTTTGATCGGCTGTCGCCTGAGAGGACGTGTGATTGCCACCTGTCCCGGACACTCGATCAATAGCAAGTTGTCGAAACTGATCCGCAAGGACATCCGACAAAATCAGGAGCGTGCCCCCCTTTATGACCCCAATAGAGAGCCACTCATGGGGATCAAGGAGATCAATAAGTTTTTGCCACACCGGTACCCCATGTTGATGGTGGACAAGGTGATGGAGATCAGCTCAAACGATATAGTGGCGGTCAAGAACTTCTCGATCAACGAGCCTTTTTTCCAAGGGCACTTCCCGGGTGAGCCGGTTGTGCCGGGGGTATTGCTGGTGGAGGGTGCCGCTCAGGTAGGGGGTATCATGGTGATGAACCAGCTCAAAAAGAATGTCGCCGGCTACTCGACCTACTTCATGAAGATCGAAAACACCAAGTTTAGGCACAAGGTCGTACCCGGAGACACAGTTGTTTTCCGAGTGATCTCCATGGCCCCTGTCCGTCGTGGCATGGCAAGCCTGAGGGGCTTGGGCTTTGTGGGTGATAAGCTGGTCTTTGAGACAGAGTTTTTGGCACAGGTAATCAAGAATGAAGACAAAATAGTCGATAATGAGTAGTACCAATCAGATAAGTGAACTGGCAGTCGTCCACCCGGACGCTGTATTGGGCGAGGGAGTGCGAGTGGATGCTTTTGCAATCATTGAGGACAATGTCACTATCGGTAGAGGCACGCATGTGCACTCCGGAGCTATTATCCGAAGTGGGGCCCGTATAGGTGAGGAGTGTCAGATTCACCCCTATGCGGTCATTTCCGGTCTGCCACAGGATCTGAAGTTCAGGGGTGAGGAGACCACTGCGGAGATAGGCGACCGCACAACGATACGTGAGTGTGTCACTGTCAGCCGTGGCACCGCCTCCAGGGGGGTGACCAAGATCGGCAGTGACTGCCTAATCATGGCCTATGCACACGTTGCTCATGACTGCGTGGTGCACAACCATGTGATTCTCGGAAATGCATCCCAAATAGCGGGAGAGGTGGAGATCATGGACTATGCCATCTGTAGCGGTGGTACATTGGTCCACCAATTTGTACGGATAGGTGATCATGCAATGATACAGGGTGGTTCGCGCCTGGTGATGGATATACCGCCCTATACGCTTATTGGACGTGAGCCGGCATCCTATTGTGGCATCAATATCGTGGGGCTCAGGCGTCGCAACTTCTCCAATGAGCAGATCTTTAGGATCAACGACATCTATCGTACCCTGTACAACAGGGGGCTCAACAACAGTGATGCGCTCAGGACGATAGAGCTCGAGAGTGAGCCCAGCCCGGAGCGAGACAAAATACTGGAGTTCATCAAGTCCTCGAAACGAGGTATCGTCCGTGGGTCTATAGAGTAAAAGATGGAGTATGGTTTACCGTATTGTTGTCGCCTCCAATGAGGTCAAGGGTTTTCGTCGAGATTTGCTGATCGATGGTTCGGCCACCTTTTTGGAGCTTTATCAAGCCTTGACCAAGACCCTACACTACTCCACCGATGAGCCCTCCCTCTTTAGGATCACCGACAGCCAATGGCGGCCCAAGTACGACATACACCTAGTCGATATGGGTACCGGTCGGTCGGATGAGGAGGTGTACCTGATGGAGGATACCTACCTGGAGGATTTTCTGGATCATGAGGGTGATCGACTGCTCTACACCTTTGATATGCTTGGCAATCGCTCGCTGTACATGGAGCTGCGTGAGATCCGCCTAGGTGAGTCTGTGAGCGAACCGAAGGTGGTACTCGAGACCGGTGAAGCACCACACCAGAGTACATTGCTGGAGGAGCTATTGGAGCCCCGGCAGAGCCAAAAAGAGACCACGCCAAAAGGCACTCCCGAGTCTGTGGATCTGATCAAAGAGATGGGGTACGACACGGAGGACTTTAGTGAGGATGAACTCTCCGACCTGGATATCACGGACGAAAATGACCAGTGAGCCATCGTGGAGCTGACCAATGGGGTTACGGTCGTGGTGGGGCCTACCGCTGTCGGTAAGACGGAGTATGCTCACAATTTGGCCAGGCTGTATAGCGCCCCCATTGTATCCGCTGACTCCCGGCAGGTTTACTCCGGAATGTCTGTAGGCACTGCGGCACCGTCACCTCGTCTACGGCGAGAGGTGGAGTACCATTTTGTCCAGACAATTTCGCCTGGAGTGGTCTACTCGGCACGTGAATTTGCTGATGAGGCTCTCCGGCTCATCGGCCGTTGGATGGCGGAGGGGCGAGAGCATGTCTTGGTGGTTGGGGGATCAATGCTGTACGTGCGTGCGCTACTCTACGAGATGGATCCCATCCCGCAGCTATCTCCTACCGTGCGCACAGAGGTCCGGCAACTATATGAAAAAAACGGGCTGGAGGCGATCCGGCAAGAACTACTCCGGGTTGATCCGGACTATTTGGAAAAAGTAGATCCCAATAACTACAGACGATTGCTGCGTGCCCTAGAGGTCTTTCGTGGCACAGGCCGAGCTTTTTCGTCCTTTCACACCGGTCGCTTGCGTCACTTCAATTTTCCTCTCCGGCTTGTCGTCCTTGAGCGCGAGCGGTCGCTCCTATACGATCGAATCGATAGTCGTGTGGATGAAATGATGAATGAAGGTCTGCTGGATGAGGTGCGAGCGTTGCGCCCCTACCGATCAACCTCTGCTTTGCAGACCATTGGGTACAGGGAGTGTTTTTCCTACCTCGATGGTGCGATTGACCTAGAGGAGTGCAAGCGACTAATCCGGAAAAACACCAGGACTTTGGCACGACAGCAGGACCGTTTTTTCCGAAAACTGCCCGGTGCTGAGCTCGTAGAGATTTAGAGGAAAAAATTAGGATCCGTACACCCTTTGTGGTACCCCAAAAAAGAGAGGAGCGAATGAGACATTGTCTCTTCGCTCCTCTTTGTGAATGTGGTGTACACTCTGGTTGGTGCTCTATTTGGCGTGGTTATGCGGGAGGGAATTATCTGCTCTTGGCACTATCCTTTAGGATCACATCGTGTGCACCACCCTCGACGATGGAGGTTTGAGACACCAAGGTGATGTGTGCGTTTTCCTTGAGGTGCGGAATCGTAGTGGATCCGCAGCTACACATGGTCGACTTGATCTTGCTGAGAGTGCTCATGAGACTGTCCTTCATCTTACCGGCATAGGGAATGTAGGAGTCGACTCCTTCCTCAAACTTCATGCCCGAGGTTTCGCTTCCGGAGTCGTAGCGTTGCCAGTTTTTGGCTCTGTTTGAACCTTCTCCCCAATACTCTTTTACGTAGTTGCCATTGACTCGGAGTAGCTTGGTGGGGGATTCGTCAAATCGTGCAAAGTAGCGCCCCATCATCAGGAAGTCTGCACCCATGGCCAGTGCGAGTACAATGTGGTAATCGTAGACGATACCTCCATCGGAGCAGATGGGGATGTACTCTCCTGTTTTTTCGTAGTAGGCATCGCGAGCCTCCGCCACTTCGATCACGGCCGAGGCTTGTCCGCGACCAATGCCTTTTTGTTCGCGAGTGATACAGATCGATCCACCGCCTATACCCACTTTGATGAAGTCTGCACCGGCTTTGGCGAGGAATTCAAATCCATCCTTTTCCACCACGTTCCCTGCTCCAACAGGTATGTTGGGATAGTGCTTTTTGACCCACACGATGGTGCCTTTTTGCCACTCGGAGTAACCATCGGATGAGTCGATACATAGGACATCGGCTCCGGCCTCTACAAGTGCCGGCACACGCTCACGGTAGTCTCGTGTGTTGATACCGGCTCCTACCAGGAGGGTTTTGTCCTGCTTGTCTGATAGCTCGTAGGGGTTTTCTCGGTGAGAGTCATAGTCTTTGCGAAATACAAAGTGGCTCAGGTGTTGGTTTTCGGTGATGATGGGAAGTGTATTCAGCTTGTGGTCCCAAATGATATCGTTGGCCTCGGAGAGTGTGATGCCGACTTTTGCGACAATGAGTTTGTCGAATGGGGTCATGAATTCGCTGATCTTTCGGTCACGCGGGGTCGTGCTGAGTCGGTAGTCTCTACTGGTCACGATGCCGAGTAGCTTGCCATCGGGCATGCCGTCATCTGTGATCGCTATGGTGGAGTGGCCGGTACGGTCGATCAGGTCAAGAACGTCCTGTAGGGTGTTGTCCGGAGTAAGGTTGGAGTCCGAGGTTACAAACCCGGCTTTGAACTTCTTCACTCTCCTCACCATCTCCGCTTGGTTCTCTATGGTCTGTGAACCGTAGATGAAAGACAAGCCTCCATTTCGTGCCAGCTCAATGGCGAGGGTGTCGTTGGATACCGATTGCATGATCGCACTGACAAAGGGGATGTTGAGCTTGATTTTTGGCTCTTCGCCCTTGCGAAACTTGGTGAGAGGCGTCCTGAGGTCGATGTTTTCGGGGGTGCAGTCACGGGTGGTCAGCCCGGGGATCAGCAGGTATTCCCCAAAGGTATGTGAGGTCTCTGTGGTGTATCTGGCCATAATATTTTACTTGGCAAATTAGAGAATGAAATTGATTAATTTGCATACAAAAGTACCAAAAAATAGCCCCGTCTCAAAATCAATACTTCTGCTATTCGCTGAGGCAATGGTCGTAGTCTCGGACGAGTTTCCCCCTTGGGGATCGAAACAAAAAGAGCCACTCGATCTCCGAGTGGCTCTTGGGTATATCACTGAGCGCTAGGTGTTACTTTTGGAGTTGCGCTTCGATGGCATCAAACTTGTCGTTCATCTTGAGGTTGTAGTAAACATTGCGAAGTGCCATCAGGTACTCTCTGTTTTCGCCATCAAGATTTACTGCCTTTTCCAAGAATGGTAGGGCTTTTCGGAAAAGCTCTTGTGCTTTTGCATCGAGTTCTTTCATCTTGGCTTCGTTGGTGATGTTTTCGGTAGCTTCGTTGGCATAGCGTAGTGCTTGGTTGTAGTGCATTCTTCCGATGCCCATCACAGCTTCTGCATAGTCAGGATTGATTTCGATGGCCTTTTGGTAGGTTGCTTCTGCTTTCTCATAATCTTCCTGCATAGCATAGATGTCAGCCAGTGCGTTGTAGTACATCTCTTTGTTGTCAGCGTCTGAGGCGATAACTTTTTGGAGGTACTCCTTGGCTTGTTCGTAGTCACCCTTGTTGAGGAAGAGGTTGATCATGTTCCCCAAAAAGAAAGGCTCTCCCGGGAAACGCTCTGCTCCTTCTTGCAGAGTGTTGCGGTAGTTGACGGTGTCCTTTTCGTTGAGATAGGATTGTGCCAGTAGCTGAAAGACCTCTTTCTGGTTGAAAGGAACATCCTTTATGCTGTTTAGGAGCTCAATGGCCTTGTCGTTGGCGTTTTCTATCTGCGTGGTGGAGTAGGCGTTGTAAAACCCGATCTCCATGGACAGTGAGTCTTGTTGGGCAACCGGTGTCCCCTCAAATAGTGGCAGTCGCTTTACTTGTAAAAACTTGTCAAAGTACTTGTGTGCATTGGCAAAGTCGTTGTTGTTGAGGTACTCTGCTCCACCGTTTACGAGGAATACGTAGTAGGTCTGGAGGCCATTCTTGATCTCCGAGTCGTATTTGCGACGGACGCGCCCTTTGGCATCGGGTTTTGAGTCCATCTCATCGGCCTTGATGAAGTAGTCGGCCATGTTGTACACGGCATTGTAGAACTGATTCATGTTGACCTCCTTTTGCATTTGTTGCGCCAGGAATCCTCGCTCGGCATCTTTTTCCTCTATGAGTCCGGCAACATACCATGTGCGGGCATCGTTTTCGGTTTCGGGGTTGGTGAGAGCCGGCTTGATTAGATTGCGAGCGGCGTTGAGGTCGGCGTTGTCTTTTTTCGCCATCCGCTCTACCTCTTTTACCAGCTTGGTTTGTCCGAAGGACGGTGCGACCGCCAATAGGCAGACTGCTATGAGTAGTAACGTTTTCTTCATGAGTTATCCGTTTCTTTGAGTTTGATAATGTCTAAAGTTTCTTTGGCTTCTCTGATGAGTAAATATACAAAAAGTTTGATATCACTCATCCGTTTCCGGATCATCCTCTTCGGTGGTATCGATTTCCTCTACATCGATTTCGTCCGAGAGATCACCGTCGGTGAGGTCGTCTTCTTGGATCACCCCTTCGTCGATGACCTCCTCTTCCGGAGTGTCTTCGTCGGTCAGGACTCGGCAGATGCTTGCGATCTCATCTCCTCGGCGTTCGAGGTTGATCAGTCGTACACCCTGTGTGTTTCTGCTCAGGACTGAGATGTCGCTCACATGTGTGCGGATCACGACGCCACTCTTATTTATGATCATGATGTCGTGCTCGTCTGTGACATTGAGCAGAGAGATGAGTGCACCCGTCTTTTCGGTGATCTTGAGGGTAATCACTCCCTTACCACCTCGGTTGGTGATCCGGTAGTCCTCGACTTCGGAGCGTTTGCCATAGCCCTTTTCGGAGATGACCATTACGGTCTCGTTTTGTGGGTCGTGTATAGCGGCGGCTCCGATGACTTCGTTGCCCTTGCCGTCCAATCTCACGCCACGCACGCCAGTGCTCATTCTGCCCATTACGCGCAGGACTTGCTCGGGGAAGCGGATAGCCCTACCGGATCGGGTGCCGATGATGATATCGCACTTGCCGTTGGTGAGGAGGACATTGACCACTTTGTCGTCATCGCGTAGCTTGATGGCGTTGATGCCATTGCGCCTTGGACGTGCAAAGTCTGCGAGTCTCGTTTTTCGGACAATACCTTGTTGGGTCACAAATGTGAGGTAGTGGCTCTGTACGTACTCCTTGTTGTCTTCGTCGGTGAGGCGTTTTACTCGGAGTACGGTGGTGATACTGCTTTCGGGGTCGAGGTTGAGGATGTTTTGGATAGCCCGTCCTTTGGAGTTGCGGGAGGCTTCCGGGATCTCAAAGACGCGTATCCAGTGGACACGTCCGAGATCGGTAAAGAACATTAGGGTCGCATGGTTGGATGCGGCGTAGATGTATTCGATGAAGTCGTCGTCCTTGGTGTCGGATCCTTTGGCTCCGACTCCTCCGCGCCCTTGTGCACGAAATGCCGCCAGTGGCGTCCGCTTGATGTACCCGTGGTGGGAGATGGTGATGACCATGTCTTCGTCGGAGTAAAAGTCCTCAGGGTTCATGTCAGCGGTGGCGTATACGATGTCGGTGCGGCGGTCATCTCCGTACTTGTCGATGATCTCCTGGATCTCCTCGCTGATTACACCGTATAGCTTGTTTTCGTCAGCCAGGATTGCTTCGTAGTACTTGATCTTTTCGCTAACCTCCTCGTACTCTGCACGGAGTTTCTCGATCTCCATGCCGGTGAGCTGTCCCAGGCGCATCTCGACGATTGATCGAGCTTGGATCTGTGAGAGGTCAAAGCGTGCCATCAGCTTCTCTATTGCTTCGCTTTGGCGTGCGGATGCCTTGATGAGTGCCACCACTTCGTCGATGTTGTCGGCGGCAATGATTCGGCCTTCTAGGATGTGCAGACGCTCTTGGGCTTTTTGGAGGTCATAGCGGGTGCGTCGTGTCACCACGTCCACACGGTGTCGGACAAACTCGCGGATCAGATCCTTGAGGTTCAGTAGCTGTGGACGGTTGTCGACGAGGGCGATGTTGTTGACGCTAAAGGAGCTCTCCAGTGTGGTGTATCTAAATAGCTTGTTGAGGACCACTCCCGGTTGGGCATCGCGCTTCACATCGATCACGATCCGCATGCCGGTCTTGCCACTGGTCTCGTCTTGGATGTTGCTGATACCTTCGATCCGCTTGGTGGTGGCGAGTTCGGCAATGCTCTTGACGAGGTCTTTCTTGATCACACCGTAGGGGATCTCGGTGATGACGATCTGGCTGTGTGTCCCCTCTTCTTCGATCTCAGCACGTCCACGGAGTACGATGCGTCCGCGTCCGGTCTCAAAGGCATCTTTCACACCTTGGTAGCCGTAGATCACGCCTCCGGTTGGAAAGTCGGGGGCTTTGACATACTGCATGAGCTCTTCTATCGTGATGTCACCTCGCTTGTCGATGTAGGCCAGGGTGCCGTTTAGGACCTCGGTCAGGTTGTGTGGGGCCATATTGGTTGCCATACCCACAGCGATACCTGCGGCACCATTGACGAGGAGGTTGGGGATGCGGGTGGGTAGGACGACCGGCTCCTTCACGGAGTCATCGTAGTTGGGCACCATGTCCACGGTCTCCTTGTTGATGTCGGATAGCATCTCCATGGCCAGCGGTGCCAAGCGGCTTTCAGTATACCTCATCGCTGCAGGTCCGTCTCCGTCTACGGAGCCAAAGTTGCCGTGCGGATCTACCAGGGTGTAGCGCATCGACCAAGGCTGTGCCAAGCGTACCAGAGCCAAGTATATGGAGCTGTCGCCATGTGGGTGAAACTTACCCATCACGTCTCCCACGGTGCGGGCGCACTTTTTGTATGGCTTGTCGGGGGTGTTCCCCATTTCGTTCATTCCGTAGAGGATACGCCTGTGTACGGGCTTGAATCCGTCTCGGACGTCCGGCAGTGCCCGGCTTACGATCACGGACATGGCGTAGTCGATGTACGAGGACTGCATCTGGTGCTCCAGGTTCACCGGTACTATTTTACCCTTGTTCTGATTCTCTTCTTGCATCGATCTGTATTTCGTATACTGTTGTCTTGTTATCTTGCCACTTGGCTTTTTTATCCAACTTCAAAGATAGCAAAAATATCCCACTTGGCCTGCCTGTATGTCGTCCTTTTCCTCCCTCTCGGGGCTCTGTGTGGATGGGCATGCGGTGGCTGTAGGTGAGCGATCTGCTTGCTCTTTTGGGCCTTTTGAGTCAAGCCATTGGGTGGGGGTGGGTTGCTCTTTTCTTTTCGAGAAAACATGTTGCCGTGGTACAAAAAAGTAGGCGGGATCCGGATGCCGGGTCTCGCCTACTTTTGTGAGGATGTGAGAGTCGTTGTCTCACCTCTTTTTTTGCTACTGAGGAGTGGACTTTTAGTCCTCAATGTTGATAGCGATTTGTCCTCTGTAGTATCCGCACTCTCCGCAGATGGTGTGGTACACATGCCATGCTCCGCAGTTGGGGCAGCGGGTCAGAGTGGGGGCAGTTGCTTTGTCGTGCGTTCTACGCTTTCTTGTTCTGGTTTTGGATTGACGTCTTTTAGGATGTGCCATCTCTATTACTGTCTATTTTAAGGGTTACTATTGTTTGTTCTTTATCTTGGATCGGAGGTCGTCCCAGATGCTGTCGTCCAGCCGAGTGGTCTCCTCTTGGTCGTTTTCGTCCGGGAGTTCGTTGACCAAGTACTTTACCATCTCCGGGTCGCACTCCTCCAGATGCTCATGGGTGTGCTGCGTGGGTAGGTGCAGTGCAAGCAGTGCGTAGACGAGCCACCCAAAGTCATAGACGGGGTCCATGGCATTGAGGAGGATGTGTTCGTCGTTTTCGTCATCCAGTTTTTCTCCCAGCTCTACTGTGGCCTCTTCGTGCACTTCCATCGGGAGTTGCATGGGAGCCAAGCAACGGTCGCACGGTAGAGTGACCGCTCCTTGGTAGTCAAAGGTGAGGTTGTAGAAGTGGTTGGGCATCGGGGTGATTGTCACCACCAGGTCTACGTCTCCACCTGTGATCACGGAGCCATCGGTCTCCTCAAAGAAGAGATCGGTCAAGTGATACTCCAGCTTCTCCACATCGGTCTTGATGTGGGTGAAGTCGATCACGTAGGCGTTGTTCTTGCTCATAACTCACACTGTACTAAAACGTCTGCAAAGTTACCCAAAACTCTCTAATTGCCCAACCCTCATTTTCCCCCATCGGTTTTGCTCGTGGACTTTTTAGAGTCCAAGTCCGACGTTGGGGTCGTGGGGTGGTATCTCTCCTTGTGTTCTGCTGTTTAGGCTCTCAAAGGCTTCTTTTTCGGTCACGTTGGCGGCTTCGGCTAGGCGACGGACGATGGCGTGCTCTTTGGGGGTCATGTTCTCAAAGGCCTCAAATTCGACCTCATCAAACTCGTCTTCATCGGCGTACACCCAGACCGGTATGCTGATGTTGAGGTCAAATGCATCTCTGGATTTTTGACCCGGTGTTGGCCCGGTGAAGGGGGCTGTCTTTCCGGAGCCGGACAGGAATTTGCTACGACTGGCGTGGAGTAGGAGGATGTTGAGGTCAAAGACTGTTTCGGACTGATAAAACTCAAAGTAGCCCTTGAGTCCAATGGGGTTGGAGATGCCGGTGAACTTGGCTCCATCGCGGATCAGCTTGTCCCACGGGGTTGTGTCGTAGTAGTAATAGTAGTAATAGTTGTATCCGGACTTGAGCTGTGATTTGTCTTGGCTGGTGGCATTTTTCATCCACCTGATGTTTTTGGCGAGGAAGAAGTGCTGGTGTATCTTTTCTTGGCCGTTGGTGGCAAATTGGTAGGTGATGTCTTCTCCGGCTTTGTTGAAGTAGCGGATGAGCATCCCGTACTGAGTGTGCCCGGCGTTGTACTTTTCGGGGACAAAGGTTTGGTCTGTCCAGGTGCGACTCTTGGGGTCTTCGGGCTTGGGGTAGGGCTTTCCTTCGTGAGCGGGGTCGCCACCCTTACCGATGTTGCCGGCTACGATGAAGCCTGGCTGGCCACTGGGGCTGATGGTGAGTCCTTTGCCGGGGACCAGCTCGAGGACTACTTTTTGCTGAGCGGCTCCGTACTTGACCCCTTCGTTGTCAGCGTTGGCGTGTGGTGCCATGCCGTGAAAGTGGGTCTTGAAGAGGGTGATCTCCATGCGAGTGGGGTCGTCGTGTAGCTTGTTTCCGGGCTCGTTCTCCGGTGCCTGAGGCTTGCAGGAGGCGACTAGTAGTGTGGTGATTGCACTGAGGATCAGTGTGAGTATGGATGTGGTGTGAGCTATTTTCATGATACGAATATTATGGATTGGTGTTGGTTGGGTGTTTCAAAACTTGTACCGCACTGCGACTTTGATGTCTCGTCCGGCGTCGTGTGCGTAGTAGCGTGCAAGGTTGGTGTACTCCTTGTACTCGCGATTGAGGAGGTTGTCGACTTGGAGGAGTAGCTCCAGTCGTTGCTTTTGGCCCATGGATATCTCTGTGCCTGCCTTTAGTCCAAATAGATGATAGGCCGGTGGCGCATAGGGAATGAGGTCGGTCTCCGGGTCGAAGCGTTTTTGGCGAGCGACGTAGCGGTGCTCGAGTGTGATGTAGCTCTTTTTGCCCCAGGGTAGGTCGAGCTCGACTTCTTGGCTGAGCCTAAAGGGGGGAATGTAGGGTAGGTATCTGCCTGTGGTGCGCTCGCCGGCCCAGATCATGCCGGTGAGGAGTCGGTAGTGAAAGTAGGGTAGAGGGGTCCACCGTAGGGAGAGATCGGCTCCGTGTAGTGTGGCGGAGGTCTGCCTGTTTCGGAAAAGCGGATAGGCGCCACTGATGACGGTGAAGTACTCTCCGGTCGGCTCCCTGTATATGTAGCCGTCCACCCACTGCAGATAGCCCTCTAGGCTGACCTCCAGCTTGCTCGTGTCGTAGGTGAGTGCGGTGATCCACTTGGTGCTTCGCTCACTGCGCATGGTGCTGTCGCCCTGTAGGTAGATGCCTCCTGAGGCATCTACTCCGTCGCTCCACAGCTCACCGACATGTGGGGCTCTCCAGGCAGTGCCGAGTTGGCTCCTGGCGTGGAGGTGCTCGGAGAGGTGGTAGTGTGCACCCAGGGTGTAGGTGGTATTGGTGTAGTGACGAACCCCACCATAGTGGCGGGAGTAGGCATCGATACCGGAGGCGTTTAGGTAGAGGCCATCCAGTCGTATGCCTAGCTCGGCGCCCCAGCTATCGGAATGGTACTTTTGGATCCCATAGAGACCTCCGGTCAGCTCTACGTAGTTGGGGATGAGTGGCACGACTCCTGTCTTGGGTCGGTTGTGGTTGTTGCTGTAGGCTCCATGTAGGCCGATCTCGCTACTCCAGTGAGTGTGATAGGCTTTTTTCCAGGATAGATCGGTCTGGATGTTGTCCAGCGTGAGCGCCACACTTGGGATGTTGCTGCGGTTCATGCGACGGATGTGGTACTCGTTTTGTCGATCTTGTTGGTAGGCTATGAGGAGGTCCATCCGGCCCAGCTGTGGGGTCTGGTAAAAGCCTTTGGCCTGCAGGTAGTGGTGTTGGGCCTGGTGCATGGGGTAGGCTATGACCCTGGAGAAAGGGTCAGTCTCGGGTGGCCGACCGAGCTCTATGCGTTGCTTGAGGAGATCGGCGCTCCCCATCTTCGCTCCGAAGAAGGTCCCTTCGCGGTGCCGGATCAGGCTGTAGGTGACCTCTACTCCCTGTCGCTCTTTTCTCCACCCGATGGTCCCCTGTAGGTTGATCTCTCGTGACCCGGTGTTGTTGAGGAGGTAGTGTGCAGTGGAGCGGTCTCCGGCATTGCCGTAGCCGGCTTGGATGCGGTAGGCCATGGTACCGGCTCTGTCCAGTGTCCCGGCGACAGATGCAGATGCTCCCATCGCATGTCCATTGGTGGAGTAGTGGCTGTCGACTATCCCGGATGTGGTGGCGCTCTCGTAGGGTAGTGGCTCGGGGTTGACCACGATCACGCCTCCCAGTGCATCACCGCCATAGCGTACCGACTCTGCGCCCTTGAGTACCGCCACCTCTCCGGCGGTGCCCATGTCGATGAGGGGGGCAAAGTGGTGGTTCCACTGCTGATACTCTTGGCGGACACCATTGTTGATGATGAGGATCCGATTGCCACTCATGCCGTGGATGACGGGGCTTGAGGTCGTAGTCCCGGAGCTAATGAGGCTGATGCCCTTGACCCCGGACAGTATCTCGCCGAGGTCGCTGTCGATGTGTCGCTGCAGCTCTGCGGTCCGGATAGCCTCGCCGATGGTCGTGATCGGTACCACGGGGGCCGTGCGCTCCACGGAGACACCGGCCAGGGTCTCTGTGGCAAACTTTAGACGGACAACCATGGACGGCTGTCGCCTCTTGAGTGAATAGAGGGTGTGGGTCTGAGACTCATACCCTATGAATGAGAATGTGATGCTGTCTCCGTCCAATACCGACTTGGGGAGACGAGCGTATCCATCGAGGTTCGTGCCTGTGCGGTGACCCTTGGTCGCAACCAGCACACCCGGAAGCGGGGTGCCACGATCTGCATCCAGTACTCTCACTTGCTGTGCTTGTGCAAAAGCAACGTGGATGGATAGCAGGGCGACCATCATAGCCACACGCTTGGCAATCTTTTTTGCCATCGTATGTGTGGGTAAAATGAGTTAGGTAAAATCAAGTGATTGGTACGACAAGTCGTGTACAGACCTGCCGTGATGAGTGGTCCTAACTCAATTGGGGAGGAGCACGAAGTGCGGAGGAGTGCCCGCAAAAAGAGGGAATGGTGGAATCCTGATAGAATAGGTCGTCTCTCTCGACAAAGGTGAGTGCGACCACCTCTCGGCTTGGAGCAAAAGAGTCAAAGCTGCTGCTGACAAAAAGGTCCAGCAGGCAGGCTGTCTCTCCGTCAGCGATCATGTGGGGGCTGCTGCCCAAGCTATGGACTTGCTCTAGATGCACCCTGTGCTCGTGCGACAACGAGTGCACTCCGAGTGTAATACCCAGAGAGCAAAAAGTGCCTAGCAGAAATAGGGCCAGCACAGTGATCTGTCGGTTGTCGCTTCTCATATCAAGCCGGTTCTTTGCCAGCAAATATACTATTTTCTTCTGAGTGAATTGTGTCCTCTCGCTTCCATATTTCTCACAGCAGCCTCCGACCCGGTGAGGCTCAGTCCGGTCTAGTGAGATTTTAAGCGTTTTTGTGACCTTTTTCCTCAGGCTTTTGTGGCAAGGCTTTGTGTGCTGACTCAAGCGGTATAACTACTGTTGGAGTGAGATCTTATATGAGGAATTTTTGGGGTAAAAAAAGCTTTTGGGGAAGAGGTGATAATCAGGCGCTTATAGGAGCCTTTGAGTTTCACGGGTAGAAGCGATCGGTTTCACGGATAGAAGCAAAACTTTTCACGGATAGAAGAAAGCGCTTAGACGGAAAGAAGAAAAATTTTGAGCTTTTTTGGAGCGTAAAAAGCAGAGCAGATTTTGGTACAAAATGGACAAAAGAGAGGGCGCGTCAAAACCGTTGTTTTGGCGCACCCTCTCTTTGGGTGAGCAGGTGAGTCGCGCAGACATCACCGCTCCTAGTCGTTGGGCAAATGTAACGTGCCCCCTAGTCCTACTCTACTCTCGTAGCTCTGCTCAAAAGAGTGCTGAGACCGGTAGGGTGAGAAAGGTCAGGGTCATCTGATCATCTTCCTCGACAAAGTAGCCGATCGTCTCGTCGTCTATGAGGGTCATGTCGGAGTAGGCACTCATCCCCGGATTGACGAGGTATGGCTCCGACCACTTTTGCCGGGTGGCGTCGTATCGGTAGATCACTCCGTCCCATCGAGAGCGTGGTCCTTTGGGCAAAGAGTGGAGCAGGACCACCTTCCCTTCGTGCCTCACGAGCAGGGGTGCGCCGTTGCACGCGGGGTCGTGCAGTCCGGCATAGGCTTGTGTGCCGGTCTCGCTCCAGGTGACTCCATTGTCCGTACTTACTCTGAAGATTCGGTCGTTGCGGTGGGGGTTGCGTATGCTCATGAGGATCGTGCCGTCGGGCATAGCCAGTACTTTGGACTCATCTCCACCGCTGTAGGCGCACTCGGATACTTGCCAGGTCTCGCCCTCGTCATCGGAGTAGATGAGGTAGTTGTCCAGCTTGTGCGCTTGTCCGGTGCGGATTGCGGCGACAAACATGATCCGTCCTGTCGCAGAGACTGCTCCTTGTCCGGAGGCGCAGAAGGAGCTGAGAAAGCCTTTTCGGACCGGATCCGGACACTCTGCCCCGTAGAGGAAGTGGGTGATGTCTCTTGCCTCCGACCAGGTGGCGCCATCGTCGTCGCTGGTCATGACGTAGGTGGGCATGGGGTTTTCGGGCGTGGAACCCCAAAGTCCCGGCCCTCCGATGAAGACCATCACGATCTTGCCACTTGGGGCTTGGACCAGTGCCACATCTCCGTAGCCATGTCCGTAGCCGTGCCCCTCGATCACAAACTGTGTGCCGGTCCAGCTCTTGCCTCCGTCAAAGCTCCTGCGGATGACAATGTCTATGTCGTGAGGTATGTCGATCTGGTTGTACTTCCGTCGATCTGCGGCGGCGATGAGGGTTCCCTTTTTTGTCTTGAGGAGGGCGGGTATCCGGAAGTTTTTGCTACCGGTGTCTCCGGGGACAAATAGAGGCTTGTACTGTGCAAATAGGCGTCGCTCTGCAGTGAGTCCGTACCTATTCCCTTGCTTGAGTGCGATGGGCTTTTTGCCTACACGGGCCTGCTCCAGCTTCACGGTGAGGGTATTGCCCGGACGTGCATCGTGCGGGATATTGACCACGATGTATGCGACGGCTCCGGGCTTGGCCTCAAACCTCAGGGTGGGGTAGCCACCTGTTGTTTTGGCCTGGCGGTAGGCTATCCGTCCCTTGTAGTCGTCGAGGTCTCGTACGTCTAGGGAGTCGGCTAGGAGTACCTGTGGCTGTAGGTTGCTGTCCGTGGCTCCGGACAGGGTCAGTTCGATCGGCTCATTCGCCAAGTTTTGGGGTAGGCGGAGTGCAAATAGGGTGCGACGCATCGCTCCCGGCTCCATGCCGTGCCGACTGGGGTAGACGGTGATGCTGTCGCTCTGTGCAAAGAGAGATAGTCCCGTGAGTATCCAGACGATAGAGGTGGTTAGGAGTCGAAGCATCTTGTCTATAGGGCTAGGTTGTCTTTCTCTATGTCCTTGAAGTAGCGGTAGGTCCCCACCTTTAGTTCGGCGCAGGCCTCCTCATCCACCACGAGTATGCCCTTGCGGTGCAGCTGGAGTGCGGAGATGGTCCACATTTGATTCACAGCTCCCTCCACTGCGTGGTAGACTGCGCGTGCTTTGCCATGTCCGTTGGCGAGGATCATGACCTCCTTGGCATCCAGGATCGTGCCTACGCCGACGGTCACTGCCGTGCGGGGTACTTGGTTCAGGTCGTTGTCAAAAAAGCGAGAGTTGGCAATGATGGTATCTGTCGTCAGGGTTTTCACTCGTGTGCGTGACGAAAGTGAGGAGCCCGGCTCGTTGAAGGCGATGTGTCCGTCCGGACCGATACCGCCAATGAATAGGTCTACTCCGCCTACGGCTTTCATCGCATCCTCGTAGGCTTGGCACTCTGCCTCAATGTCCTTGGCGTTGCCATCCAGTAGGTGTGCATTCTCGGGCTTGATGTCTATGTGGCTGAAAAAGTTGGTCCACATGAATGTGTGGTAGCTCTGCTCATGATCTCTGGGGATGCCGATGTACTCGTCCATATTGAATGTAATGACGTGCTCAAAGGAGACCTTTCCCTCCTTGTGCATCCGGATCAGCTCCTTGTACATTCCCAGCGGGGTGGAGCCTGTGGGGAGCCCTAGTACAAAGGGCTTTTCGGCTGTCGGTCGTGCCGCGTTGATTCGATTGGCTACGTGAGTGGCTGCCCAGAGGGCAAGTTTTTGTTTATCGGGTTGGATGATTACTCTCATGGTCTGGTCTTGTCTGTTTTGTTTTGAAAAAAAACTATGGTTAGGGTCGTTATTCTGCAAGGATCTGCTCAGCCAGTGTCTTGCCCATCTCCCAGGCTTTGGCTTCAGCCTCGGCATCCATGCCACACATCATCATCACCGGGTCGGTGGCGATTGGCCAGCGAAGTTGCTCAGCGGCTTCGGCAAACTTTTTCTCTACCGCACAGTTCCAAGCACCGGAGCCAAAGAAGCCCAGGGTGCGCTGTGGGATGCCTCGCTGTGCGATCTTGGTGATGATGTCGGAGATGGGTGGCCAAAACTCTAGGTTGTACGTAGGGGAGCCAATGATCACCCCCTTGTACCTAAAGACATCCGCAAGAGCATAGGAGGAGTGTCCGGCACCAAGGTGGTGGAGGCGTACTTGCTTGACACCGTGACTACTGAGTGAGCGTGCGATCAGTTCTGCCATCTGCTCGGTATGACCGTACATTGAGCCGTACAGGATCGTCGCTCCCACTTCCGGCTCGTACTTGCTCAGGCGGTCGTAGATGTCCAGAATCTCCGGAATGTGGCGACGCCATATTGGACCGTGAGTGCTGCAGATCGTCTCGATCTCGAGTGTGGCTGCTTTTTTGAGCGTCCTTTGGACCTGGGGACCGTACTTCCCGACAATATTGGAGTAGTAGCGATAGACCTCATCCAAAAATTTTTGGCGATCGACCTCTTCATCCATTATTCCACCGTCCAGGGTCCCAAAGGAGCCAAAGGCATCGGCACTAAAGAGTGTCTTGGTGAGTGGATCGTAGGTGAACATTACTTCCGGCCAGTGTACCATAGGGGCCATTACGAACCTTAGGGAGCGACTGCCGATATTTAGCTCTGTCGTCTCGTCCACTTCTAGGGTTTGTTGGTCAATACCCTCAAAGCCCTTGAGCATCGGCATGGTGCGTTTGTTGCCCACGATCACAATGTCCGGGTACTTATTTTTGAGGAGGGCGATGGATCCCGAGTGGTCCGGCTCCATGTGGTCGACGACCAAGTAGTCCAGTGTACGACCGTCCAACACTTGATCGAGGTGATGCAAAAAGATGTCCGCATAGCAGACATCCACGGTGTCCACAAGGACGGTCTTTTCGTCCATGATCAGGTAGGAGTTGTAGGCAACCCCACCCGGTATTGGCCAGAGGTTCTCGAAGAGTGCTTTGGTGCGATCGTTCACACCGAGGTAGTAGGTGCTGTCGTTCACCTTGGGGATATATATCATAATCTATAAAACAAAGTAATAAGGTGAGTAAAAAATGGGCCGGAGTGGGTCGCCAGGTTTTGCACACTTCTCTCCAGTCGTGTCGCTCCTCCTGATCGCCTTGCCGGCTATTCTCCATAACTACACAAAGATAACACTATTTTCCGCAACCACCGTCCGCCTGTATTGAGGCTTTTGGGCGTTTAGGACATTGTCGGCTCCTATTTGTCGTGAGGTGATTTTATCAGCAAAGTGCGAGTCCGAAGCACCTTGTGTGTTTGTGTCAATCGTTTTGGGACATTCTATATAGATGGCACCTTTTTGTAGAAGGTTATGAATGCCTGAGTATCCAGTCTCTCAGGATCACAGCGTGGTTGCAAGTGGCCGAGCGTGCACCGTAGACGAGGGTCACATTGCCGTGGGTTAGGAGTTCCTTACAGTGCTTCGCAAATGTTTCGGCCTCGGGGTTGGCATCCAGCTCTTCTAGGTATTGATCCTGAAATTTGTCAAAGTTTTCCTCTTTGTGCCCAAACCACTTGCGGAGCTCGGTGGATGGGGTGATCTCTTTTGCCCACTCATCGATGGCGGCCATCTCCTTTGTGACTCCACGTGGCCATAGACGGTCAATCAATATGCGATACCCATCCTCAGGTTTTGCGTCGATATATGCGCGTTTGATGTTTAGTGTTCCCATTTTTCTTTGTTTGAAATCTACTGTGTTCCGACCTCCAGGTCTATGGATGGATAAATATAGTGATAAGTTGTGAGCAGTGAGTCTTTCTGTTCCGATGTGAGTTTGTCACTCGTATTTGTGTGGTGTGATGCAATTTTGTGGTCAAGTTTCTTGGTGGGTAAGAAAAATGGTGGTATCTTTGCCATCACAAATAGGATGCTTGGGTAGGCCCAAGTCTTGGTGCGATCATGCTTTTATTGCCCGGGTGGCGGAATTGGTAGACGCGCTAGTTTCAGGTACTAGTGGTAGCAATGCCGTGCAGGTTCGATTCCTGTCCCGGGCACTTTTGATCAAAGATGGATCAAGCATCAAAAATCCTTTGCGCAGGTGGCGGAATCGGTAGACGCGCTACTTTGAGGGGGTAGTGCCCGTTTTGGGTGTGTGAGTTCGAATCTCATCCTGCGCACTCCTTATCATACCGGTTGTCTGGGCCTTTTGAGCTCGGGCATCCTGAAACAAAAAACGGAAGGTCTGTGCAGACAGAGCTTCCGTTTCTTTGTGTGTCCTAAAACGATCCGATGGGGACTTGAGACTGATGTCAGTACACACGCACATCTCCCCTCTGCTCCGGTGGAGTAGAATAGAAGGCTTTTGCGAAAAGACGCGTGCTTGTAGGGTTGGTGCGCCTCGTGGCTCGGTGGTGGGCTATTTTTCCCTCTTGGCAAATGCTATGGGGAGGAAAGACTCGGGACGGTGAAAGTCGGGATGTGGTGCATCGACCTTGTGCCAGCTGGCGTAGTGGGGGATGGTGGTGTCGTCGCCACACTTGTAAAAATTGGCGAGGATACCGGTCGGGATTTCATCGGGGCTTTGGATGCCGAAGAGGTTGAAGTCCAGCTTGACCGATACGGTGAAGTAGTGTATGCCCATGGGACGCTCAAAGAGGACCCCTGTCCTCTCACTGCTGGATCTGCTGATGTAGCTGTATTGCTTGGCAGTGAATGGGGTTTGCTCGTTTCGGTCGAGGCGATATGAGGCATCGCAGGTGCCGATGCAGTTGAACTCAAAGTTGTAGTACCTCTCGTCTCCAGGAAAGCGGATGAATGCCTCTACGCAACTGTCTCGGTGTACCGGATCACCGTCTTTTCCAAACTGTGCTCTCAGCCCTTTGCCTCTGCTTTGGAAGCGGAGGTATATCCCAGTGTTGGTGTAGGCTAGATCTACTGCCGTGACGGGAATGTACCTGTACTGATCCGGCCAGCTGTTGTACATGATGGGTAGCCTGAGCCCCTGCTCCTCCATGATGATCTCGTTGGAGGAGAGGTCAAGTGAGTCAAGTACTGGAATGTAGGGAATCGTGAACTTGGATGTGTCCATAGTGGCGGTTTTTTTATAGGTGGTCTTTTGTCACTTTTTCTTGGCCGGTGTGGTGGTTGGGGCGACTTTTGTCCTTTTCTCGTAGTGCTTGCAGTAGTGGCTGATGCCACAGTCGGGGCACTTGGGGTTGCGTGCTGTGCAGATGTATCGCCCGTGAAGGAGGATCCAGTGGTGCGCATCCGCCAAGTACTGCTCCGGGATGACCTGCATGAGCTTTTCTTCGACCTTGAGAGGGGTGTTGGCGGATAGGGGTACGAGGCCTATTCGGCGAGAGACTCTGTAGACATGTGTGTCTACGGCAATGCGTGGTTGGTCGTAGATGGCACTGAGGACGACGTTGGCTGTTTTGCGTCCCACACCCGGGAGCTTGACCAGCTGCTTGGGGTCGTCTGGCACGGTGCTGTCGTAGGTGTCGCAGAGCATTTGTGCCATGCCGACAAGGTGGTTGGCTTTGCTATTGGGGTAGGTGACGCTGGAGATATAGGGTAGGAGCTCTGCCGCAGTGGCTTTTGCCATGGTGCAGGGATCCGGGTATTTTTCAAAAAGTGCGGGAGTCACTAGATTGATGCGCTTGTCGGTGCACTGAGCAGAGAGCAGGACAGCTACGAGCAACTGAAAGGGGGTGCTGTAGTTGAGCTCAGTCTTGACGACCGGACGTTCCTTGCGAAACCATGCCAGGACGCTCTCTACTCGCTCACTTTGCTTCATCGTACGGACTCAAATTGCTGTAAGAAGCGGATATCGTTTTCGGAGAATAGCCGGAGGTCATTGACGCTGTACTTGAGGTTGGCGATTCGCTCAATCCCCATGCCAAGTGCGTAGCCGGAGTACTTCTCGCTATCGATGCCACAGGCCTCGAGGACATTGCGGTCTACCATGCCACAGCCCAGAATCTCTACCCACCCGGTATGCTTGCAAAAGCCACAGCCCTCGCCACCGCAGATGTTGCAGGAGATATCCATCTCCGCAGATGGTTCGGTGAAGGGAAAGTAGGAGGGGCGTAGCCGGATCTTGGTCTCGGGGCCAAACATCTCTTGGGCGAAGTGTAAGAGGACCTGACGGAGGTCCTGGAAAGTGACATGCTCCGCCACATAGAGTGCCTCTACCTGGTGAAAGAAGCAGTGTGCGCGTGCCGAGATTGCTTCGTTGCGGTAGACACGACCCGGGCAGATGATCCGGATGGGTGGCTCTTGGTGCTCCATGATCCGGGTCTGGACGGAGGAGGTGTGTGTGCGTAGCAGTATTTCCGGATGGTGTCCGATAAAGAAGGTGTCTTGCATGTCCCTTGCCGGATGATCTGGGGCAAAGTTGAGCGACTCAAAGACATGCCAATCGTCCTCTACCTCGGGTCCCTCGGCGATGTTGAAGCCCAGCCGGCTAAAGATACCGATGATCCGATCTCGGACGATGTTGAGTGGGTGTCGAGATCCGAGTGGGAGGGGGTAGGGTGTCCGGCTGAGATCCAGTGCATCCAGCTCCGATGAGTGGTTGTCACTATCGAGCTGTGCCCTGAAGGCCTCTATGCGATCTTGTACAAGGGTCTTGAGCTGATTGAGCTGCATGCCGAGCTCTCGTTTGGTCTCTTTGGGCATCTCTTTGAACTCTTTGATGACTTCGTTGAGTGCTCCCTTTTTGCTCAGATACTTTAGACGCAGTTCCTCCAGTAGCTCGAGGTTTTCGGGTTGGGTGAGGGCGTTGATCTCTTGGGTTATTTGTGCTATCTTTTCTTGAATCGTCATGGTTGCGTATACAAGGAGTTGCGGTTCTGGTGAAGTAGAACCATGTCTGCGAAGTTACCCTAAATATTCCAAAGTTCTTTATTTTTTCGAAAAAAACCTTTGTTCTCGGGCTTGTTCTCTCTCCGTGGGGTGTCGTTAGCGTTTTTTGAGGATGCTGTTGAGTACACGTGCAGAGCAGATTACCTCATCGGCTTCGGAGCGAATCTCGACATTCCAGAGGTGGGTGCTCCGTCCTCTGTGGATGATGGTGGCTATGCCCTTGACCACATCGCCTTCGTGTGCGGTGCTGATGTGGTTGCCACTGACCTGCATCCCCACTTGTATTTCGTTGTTGTGCAGGAGTACCAGCGAGCCATATCCGGCGAGAGTCTCGGCCAAGGCCAGAGAGGCACCTCCGTGTAGGATGCCCATCGGTTGCCGAGTGCGTCGGTCTACGGGCATAGTAGCCTCCACGTACCCTTCGGACAGCTTGGTGACCGTGATTCCCAAACTTTCCATTAGGGTATTTTTTTGCATTTGATTGATGAGGTCGACCGAGATCTGCTCCTCTTTTTCCTCGGGGTATAGGAGGTACTTGTTGATGAAGTGCCTTATCCCATCTTCATTGTTGGACAGTGTGACGTAGTCGGCCACCCTCTTGACGGCTTCGGAGGCATTGGCCATGGCCACTCCCAGTCCGGACATTTGGATCATACGCAGGTCGTTGTAGTTGTCACCTACAGCCACGACTTCTTTGCGTGGGATCCCTAGGTCTTTTAGGAGAAAATCCAAGCTGTACCCCTTGTCTACTCCATTGGGTACTACCTCGATGAAGCTCTCTGCGGATACGAAAAATGAGAGTCTGTTTTCAAAATGAGCCTCCAGCTCGCTCTTGAGGGACAATAACTCCTCTCCATCTCCCACCAAAGCACATTTGAGTGGTGCTCTCGTCAGGGCGTCGGGTAGAGACTTCACTTCGCGTATCGGCATCTCAAAGTCTATCTTGCTCTCGGCCTGGATGTGTCGGTTGTCCTTGTCCTCGGCTATAATCTCCTCTCTCGTGTAGGTGATCATCTCCACCCCTTTTCGTTGCTTGACGATCTCGTACAGCTCGTTTACGATCTCGAGGGGGATTGTTTTGCGTCCGAGTACTTGTCCATCTGCACAGGAGGTTATTTTTCCTCCGTTGTAGGACATCAAGTAGCCTCCGTACTTGTCCATTTGTAGCTCACGAGCTATCGGAGCTGCGCCATAGGTCGGTCGGCCGGTGGCGATCACCAGGGTCAAGCCCTCGCGTTGCACTTCCAGGAGTGCGTTGTAGGTGGATGGGTGTATCTTTTTCTCATCATCCAGCACCGTCCCATCCAGATCAAGTGCCAGGATACGGTACGCAAAAGGGTACGACTTCTTGTTATACTTAGGGTTCATTATTTGGTTGCTCTAAAATAAAACGTTACAGAGCCAGTACATTCAGCACCCGGTAGTCGCTTTCTTGCATTATCTTGTCGTCTTTTATGGCTCTCGAAAAGGGGACATTGATGAGCTGGTCGTTTTGGATGCCGATCATTACGTTGCGTTGTCCGTCCAGCAGTGCATCCACGGCGGCGACACCCATTCGGCTGGCCAGGATACGATCCTGTGCGCAGGGGCTGCCTCCTCGCTGTATGTGTCCCAAGATCACGACTCGGGCCTCATACTCAGGATGAGCGGCCTCTATTCGCTCAGCCACGCCCATCGCTCCGCCTGTCTTTTCGCTCTCAGCGACAAGGATGATGGCGCTGTTTTTGCTCTTCCTAAAGCCACTGCTAATCATGTTGTTCATCTGCTCCTCGGAGGCTTTGTACTCCGGGATTACAGCTACCTCTGCACCACTTGCTATGGCACCGTTGAGGGCCAAAAAACCGGAGTCTCTACCCATCACCTCCACGACAAACAGTCGGTCATGCGAGCTTGCAGTGTCGCGTAGCTTATCCACCGCCTCCATGATGGTGTTGAGTGCGGTGGCGTATCCTATGGTCCGGTCGGTGCCGGATAGGTCGTTGTCGATAGAGGCCGGTATGCCGACGATAGGGATGTCGTACTCGTTGGCAAAGATGCGAGCCCCCGACAGAGAGCCGTCACCGCCGATCACCACGAGGGCATCTATTCCCTCCTTCACCATGTTTTCGTACGCCTGCTTTCGTCCCTCTTTGGTCATGAATTCTTTGCTCCTTGCTGTCTTGAGCTTGGTCCCTCCTCGTTGGATGATGTTGCTGACATTCTCTGTCTGCAACTCCTTGATCGCACCATCGATCAGCCCCTTGTACCCTCTGTAGATTCCTTTTACCGTCAGACCATAGGCGATCGCACAGCGGGTCACGGCACGGATGGCGGAGTTCATCCCGGGAGCATCACCTCCACTGGTCAGGATGCCGACACACCGGATGCCACGGTATAGTTTGGTGCTTGGAGCTATTGTGTTTAGGTCTTTATCTTCTTCCATGGTAGTATTCATTAGTTGTGTGGGATCACATTGTTATTCTTTGGTTAGTCTCATGGCCACCCACTCACCGGAGGGGTTGGTTAGGTCGCATGTCACCCAGCCCAGTCGTAGGAGTGCCTCCTCTATCATCGGGACATCGGTGCCCAAAAATCCACTCAGTAATAGTTCGCCCTCGGGTCTGAGCGCGGCCACATACCGCCCGCAGTCCTCCAGTATGATGTTGCGATTGATATTGGCCAGGAGGATATCCACCGGTGCCAGCCCTTTCAGCGTGTCAGCGGTGCCATGTTTCACCTCTATTGAGACGTTGTTTTGCTCGGCATTGTACTTGGCATTTTCGACAGCTGCATCATCAATATCTATGCAGAGACAGTGCTTGGCCCCCCTTTTCATCGCATATATCCCCAGTATGCCACTGCCACAGCCCATGTCAATCACTTGCTTGCCACTCGTGTCGATCTCGCTCAGCAGACGCAGCATGCCGAGAGTGGTCGCATGGTTGCCTGTCCCAAAAGCCATCCTGGGGTCAATGATCAGCTCCTGCTCCACCGACGGCATGGGGTCATGAAACGAAGCCCGCACCCCCAGCTTGCCCGGAAGGACCTCCACCGGAGCGTAGTAGTGGCGCTCCCATACCTTGTTCCAATCCTCGGACGGGACCAAGTCGTACTCGTAGCTGATCTTCAGAGACTGCAGTAGAGGATGCGACTCCACGAGCTCTCTCAGGCTCTTGGCACAAAAGTTTGGCTCCTGTATATAGGCACTGTACACGCCACTCTCTTGTACAAAAAAGGACTCATACCCCATCTCACCCAGCAGATAGGAGAGGGTGTCTTGGAGATCCGTAGAGGCCTGTGAAGGCAGGTCAAAGTTTACTTGTATGTAGTTCATGGAGGTCAATGATCGTCTAAAAAAAGTCCGATAATGCCAGTGTCCTACAGCTGGATGGACTGTACCCCAAAGTTACACAAATTGGTATTGATGAAAAAAGGTATTTCGCCCCCCTCCGATGGCTCAAGTGGAGGGGGATTTTTTTATCACCGTATTTTTTCTATCCGTCTAAACGATTGCTTCTGTCCGAGAAAAGTTTTGCTTCTATCCGTGAAACCGATCGCTTCTATCCGTGAAACCTGGGGCTGCTTGCAATCAATTGATTCTCTGTTGTTTGTAAAACTCTAAAAACCGCTCTAAAAACCGCACTTTTTCCAGCGTGTGTTTTTGGTGATTTTGGGCTACTCGAAGCACCCTTTTACCCAGTGCTCTGGCAGAAAAGCTCCAAGTCCATCCGTCTTCTCGGTCGGAAGTAGGGTTGTCGCTTCGGATAAAAATCAGTATCTTTGTAAAAGACAGAAACAGAAAATAAAATGTAACTTACTAAAATAGATAAGATTATGAGCAACAAAAACGGACTGAAAGTACTGATCGGCGTGGCAATCGGAACGGCCATAGGAGCCTGCATCGCTTACTTTTCTGATGAGGAGAAGCGCAATAAGTTCATCGACGATATGTCCGACAAGGCAGAGCGTGCCGGCGAAAGCCTGAAAGACGTCTACTATGAGGGGCGGATCCGCGCTCGCAAGGCTGGACGCGATCTCAGCCGTAGATTTGCGGATGCCAAGGAGGACGCTCAGAATGCCCTCAACGACGCCATGGATTCGGCACTGAACCTGGGAAGAAAGAGTAGAGAGTCCTTTGAAGAGCTAGCAGAGCTCACCAAAGAGGAGCTCGAGGAGATGAAGAAAGAAGCCCTCAAGGAAGGCAAGGAAATCTCCAAGAACCTCAAGGAGGCACTCGACCAAAAGGATTGAGCTCTATCCGGTACTACAAAAAAACAGAGGCCTGCAGGTGACACTTCCCGGTCAGAGTACCGGTGGTCTCACTTGCGGGCACTTTTTTTGGTACAGCCGTGACGCACAACCACGTCCGGACCTCATGCAGAACTACCGACAGACAAAAAAAGATAATGGCAAAGACGTTTAGATCACTCATCGCAGAGACAAAGCAGGATCTGCTATCGCTTGCAGACCACTACTCGGAGCTCTACCGGCTGAAAGCCCTAGAAAAGGGAGTCCCCAAGGTCGTCCGCTGGAGCTACTTGGCATTCATTGGGGTGGTGGTGGCTTTCTTTTTCCTTTTTTTGTGCCTGACCCTTGTATTTGGGCTTAGCCTCCTTTTTGTACACGGAGCCCCGGAGACAGCGCTGCAGAGCCTGGCACTCGCCAGTCTGTGCTTCACAGGGGTGCTGCTGCTGATCATCGTCGTCCTAATACTTCTGCGCACCAAAGTGTGTGGTCACTACACCGCCAAGATCATCTCCAAGAGGCTTGATGCCCTTGAGCAACGTGAGCAAGATGCGGCCGCCATGCAAACTTCCCCGACCGAGCAGGCAACGATCGCAACCGGTACCGATACAGATATTGTACAGCTGGACTAAAAAAGGACCCCGGCAAGATAAGTGAGACACCATGACCCATACGACCGATAATAACTACAAAGAAAGGCTACAGGCGCGACAAGAGCGACTGGAGAGAGAAATGATGGAGAGCCGCATGAGGCTGGGTAATAACCTTGGCTACCTCGCCCAAAATGGCCCGGTAATGATCGGTGCAACAGCCACCGAAGCCATCGCCAAGCGAAGCCCACGACTGGCTAGAATAGTGGGAGGACTGGGCTTGGGCGTGTACCGACCTGAGACCCGACTCATCGCACCGACTGCTCCAAGCGATCGCGACCGAGTCGAAAGACCTAAGACCAAGTCAACCGACAAACCAACTTGGCTCAAACTGACCGAAAACCTGATCATCCCCCTCGCAATCACCCTGGGGCAACAACAACTTCTCTCCTTTGGCCTCAGGAGAGGTGGTAGATTCGTGGGGTCGGCTCTAAAACTGGTGACAAGAGGACTTTTCGGAAAACGCTAGAGACAAAGACTCCTACTCAAGGGGAGGTGATGTCGCTCAACCAACTCGGCAAAAGTGGAGAGCAAATGATGAGCCAAGAGGTCCGGGCGCATGCCTAGGGCTATACCGGCTCGCCGATAACTCTCCGCAAGCGTGCCGATCTCCTCATCTGTCTCCAGTAAGAACGACCCCGGCTCCGGACAACTGCCCCAAGTATAGCGAGGGGATAGCCCCACTGATATACCGGCCCGGCGAAGCTGATCCAATAGACCGGGCTTGCCTCTAAAGCCATGGACCCACCAGGCTGTGTGCCGTGTGCGTGAGCGCTGCTCCGCCAAAAGCAAATCCCATCCCCCTACGATATGAAAGACGACCGGCAGACCTAGCTCCTCAGCTAGATCCAACTGCCAGCTGACCAGCTTGGACTGCTCGGAGAGCGACAAGCCGGAGGAGCGATTGTCCCACCCCAATTCCCCCAAAGCAAGCAAGGGAGCAGAGGTCTGCTCCCGTTTTGCAAAAATAACTTCCCTAAGGTACTCAACCCCTCGACCTAGTACCTGCTTGGCCTCTTCGACCTCCATGGGATGGATGCCGGTGGTGTAGTAGTCAGCCCTGGGACAAGGCTCCTCACTCAGATAGGTGCTTTGGACGATGATCGTGTCTGTCCCCCGATAGTACTCGCAGCCGGTGCGGTGGGTGTGAAAGTCCAGCAACCGGGGGGTCTTGCACTCCGGCCTATCAGGCCGAGACACTGTGCTGCGGTCGACCGGTGTCATGGCACAGGGTCGTACCCGCTCCCACCAAAAGGATTGCAACGAAGTATCCGCCAAATGGCCAGCGCAAGTCCCTTGATAGGGCCGTGCTTGCGGAGTGCTTCAATCGCATATTGGCTGCAGGTCGGTGTGAACCGACACACCGGTGGCAAGAGCGGGCTGATATACCGCTGATAGCCTCTGATGGGTAGGATGAGGAGAGCGACGATGTATTGGGTGATTTTAGCCATCATCTTAGCCATCATCGTGAAGTCTTTTCAGCAGTTTGTCGAGTGCGATCCGAGTACTTTTTTCGGCTTGAGCATATGAGCAGACTTCGTCCGAGAGGTAGACAAAGCCGACCAACAGCGTCCCGAGACCCAGGGCTTGGACAAAGTCGGTGAGGCTGTGTTTGTTGGTCCGATAGCACTCTCGGTAGAGACGTTTGATCCGGTTGCGCGCCACAGCGTGCTTGTGTAGGCGTTTGGGGACGCTGAGGATGATCTTGACCGGAGGAGTGGATACAGAGGTGGGGACAAGTGTATAGACCACTCGCACGGGATAGCACACAAAGCCCTGCTTGCCTGCAAAGAGGGTGTTGATCTCCTCTTTCAGGTAGAGACGCTCCTGCTTGGCTAGTCCGTTGTGCATGGTTTAGTGCTTTTTGAGCACGTCTGCCAGCGCCGCGGTCATGCTTGGGTATTGGGGAGTGGGTGCGACGATATCCACCCTTAGTCCTTGCTCCTCCATGGCTTGCTTGGTCCCTTCGCCCAGACAGCCCATCAGACGATCGCCTTGGACAAAATTGGGGTGGTTGTGAAACAGGGAGTTTACGCCATTGGGGCTAAAAAATAAAATCCCATCAAAGGCATCCAGCTCCTCAGGTGTAAAGGACGAGAAGACGGTACGCGTAATCACGTAGCGGTCATACTCTATTCCCTCTTCGTCCAGTCTGGCAAAAAGATCCTCCTTTTGCCCCTCGGTGGTTGGGATCAGGAAGCGTTCTTTTTTGTGCTTGAGGATCATATCCAGCAGCTCCTCGTGGTTGCCACTTGTCTCCGGTGTATATACCTTGCGCTTTCGTACCGTGATGTACTTTTGGAGGTAGCCTACGATCATCTCGGAGAGGCAGTAGTACTTGTAGTTGTCCGACAGCTCGATCCGCATTTCCTTGAGGAGCGTGAAGAGGTGGTCGGTCATTGTCCTGGAGGTCAGCACGAGTGAGGTGTAGTCCGCCGGGTCTATCTTTTGGTCACGTAGCTCTCGTGTGGTGAGTGGCTCAAGGGTGAATAGGGGCCGAAAGGTCAGCTCCAGACCGTACTCCTTGGCTAGGTCGAAATAGGGGGACCGAGGGGATGAGGGTTTGGGCTGAGATATGAGGATACGTTTGATATATTTAGACATGGAGTGGGCGTTGATCTTGTTGCTTGTACATCGCACAGCTATCCCGCAACTGCATTTGTGAGGAGTAGTAGGGGTAGCAATTCGCACCCGCAAAGGTACCAAATAATATGCAATGGGTGTCTTCGGACTCTACTGAGGACCGTCACACCTCGCCAGACCACCCACACTCTGTAGATAAAGTACAGCAAACCGATCATGATGCTCACGGCCTGGCGGTGATGGGGCAAAAAAAGTAGGACCAGCAGGGGAAGTAGCTGCATGGAGGCCCACCATGCCGACAAAAAGACATAGCCCGGAAGCCACAACCGTAGCTCATCCGAGTCACCGAAGGAGAAACTTATCCAAAATTGCAACAAGAGACTAAGTGAAAACAGCCCAAAGGCATACAGCGAGTGCCTGAGTGTCTCGTCCCAAAACCGGGCTGCGCTCAGTGCGTCTCCCATTGTCTGTCTCAGGAGTAGCGTGACCAGTATGCCTACCAAAACAGATCCCACAAGGATGCCCATCGCCAGTATGATCGGCCGGGGTGTATACTCGGAGACGCTGCGGATGTTTCGGGGGCGCAGGGTGACCAGCTGTAGTGCCTGCATACGTCCCTTTGCCCCCATGACAGTATAGAGTGTGGCCATCACCGAGAGGAGCAGGAGGACCACTACGATGAGGCTGTCCCAGTACGCCGGTGCTGAGGTGATCGGTACGCTCTCGTACCGCTCTGCAAATGTGGGCCAAGTGAGTAGTTGCATGCTCTCTCCTCGGGTCACCGCTCACCCACCTGCCTCACTTCCACAGATCGGTGGGTAGTTGGGCCAGTGCTTTGTCCTCTGCGGCGTGCATCGCAGTCTCCTCCTCGGGGGTGCCATCATCCAGTCCGCAGAGGTGTAGGATGCCGTGAATCATCACTCGCATCAATTCGGTCCGAAAGTCTGAGTCGTAGTCTTCGGCATTGATTCGGACCTGATCCACGCTGATGACAATGTCGGCAATGATGAGGTCGTCCTGGGCTTGTCCAAAGGTGATGACATCGGTGTAGTAGTCGTGTCCGAGGTATTTTTTGTTGAACTCCAGGATGGTCGGGTTGTCACAAAACTGAAAAGCTACATCCACTACCTGCATGCCGTATCCCTTGGCCACACCACGCAGCCAGTTATTCACCTTGCGCCGGCGAAAGTCGGGGACCCGGATCCCTTCACCCTGACTGTAATAACTAATTGCCATATATTCACCCTTTGAGATTATCGTTTGCTGAGCGTCCCTGGGACGATTGCACCGAGTAGGACACTCCCACTGGGACAAAGTTAATCCTTTTTCCTTGAATCCCACACTTTGTCAAAGGTCTCGGATCTAAAAGTCCGCCCTATGCGGTCACAAACTATTTTTCCCCGACGAAAAACTCAAAATCACATTGTGATTTTATCTTTTTCTGCCGGAGGAAAAATAGTTTGGAAGTACATAGAGAGGAGTTTGCCTCCTTGACCTTTGTTTTTTGCCTCCTCTGTTTATGCCGAGGGGAAGTGGAGAGGCCGCACCCAAAAGAGGACTTCCGGGAAAAAGGGGCCTGGAAACGCAGTGAGGGTGTGCCAAATACCTTGGCACACCCTCACCGATTGTCTAGGTTGGCTCCTCTTCGGGAGCCGGGTCATGGGCGGATCAGTCGGAGCACTTTGCGCCGATGAACTCACGATTGAGCCGTGCAATGTTGGAGACAGAGACGCCCTTGGGGCACTCCAGCTCACAGGCACGGGTATTGGTGCAGTTGCCAAAGCCCAGCTCGTCCATCTTGGCCACCATCGCCTTGGCTCTGCGCTTTGCCTCGGGACGACCCTGCGGAAGTAGGGCAAACTGACTCACCTTGGCGCTCACAAAGAGCATGGCAGATCCATTTTTGCAAGCGGCGACGCAAGCGCCACAGCCCACGCATGCAGCGGCATCCATGGATAGCTCCGCTTTGTCCTTGGGCACGGGGATGGAGTTGGCATCGGGTGTACCTCCGGTGTTGATCGAGACAAATCCTCCGGCCTGCTGTATCTTGTCAAATGAAGAGCGGTCCACCATCAGGTCCCGAATCACGGGGAATCCCGCAGAGCGCCAGGGCTCGATCGTGATGGTGTCGCCGTCGTTGAAGTGACGCATGTGGAGCTGACAAGTGGTGATCTGGGTGTCGGGACCGTGTGGGTGGCCGTTGATATACAGTGAGCAAGTCCCACAGATACCCTCGCGACAGTCGTGGTCGTAGGCCACAGGCTCCAAGCCCTCGTGTACGAGCTGGTTGTTTAGGATATCCAACATCTCGAGGAAAGAAGCAGACTGCGAGACCCCCTTGAGGTCGTAGGTCTCAAAGCGCCCCTTCTCAGAAGCACTACGCTGCCGCCACACCTTTACTTTTATATCTATATCTTTATCCATTGTACTTACGGGTTCTAAAAAATAGGGTAGTTACGGGGATTACTTCTTGTAGTTACGGGTTTGCGGCACCACAAACTGATAGTTGAGGTCCTCCTTATACATGACGGGGGCCTTGCCTTCGCCCTGGTACTCCCAGCACGATACGTACATGAAGCGATCATCGTGGCGGAGCGCCTCACCATCCTCGGTCTGGTGCTCCAGTCTAAAGTGACCACCACAAGACTCCTCACGGTCAAGTGCATCGTGTGCCATCAGGCTACCGATCTCGATGAAGTCTGCCAGTCGGAGTGCCTTTTCGAGCTCGATATTGAGGTCATCGGCTTGTCCGGGGACATAGACGTTGGACCAAAACTCCTTGCGGATCTCCTCCAACTTTTGGATAGCCGTCTCCAGTCCTTCCTTGTCTCGACCCATGCCGACATACTCCCACATGACGTGTCCAAGCTCCTTGTGGATCTCATCCACGCTGCGCTTGCCCTTGATATTCATGATCTTATTGATTCGGTCACGGATACCCTTTTCGGCTTGGGCAAATTCGGGCAGATCGACACTAAAGTGGGGTTCCTGGATGTGATCCGACAGGTAGTTTTGGATCGTGTAGGGTAGGACAAAGTAGCCATCCGCAAGTCCCTGCATCAGTGCCGATGCACCAAGGCGGTTGGCTCCGTGGTCACTAAAGTTGGCCTCACCGATGGCAAACAAGCCCGGTATAGTGGTCTGTAGCTCGTAGTCTACCCACAAGCCACCCATGGTGTAGTGGATGGCCGGGAAGATCATCATCGGGGTCTCGTAGGGGTTGTCGGCCGTAATCTTTTCATACATCTGGAAGAGGTTACCATACTTTTCGGCGACCACATTTTTGCCCAGACGACGTATTGCGTCCTCAAAGTCGAGGTAGACGGCCAAGCCGGTACCCACGCCATATCCGGCGTCACAGCGCTCTTTGGCCGCACGTGACGCCACGTCGCGAGGCACGAGGTTGCCAAACGCAGGATACCTTCTCTCC
Organism: uncultured Porphyromonadaceae bacterium; assembly: GCA_947253625.1. Taxonomy (GTDB): domain Bacteria; phylum Bacteroidota; class Bacteroidia; order Bacteroidales; family Porphyromonadaceae; genus Porphyromonas_A. The sequence continues at coordinate 21,632 of CAMYAB010000011.1, read as the reverse complement.
AAGTAGTAGTCTCTGTCCTCCTCCTTGATGTCGGTAGGCTTTAGCCTGCCTTCGCGGATGGCGACAGCATCCTCTTTGCGCTTGGGGACCCAGATACGTCCATCGTTTCGGAGGGACTCAGACATCAGCGTCAGCTTGCTCTGAAAGTCTCCATGCTGTGGGATACATGTGGGGTGAATCTGTGCCATACAGGGGTTGGCAAAGTAGGCCCCGCGCTTGTAGCACTGCCATGCGGCAGAGCCATTGGAGCTCATGGCGTTGGTGGACAAGAAGTAGGTGTTTCCGTAGCCTCCGGTCCCGATCACCACGGCATGCGCTGCGTGTCTCTCCAGCTTGCCGGTAACGAGGTCACGTACGATGATACCACGCGCACGACCGTCCACCATCACGAGATCCACCATCTCGTGACGGGCATACATCTTCACTTTGCCCAGTCCTACCTGACGCATCAGTGCGGAGTAGGCGCCGAGTAGGAGTTGCTGTCCGGTTTGTCCGCGAGCGTAGAAGGTACGGGATACCTGAGCACCACCGAAGGAGCGGTTGGCCAGTGTACCACCATACTCACGAGCAAATGGCACACCCTGCGCCACACACTGGTCTATAATCTCATTGGAGACCTCGGCCAAGCGATACACATTGGCCTCTCTTGCTCGGTAGTCTCCACCCTTGATTGTGTCGTAAAAGAGACGATATACGGAGTCACCATCATTTTGGTAGTTTTTGGCGGCGTTGATCCCTCCCTGTGCGGCGATCGAGTGAGCACGGCGTGCAGAGTCCTGTATACAAAAGCACTCCACATTGAATCCCTGCTCAGCCAGTGTGGCGGCTGCTGAGGCTCCTGCCAGACCGGAACCGACAACGATCACATCGAGACGGCGCTTATTGGCCGGGTTGACCAGCTTTTGGTGAGCCTTGTAGTTGCTCCACTTCTCTGCCAGAGGTCCCTCAGGGATTTTTGCATCTATCTTCTTTATATTTTCCATAATACGCATTCAGTTTTTATGATTATCCTAGCTCTATCACCTCAATGAACACCCAGCTGCCAAAGCTGTCCGATACTATCGAAGTAGCCCAAGCTGTGTGCATAGAAGGAAATAGCGACAAAAGCAAACATCAGGCACACCACTGTCGCCAAGACAATGCCAATCACCTTGAGGCGCGAATACCAGATACCGTTATTCAAGCCTATGCTCTGGAAAGCACTCCATACGCCATGGGTCAAGTGCATCCATATTGCCACAAACCAAGCCAGATAGATGATCACGTACACCGGATCAGAGAAGAGCTTGACGATCAACTCGTAGCCATTTTCCGCCTCACGGCCGGTCCACTCCATCAGCTGCATCTTTGCCCAAAAGTGGTACAAGTGCAATGCCAAACCGATCAGCACCACCAGCCCGAGAACGAACATGTTCTTTGCCGTCCACTCCACGGGGCTCTTGCCGACTACGGCATAGCGATCAGTGCCACGCGCCTTGCGGTTTTGGAGTGTGAGCAGGATCGAATAAACGATATGGATGATAAAAAACAGTGCCAGACCTGGAACCATCAGCTGGACGACCGCATTTGTGCCCAAGAAGTGTACGATCTGATCGTATCCATACTTTGAAAACACCGCTACCACATTCATCGTCCCGTGAAAGAGCAGAAAAAAGACAAGAAAAAGCCCCGTGAGGCTCATCACGACTTTTCTACCAATAGATGAGTTGTATAACCACATAGTTGATCTAGTAGAACTATTAATTTTTAGATTATTATAATTGCTTCAAAGAATCATATACTATGCAAATTTAGCCCAAATATCAATAGTTAGCAAAGAAAAGGGGGCTTTATTTCGTATCTTTTTCTTTAATAATCACTTTGGATGACACAGAAACCCTCGCAAGCAACAAATCATAAGCACTCACAGTCAGGTAAAAGAGTGCCTGTATCGGGAACTCACCTCCCACTTTCGCCACACGGTCGATCACCACATGTAGCTACCAACATCTAGGTACCCAAAGTCCAAAGCGTCGCTCGACCATACCGCTGTGGTCGAGCGACGCTTTGGGTTGGGGCAGTCGCCACTACGGACAGAGCCTGCCGGCACAGAGGGCTGTGCGTGCTCTGTCTCAGAAAGTGTAGCCGATGGTCAGCCCGGTAGTGCCATAGGCTTCATGACTAGCATTGGGGATGACGTTGCGTCCCACTACGCCAAAGATCTCCGCACTCCAGCCTTTTCTTGTCACCCAGCGATAGCCGGCGCCAATCCCTGTCCCAAACAACCACGGGGACTCGGGCTCAGACTTGGAGGTGGCAGAGGACACCGTGGAGTCCTCATTGGTGCGATAGCAAGCCAGAGCGAGATTCACCTCCACAAAAAAGCCGGACCCGATTGGATCCAAAAACGGGTATGATGTCGACATTCGCGGAAAGTACCAGCGAAAATAGGGCATCCCCGTAGCGTAACAACCCCTCAGAGGCAAATAGAGGTCATCCTCGGCAAACGAAAAGATGAGTCGTCCACCGGCCGTCGTGTTTTCGGTAAACCGGTACTCATAGCTTAGTTCAGGGCAATGAGCTATGATGGTGGTGCAAAGGTTGACTTTCACCTCGTGCCTAAAACCAACCTCGGAATCAGCAGGAGCTTGAGAAAAGGCCACAGTCCCCAGTAGCCCCAGTGCCAGAGTAAAAAACAATCGTCTCATAAAACTATACTTTGTTGATTATCACTACACCTCACAAAGTTACTTTTTTTCTTGAGAAGGAGATGCCCTGTCGCCACATCACGGTGGACCGAGGACACTTTCACCTCAAGCACTCACCTTGAGGCCAAGAGCTTTCTCAATCCTTAGCTTCAAGTCCATATAGTGGCCCTGCATCGCACGAGATCCGGTCGTGCAGAGGGGGCGAATGGTCCTATAAATACGGATCAGCAGTTCGCGCTTGACCGACAGGGCATCCGACACTCGCTCGGCACCCGATCCACCAAAGTCGATGCTCCTCTCGACACTCAGGTCTCGGGCATGCCCCTGCTCCACCAGACCAAAGTCCATCCCCAGCGATAGATCTACGGCAGAAGCTCCCAGCAGGATGTCCACAAGGTTTTTTTGCATCATACGCTCCTTCACGGAGAGGGGCATCCCCCGGCGGGTTTTGTCAAAGAAAAAGTGGTACAGTCTGTCGGTCAGATCGGTTGGGGTATAGGCCTTTTGTCCATTGTGCCATTCATTTTGGCTCATGCGGGCCAGCCTCTGATCATCGAGTAGAGCCATCAGCGTAGAGCTTTGGGCATTTTTGAGCAAAAGCGATGGAGCCATCTCGGTCACGCCGGCAGGGCTGCCTTTTAGCGCAAATGTCCGTTCAGTGATTGGGGCAAAAAAGAGCCAATCCACATCATCAAAGACCTCTTTTAGCAAAAAGTCCACGGCCTCCTTTTGCTTCTCACGGGGTACAAAAGCGTAGGTGGGGGTATCGGTGTCGGCTCGAGTGGTGTACTCCAGGTACAGTCCGCCGACTAGTGTCTCCGGGTGGCGCACGTAGTCACTCCACTGACTTATCAGGTTGTTGTAGAGTAGGCCCGCCTCATCGTATCCCTGCCCCGGCTCATCAGGCATCTTGGTGATCTCGAGGAGTCGAGGGAGGATCCGCTTGAGGTTGGCAATCCCCAAGGTAGAGGCTTGCACCGGATCATCGGACAAGTCCTCCACCTGTGCTCGAGGATCCAAGGCCGTCAGTAGGTTTTGCGCCTCACTGTATCTGTAGAGTGGACCTCTGTGGGTGCTCAAGAGTCGCCACAGACCCTGCTTCTCGGCCTCATGGGTTGGGTACCAGCGATAGCCATACTCGATGGCAAAAAGGTCGTACGGGCCGATCCTAGGTGAGAACTGGGTGACACCGTCACCGGGCTGTGCCACGTAGTTGAACCTGGCATAGTCCATGATACTTGCCGAAGTGCCGTTTTGGGAGGTAAAGGCAGGATCCCTCAGCTGTTGCACCGTATAGGCGGACGAGGCGATCATATTGTGCCTCAAGCCCAGGGAGTGCCCTACCTCGTGACATGCGACGAACTTCATCGCCTCACCCAGCAGTTCGTCCGGCAAGATCCACTTATCCGCACCGGTCTGCGTAGCACCGGTCTGGAGGACAATCCAGTTGCGCAACATATTGAGGACGTTGTGCCACCAGATCACATCAGCTTGGATGATTTCGCCACTGCGTGGATCGTAGACAGAGGGTCCCATGGCGTTTTGTACATCACTGGCGACGTAGTTGATTCCGGAGAGGGTCAGATCATCCTTGTTGAGCGTACTGTCCACCTCCATCGCTCGTACAGCGTTGACAAATCCGGCTCTGGCAAAAGCCACATTCCACGCCTCTATCCCCGCCTTGATGTAGCTACGCCACTGCTTGGGGGTACTGGCATCGATATAAAAGACAATGGGCCTAACCGGCTCCACCGGCTCGCCACGCAGGTAGGCCGCAGTGTCGGAGGGTTCCAAGCGCCACCGCGTGATCACCTCATCACGGTGGACCATGTCCTGCGTATCGGAGTAGTACGACCGAGGTACCGTAAAGTAGCCCACACGAGGGCAGAGGATGCGCCCCGACATCGGCTCCTCCGGCAACAGTACGAAAGACGAGCTGACCCGCACCGTCATGTACAGGTCCTCACCACTCTGAGAGCTGGCACTACCGGATAGGTCACTCACGATAGTGGTATTGGTCGGGAAAGAGCTGGCACGCACGATCCTCGACAGATCCGACTGGACCATCCCCCCCACCTCGATCTTGTCGAAAAGGTGGTTGAAAAAACTCGAGGAGCCATCAAAGTAGTCGGTCACATCCAATAGCAGTCGAGTGGAGTCTGCCGAAAAGGCGGTGATATCCATCTTGCCCATCAGCGGAGACCTAAAGTTTTGGAGGACCGACTCACGGATGGCATCCCGCTCCGGCACGACCGGCATAGGCTTGACTTCCTGGACAAGCAGGTTTTCGCGCTCCTCATCAAGGAGTAGACGGATAAGTATATTCTCGTAGTTGGTTCCTTTGTTGACACCCAGGCTGTTCAGCTCGGGTGGCACCTCCAGCACACGATTGAGGACCAAAAAATCCCGTCCTAGGAGAGTCGTAGGCATATCAAAGTAGTACTTACCATCATGCTTGTAGACATCCATCAGCCCGGACGCCTGGAGGTTGTCCTCCGACACCACCTCGGTGTAGGCATCCTCCGGCTCCTCCTGCTGCATTTCCTCCTGCTGCATCTCTTCTTGGGCACGTTTTGAGACAGTGCGACTACCGCCACATCCGGCCAAGACAACAGCCAGAGACAGGGCAAACTGAGCAAGCCGGTAGATCGGTGCGTCTGTGATCACTTTCATAGTTGACTATACATTATTATAGGGGTGGGGAGAGCAACACAAGAGACACCACATCGAAGACGGGTGGCGACTCTTTTTCACTGCGACAAAAGTACAAAAAAACAAGCAAAAAAGGGTCCCCAAAGCACGGGGAAAAGGCGATTTTCAGAGCCGAAAAACCGACTCGTGGAAGCACTGATAATCAAACACTTGCAAAAGACCTCAAGTTTCACGGATAGAAGCGATCGGTTTCACGGATAGAAGCAAAACTTTTCACGGATAGAAGCGATCGCCTAGACGGACAGAAGAAAGATGTAGAATGTGGATCTCTGAAGATCGTTGAGCTATTTTTGGGGGTTCAAATCGTGATAGGGGATTTGGGTTTTTCAAAGAGATTGACTTTAGCCACACCCGGCATTTTGACCTCCCTGAGCCTGTTTTCTCAACTATAAAAAGCACTCCTTCGGCAATATTTTGGTTGAAAAGGACGAGAGAATCCACCTTTGTGCAACAGTTCCTCTATTTTATTACCTTTGTAGGAGGTGTGGGGGGATTCATTTTTTGAAACAGAGCGATGAGAAAAGGCAAAAAAGAGATAAAGAAAGGGAGGCGAGCCAAAGCCAATCCCGGCAAAAGTTTGGGGCAGATCCGCAACCTAGTCCTGCAGTACCTTCGCAACCATGCGGGCAAGGATGTCCATGCTCGCAAGGTAGGAGAGGAGATCGGGGCTGCAGATGCCCTGGCGTTTGACCTCGTGGAGGAGGTCCTCGAGCAATACGTGACCGAACGAGTGGTGCGACGAGGCAAATCCCGCAAGAGCTACCTCTACCAGCCCCAGAGTAAAGTACTGGAGGGGACCTTTGGACGAAAAGCCGGCAAGGGGCACAACTTCTTTTTCCCGGACGATGGCAACGACCCCATACGCATAGCGGAGCGCAACTCCGGCCACGCACTCGATGGTGACCGAGTAGAGGTACAGCTCCTAGCAACCCGCAGAGGACAAGAGCCGGAGGGGGAGGTGATCCGGATCGTCGAGCGTGTGGTGAGCACATTTGTGGGCGTGATGTCGATCAACAACGGGCTCTCCTTTTTGCTCACCGACAGCAACAAGCTAGGCAACGACATCCTGATCCCCGAGCGTGGCCTCAACGGCGCCAAGGATGGCGAGAAGGTGGTGGTACGGGTACTCGAATGGCCCGAACGTGCCAAAAACCCCGTGGGCGAGGTCATCGCCATCATCGGCACCCCGGGCGACAACGACACTGAGATGCACGCCATACTCGCCGAGTACGGGCTACCCTACACCTACCCCTCCGATGTGGAGGAGTACGCTGCGCAACTGGACGAGAAAGTGGCCTTTTCGGACGAATACCGTAGAGAGGACTTTAGGAGCGTCACCACTTTCACCATAGACCCTGCAGATGCCAAGGACTACGACGATGCACTATCGGTACGTCGTACCAAAGAAGGACACTGGGAGGTAGGCGTACACATAGCCGATGTCACCGCCTACGTCAAGCCCGGAGACCTGATCGACAAGGAGGCGGCCGAGCGCGCTACAAGCGTCTACCTAGTGGACCGTACCGTGCCTATGCTGCCCGAGCGACTCTGCAACGACCTCTGCAGCCTGCGTGCGGGTGTAGATCGACCGGCATACTCTGTCATCTTTGACCTAGATGATGAGGCCCAGGTACTCAACTACCGCATCACACGTACCGTGATCAATAGCGACCGACGCATGGCGTACCAAGAGGCCCAGGACATGATCGAAGGTGAGGAGGGAGACTACGCCGATGAGGTACGCCTCCTCAACTCCCTGGCCCAAAAGCTCCGCAAACGCCGGATGGAGAAGGGCTCAATCGACTTTGACCGGACCGAGATGGCATTCAAGCTGGACGAAAAAGGCAAACCCCTGGAGGTCTATATCAAGCACAGCCTGGATGCCAACAAGCTGATCGAAGAATTCATGCTACTGGCCAACCAAGCCGTGGCACAGTTTGTCGCCAAGCTGGGCAGTGCCAAGAAGCCCCTGCCTTTTGTCTACCGTGTCCACGACCGACCGGATGAAGACCGACTGCACGAGCTCTCCGAATTCGTATCACGACTCGGCTACAAACTGGACTACACCGGCGATGACGAAAGTGTGGCCAACGGACTCAACCAACTACTACAAGCCATCAGTGGCAAACCGGAGGAAAACATGATCGAGGTCCTGACCATTCGATCCATGGCAAAAGCCACCTACCAGACAGAGAACATCGGACACTTTGGGCTCGGATTTGCAGACTACACACACTTCACAAGCCCAATACGTCGACACCCGGATATGATGGTGCACCGACTACTCACTCAGTACATGGCAGGTATGCCCGCCGCCAACAAGAAAAAACTGGATGAGATCTGCAAGCACGACTCCGAGATGGAGAAGCTCGCAGCAGACGCAGAGCGCACCTCGATCAAGTACAAACAAGTGGAGTACATGCAGGAGCGACTGGGGCAAGAGTTTGATGGAGTGATCTCGGGTGTGAAGGACTTTGGGATCTTTGTGGAGCTGACCGACAACGGATGCGAGGGACTGGTGCCGATACGCGAGCTGGACGACGACTACTACGAGCTGGACGAAAAGACCTATGCACTCGTGGGGTACAACAAAAAACGACGCTATGCTCTCGGTGACGAGATCCGAGTACGCGTCGCACGGGCAGACTTGGGCAGAAGGCAACTAGACTTTGACCTGGCCGACGATAAATGAGACGAGACGATGACCGAATCATAGAGGGTCTGGAGGAGTTTGATATCCGAGGAGTGGAGGGACAAGAGCTACGACCCGGCTCCTCCGCCCGGACAAGCGACGACACTGACCAACTGTTGCGTCCGCTGACGTTTGAGACCTTTCAGGGCCAAGAGTCCGTGGTGTCCAACCTCCAAGTCTTTGTGCAGGCGGCAAAGCTCCGCAGCGAGTCGCTGGACCACGTCCTACTGCATGGGCCACCCGGACTGGGCAAAACCACGCTCAGCCAGATCATAGCCAACGAACTGGGTGTGGGCATCAAGGTCACATCGGGTCCCGTCCTCGACAAAGCCGGCGACCTAGCAGGAGTACTCACCTCGCTGGAAAAAAATGATGTCCTCTTCATAGACGAGATACACCGCATGCCCCCTGTGGTGGAGGAGTATCTGTACTCAGCCATGGAGGACTACCGGATAGATATCATGATCGACAAAGGCCCGGGTGCACGAAGCATACAGATCGAGCTGGAGCCGTTCACCCTCATCGGCGCCACCACTCGTAGTGGCCTGCTCACTGCTCCACTGCGGGCGCGGTTTGGGATCAATATGCACTTGGAGTATTACGACATTGAAACCCTCCGAAACATCGTCCTCCGAAGTGCACGCATCCTAGGTGTCGACTGCACACCGGACGCCGCCACGGAGATCGCACAGCGAAGCAGGTGCACCCCACGTATCGCCAACGCCCTACTCCGACGCGTGAGAGACTTTGCCCAAGTCAAAGGCACAGGCAGGATCAACAAGGAGATTGCTTGCTTTGCCCTGGAAGCACTCAATATCGACAGGCACGGACTCGACCAGATCGACCACAAGCTACTGCTGGCCATCATGGATAAGTTTGGCGGCGGACCGGTGGGGCTCAGCACCATAGCCACAGCCATCGGTGAAGATACCGGGACAGTGGAGGATGTATACGAGCCTTTTTTGATCAAGGAGGGCTTCCTCAAGCGCACACCGAGGGGACGCGAAGTCACCTCACTGGCCTACCGTCACTTTGGCAGAGATGAGCTGGACTTACCACCAAGGCAGGCCGGATTTTTTGACTAAAACACTCAGCAGGACGGAGCCCCACTCCGCTATATACCCCATCGGCACCAAGATCGTGCCGACCACGCAAACCTTGCAGACTGACCAACGACTATTATGGCAAACGGACTCAAAGGGCTAGCAAAAGATACCGTCATCTATGGGATGACCAATATCGTCAGCAAGTTTCTCAACTGGTTGCTGGCACCTTTCTACATTCGAGTACTGGCCGACACTGCGGAGTACGGCATCGTCACCAACCTCTACGCTTGGGTGAGTGTGGTGCTGGTGGTGCTGACACTGGGACTGGAGACGGGGCTGTTTCGCTTCATGAGCACAGAGGAGGAGCCCGACAGAGTCTACGGGACCTGCCTACGGATCCTCTCCGGAGCGGTAGCCACTTTCATGCTGATAGGGCTACTCCTTGTCGAGGATATAGCGACCGCCATCGGGCATCCGGACAACAGTGGCTACGTGGCCATGTTCATCGCAATCGTCAGCTTGGACGCTGTGATGTCGCTCCCTTTCGCCTACCTTAGGTGCCAAAAAAGGCCACTCCGGTTTGCCTTCTACAAGTTCCTTTTCGTAGGGCTCAATATCTTCTTCAACCTCCTATTCCTCGTCCTACTGCCCTATCTGGACGCTCGGGGAGTCGCACTACCCTCCTGGCTATACCTACCCGGTTACGGTGTAGGCTACATATTTGTCTCCAACCTCCTAGCCTCCGGCATAGAAGCCCTCGTGATGCTACCGGTACTCCGGCCGGCACTTCGAGCTCGCTTCGACAAGGCGCTGGTACGCAGGATAGCGACCTACTGCATACCGCTCGTATTGCTGGGGCTGGCCGGCAATTTCAATAAGATGGCCGGACAGATCCTCATCCCCGGACTTTTTGACAACCCGGAGGAGGGAATGAGCATGGTGGGACTTTTTGGGGGAAACCTAAAAATCTCCGTGGTGATGGTGATGTTTTTGCAGGCGTTTCGCTTTGCCTACGATCCCTTTGTCTTCGCCAAGATGAAAGCACAGGATGCCCCGACAGCGTACCGAGTAGCGATGAATGGCTTTGTGTTCTTCGCTGTCCTGATCTTCCTCTTCGTCATGTTTTGGATGGACATCTTCAAGCACATTGTACGTCCGGACTACTACGAGGGGCTGATCATCGTCCCCTACATGATGATTAGCGAGATCATCTTTGGGATCTACTACAACCTCTCCATCTGGTACAAGCTCAGCGACCGCACCTACTTCGGGGCCATCTTTTCGGTCATCGGTCTGGTGCTCACCGTCAGCATCATCATCTGGGGCGTACCTCGGTATGGCATCATCGCCTGCGCTTGGGCAGCCGTAGCCTGCAACACCACCATGCTACTCCTCTCCTACCTCCTGGGGCGCATCTACCACCCGATCCGGTACGACACCGTACAGATCCTATTTTTCCTACTCCTGGCTGTCCCGATCTATCGGATTGGCATGAGCCTATCACCCGACAGCCTCCCTATCCGACTCCTGCTCCGATCACTCTGGCTCATAGCCACCATGGGCCTGGTCGGCACCGGACTCTTGGCACCCGGGCTTTGGCGAAAAATCCTGGCCAAAGCTCACACCCCGACACGCCACTAAGTCCAAGCAACACATACATACAATCCACTAAACCTATTTTTCTGACAAAATGAAAGCAATCAAACGAATCCTCCTTGCGCTCACACTCTGCGCCATGGTCGTCCCAGCGGTGCGTGCAGACAAGGGCATGTGGCTCATCAATGAGCTCAAAAAAGAAAACATCGAGCGCATGAAAGCTCTCGGGCTCAAAATCGACCCCACCAAGCTCTTTGACCTCAACGACCCGGGCATTGCCAACGCCGTCGTCATATTTGGCGGAGGATGCACCGGCATCACCGTCTCCAACGAGGGGCTGATCTTCACCAATCACCACTGCGGCTACGGAGCCATCCAGAGCCAGAGCAGTGTCGAGCACGACTATCTGCAGGACGGCTTTGTCGCACACCAAAAGAGCGAAGAACTCCCCATCCCCGGGCTAAAAGTCCAGTACCTCCGAGAGTTCATCGACGTCACCGATCAAGTGATGGCGGCAGCAGAGGGCCACTCCGACGAGATGGACCGCCTCCAAGCACAGCTCGAAGCATTCCAAAAGATCCAAGCCCCCTACAGAGGACAGAAAAATGTCAGTGCCGAGATCTACCCCTTCTATGCCAACAACAAGTTTTACCTCGTCATCTACGACGTCTTTAGCGACGTACGACTCGCCTTTGCCCCACCCAGCTCCGTCGGAAAATTTGGACACGACTCCGACAACTGGATGTGGCCACGCCACACAAACGACTTTAGCGTCTTTCGGGTCTACGCCGACCAAAACAACCAGCCGGCCGACTACGATCCATCCAACAAACCCTACACCCCACGTCACTTCGCCAAAATCTCCCTAAAAGGAGTGGCAGAGCACGACTTTGCCATGACGATTGGCTTCCCGGGTAGCACCAGCCGATACCTCAGCTCATGGGGCGTCCTCGACCGAATGAAAAACACCAACGACCCCACCATCCTCGTCCGAGGTGCCAAGCAAGAGGTTTGGAAAAGATACATGGACCAAGACCAAGCCACACGCATCCAATACGCCTCCAAGTACGCACGTAGTTCCAACTACTGGAAAAACTTCATCGGCATGAATCGAGGGCTCAAGCGCCTCAATGTCGTTGGCAACAAACAAAAGATCGAAAAAGAGTTTGCCACCTGGGTCAACGCCAACCCCAAACGCCGAGCAGAGTACGGCACCGTACTCGACAGCCTGCGAATCCCCCTCCAAGCAATGGGGCAAGCCCAGCACGACATCACCATACTCACCGAAGCAGTCAGCGGTATGGAGCTACGACCACTCACCGCCATGCCACCCAAAAATCCGGCAGCCTTTGAAGCAGAAAAGCTCTACAAAGACTTTAGCCCCGAGGTCGGCAAAGCCACACTGCCCGTAATGCTACGAATAGCTCGACAAAACGTCAGCCCGGACGCCCTACCCGATATCTACGACAAGATCGACAACGACTTTGACGGCAGCTACGAAAAGTACGCCGAATACCTCTACGACAACTCCGTCTTCGTCACCCAAGATCGAGTACTCCGTGCCCTCCAAAACTACGACGCACTGCAAGCAGCCTACGACACCGACCCGGCAGTCACCTTGATCAAAAGCTTCAGCGAAGCCATCCAAACCCAAAACAAGGTCATACGAGCTCACGTCGGAGCTTACATCAAGGGCGAGCGACTCTTCTTCAAAGGCCTACAAGAAATGTGGCCCGACACAGCACTCCCCAGCGACGCCAACTTCACCATGAGACTCAGCTACGGCTCCGTACAAGGCTACCGACCCTATGACGCAGCATGGTTCGACTACTTCACCACCCAAAACGGAGTATTCGAAAAACAAGACCCGGACGTCTACGAGTATGCTGTACAGCCCGAGATTCTCGCACTCCTCGCCGATCCGGAGACACGCAAGCCCTACGCCGACCCCAAGGATGGAGACCTGCACGTCAACTTCATCACCGACAACGACATCACCGGAGGCAACTCCGGCAGCCCGGTATTCAACGGCGAAGGCAACCTCATCGGGCTCGCCTTTGACGGCAACTGGGAGGCCATGAGTGGCGACATCGAGTTTGAGCCCGTACTCCAACGCTGCATCGCCGTTGACATTCGCTACGTCCTCTTCTTCATCGATGTGTGGGGCAAAGCCTCCAACCTCATGAGCGAGCTGACACTGGAAAAGTAAAAAAAGCACCGCGACAACCCCATTGCGGGACACAGAGAAAAAAGGGTGTGTCCGAAACACAATGTTTCGGACACACCCTTCCTTTTATCCCCAAAGAGCCCCACGTATTCGCCACCACACAAAAGCAAAAGCCCCCCCGCAAAAAACAGCAACATCCGCATGAAATCATTTTACGAGAAGTAAATGCTTGACTAATAGGGGTTTGGTAATGGAAAAAGACAAAAAGGAGAACGAATAGGAAACGAGCGAAGCTCTTTCACACTCCTTATTTTGCAACACTTCAAAGAACCCTTGCTTCTCGTTGCAAAGGTACGTATTTATTTTGTGGGGAATGTGTGAAACAAAAGAAGCTTATACCTCGCAACAATGATCCTTATTTTTGTTTGGGACAACACTCATAAAATCGTATCTTTGTACCTGAGTATTCTACAATGTAGTAAAGTAAATCAACAGATGAAGGCGATAAATAGAATTAAAGCTGTACTTGCAGAAAAGCAGGTGTCAGGTAAATGTCTGGCAAAGAAGATTGGTCGTACAGAGAATACCGTTTCTCGGTGGTGTTCCAATAAAGTACAGCCATCTCTTGAAAATCTTGTCAGAATTGCCGACGCTTTGGAAGTAGATATTCGTGATTTGGTTAGACCTACATTAAATAAGTAGAAGAGCTATGTCAAACTTCAATGAAGCAACTCGAGTGCAGATGCCAGCAATGGTGCATCTAACCCGTTTGGGATACCAATATTTTGGCAAAATTCAAGAGAAAGGCGCGGGATCCGTCTATGATGCAGATACCAATATCTTGCTAGAAGTATTTCAGAGTCAGTTTGAGAAACTTAATCCTGAGAATGCGGGGGCGTACAAAGAAACACTGAGAGAAATTCGCAAAGAACTCAACGATGATGATTTGGGACGAGGGTTCTATAAGCGTCTGAAATCAGTCTCTCCGATAAGGCTCATCGACTTTGACAATCCAGAGAATAACACCTTTCATTTTACAGCCGAGTTTACCTGTAAGAATGGAGATAACGAGTTTCGGCCCGATATAACTCTGTTTGTTAATGGTTTGCCTCTTTGCTTTGTTGAGGTCAAAAAGCCCAACAACCATGGGGGCATAGTCGCAGAGAGCAATCGAATGATTAGAGAGCGCTTCCCTAATAAGAAGTTTCGTAGGTTCGTCAACATCACTCAGCTGATGATCTTCTCCAATAATATGGAGTACGACACCCTAGACGGCATTGTTCCTGTGCAGGGTGCATTTTACTGTACAGGAGCAAGGGGTGCTACACCATTCAATTGCTTTAGAGAAGAAAATCCGTTAGGGTTGGAGGTAGCCCCTTTTCACGCTGCATACCCATATCTTGAAAAAAACGCTGACGAAGAAAAAAGAATCTTGGCTGATTACAATAACCAAGTAATCCACACGAGTCCAGAGTATCAGAGGAATCTGGGTCTGTATACTCCCACGAATCGCATATTAACCTCAATGTGCAGTCCGTCACGTCTGCTCTACATACTCAAATATGGTATTGCTTATGTTCATAAGGAGCGAGAAGAAGATGGAAAGATTGAGACTACGGATCAAAAGCATATTATGCGCTATCAGCAACTATTTGCTGCCCAAGCCGTCACACAAAAGCTCTCGGAAGGTTTTAAGTCAGGCTTGATTTGGCATACACAAGGGAGTGGTAAGACGGCACTTGCATTTCATCTTACCTATATCCTCAGTGATTACTTTGCTCGACAGAATAAGGTCGCTCGCTTTTACTTTATCGTAGATCGGATCGATCTATTAGAGCAAGCAAAAGAAGAGTTTGAAGCTCGTGGATTGGTTGTCTCAACAGCGAATACGAGAAGAGAATTGATGCAACAATTCCAGACCAACCAAGCTCAACAAGGTCCCAGTGGACAAGCGGAGATAACGGTGGTGAATATTCAACGCTTTGAGAAAGATAATGAGAGAGTTGCACTAAATAGCTATGCCACCAATCTACAACGTGTTTTTATTCTTGACGAAGCACATAGAGGATACCGCCCAGGAGGCTGCTTCCTTGCAAATCTTTTTGATGCTGACAGAGAGGCTATCAAAATCGCTTTGACAGGTACGCCTTTGCTGGGAGAAGAGAGAGCATCGTGCCAAATATTTGGAAACTACATACACACCTACTATTACGATCGCTCTATAGCTGATGGATATACACTTAAAATTATCCGAGAGGATATTGAGACATCATACAGAGAGCGGTTAACGGCAGTACATGAAAAGCTCGAGACACTGGTAGAGAAGAAAGACATCAAGAAAAAACAAATTATCGAGCACGACAATTATGTAGATGAGCTACTTCACTACATCATCACCGACTTAGCGGACTTCCGAAAGATACAAGGAGACGAGACTTTAGGCGGTATGATTATCTGTGAGACGAGTGGTCAAGCGGAGAAAATGTATGCTCATTTTGACCGCATACAAAAGGAGATAAGCCCCGACACACAGCTTCGTGCAGGCTTGATACTTCATGACTATGAAGATAAAGAGACTCGCACGCAAATCATCAAGGATTTTAAGAAGAATAATTCTATAGATCTCCTTATCGTCTTCAACATGCTACTGACAGGCTTTGATGCGCCTCGATTGAAGCGACTTTATTTCGGACGCAAGCTGAGAGATCATAATTTGCTCCAAGCCATCACACGAGTAAACCGCCCGTACAAAGATATGCGTTATGGCTTCCTCATTGACTTCGCAGATATTAAGCAAAACTTTGAGGAGACCAACGAAGCTTATCTCCAAGAACTCAACCGATTTAATGACGTCACGGAGACCGTCGATGGGAGTAATACAGACACATTTGCTCAAGTACTCGAAAGCAAGGAGGAGATCCTCGAGCGGATGAAAGATATCAGGCAGACATTGTTTGAGTACTCGTATGACAATGTAGAGGACTTCTCCTCCGAGATCTCAACCCTAGAGGACAAAGCCGTGCTTCTAGATCTCAAACATGCGTTAGTTTCTGCCAAGGATATGGCCAATATGGTTCGGACCTTTGGAGACGAAGATATGCGAAAGCAATTCTATAAGCTGGAATTAAAGAAACTACCCGATCTACTCTCAGAGGTAGAGCATCGCATCAGTCTCATCAATCAAAAAGAGGCATTTCAGTTGAGCGATGATACTAAGCAACTCATCAATGAAGCTATGCTCGACATTGAGTTTGACTTTTCAAAGATTGGCTCAGAGGAGATGCGTATCATCGGAGGAACCATTGCTCTGAAGGAAAAGTGGCAACGAGCCATTACAGCTTTTACCAACAATATTGACCCTGACGACCCTGAATTTATCACGCTACGAGAAGCCTTTACGCAGCGCTTCAGAGAGCACGGATTTGTTGTGGACACGGTAGCCAAATTCAATGAAGAAACGAAAGCTCTAGATGATGTAGTCAAGCGTCTTCAAGAGATGCAGCGAAGAAACAACGCACTACTGAAGAAGTATAATGGAGATGCCAAGTTCGCTCGTGTGCATAAGCGTATACGTGAAGAAAATGAGAAGCGAAAGACTCAGCAGAGAGCCCCGATGTTTTCCTTTCACGAAGACGAGATTAAGGCGATCCTTAATATCATCAAGAGTGATATAGACTCTAAAGTATACGACAGAAATGACATCTTGAAAAAGGATGATTACTTCTCTCGCACCGTGATGTCTCTTATCAACCAGTGCTTGTACCACTCGCAGATCTCGCCGAATACGGATGATTTTGAATTTATACAGAAGCGCATTGCTCTGCAGTATCTCAATCAGTATCATAGCACCTATCCCAACAATTAGTTATGACCATCAAAGAAAAAACAATCCAACTCATAGATGAGCTAAAAGCCACCTGTGCCGCTTATGGTATGGGAAACGATGGCAATGAATATAAAATCATCACTCAGGTCTTTCTATATAAGTTCCTTAACGATAAGTTCGGCTATGAGCTGAAGAATGCTAAAAGTGAGATAGCTACAAAAATCAAGAATGCCGATAAGTGGGAGTCTGCTTATGCGGCACTCTCTGATGATAAGCGCAAGCTACTACAATGCTCATTGAGTCCAGATGTACCGATCCTTGAGCCTTACCATCTTATCTCGCATCTCTGGAATCAGCAAAGCAAGGGAGACTTCGATACCATCTTCGACAATACGATGACTGATATTGCTGAAAAAAATGCTGCCATCTTCTCTACTCAGACTACAGACAATACGAAGATCCCTCTCTTTGAGACTTTGACCCACTTCGTGACAGACACAGCCCATCGAGCAGCCTTTGCTAGAGCACTCGTTGATAAACTGGTCAACTTCTCTTTTGAAGCAGCCTTTCAGGAGCACTATGACTTCTTTGCCTCCATCTTCGAGTACCTCATCAAAGACTACAACACCGCTGGTGGTGGCAAATATGCAGAGTACTATACCCCACATGCTATCGCTACGATTATGGCGCGCCTGCTCGTGGGTGATAATGCCGATCTACATAGCCAAGAGTGCTATGATCCCTCTGCAGGCACGGGGACACTCTTGATGGCACTCAGCCATCAGATAGGCGAAGAACGATGTACCATATTCTCTCAAGATATCTCGCAGCGCTCCAACAAGATGCTCAAGCTGAACCTCCTCCTCAATGGTCTTGTCTCCTCTCTCGATTATGCCATCCAGGGCGACACACTCGTGTCTCCTTATCACAAGAGCGATGATGGACAGAGCTTACGTCAATTCGACTTCGTGGTGAGTAACCCTCCGTTCAAGATGGACTTCTCGGCAACTCAAGAAACGCTTGCTGCACAACCAGCGCGTTTTTGGGCTGGTGTACCCAATGTTCCCGCTAAGAGAAAAGAAAAGATGGCCATCTACACTTGCTTCATACAGCACGTACTCAACTCGTTGAAGAAAACAGGCAAAGGTGCCATCGTAATCCCCACAGGGTTCATTACAGCCAAAAGTGGAATCGAAAAGAGGATCCTCAAGAAGATCGTCGATGAGCACTGGGTCTATGGATGCGTCTCTATGCCTAGTAACGTCTTTGCAACCACAGGAACCAACGTCTCGGTACTCTTTTTTGACAAGTCTGCCACGGCAGACAAAGTCATACTCATCGATGCCAGCAAGCTGGGCGAAGAGTATAAGGAGGGCAACAATCAAAAGAAGCGTCTGCGCGATGACGAGGTAGATCTAATAGTCTCTACATTTCGAGAGTGTAAGGCTGTAGACGATTTCTCCGTTGCTGTAACTTACGACGAGATCAAGGAGAAAGGCTATTCGCTCTCCGCTGGTCAGTATTTCGACATCAAGATCGATTACGTAGATATTACAGAGGAGGAGTTCACAGCTCGTATGGATTCTTATCGTCAGACGCTCACAGAGCAGTTTGCCGAGAGCCATCGGCTTGAAGAGGAAATCATGCGCCAGCTAGACAGCTTGAAATTTAATGAGTAAATTAAGTCCATATGGAGCAACATCATATATCACAAGCATACGAAATTGCGGCTGAAACCATAAAGAATGCTATTCTGCAAGGACAGTATGAAGCAGCCAAAGGTGTTAATCGCATTCAGTTGGCAACCTATTTCAGTGTAGGTAAATATGTTTCGGCTAATACACGACAGGGCGTTTGGGGAACAGGAGCTTTGGAAGCTATCAGTTCCCGATTGCGCCAACTGTTGCCCGGATTGAGAGGATATTCCTCTGAAAGTCTTAAACTAATGCGCAAATTCTATGAAGGCTGGAAAAATTTGGATACAGGTAAAACTGCTGATAACGGCTCGAAGCGTAATTCGGTAATTGCAATTACCGAATTGGAAAACTCATCAGTAGTGCAACTACCAATCCGTGAATTACAATTCACAAATTCAGCAGACTTCCCTATTGATGACTTCTTCAATGTTCCCTTCACGCATCATACACAGATTCTTAGCAAGGTTAAATCGCAAGCTGAGCGTTTATACTATATTCATCGTTGTGCCGAAGAACACATGTCGGTGGAAACTCTAAAAAAGGCGATGGCTAATGATGATTATCACCATCAATCTGATATTCCTAACAATTTTGTAGCGACTATCAATAAAGGGGAATTGGCACGTAAGGCGGTTATGGCGTTTAAGGATGAGTATCTGCTGAACTTTATCAATGTTGAGGAAATCGGTGAGCGTGATGCCGAAGATATTGACGAGCGAGTGGTAGAACAGCAAATCATCCACAATATCAAGAAGTTCATTATGACCTTTGGACATGACTTCGCCTTTGTTGGTAATCAGTATCGTATGGAGATATATGGCGTAGAGCATTTTCCCGACCTCGTATTCTTCAATCGCGAACTCAATGCTTTGGTTATTATTGAGTTGAAAACAGGCGAGTTCAAAACTTCCTATCTTGGACAGCTCAATGCGTATCTTGCCATTGCCGACGATAAGATACGCAAGCCTCACGAAAATTCAACTATTGGCATTGTGCTTTGTCGAAGTGCTAACAAGAACTACGCTGAATATATGGTGCGCCAATATGACAAGCCAATGGGAGTGGTAACCTATAAGACATCCGCAGAAATGCCGGAGAAACTACGTAAAGCCCTTCCAAGTATTGACGAATTAAAGAAATTGCTATGATTGAAAGTATCTCTCCAAAATATCAAATGGATATTGTTCAAAAGATAAAGGACAGCCTATTTGAACAATTTACAAGTTATGAAAATGTGGAAGCATATCTGAATAAATGGCATCAAGAGGGACACGATGATTTTAATTATTTCTGGGAGAACTTCCACATATGCTATAGAGACGAGGCAAAAAAGAAAATTGATGCTTCAAAGACACTCCATAATGTTGATGGCGAAACATTACTGAAGATTGCAATTGATTTGGGAATAGAAACTCCTGATTATATCCCAAGCGTACCAACTTTCAAAAATGAATTAAAGTCCAGTTATGAAACAGCAAGCCTAACCTTTGAAAAGGCATTTAGAAATGTAGATACAGATCCAAGCCTTGCTATCGGATTAGCAAATTCAGCTCTTGAAAGCATTATTAAGGAGATTCTGAAGGATTCAAGAATAAATATAACATGGAATGAAAAAGAGACCCTGACAAAACTCATTGGGAATATCTGCAAGGCATTCGGATTACAGAGTAATGAGAATCTCCCCAAAGAGATAAAGACTTTAGCCAGTTCTCTAATAAATGCAGGAAAAGCGATAGAGGATTTACGTAGCGATAAGACGGAATTTCATGGAAAAACTGATGGAGATTTAATGATCAAAGATGCAGTATATGCTTACTTTGTCGTCAATGCAACAACCACTGTTGGTTTATTTCTCCTCAATTTCTATAAATCTTATTATCCGCCAGTTGATAATAAGCCTGAGGCGATTTCTAATGACGGGCTTCCCTTTTAATCTAAACGACAATGAAGAAATACAAGCTCGAAGAAGTTTTATCTATTTCATCCATATCTGTAATCCCACAAGCAGGGATCACTTATAAACTCTATAGCCTACCTTCTTTTGATGATGGGCAAGAGCCTGAAACTGCAAGAGGTGAAGCTATTCAAAGCAATAAATATGTAGTACCCACGCATTGCATTCTTTTCAACAAACTTAATGTCCGATTTAAGCGTATATGGAGAATAGATAATAATACTCCCAACAAATTGTGTTCTACAGAATTTCTACCATTGGTAATAAATGACGATATTATAGATTATCAATACTGCTACTATTTGTTAGCATCAGATTACTTGACTAATTACCTTTGCGGAATAAATAGCAATACATCAGGAAGCCATAAACGCATCAATCCAGACATGTTGCTAAGTGTAGATGTTGTTCTCCCACCATTGAAAGAGCAAAAATGTATCGGCTCTATGCTTGCAAATCTTGACCGCAAAATAGCTCTCAATCGTGCGCTAAATCATAATTTAGAGGCGATGGCAAAGCAACTCTACGACTATTGGTTTGTGCAGTTCGATTTCCCCGATGAGAATGGTAGACCCTACAAGTCTAGCGGAGGCAAGATGGTGTGGGATGCTACCCTAAAGCGGAATATTCCTGAGGGCTGGCACTGTGGAAGCCTACTTGAAATTGCAGCGTTTACAAATGGGTTGGCCTGTCAAAAATTCCGTCCCAAGGCTGGGGAAAAGTCATTGCCCGTTATCAAAATACGCGAAATGCGTGAAGGCTTCACCGCTGATACAGAGGAAGTCTCTTTTAGCATTCCCGACTCAGTAAAGATATTTAATGGAGATGTTCTTTTTTCGTGGTCGGCATCATTGGAGGTTATACTTTGGGCTTATGGTAATGGTGGACTTAATCAGCACATCTTCAAAGTAACTTCTAAGAATGACTTTTCTAGGTCGTTCTACTACTTCCAACTACTAGACTATGTAGGTGTGTTCAAAAAAATGGCAGAAGCGAGAAAAACGACAATGGGGCATATTACCCAAGACCATTTGCAACAAAGTACGATTGCTGTTCCTGACGATGTCGATATAACTCATTCATTTGAAGAAAAGCTTTCTCCAATCTTCAACCAACAAGTCAAACTCCAAGAAGAAATACAACAACTAACTAAGCTACGCGACGAGTTGCTGCCACTCCTGATGAATGGACAGGTGTCGGTAAATTATGATTTATCGAACGATTGAGAGCTATCTTGTCTTCAATAGCTTTTAAG
>CAMYAB010000010.1 GCA_947253625.1 uncultured Porphyromonadaceae bacterium | reverse complement strand
AGCCGCCACTTATCGAGAGACGCATAGGAGCAACCCTCCTGTGCGTCTCTTTTTTTGTCTTCCGCTCCAACTTTTGGAGTCGATATTTTGGAGCTTGCATACGGGAATCAGCTATAGGCTGACCAATATTTTGGTACATTTGTAGGAATAGACAACAGACCTTAGGAATAATCATGATCAGAAAAATCTACTCCATACTTTTTGTCATGCTGCTCCTAGCGAGCTGCAGTGCGACAGCGCAAGTCCGGACCGAACGGTACAATGCCGCTTCGATGCCGGACAACAGCATCGTCTACATGTTGCCGGCCACCAAACTCTATGCAGTGGTGACAATTGTAGAGGAGGAGGAGATCCCGGGAGAGTTTGCCCTATATGCCAAACGCTATCTCGGAGTCGATGAAGCGATCCTGAAGCCTCGTCATACCTACCGCATCGATCAGGTGACACTGGGAAGCTATGGGGTGCCGGATGAGAGGCGACGCTTCTCGGTCCGCTTTAGGCGAAACAACAGTGCTACCTACATGACCCTCACCCCCGAGGGGTTGCTGGCGAGCATCAATAAAAAGGTGGAGACTGTGCCGGCGCTCCCAACTGACCAAAAAGGCACTCCGGACAAGGAATCCGGGTTTTTGTCTCTGAGTAGCATGCCTCAGGCATTTATCCAAGCGACCTCTACCGCCAAAAAGGCTGAGATTGCCGCACAGGAGATCTATCGCCTGCGTGACAGTCGGACCGCCATCATCAGCGGAGAGAGTGACCAACCATTTCCCGACGGGGAGGCTATGAAGGTGGCCATCGGTGGACTGGACCGGGCGGAGCAGAGCTTACTGGAACGCTTTTTGGGAAAAAAGATACAGACGAGGCACCGGTATGTTGTCACTGACCTTGATCCGGCCGGTGAGGGTGAGCAGGTGGCTTTTCGCTTTTCGGAGCGTATGGGGCTTTTGGCTCAGGATGACCTGAGGGGGGCTCCGGTCTGCTTGCGGATCAAGGTTACCGATGCGGCCACACCGCTGACCGAACAGGAGCAGGGTAAAAAGGAGCGTGCCCTCACCAAGGGGGTTGTCTATGCGGTGCCCGGTCAGGTCCTTGCAGAGGTTTTGTATGAGCATGCCACACTGGCCAAAAAGGCCTTTCCGGTGGCGCAACTGGGTACGCTCGAAGTCCTCGATCCGGTTCTTTTTGCGACAAAAGGGGTGCTGACAGCCGTTACACTCGACACAACGACCGGGGGTCTAACCAATGTAGAGGCTATACAATGAGGGCCGTTGCCGGATTGACCTCAGAGGCAAAAGTGCCGGCGGAAGAGCGGGAAGAGCTAACCCCTCTGGCGCAAAAAGTAATAAACGGCTATCGCTATGGTGAGGTGGATGAACTACTGGAGACGGTGGAGCAGACGCCACGGACGGAGCTGTACCGATCGTGCAACCAGATCACGAGTCGCTTGATGGGTGATGGCTTTGACACCTGCTCGATCATTGATATCAAGAGTGGTCGCTGTACCGAAGACTGTAAGTGGTGTGCCCAAAGCGGACACTTTAGGACAGGATGCGCCAACCACGATATCCTCCCTACCTGTGTCGCCAAGGCGCAGGCACGACACAACTATCGCAAGGGGATCAAGCGATTTAGTCTTGTAGCCAGTGGCAAGCGACCAACAGACCGTGAGGTAGACAGCTATGTGGAGATCCTGACCCAAACGGCAGAGGAGTCTCAGGGGTTGCAGCTCTGTGCTTCGCTCGGCTTGGCCTATGAGGAGCAGTTGCGACGGCTCTACGAGGCAGGCTGCACCACGTACCACTGCAATATGGAGAGTGCACCGTCGTTTTTTGGAACACTGGTCGGCACCCACACGCAGCAACAGAAAGAGGAGACACTGAGAGCCGCCCAAAAAGTGGGAATGAAACTCTGTAGCGGAGGGATTATAGGCATGGGGGAGAGCCGTCGGCAGAGGGTGGAGTTTGCCCTGTATCTAGCCAGCATGCAGATCCACAGTATTCCGATCAACGTCCTGCACCCCATCCCGGGCACGGCACTGGGCAATCGAGAGCCGATGGCGGCGGATGAGGTGCTCCTGAGTATCTGTATCTTTAGGCTCGCCAACCCTATGGCTTTTTTGAGATTCAGTGGAGGACGGGCACTACTGGATCGTGAGACTCAACGGCTGGCACTGTATATCGGCATCAATGCCGCTATCACGGGCGATCTGCTGACAACCAAAGCCTCGGTGACAGAGCAGGATATGGCGCTATTTGCCGAAATGGGATACGACACAAAGAAAGAGACAACCTGGGAATGATGACGACAGACGAACTCCTCCGGTGGGATCGTGAACACCTATGGCACCCCTACACCTCTACCGTGGATCCTCTACCGGTCTATCCGGTAAAGCGAGCAGAGGGGTGTGTCATCACGCTGGAGGATGGACGGGAACTCATAGATGGTATGAGCTCCTGGTGGGCTGCAATACATGGGTACAACCACCCGGTACTCACTCGTGCCCTCCAAGCGCAAGCCGAGGAGCTGGCGCATGTGATGTTTGGCGGACTGACCCACCGTCCCGCTGTGGAGCTGGGCAAACTCTTGGTGGAGTCCATCCTGCCGGACGGTATCGACCAACTCTTTTACTCTGACAGTGGATCGGTCGCTGTGGAGGTGGCTCTGAAGATGGCGATACAGTACCATATCTCCAGAGGCGAAACCCGTCGCCAACACTTTGCCACCATACGTAGCGGGTATCATGGAGATACTTGGCATGCAATGTCCGTATGCGACCCGGTGACCGGAATGCATGGGATTTTTGGACAGACATTGCCGGTACAATACTTCGTCCCCCAACCCCGCTCGAGATTTCGTGGTGAGTGGGACGAGTGTGACCTGGAGCCCATGAGGCAATTGCTGGAGCAAAAGGGTGATGAACTGGCCGGGATCATCGTGGAGCCCATCGTGCAGGGGGCAGGGGGAATGTACTTTTACCACCCCGCTTATCTGGAGGGACTGAGACACTTGGCTGATCAATACGGTCTTCTGCTACTTTTTGACGAGATCGCGACAGGATTCGGCCGTACGGGCGAGCTACTGGCTACCTACCATACCACGATCCGCCCCGATATCATCTGTCTCGGAAAATCACTCACCGGTGGATACATGACCTTTGCCGTCACCGCCACTACCAAGAAGATCGCAGATACCATCTGTAGCGGAGAGGCGGGATGCTTCATGCACGGGCCGACCTTCATGGGCAACCCCTTGGCTTGTGCTGTGAGCAAGGCATCGGTCAACCTCCTGCTGAGCCAAGACTGGAAGGGTAGGGTAGGCAGGATCGAGTGCCAATTGGCAGAAGGACTGGCCCCTCTCTCGGAGCTAAAAAGTGTCTCCGATGTGCGCTGTCTCGGTGCGATAGGCGTCGTGGAGATGCAGGAACCGGTAGATATGGCTGAGCTGATACCGCAGTTTGTGAGACAGGGAATATGGGTGCGCCCATTTGGCAAACTGGTCTATCTTGAGCCACAGTTCATGGCCATCACTGACGAACAACTCCAAAAACTCATCTCCGGACTCCGAAATGTCCTTTGGCACTATGAGCGGATACACTGAGCGACTCAATACACTTCGACAGGCGGGTGTCCGCCGGACCCTCCCCGCTCTCACACTGCGTGGAAAGTACGTTTTGCTTGATGGTAGGCCCCTACTCAACCTCAATAGCAACGACTACCTCGGACTACTCGACTGCCCCGATCTCCGGGCGGATTTTCTCAGCCAAGCAGGTGCCAAGTACCCTCTCAGTAGTGCCTCCTCCCGCTTGCTCACCGGCAATGACCTGGCATATCGAGAGTTTGAGCAGTGGCTCTGTGAGGTTTACCGGTGTCCCTCTGCCCTTGTCTGGGATAGCGGGTTTCATGCCAATAGCGGTATCATCCCGGTGTTGGCGATAGAGCGCACTATGATCATTGCGGACCGCTTGGTGCATGCGAGCATCGTGGAGGGAATACGTCTGTCCGGAGTGCCCTTCACACGCTATCGGCACAACGATATGGCCGATCTGGAGCAGATCATCCGCAAAAATAGAGACAAGTACGACCGCCTATGGGTCGTCACAGAAGGAGTCTTCAGTATGGATGGAGATCGCGCACCACTCTTGGAGCTTGTTGCCCTCAAAGATCGCTACCCCGGTCTCCTTCTCTATGTCGATGAGGCACACAGTGTGGGAATTTTTGGTGGTGGATTGGGCCTGTCGGCAGAGCTCGGTGTGACGCACAAGATAGACCTGCTCGTGGGCACACTGGGCAAGGCACTTGGCTCTGTGGGTGCCTTTAGTCTACAGTCCGAGACCCTGCGTGATCTTTTTATCTCCTCTGCACGGCCATTCATTTACTCCACCGCTCTTCCGCCTCTCAATGTTGCATGGAGTCACTACCTCTTTCGGCAGGTGCTTGGCATGGAGGAGCGAAGAGCCCACCTCCGACACCTAATCTCCCTTTTTTCCGACCTACTGGATCTCCCCATGTCCAGCCCTATCCTCGGACTAATCCTCCCCGAGACACTGACAGAGGCGGTAGAGGACCTACTGGCTCAGGGCTATTACGTCCGTCCCATCCGCAAGCCCACTGTTCCGGCCGGCACCGAGCGGATCCGGCTGAGCCTCACTGCGGCACTGACCGAAGCAGAAGTCACCCACCTGGCACACCTACTGCGACGATGGAAATAGACTACCATATCCAGCCTAGGAGCGATACCCTGTTGCTCTTTTTCTCCGGTTGGGGTACTACGCCGGAGGTTGTGCGCCACCTAGCGATACCGTCCGGGTGGGATTACGTCACGGCATACGACTACCGCACACTCCCCGAGACCCTCAGCATCCGATCCGGCTACCGAGCTATCCACTTGGTGGCCTGGAGCATGGGCGTGTGGGCAGCTGATTGCCTGTCGGCGCTCCTCCCGCCACTCACCACAGCGGTAGCCATCAATGGCACTCCCCAGCCCATGCACGACGAGTACGGCATCCCTCGGCAGATCTTTCACGACACCTTGGCCACGCTCACGGACGAAAATCGGAGCCGATTCGACCGACGGATGTGTGGCGGTAAAAAGCTCCTATCGGTCTACGAGAGCTTTAGCACACGTAGCACCGACGACCTTCGCGATGAGCTCCGCAGTACCTACGACCGTGTCTCCCCTATCATTCACTACCAAGCCCCACAGCTGGCCTGGACCAAGGCACTCATCAGCGAAAAAGACCTCATCATGCCCCCTCAAAACCAGCTTCGCTACTGGCAAAAAGCGGGCATTTCCACCCACATCATCCCCAATATCGGGCACTATCCTCTCTACAACTACACATCATGGCTGGATCTACTCCACTGATCGACAAAACCCTCCTTCGGCACAGGTTTGGTGCGGCCGCTGAGAGCTACGACGATACTGCTGTAGTCCAAGCAGAGGTCGCCGATCGACTGGTGGCACTGCTTCCACCCACAGTGGCACCCGAGCGCGTCCTGGAGATTGGGTGTGGCACCGGACTACTTAGCTACCGCCTCACTCAGAGACTTTCGGGAGCTACATTCGTATTCAACGATATTGCGCCAGAGGTCGAGCGTATCCTTCGACTCAAGGTAGGTATCCGCCACACCTTCATCACGGCCGATGCCGAGCATTCCGCCTGGGACGGCACCTACGGACTCATTGCCAGCAGCTCTTGTATTCAGTGGTGGCACGACCCCCTCTCCTTTTTCCCAAAAAGCCACCGCGCACTCCTACCACACGGGCATCTCCTGTACAGCACATTCCTCCCTGACACCTTTTGCGAGCTACGACGCACCACGGGTGCCGGACTCCTTTACCCCACAGCCGATCAGATCCTGGAGACCATACACGGGCTACACTTTGCCGAACATCGCCACGAGATATACAGCTCCACGCTACATTTCCGTACATTCACTGAGCTACTCAGGCATATCAAGCAGACTGGCACCAATGCCATGCCCGCACACACAGTATGGACTCCACGCATGATCGCCCACCTCGACCACACCTTCCGAGAGGCCAACGACCTACCACTCGGAGCACCCTATCCACTCACCTACAACACGATCATAGGCATAGCGACAAAATGATACAGACCCTACTTTCCAAAAACTGTTACTTCGTCACCGGCATAGACACCGACGCCGGCAAAACCTGTGTTACCGGATACCTATCCCGCCTACTCCTCCAAGAGGGGGTCAATGTCATCACCCAAAAATTGATCCAGACAGGAGACTCCGGAATATCCGAGGACATCCGTCTGCACCGGCAGATAGAGGGGCGACCACTGCAGGCACCCGACCTCGACCACACCACCTGCCCACTCATCTATAGCTACCCCTGCTCGCCACACATGGCCCTGTCGATAGATGGAAAAAAACCACAGTACGACCTAGCCACCCAGAGCACCCAAGCACTCCTCGCCAAATACGACAAAGTCCTCATCGAAGGTGCAGGAGGACTCATGGTACCCCTCACCCAAGACTACCTCACCATCGACTACATACAGAGCCAACGGCTATCGGTCATACTCGTCACCACGGCCAAACTTGGTAGCATCAACCACACGCTCCTCAACCTCGAAGTCTTGCAAAATAGGGAGATCCCCGTCGCACTAGTCGTCTACAATACCGGAATCCAAACCGATCCCCGCATAACCGCCGACACTCAGGACTACCTACAGCGACACATATCCGTGCCCCTGATCACCTGTCCCACTCTAGACCTCCACTGACTGCGCCTTCGCCCTTGCCCAAAATATGCAACAGCCCACCCTCACCGTCATCACCGTCTGCCGAAATGCCTATATCCAGCTACGGCGCACCATAGAGTCCGTCGTCGCACAGACCTACCCGCATATAGAGTACATCATCATCGACGGAGCTTCCACGGACGACACTCCCACACTTCTAAAAGAGTGGGCTCCCAGCATCCACCAAGCAATCAGCGAACCCGACCGAGGCATATACGATGCCATGAACAAAGGAATAGGCCTGGCGACCGGTACCTACCTCTGCTTCCTAAACGCCGGAGACACTTTCCCCTCCTCCACCACTGTTGCCAACGCACTCGCGCCCATTGATGGACACCGACTTCCCGGAGTCATTTACGGACAGACCAATATCGTAGACGCCGATGGCCAATACCTACACCCCAGACACCACACCGCACCCAAGATTCTCACCTACGACAGCTTCGCACAAGGGATGCTCGTCTGCCACCAATCCTTTTATGCCCGAAAAGACCTAGTGCCACTCTACGACACACGCTACAAGTACAGTGCCGACTACGACTGGTGCCTAAAGATCCTAAAAGCATCCACCGACAACCACTATACCGGCATCCCCCTCACCAACTACCTGTCTGAAGGGGTCACCACCCGGAATCGCCTACCATCACTCTGCGAACGCTTGCAGATCATGATCCGGCACTACGGACTCCTACCCGCCATCAGTTTCCACCTAAAGATTGCATTCAAGCGAATCCTCCACTCCGACCGGAGTTAGGTTGCACCGATCCGGGGAAAATACCGGCCCCCATCCATATTCCTACCTTTGAGACGACCCAGCCCAGGGTCGTCTTTTTTTGTTTGGATCCTGCCAACCCCGGCTCTTTGCGCTTCGTGCCACGCTCCAAAAGTGGATGCAAAACGGCTCACCGCCATCTCCTCTTCCTGGTCGCACCTCCGGCGAATAAGGGTGTTTCCCTCCTGTGCTTCAATATGGCACACCACGGAGTGTATCTTCGCAATGTGCTCAGCCAAGTCCCGTCTTTCATCACATGGGGGCCAAGGATTTGGAGGAGACTCGCCTCCGGAGGATCGCCTCCTCCGACGGTGTAGTCTCGACACGACAGACAAAAGCAGCCCACACCTGTCACATTGCAGTTGTTTGTTTTGGTAAAAAGTTGTAAATGGCAACGCAGTAGGAGTTTTTCTCCTATCTGTCTTATCAAACATACGAAGCGATTGTGCTTATCTCGAAGTCGGGAACGTAGGAAATTCAAGACTTTTTCAGAGAGAGAGCATAGTGGTTTCCACGCGAATGGCGTGGGCTGCTATCTACGTGTCTCTGAATCAAGGTATCCTACGACCTCCGACTTGGGACGTGGCTGGCAGTGCCACGCTTCTTTTGTTCGGTGACAGAGGTAACTGCATAGATGTCAAAACGTAGGATATTGGCTCTCCCTACAAGCAATGAGAGCCAAATAAAAAAATCAAAAACATGTACGCAACTAAGTTGTCAGCAAACATTGAGGCTCTAAAAGCGAGTCGTCAGCCTCTGCCAAAAGCTCTTTTTCTGAACCCGATCCCCAATGATGTTATCCGGCACCAAGAAAAACGGTTGGGGATAATCCTTCGCCCGGACGAGACTCCTCTCCTTGCGGTCAATAAAAAGATCCTAGGTGCAGTGGGTGGTTATGCTTGGTCCGGGATCTTGATTACGGACAAGGCCCTCTACTACAAGCTCACCAAGGACTCTTTTCTGAGTGGGCTGGTCGCCATGTCCGTCAAAGGTTGCATCCCGATGAATCAAATCACCTCATTGCAGATCGGAGATCACGATGCTTGCTTTGGGACAGCGTATGTAGGCCATCAGTTTGTCGTGAATGGCAACGTTCTGGGACTGCTGAGGATGGGTGGTTCGATCGAGTTTGATGAGACGCTAATAGACCTCCTCAGAGGACTGTTTGGGGATGACAATAAATCCTATGCTTGGGGAAATTAAGGAACACTAAATAGTGATAAATCTTGTATGAGACAAAAACTCCTCATCCTACCTCTGCTACTTCTTGCAGGACTATTCACCGGCTGCGACACAGAGGATCCGACGCAGGACGACTTCGTCAAAGATTACGTCAAACTCCATGTCGTATACTACGAGATGCTCAAAGGGGAGGCCGTATTCGCCTTTTGGAATATAGACCTAGACTGTTCCACTTACATTCAGAATGCCATCGATGAATTTGATGGGTCTATCAAGAAGGCCTTTTACACAGGCAATGGCATCACCGACAGCTCCCCTGAAAAAGCGATGGTGGATATGCTGATCAAGGCGGTCAAAAGCCAAAAGATAAATCTCGTGATAACCGAAGATGATCGTCCGAACTCATGTAAGATAAAAGACACCGAGAGTGATCTGTCCTTTTTGGTCACTTACTCAGGTGGTTCGATGTATATAAGCGAGATAAATAATTAAGTAAGCTATGAAACAGTACCACATTATCATCAATGATCAGAAAGCCGGGCCCTACTCCTTGGAAGAGCTTACCGCTCAGCAAATCACCCCTCAGACTATGGTGTGGACCGAGGGAATGGTACAGTGGCTACCCGCCCGGGAAGTAGAGGAGGTGCGGCCGTATCTATCACCGGAGACACCTAAAAGCTGGCCCCCACACCAACCTCAGACCGTGGTACAGGTGGCGGCTGCCCCCTCCGCCTTCACCAGCCCCAGCAGGCCGTCGGAGCAACCACCCAGCTACTTGGTATGGAGTATCCTGGCCACTCTCTTCTGCTGTCTCATAGGAGGTATCGTAGCGATCATATACTCGTCACAGGTGGGGTCACGCTATTCGCGAGGCGACTACGACGGGGCCAATCGAGCCAGCCGCAGTGCTCTCGGATGGATTATAGGATCTGCCATTTGCGGTGCATTGGGGTGGGGGCTCTACCTCATACTGCTGCCACTCGGGCTTTTGTAGACGCTGAGGCCAATAAACTGTATACGATTTACGACTGATCCGGATGGAGCAACCCGATTTTACCAATATGGAAGACCTCAATAGTTATGAGCATCAGGCCCCACTAGACAGTGGCGAGTCCCCCTCTGAGGACTGTGTCACTTCCGGTGGTACACCACCGCCTCCACCTCCACCTCCACCACTGCAGCATACTCCTCCACAGGGGAGGCCGGTGACAGAGCCCTCCCGCAGGACGCTCAAGTATCTCCTGCTTGGTGGAGTAGCATTCATTGTTTTGGTCGCTGCCGGAATCTTGGCGTGGTACTTTGTCTCGAATGCGAGGATACTGAAAAAAAGCATCATGGACCCCTTGACTACAAAGGAGCTACAGACTGCCGAAAAAAAAGATCCGCGACTTTCCGACCACATCGACTTCGTCTACCAGGCACAAAATGCCTGTGTCGGAACACCAAAAGAGGATACCTATCGCCCCATCACCTATGAGAGACTGCTAGACTTCCTGAGTATAGATGAGCAGAAAGTCGAAGTCGATGCACAATCGGCCTATGACTCGTATTGCAAACAGTACGATGCAAAAGTCAACCAGCTGGTGGATAAGTGGAGCGACTACATCCAAAATCATGACCCAAGTCGCTATTTGAGCCTTAGCTTCAACCTTAGGTATATGACCTCGGGTGAGGGCTCCTCTGCGAGGTATTATCCCGGCTTTTGGGTGGATATCACCTATCCTCGTGGGGAGATCGCTGATTGTGTGGTGGCGTTTGCTTTGGCGAACAAGGAAAACGGCAACATCTTGGATGGCTCAAACGCAGTAGTTTCGCTCAATGACTTGAAAACGTACACCAAGTCAGCAGATTACCGCTACAATATCACCAGATCCGAGCCAACTTTTTACGACGAGTATCGGTATGTGTATGAGGTCAGGAGTGTGACGCTGAAGGACGGCTCGTACTTCTCCCTGGCGTATAGGGACAAAGTACCTCGCGAGATGCTCCAGTATCTCCAGCAGCCATGCGCTGAGTACAAAGGTTACGTCATCAGCGAACTCATAGATCCGGACTTTGAAGATGAGGATCTCTTTTTCTCCAACTATCGTTGGAAATTTTACAATGAGAGAGACTCGCTTTGCAATGCTCTGCTTCATGAGTTTACAGAGTAGCATCGACCACGTTCCCGCCAAAGGACGTGAGAGATGAATCCGGAAAAGGTCAGGGTAGATCCAAGAGTGATCTATCCTGACCTTTTTTAGTTTGCTTAGGGTCGGTTTTTTTGCGACCCAAAAATACCCCTTTGGGGAGTCTTGATAATCAGGTACTTATAAGTGGTCTAGAGTTTCACGGATAGAAGCGAACTTTTTCACAGATAGAAGCAAAACTTTTCACGGATAGAAGCGATCGCTTAGACGGACAGAAGAAAAAAATAGGCTGTCCGAGGGCGATCGCTTTTGTTGCTTTAGGAGCTCGGATTTGGTCACGAGGCCCAGGTGTTTTTCCGAACCGACCATCCCGCTTTCCGGCAATGGCACAGAGGATAAGCGCAAGAGGAGCCCTTTTGTAAAAAAATACCTAAATGATGGTATTGACCAAAAAGTGGATCCTATTTACCTTTGCAGTTCAATGGAGAACGATTGTAACATTTCAGATTAAATATAAGAAGATATGAGAACTTCCAAAACCATTCTAGCCCTAGTGATCGCTTCAGCGGCACTGCTCACGTCCTGTAAATCCGGCAACAATGTGCCGGAGAACAAAAAGTCCACAGAGATCAAAAAAGTGGAGTACCTCGATGCCACCTCCTGGGCAGACTGGGTCTACTTTTCGCTCAAGGACAACAAGGTGGTGAAGACGACCACACCGGAGAAGGACAAGAGCTGGGACATCGCTTTTCGTCGTGAGTGCATGGCGGTGAACGCTCCTGAGCACTACAGCGGTCTGGGCGGCATCGTTCGGACTACATCGACGAACTTCGGTGCCAAGGTACAGGTGTCCAACCTGAAATTCGTCCAAAACAGCCCCAAAGTACTTGCCACTGTGAGTCCGATGGCAGGCGGTGGCAACAAGACCGCCACGATGTATGTTGCGCAAGACCTCGTGAAGAAGATGGTCAAGAAAGAAGGCAAGGAGGTGGAGGTGTCCATCAACCGGATTGCCTGCTACGACCTAGATATGTCCAAGATGATGACTGGTGGTGCAAGCGCGATGTACACGCCTGTGAAAGATATCTATGTCGTTCGCTCAGCTGATGGCAAGCACGTGTATCGCCTACAGTTCACCGGTTCGGTCAATGCACAAGGCCAGAAGGGTGGCACACTGAGCTTCCGCTACCAAGAGCTCTGATAAGTTGATCGGATAGCACTGCACAAAAAACCGGTGGGTAGACACCTCCGAGAGGATTTTTCGGCAGGTGTCTACTCACTTTTGGCAAAATAGACCCCGGAAAAATAGATACCAGACCATGAATAAGCTGATCCCGAGTATTGTCCTCTGCATCTACCTACTTCTCGGTACATCCGCCCTTGCCCAAAAGGTGATCAGGGGGCGTGTCGTCGACCAAGCAAGTAAGGGTATCCCCTGCGTGACGGTCTCCATCCGCCACTCCGGCAAACTGGCGCAGAGAGTGCAGACCGACCAAGCGGGCTACTACTCCTACCGGATACGTGTGGCACCGGATGGCGGAAAGTACGAGGCTACCTTTTCGCACCTCTCCTATGAGACCGAGTCGCTCGTACTGGATCTTGCCCGCGAGGAGCAACAGACAGTGCGCCTATGGCCCCGTGCCACGGAGCTGGATGAGTATGTCGTCACGGCCACACGTAGCCGCTGCAAGCTCGAGCAACTCCCGCTCCCCGTCTCGGTCATCGACCGGGCGGACCTCAAGCGTATCGCACCCCAAAACACCAAGGATGTGATGCTCTACTCGATCCCCGGGGTGGAGTTTAGTTCGCACGGTGGTATCACACACGTCAAGATACAAGGGCTCTCGGCCGACTACTATGCCTTCTTGATCGATGGAGAGGAGATCGCCGGGATGAAGGACGGTAGCCCGGACTTTTTGCGCCTCAGCCCGGAGAATATCGAGCGGGTGGAGATCATCCGCGGTGCGGGCTCAGCACTCTACGGCTCGGGTGCCATCGGCGGGGTGGTCAATATCATCACCAAGCAGGCCAAGTCGCCTCTCACGCTCTCCCTCTGTGGGGGCTGGTCGATGCCCAAGGTGTGGGATGGCTACGGTGACCTCAGTATCAAGCGCAAGCAGTGGAGCAACACCACGACCCTCTCTCTCGGCAAGGAGGGGGACTACAACATCACGCGGCGAGATGGAGAGAGCTACATACCGGTGCCACGCAACGATGTCTATCGGCTCTCCAACCGGTTTGGGTGGCAACCCACCGACCGTCTCTCCCTCAAGGTCGACCTAGGGGGCATGAGCCGCAAGCAAGAGCGCTCCGAGTACCAAAATGATGTGTACGACGCCTACAATGGCCGACTCACCGGCATGTGGGACGTGGACGACCGTAGCAACCTCGCACTCTCCTACAATGCCGACTACTCCTCCAGAGAGCGCCATTACCCCAAGTCCCCAGGAGACCGCACACTGCTGCACAGCAATTTCAAGCACATTCTACGTGCGCACTACAATATCAACTTTGGTGACAAGAGCTCGCTAGCCACAGGGCTTGAGGGACACCAGGAACTACTACTGTCCGACCAGATCTCCGGAGCTGCGGCACGCAAGAGTATCCTCTGTGGCGTCCTCTATGGGCAGTACCTGAGAGAGTTGGGCGCAGGACTCGAACTCATGGCCGGCCTACGGGCCGATCTCCACGGACGCTACGGGCTCAACCTCTCCCCCAAGGTCACCCTTGCCTACAACAAGGGCGGACTCAGCCTGCGAGCCGGGTATGCCAGGGCCTTCAAGTCACCGACGCTGATGGAGCTCTACTTCGACTGGAGCCACCAAGGGATGTTTCATATCTATGGCAACCCCAATCTCAAGCCGGAGATTGCCAACCAGATGATCCTCGGAGCCAACTACCGATCCGGCAAGCTGGTCCTCTCCACAGGGACGACCTATACGCTCTTCAAGAACCAGATAACCATGCAGGCCGATGCCAAGCAGGATCAGCGGTACGTCAATATCGCCGGCCGATCCCGTATGCTCAATGCCGACCTGACAGCGGAGTGGTTCGTGATCAACGGCCTCTCCCTCAAGACAATGTACAGCTACACACGTGCGCCCAAGACGATCACCCACCTCGACAAGAAGTACGACATCAACGCCGCCCGACCACACAACCTCCTGATGCAGGTCAATGGCTTTTACCACACAGGCGACTGGGCCTTTAGCACCAGCCTGATCGGCCAATACCTCTCTGCGGTCAGCTACTACACTCTGGACACCGACAGCAAGGGGGATCTGGACGACACCAAGCCTCTCGTCCGTCAGGACGTGGAGGGCTACCCGCTCCTGAGACTGACTGCCACGACCGAGTACAAGAGCAAATACTACGTGACCCTTGGAGCCAACAACCTGCTCAACTTTAGGCCGGCCAACCTGACCTATCAGACCGCCTCGCTAAGCCCCGGTGCCGTGTTTTTTGTGCGGCTCGGTGTACGCCTCTTTTGAGAAAAAAATAGCACTCCTATACACTGAAAAACTATGACTAAAAAGAACAAACAACTGACCCGTGCGCTGGGAGTATTGATCCTACTGGTGCTCGGATACCTAGGCTACCAACGGTGGATGTCACCAACAGATGTGGCACTGATCAATATGACCGGATTCCAGGGGACACCTATCGCCAAGTCGAACACCAACAAGGCCGTGCGCTATCACCTGATCAGCCCACAGGACTTTTTGAAAAACCCACGAGGGTATGAGTTTGTACTCATGAACGGGATGGGACTCAAGATCGATGCCGAAGAGCGCGCCAAGATCCAAAAGTATGCCGACTCCGGCAAGCCCATGATGACCGTGATGGCCACCAATCCCCAAAACGATATCACAAACCTCGACTCGCTCGACATACAGCGAGTGAGCGAGTACTTCTACAACGGCAACAAGCAGAACTACATCTCGATGTCCAACTACATCCGCAAGTACATCGACCACAAGGTGACCTCTGCACCGGAGCCGATGGAGGCAGTGGAGACCCCCAACAACGTCTTTTACCACCTGGATGAGAGTGTCCGGATCGACAACCTAGAGGAGTATGAGAAGTACATCAAGGGCATCGGGTACTACCATGAGGGTGGTCCCAAGGTGGCTCTGGTGGGTGCGCTCAACTCCCCATACAGTGGCAACAAAAAGAACCTCGATGAGCTGATCCAAGCCCTCTCGGATAGGGGACTGAACGTCTACCCCATCTATGCGTCGGGCAAGGAGTTGCTGGACTTCCTCGGTCAGCTACGCCCCAATGCCATTATTCACCAAGCGCATGGACGCATGTTTTTTGGTCCGCTGGCCGGCATGGGAGTCCGGAGTTTTGAGCAATTTGACTGCCCGGTATTTACCCCGCTGACGATCATGTCCGACCAAAAGAGTTGGCTGGAGGATCCGATGGGGATGTTTGGGGGATTCATGTCTCAGAGCATCGTGATGCCCGAGCTGGATGGCGGAGTGCTCCCCTATGTGCTCAACTTCCAGGAGATCAACAGCGACGGCATAGTGGAGACCATTACCGACCCCAAGCGTCTGTCGCGCTTTGCAGACCTCGTGTCGCACACCCTGCAACTCAAGACCAAACCCAATAGCGAGAAGCGGGTCGCCATCTTTTACCTCAAAGGCCCCGGACAGCAAGGCCTCACCGCACAAGGACTGGAGACCGTGCCTGCACTATACAATGTGCTGAAAAAGCTCAAGGAGGAGGGCTATACAGTGAACCTGCCGGCCAATGCCCAAGAGCTGGAGGCAATGATCATGAAGGATGGACCTGTGCTGGAGCATTTTACCAAAGGAGCTATCGACTCCTACATGCAGAAGTGCAACCCCATACGATTTGCGACAGCGGAGTACGACAGCCTGATGCGTGCTCGCCTCGAGCCAAAGAGCTACGCAGATGTGGTGGATAAGTATGGTGCCGCACCGGGTGCGTACATGAGCGGACAGACTCCCGATGGCAGCAGCTACATAGCTGTGTCCGGAGTGCAACTGGGCAATGTCGTGCTGCTCCCGCAGCCAATGTCTGCGATAGGGGATGACAGCTTTGCGATCGTACACGGTGCCAACACGGCACCGCCTCACCCCTATATTGCGGCCTACTTGTGGGCTGAGGATGTTTTTGGAGCCGATGCACTGATGCACTTTGGGACGCATGGCAGCTTGGAGTTTACCCCACAAAAGCAGGTGGCACTCAGCACCTATGATTGGCCTGAGGCACTGGTGGGTACCACACCACATGTCTACTACTACACCATAGCCAATATAGGTGAGTCGATGATGGCCAAGCGTCGCTCCTATGCTACACTGGTCAGCTACCTGACCCCGCCCTTTGAGGAGAGTGCCACACGCTCCATATTCGACCGGCTGATGCAAAACATCGTCAACTACCAAAAGAACCCCACGGACGCCAATGCCAAGGCCGTCCGAACCGAGACCATGCGACTGGGTATCCACCGCGACCTCAAGCTGGACAGCCTGTCGAACAAGCCCTATACAGCTGATGAGATCGAGCGTATCGAGCACTTTGCAGAGGAGATCGCCAACGAAAAGATCTACACGACACTCTACACCACCGGCGTGCCATACAGCGAGACTCAGCTGAAAAACACGATCGTCGCCATGGCGTGCGACCCTATCGCCTACGGACAGGCAACCCTGCACAAGATGAATGGCCAAGAGGTACCGGAGGGCAGAGCTTTCACGCAGAAGTATCTGGATCCGGCCAAGGCACTTGTCCGTCGGATCCTGGCCGGCTACACCCCTGATAGCGCATTCATAGCCTCGTATGGAGGCTTTTCGCTCCAGGAGTATCGCGAGGCCGGTACACAAGCAGAGGAGGCAACGGACAGCGTGCGCTTTAGGAGCGATGCCATCCTGAGCCTCGGCAATGCCATCAGCAGTGTCGCCTCCTACTACGAGGCACTCAAGTCCTCACCGGAGAGAGAACTCAACCAGATCACCCGAGCACTCAGCGGAGGATTCATCGCCCCATCGTCGGGCGGAGATCCCGTGGCCAACCCCACAGCTCTGCCGACCGGACGCAACCTGTACAGCATCAACCCCGAGACAACACCCACGGAGGTGGCATGGGAAAAAGGCAAGGCACTGGCACAACAAACCTTGGACGACTACGTCCGCAAGCATGGCGACTATCCGGAAAAAGTGAGCTTCTCCTTCTGGAGCAGCGAGTTCATCGAGACCGGTGGTGCCACTATCGCTCAGGTACTTTACTTGCTCGGAGTGGAGCCGGTACGTGACCCAAGAGGTCGGGTGAGCGATGTACGACTCATCCCATCGTCGGAGCTGGGACGCCCGCGTGTGGATGTCCTGGTGCAGACGTCAGGGCAGTTTAGAGACTTGGCAGCCTCACGCCTTGATCTGATCACCAAGGCTGTCTGGATGGCCAGCCAAGCCGGAGACAAAGAACCCTATCCCAACCACGTACACGAGGGCAATGTTCGCATCGAGCAACGTCTCGTCGAGGCCGGCATGGCACCTGCCACTGCACGAGAATGGGCCGGTAACCGTGTCTTTGGAGGCATCAATGGAATGTACGGGACCGGAATACAGGAGATGATCTTTGCGAGTGACAAGTGGAACGACCGAAGTGATATCGCCGATGTCTATCTCAACAACATGGGTGCCGCTTATGGCTCGACCGAGCAGTGGGGCGCATTTCACCAAGGGATGTTCCGCGCGGCAGTTGAGCATACCGATGTCGTTGTACACCCGCGTCAGAGCAATACTTGGGGCGCACTCAGCCTGGACCACGTCTTTGAGTTCATGGGTGGGCTCAACCTCACTATCACCAGCGTAACCGGCAAAGAACCTGAAGCCTACTTTGCCGACTACCGCAACCACAACCATGTCCGGATGCAGGAGCTCAAGGAGGCTGTGGGTGTGGAGAGCCGTAGCACGATCCTCAACCCCGCTTTTGTGAAAAAGGTAGTAGAGGGAGGCGGATCGGGCAATGCGATGCGGCTGGCATCCATTGTCGAAAACACCTTTGGCTGGGAGGTCTCCAAGCCGGACCTTATCGATGACGAACTCTGGAGCGAGATCTACGATATCTGGATCAACGATGCTCTGAAAATGGGAGCAACAGACTATGTAGAGAAAAACAGTCCCGCCTCTCTGGAGCAAATCACCGGAGTGATGCTCGAGTCGATACGCAAGGGCATGTGGAATGCTACCCCCGAGCAGACCAAACGTCTGGCGGAGCTCAACCAACACGTGGTCACGACCTATGGCTTCTCCGGAGCCGGAATGATGGCCGCCAATGCCAAGCTCCGTGACTTTGTCCGTGAGCAACTACCCTCTGAGGGCCAAAAGAAGGACTTTGACCAAGCTGTGCAAGTGGCCATGTCGCAAAAGGCCGGACAAAGTGGCGATGCCAAGAGTGTGGTCCTGACCGAAGAAGGACGTCAAAACGCACAAAACGCAAGCCAAGCAGATACCCTTCAGTCCGATACACTTAGGACCCTGATGTGGATAGGTATCGGTATTGTAGCACTGTTGCTACTGGCTGTGTTCATCCTCAGAAAGAAGCGCTCATGACTCTCATCATGGTCTACCTGACCTTGTTGCTCTGTCTCCCCGCCGTCATAGCCAAGCTTAGTCTCTTGTCTCGCTGGGTGGCAGTCGTGTACGGGGCGGTACTCCTCGGCTTTTGCCTCATCATGACCGATGTTGCCAGTATGGCCCCTCGGGCGCAGATCCTACAGTACACCTCCGCTTCCCAAGCACGGGAAGCGGTGGCTGTGCTGGTTACCGTGGAGCTGCTGATGGTGGTGGCGTATGCCTTTCGGGAGTGGACCAAGCGACCAAGCCCCCGTCCTGTGCGTCGGCATCCGGTTCGGTTGTTTTTGGAGCGACTTCTAGCACCGGTACACCTATTGCTGAGCTACTATGTCACCTTATTAGTATTTCCCACGCTCTTCTTCATCCAGGTGCAGTTGTGCTATGCGCTGCCGGGCATTAGCTTTTGGGTGCCCTCCGGCATTGTCGGTGGGTGTTCGCTCGTTTTTGTGCCACTTTTGGCAGAGGTGTTGCGTCGCAGTTTGCCGGCTCGTGAGCTTCGGGAGGAGCTGGTGCTGATGCTCTCGACGCTCCTTTGTATCTGTGCGCTCCTCTCTACCACCACCGACAGCATCCTCTACCGCCCCGCCGAGCATGCCACCGGTATGGCTACAGAGGTCGCCCTTACACTTGGGGTGATTGTACTCCTCTTCATCGTTACTCTTTTTGTCCAAAAAAATAGGACCTACAAACTAAAATAAAAGCAAGCAGACAACCTCTATATGGAATGGATCTCTAAAATACTTTTCGGCATCTCCGACAGTCTACTCATCCCCGTCATCATCCTCCTGATTCTCTTCTTTATTCGGGTTGTAATCATGGCGGGTGTCTTCTATGGTCGCTTCCTTACCCGTCGGCGCAACCTCCGTGCTTACCAGGCGATCATTGATGACTTTCGGGCACATACGGCAGAGGAGCTCTCGCAGGCACTTCCGGCCTATGACAACGCACTTGTCATCCCCTACCTCCGGCAGATCCTCGCTCATCCCGGCGACACGGACTATGCCGAGTACCTCATAGCCGACTTCGAAAACCGTGCCCAAAAAGACCTCATCACCTCTCGCCTCCTCACCAAGATAGGTCCTATCCTGGGGCTTATGGGTACCCTTATCTCCATGAGCCCTGCACTTGTGGGTCTCTCGAGTGGAGATGTCAGTGGCATGGCGTACAATATGCAGGTCGTTTTTGCTACCACGGTCGTCGGGTTGGTGATCAGTGGCATCGCCATTGTGGTCCTCCTCTTCACGCAACGCTGGTACGACAAGGATGCCAATCACCTCACCTATGTCGCCAACGTACTGGCAGAAAGGAGTGCGACACATGAGTAATCCTACCAAAAAGATCCGCCGGACCGGTCGCCTCAGAGAGGGGCAGGACGAGGATCCCCTGAGCGTCATCGTCAACCTCTTTGATGTCTCCATGGTCTTTGCCGTATCGCTGATGGTCGCACTTGTCCTCAACCTCAATATGAGCGAGTACTTTAGCAACGAAGACTACACCATCGTCAAAAATCCGGGGAAGGACAACATGGAAATCATCACCAAGGAGGGGCGACAGATCAAGAAGTACACCCCGTCCGAGACGGATGCCTCGAGCCAGTCCAAGGGCAAGCGCGTCGGGATAGCCTACGAGCTGGACAATGGCGAGATCATATACGTCCCGGAATAATTTACCGATCGGATAATGCCCTGATCGTTAGGATACGACACGAGACCTTTGGCAAAGAATCCCTTTTGCAAAGGTCTCGTGTTGTATCCGGACGAAAGTGCTTGGGTCGCTTCGTACTTTTTAGCCACAGAGCACCCCAAAGTCTGTATCATTGAGCCGACAATCACCTATTGTTTTGGTAACTTTGCCACATCCGCACAAGAGGACGACAAAAGTATATGAGCAAAAACAAGCAGGAAAAGTTTGCAGAGCTGGATGCACTCTCCAACACCCTACAGTATCCCTATCAGGCTCTGGCCGCCGGCAAGGAGTTTCCCTACCGCGGTCAGTGGGGTGAGGCCGTCTTTGGCAACGACTATCCCATCGTGCTCGAGCTGGGTTGTGGCAAGGGGGAGTACACTGTCGAGATGGCGAGACGACATCCCAGGGTCAACTTTGTAGGAGTGGACCTCAAGGGGAATCGCATCTGGACCGGTGCCACGACAGCCGACCGAGAGGGGCTGGACAACGTCCGGTTTTTGCGGACTCAGATAGAGCTCCTCGGCACCTTCTTTGCGGATGACGAGGTGTCGGAGATCTGGCTCACCTTTCCCGATCCGCAGATGAAAAAGGTACGCAAGCGCCTCACCTCCATCCACTTTTTGGGTGAGTATCAGCGGATACTGACCGAGGGAGGGCTACTGCACCTCAAGACGGACTCGGGCTTTCTCTACACCTACACCCAAGCCATAGCCCGGGCCAACCACCAGACGATCCTCCGGGACATCCGAGATGTCTACGCCGATCCCTCGGCACAGCCACTACTCCGAGAGGTCCAGACCTACTACGAGCAACAGTGGCTCAGCAGGGGCATGACCATCAAGTACCTCTGTATCCGACTTGATCCGACGATTCTCCACGGCATCGAGCCGGAGGTGGAGATCGAGCCGGACGACTACCGGAGCTATGGTCGCAGCCGACGGACCAACCCCTCCAGTACAGACTAATCACATCCCCCCAAAAAAACAGACATGAGCAACAGCATGGATACCATCACAGTAGAGCAGGTCCTCCAAGCCCTCAAGCACGTCACCTATCCCGGTGCCACGGACAACATCGTCAGCAGTGGCATGGTACAAGACGATATAGAGATCAAGGACAACAAGGTCAGCTTTTCCCTGAGATTCCAAAAGTCCAGAGATCCATTCCAAAAGTCAGTGACTCGTGCCGCCGAGCGTGCTCTGCAGGACTACCTCCACCCCGATATTGCGGTCGAGATCACCCCACTACTCCCCACACCTCAGCCAACAGAGCCGGATCGCCCCCTGCCCGGGGTCAAAAACATCATTGCCGTGAGCAGTGGCAAGGGTGGGGTGGGCAAGAGTACCGTCACGACCAACCTGGCTGTGGCACTCACACGCCAGGGCTACCGTGTCGGCCTGCTCGACGCCGACATCTATGGACCATCCATCCCCAGGATGATGGGCGCTGAGGGCGCCAAGCCCCTTTTGACCAAGGTGGATGGCAAGGACCTCATCGATCCCGTGGTCCGCTACGGTGTGCGGCTGCTGAGTATCGGCTTTTTCGTCGAGCCCGAGAGTGCGCTCATCTGGCGAGGGACCATGGCCTCCAATGCTCTGGGGCAATTGATCCGAGAGGGCAACTGGGGTACCCTCGACTACCTCCTAGTGGACTTGCCCCCAGGCACCAGCGACATCCACCTGACACTCATCCAGACCCTTGGCATCACCGGCGCACTGATCGTCACCACCCCCCAAGCCGTGGCCACCGACGATGCACGCAAAGGGATCAGTATGTTCCGGGACGAAAAAGTGGCCGTCCC
The DNA here is from genome assembly GCA_947253625.1 of uncultured Porphyromonadaceae bacterium. Taxonomy (GTDB): domain Bacteria; phylum Bacteroidota; class Bacteroidia; order Bacteroidales; family Porphyromonadaceae; genus Porphyromonas_A. The sequence goes on along the minus strand of CAMYAB010000010.1, from coordinate 36,874 downwards.
CATACTCGGAATTGTCGAAAACATGAGCTGGTTTACCCCTGCCGAACTGCCCCAAAACCGCTACTATATTTTCGGAAAAGAGGGTGGGGCACATCTCGCACAGGAGACCAATACACCACTCATTGGCCAGATCCCACTCGTCCAGAGCGTATGTGAGGCAGCCGACGAAGGTACCCCCATCGCCCTCAAGGAGAGCGTCATGGGACAAGCCTTCATGGATTTGGCCACCAAGGTGACCGAAGTCACCGACGAGCGCAACAAAACCCTAGCCCCCACGCACAAAGTGGAGATAACCCGACGGTAGCTCCACCCACCGAGAAACAACACGCAGACCCCATATTTCTTTTTTTTCAAAAAAAACAGACACAAAGATTCATGCAACCTGCTACCCAAACTACTAAAAAAAGGTCCCTGCTAGGTTTACTGAGCCAAGTCAACCCCTCAGTCTACCTCTTCATGGCCACCATTTTGGCGATTATAGTCGCCAATAGTGGCAATACCGCCGACTTTTACTTCAAGTGGCTGCAGACCCCTATTGACTTTGGCATAGGCGACTTCACCCCCTTCATGGTACATGGCGGGCCGATGACCATCTCGCTCTTTGTCAACGACGCCCTCATGGCTATCTTCTTTTTCGCCATAGGCCTCGAGATCAAGTACGAGCTCCGTGCCGGCAGTCTCTCCCATCCGCGCAATGCCCTCCTACCGGTGATCGCCGCTATCGGCGGAATGATCCTGCCGGTGATCGTTTTCAGCTTGGTTGATCACAACCCCGACCACATCCACGGAGCCGCCATCCCGATGGCCACGGATATCGCCTTTTCGCTGGCAGTGTTAGGGCTATTGGGCAAAAAGGTTCCCTCCACGCTCAAGGTCTTTCTTGTCACACTCGCTGTGGTGGACGACATTGGAGGTATCTTGGTGATTGCGATCTTCTACACCTCGCACATCAACTTTGCCGCACTCGTCTCCGCCGCCTTGGTCGTCTTTTTTGCCTTCTACATAGGACGCTTCAACGTGCGGAGCCGCTGGGTCTACTACCTCCTCTTCTTTGTGGCTTGGACCTTCATGCTACAGTCCGGAGTGCACGCCACTATCGCCGGTGTCGCGATGGGGCTGGCCGTTCCGCACATGCCTTTGCGCAAAAAGAGTGAGCTGCAAGCCTCACTGGTCGCTCTGGACCATGACCTCGAGACCGCCAAGGAAACCGGTGGCGACAAACACTTCTTCCTGCCCGAGCCCCTGGTGCATACGATGAAGGCTACCCAAAACAACATCGACAAGACCATCAGCCTCACCCAGCTCATGCACACCGAGCTCATGCCCTTTGTCAACTATGTCATCCTGACCCTCTTTGCCTTTGTCAACGCCGGGGTCACCTTTGAGGCCATGACTCCGGATCAGATCACCGGCATCCCACTCGCCATCACATTGGGCCTGGTACTTGGCAAGACCTTTGGGATCTTTGGTGCCACCTACCTGGCTTGCAAGACCAAGCTGTGTGAGATGCCGGCGGGTATGACTCACGAAAACCTCTTTGGGGTATCGATCTTTGGCGGCATAGGCTTCACGGTAGCCCTCTTCATCGCGACACTGGCCTACTCGCCTCACGTCGTAGGTGCGATAGGGCCGGAGCTCCTCAACGAAGCCAAGATTGGCGTCTTTGCCGGCAGCTTGATCTCCGGGACTCTGGGCTACTTTGTCCTAAAAGCAATCCTCCACAAGGAGAAAAAGCAGGGACGAGGAGCTTTTAGTCCGGAGTACCTACAGCATGTGGGTGGGAAAAAGGACTGATGCTCCGCACCGGATCCTCCCGTAACGATGAAAAAGGGGGTGTGTCGAGGTTTTGCCTACGACACACCCCTTTTTTCGCTCCCTTTTCGTACCCAAAAGTCACTTGAAAAGGCCCCCAAAAAAAGCCGATTTTTGGGCCCCAAAAAGCCCCTCCCGGAGCCATTGATAATCAAGTGCTTGTGAGGAGCATCGAGTTTCACGGATAGAAGCAAGACTTTTCACGGATAGAAGCGAAAGTTTTCACGGATAGAAGAAAATGCTTAGACGGATAGAAGAAAAAACAGTGGCCCGTAGCCAACCAAAAAATCAAATGACACTTCGTGAGACATTCTCAGGATAGATAACGAGAAAAAACGTACCTTTGTGAGGTATGAACAAACCGAGCAGCAACAACAACAGCATCTTGTACCGTGCGGATGTCATCCCCTTTGTGGCATCCGTGGCCGGCTTTTGCGCCTTGGTGGATTCCGGGACAACCCCCCGCTGGACCCACGAGACCCTCGCTGAGTGTCGGCGAGAGTTGGCCGCTGTCTACGCCACAGGAGTGGCGTTGCAAAAGGCCGACTTTGTCCCCATGGGAGAGCTGGAGCCCTATATCCGACAAGAGGATTACGACCGAGTCGAGAACCGACTGGTGCAAGTGTTTGGCGAGTACGACCGCTTCCTGACCACCCAAGTGGAGGAGATGAAGTACTCGGACGTCCCGATTAGCGTCAGCACCTCCGAGCTTTTGGCAGACTTGTACCAAGCTCTGGGCGATACGCTGTGGGCCTTTAGGGGGCAAAACGAAACCCGTATGTTGCTCGCCCTCGATGACGTACAGGATCAGCTCCTCCACGAGCTCGGAGATAGTCTACTCCTAGTGCTCAAGCAGTTGCACGACCTACTGGCGCACCCCGACTTTGACCCCTATCCGGTCCAAGACCACTAGAATGGATACGCACACCGAAGACGAAGAGATGCGCTCCATATCCATGGAGGAGCTCAACGAGCTAGAGGCAGAGACCATCCCCATCCCCGTCGAAGTCATCACCACCGAGACTGAGGATGAGAGGATACAAGAGGTGTGTGCCTACCTGGCGCAGTCGGAGGTCCTGGGGATGGACACCGAGACCAAGCCCGTCTTCAAGAAAGGGCAGTACAACCCCGTCTCACTCCTCCAGCTCTCCGGCTCGGAGCATGCTTTTTTGTTTCGGCTCTTCACCTTTGAGGACCGCGAGCGACTCGCACCCCTGGCCCGACTCCTCAGCAATCCGGAGATCCTGAAGGTGGGTGTCGCTATAGTGGAGGACTGCCAGGAGCTATACCGAGACTACGGGCTCGTCACCAATGGGATCCTCGACCTGCGCACCCTCGCCACGGCAGACCATATGGAGGTACAGTCGCTATCCAAGATCTATGCTCTGCTCTACGGCAAGCGACTCACCAAAGGACAGCGACTGAGCGATTGGCAGCAGTCGGAGCTAACCCCCTCACAAGTCGGGTACGCCGGACTGGATGCCTATGCCGGACTCAAGATCTACGAGGCCCTCAACCACTTGCGACGACCGGAGATGATCTGCAATCTGGCACAAGTGCGACAAGACAGTGTCGCCAAAAAGGGACGGAAACGAAAAACAGGTGGACCCAAAAAGAATAAGAAGAAATGATGACCAAGATACGCCTAAGACACGACGAAGCCAAGTCCGTACAGCGTCGCCATCCGTGGCTCTTTTCGGGCGCACTGGAGCCGGGGGACCTACGTCACCTAGGCGAGGGCGACCTGGTGGAGGTGATCAGTAGGGAGGGGAAGTTTGTGGGCCGTGGATACTACGAGGCCGGCAGCATCGCTGTCCGTCTGCTGACCTTTGACCCCACAGTCCGGATCGATGCCACCTTTTGGGAAGAAAAGGTGAGGCGTGCCTACCACTTGCGCCAATGCTTGGGACTCACACAGCCACACGGAGCGTTTCGGCTGATCCACGGCGAGGGAGACGGTGTGCCGGGGCTGGTCATAGACATGTACGACCAAGTGGCAGTGGTGCAAGCACACACCATGGGGATCCACCGCCTGAGAGGAGCGATCTCAGATGCCCTCGTGCAGGTACTCGGCTCGCAACTCCGCTGCATCTACTACAAGAGTGCCACCACCCTCATCACACGCACGACGATCACCGAGCCACTGGACACCGTCGTGTATGGAGAGCTACCAAGCGACCTCGTGATCTCCGAGAATGGTGTCGCCTTTGCCCCCGATATCCTTAGGGGCCAAAAGACAGGCTTTTTCCTCGACCAGAGAGACAACCGCCGGCTGATCCAAAGCTACGCTCACGACCGCACCGTGCTCAATGTCTTTTGCTACACAGGAGGCTTTTCGCTCCACGCATTGCGAGGCGGAGCCAAGCAGGTCACATCGGTGGACAGCTCGGCTGTGGCGACCCAACAACTCGAGCACAACCTCTCGCTCAACCCCGACCTGCCACTCGATAGACACCATACTGCGACAGAGGATGCCTTTGACTTCCTCGACCGGATGCCGGCCGGTGCCTACGACCTCATCGTGCTGGATCCCCCCGCTTTTGCCAAAAAACGAAGCGCACTCACCAATGGTCTGCACGGCTACAGACGGATCAACACCCGAGCTCTGGAGAAGATCGCACCCGGCGGACTCCTCTTTACCTTCTCCTGCTCTCAGGCACTGAGTAGCGAAGTCTTTAGGCAAAACATCTTTACGGCAGCGCTGGCGGCCGGACGCAATGTCCGCATCCTCCACCAATTGGCGCAAGCACCGGACCACCCGATCAGCATCTATCACCCCGAGGGCGATTACCTCAAAGGCCTGGCTCTGTATGTAGAATGAACCTCCGACACCTGCTCATCACAGTACTGGGCGTGCTCATACTCCCACTGGGGTCTTGCCTCCGACATGAGAGACAGGACGATGGGCGACTTTTTCGGAGCTGGGATGAGATCATGGCATCGGACACACTCCGAGTCGGGACCTGTACTTCTCCGCTGAGTTTCTTTCTGTACCGCGGACAGCCACTCGGCACAGAGTACCAAAAGGCACTGGACTTTGCCCAAGCGCACCACCTCACACCCGCTATCTCGATCTCCCATAGTACCGACAGCCTACGCGCATGGCTCGACAAGGGCGAGATCGACCTCATCATCTCCCCACAGCCACTGACCAAGACGAATACTGACTCGCTGAGGTTTTGCGGAGAAGTGGATACGACTGCGCTGGTCCTGGTCCAAAGAAAAACCGCCACCCCCATCCGCTCCATGGCTGACCTCGAGGGAAAAACCCTCCATATTACCACCGACGCCACCCTGCGCCTACGCGCCAAGCAGATCGCTCAAGAAATAGGGGCAAAAGCACTGACCATCATCTCCATCGACTCTCTCGGAGTGGAGGACCTCATCGAGAGTGTCGTGACCACCGACACCATCCACTACACACTGGCCGATGAGCGACTTGCTCAAGCGTTTGCACAGTACCATCCCGAGCTGGATGTACGTACTCGAGCGAGTGTCCCGATCCGCTATGCCTGGGCCACTCAGCGCACCAATAGCAGCCTCGCCATGCAGGTTGACTCCTTCTTCATCGGACCCAACGCCCCCGCACAGTCCTACAAGCGTGCCGACAGTCAGCAGTGGCGCCACTACTTCAGCCCCACACACCACTTTGTCCACGGAGGGGGAAAAGCCATCTCCCCCTACGACAACCTCTTTCGTCAGGCGGCCAATCAGCTCGGCTGGGACTGGAGTATCCTGGCCGCAATCGCCTGCTGTGAGTCCGGTTTTTATCCGGATGTCATCGGCTGGAGTGGTGCTCGAGGACTCATGGGTATCATGCCGGCCACTGGCAAAGCCTATGGGGCCACTGCCGATCGCCTACTACAGCCCGAAACCTCAGTGCAGGTAGCTGTCGCACTCCTCCAAGTCCTCCGAGCGCAATATGCCGACATCCCCGACCCATACGATCGCGATGCGCTCGTGCTTGCCTCCTACAATGCCGGCATCGGACACGTACAGGACGCACAGCGACTGGCCAAAAAGTTTGGCAAAGATCCCCAAAAGTGGCAGGGAAATGTCCGAGAGTACCTCCGTCTCAAGAGCAATCCCGCCTACTACAACGACCCTGTCGTCAAGTACGGGTATGCGCGAGGGACAGAGACTATCGACTATGTCGACAACATAATGTCAATGAGCGCCACCTACCGTGCTCATGTCCAAAAATAATCCTCAACAACAACGACAAGAAGAGTATGAAAGTAATCAACCTTTCCGAACAATCCAGCATCCTCAATCGGTTCGTGGCAGAGATCCGCGATGTTGAGATACAAAAAGACCGTCTCCGGTTTCGCCGAAATATAGAGCGCATAGGGGAGATCATGGCATACGAGATCAGCAAAACCTTTGACTACGTCTCCACTCCCGTCACCACCCCACTCGACATCTCCCACGACATGCTCGACCAAGACCACGTCGTACTGGCCACCATACTTCGCGCCGGACTCCCACTGCACCACGGCTTTGCCGGCTACCTCGACCGTGCCGACAACGCCTTTGTCTCCGCATTCCGAAAATACAAGGATCGGCTCAATTTTGAGGTCATGATCGAGTACCTTGCCTGTCCAAGCATCGAGGGCAGTACCCTCATCATCACCGACCCCATGCTCGCCACAGGTAGCTCTATGGAGCTGGCCTACCGAGCACTCCTCACCAAAGGCAATCCCGCCAAGATCCATCTGGCGGCGGTCATCTCCAGCCAGCCAGCACTCGACCACCTACAGAGCGTGATGCCCGAGGAGACCATCTGCTGGACAGCCGCACTCGATCCCGCTATCAACGAGCACAGCTACATCATCCCCGGACTGGGAGATGCGGGAGATCTTGCATTTGGCGAAAAAGAGGACGAGGCCTGACCTCCACGCTCAAGCGACACAGCTCGCTCAAGGCATTACTTGTCCGAACATGTGTAAGAGATTGAAATAAAAGGTATATTTGTCCTCAAGAAAGATTTGACGACGGACAACAATTTATTTTACAAACCAATATAGATTCACTCGATATGATAAGCTATAAGGAAATAGGCTTGGTAAACACCAAGGAAATGTTTGCCAAAGCAATAGATGGCGGATACGCCATTCCGGCTTTCAACTTCAACAACATGGAGCAGCTGCAGGCCATCATCATGGCAGTGGCAGAAAACAAGTCTCCGGTCATCCTCCAAGTCTCCAAAGGTGCGCGTGAGTACGCCAACCAGACCCTCCTCCGCTTCATGGCAGAGGGTGCTGTACAGTATGCCAAGGAGCTCGGACTAGAGCACCCACAGATCGTACTGCACCTCGACCACGGTGATTCACTGGAGCTTTGCAAGAGCTGCATTGAGCTCGGATTCTCCAGCGTCATGATCGATGGTTCGCACCTACCCTATGACGAAAACGTGGCCCTCACCAAGTCAGTGGTAGAGTACGCACACAAGTACGACGTGACCGTAGAGGGTGAGCTGGGTGTCCTGGCAGGTGTAGAGGACGAAGTATCCGCTGAGCACCACACCTACACCGAGCCCGAGCAAGTGATCGACTTTGTCACCAAGACAGGCGTAGACTCACTCGCTATCTCCATCGGTACCTCACACGGAGCCTACAAGTTCACTCCGGCGCAGTGCACACGTGACGAGAACGGTCGTCTCGTACCTCCCCCTCTCCGCTTTGATATCCTGAAAGAGGTGGAGCAAAAGCTCCCCGGCTTCCCAATCGTCCTCCACGGATCCTCCTCTGTGCCACAGGAGGACGTAGAGACCATCAACAAATATGGTGGCAAGCTAGAGGCAGCCATCGGTATCCCCGAGGAGCAACTCCGCAAGGCCGCCAAGTCTGCTGTCTGCAAGATCAATATCGACTCCGACAGCCGACTCGCCATGACAGCGGCAATCCGCAAGGTCTTCCACGACAAGCCTGCTGAGTTTGACCCACGTAAGTACCTGGGACCGGCTCGTGAGCACATGAAGGCCCTCTACGCACACAAGATCACCAACGTACTCGGATCGGACAACAAGCTCTGATCACCGATACCAGCAGTGGGGTAGTCGCTCCACTTGCAAGAGAATAAATAAATAGCCCGGCGGGTGTGTCAAAACTAAGTTTTGGCACACCCGCTCTCTTGTATTGAGCTCTTTTGCGCAAAGAGAGAGGTGCGAAAACAGTCCCCTAAAAGGCGATTTTCGGCGTCAAAAAAGTACTTTTTGGGGAGCTTGATAATCAGGAGCTTATAGAGGGCCTTGAGTTTCACGGATAGAAGCGATCGGTTTCACGGATAGAAGCGATCGGTTTCACGGATAGAAGCAAAAGGTTTCACGGATAGAAGCGATGGCTTAGCCGGTACTAAAAATTTGGGGGCTGTGCCCTTTGGGGCTTTTGTGGTCAATGTGTGAGGAGGGACTGTTGTGCAGCTTTTAGACAAAAAAGAGGCCACTGCTTTTTTCGGCAGTGGCCTCTCTGCGGTATTGGCCCGATAGGCAGTCGGCTGTCTCAGACGTTGGTGTCGAAGCGGGCATTTTTCATGGACCCTGTCTCGAGTAGCGCACGGTGCATGTTGTGGCAGGTGGTGAGGTTGGTCGGGGTTTGTCCGATGGGGCAGCCCTTGAGGTAGTCTCGGAGTGCGTCTCGGTAGTCGGGGTGTACGACGTTGTTGATGATCTCTTGTGCGCGTTGTCGTGGTGACTTGCCACGGAGGTCTGCTATGCCGTACTCGGAGACGATGACCTTGACCGAGTGCTCGGTGTGGTCGACGTGCGAGACCATCGGGACAAAGCTGCTGATGTCGCCTCCCTTGGCTGTGGACGCTGTGGTGAAGATGGAGACGTATGCCGCCCGAGTGAAGTCTCCGGATCCTCCGATGCCGTTCATCATCTTTGTGCCAAAGAGGTGTGTGGAGTTGATGTTGCCGTAGATGTCTGCCTCGATGGCCGTGTTGATGGCTATGACCCCCAAGCGTCGGATGACCTCGGGGTTGTTGGATATTTCGGACGGTCGCAGTATGACTTTGTCTCGGAAGAAGTCCAAGTCTCTGTAGAAGTCCTGTATGGCTTCGCGTGAGACGGTGAGTGAGCATCCGCTGGCAAAGGTGACTTTGCCTTGGCGCATGAGGTCGAGGACGGCGTCTTGGATGACCTCGGTATAGATCTCAAATGGCGGGATGTGGCTGTTGGACCCCATTGCTCCGAGTACGGCATTGGCTACATTTCCGACGCCACTCTGGATGGGCAAAAACGTGGTGGGGATGCGTCCGGCTTTCATCTCTTGCTCAAAGAAGCGGGCGACGTTTTGGCCGATGGCGTCCGTGACATCGTCCACTGGGCTAAACTTCCCGTCGTCGTTGGGGGCTTGGGTCTTGACCACGCCCACGATTTTGTCCGGGTCTACCTTGACACAGTCTGTGCCGATGCGGTCTTGTACCCGTGTGATCTCTATGCAGCCTCGGTGTGGTGGGTCCTTTAGCTCAACGATGTCGTGTAGTCCTCGTATATTGGGTGGGTAGCAGGCGTTTAGCTCGACGATGATGCGGTCGGCCAATCGGCAGATGGTGGGGAGTATGCCCACTGCGGTGGTGGGGACGATCTCGCCGGATTCGGTGACCTGTGAGGCTTCGACGATGGCGACATTGACCTTGCCCTCAAATCCATAGCGGATCTCCTGTGCGACGGTGGAGAGGTGCATGTCGGTGTAGTCTGTGCCACCGGAGTTGATGAGCTCACGCAGTGACTTGTTGGTCTGGTAGGGTAGTCTGTGGCTGATGGCATTGGCACGTGCCAGCTCGCCATCCAGTCGATCGCCTGTACTGGCGCCGGTGAAGATGCCGATCTGGTAGGGTCGTCCGGCGTTGTGCTCCTCCAGTGCGTGTCGGGCAATTGCTCCGGGTACGACTTTGGGTGCTCCGGCGTGTGTGAAGCCACTGAAGCCGACATTGTCGCCGTTGTGGACGTAGGAGGCGGCTTCTTCCGGGGTGATGAATCTTAGAGCCATGCTTTGTGTTGTCTGTTGTTTAGTGGGGATTAGAATTTCCTTTCCAATATCTCTTTTAGGATCACAGCTCGTCGTAGGTCGTTGAGGCGTTGGGTGGGATCCATGGGAAGGATGCCCCGGCCTGTGGTGCCCATGCTGTCCGATGGGTGAGCTCCCTCCAGGATCTCCAGCTCCAGTGGGTCGTGGTGTAGGTCTTGGATGCCGGACTTGAGCGGGGATCGTCGAGTGTCTCGGAAAGCGCAGGTCCCCTCCTCAAATGCGGGTGTGGGGATTGGTGGGCGAGTGGAGGTCGTCCAGGGACTGTCATCGATCTCGTAGAGGGGTGGTGGAGGTGGTGTCTCTTGTGGTGCGTCTGTGGGCTTTTCCAACTGCTGGACAAAAGATCTGAACTTTTGGTCCATTTTTCGGAGTATGTAGTAGCCGGCAATGATGAGTGCCAGTGAGCTGATTGATCCCATCTTTTTTTTCTGTGAGTTGTTTGTCCGGGTGCCCGGGGGCAAAATGGTCTTCTCCTATTCTTTTGGTATTTTTGTACTCCAAAAGTAAGTAATAACTTATTCTCTGCCAAATTTTTTGAGACCCAACATGCCCGATCCATCCGATAAGCTCCTGTATCTAGAGACCTATGGTTGCCAAATGAATGTCGCCGACTCGGAGGTGGTCTATGCCGTGATGCAGACTGCCGGCTATGCCCCTACGGCCAATCTGGAGGAGGCTGATGCGGTGTTTCTCAACACTTGCTCGGTGCGTGAAAATGCAGAGCACAAGATTGTGAATCGTCTGAGCCAGCTGGATGCCTATCGCAAGCGTCACAAGCCGGGGCTCATCATCGGTGTACTGGGCTGTATGGCCGAGCGGGTGCGGGAGCGTTTGCTCACGGAGCATGCCGCTGACTTGGTAGCGGGTCCGGATGCTTATCTGGACTTGCCGGCCCTCGTGTCGGCGGCGGAGCAGGGTGAGAAGGCACTCAATGTCACGCTTTCGACACAAGAGACCTACAAGGATGTGGTGCCACTCAAGCTGGAGGGACTCCATATCTCGGGCTTTTTGTCGATCATGAGGGGGTGCAATAAGTTTTGCAGCTACTGTATTGTGCCCTATACCCGTGGCCGTGAGCGCAGCCGTGAGGTGTCGAGTATCCTGACGGAGCTGCACCACATGGTGGAGCTGGGCTACCGGGAGGTGACTCTCCTGGGGCAGACGGTCAATGGCTACCGATATGCCGATCCGGAGAGTGGGGGGACGACGGACTTTGCGCGCCTGCTGGAGCTGATAGCCACTGAGGCTCCGGGTATGCGGATACGCTATACCAGCCCTCATCCGATGGAGATGTCGGATGAGTCGATAGAGGTGATGGCACGCTATCCCAATATCTGCAACCATATCCACCTGCCGGTACAGAGTGGCTCCAACTCGGTGCTCAAGCGGATGAAGCGTGGCTACACTCGTGAGTGGTACCTGAACCGCATCGCCAAGCTCCGAGAGTTGATCCCGGACTGTGGAATCAGTACCGATATTTTTTGTGGCTTTTCGGGAGAGACGGAGGCTGATTTTTGTGAGACCTTGTCGCTGATGGAGGAGGTGGGGTTTGATACTTCGTTTCTTTTCAAGTACTCCGAGCGCCCCGGTACCTACGCAGCTCGCAAGTATGCGGACGATGTGCCGGAGGAGGTGAAGCTGGAGCGTCTGCAGCGTATGATTGACTTGCAGCAAAAACTGTCGGAGGAGAGCAACCGCCGTGATGTGGGCAAGACGTTTGAGGTATTGGTCGAGGGCTTTTCCAAAAAGTCGCGTGAGCAGTACTTTGGACGCACGCAACAAAACAAGGTCCTGGTCTTTGACAAAAAGAAGCACCGTATCGGTGACTTTGTATGGGCGACGGTGGATGAGGTCTCTTCGGCCACGCTCCTAGGACACAGTGTGGATCGCCCATGACGCAGGATGAGATCATCGGGAAGTACAATGTCCCGGTGCCGAGATACACGAGCTATCCTCCGGCCAACCTTTTCGCCGAGACCTATACCGGTGAGGACTACAAGCGGGATATCCTAGCGAGCAATGGGGTGGGGTCGAGGTCGCTGTCGTTTTATGTCCACATCCCTTTTTGCAAAAATATTTGTCACTTCTGTGCCTGCAATAGGGTCCTGATACCTGCTGACCGACGGGAGGTCTCTGACTATGTGAGCTATCTGGGTCGGGAGTTTGGGCTGGTGCGACCATTGATCGACCCGGAGCGTCGGATCAGCCAAATCCACTTTGGAGGTGGCTCGCCTACGGCTATCGCTCCGGAGTATATCGGTGGGGTGATCGAGATGCTTGCCGGTGCCTTTGCACTTGCTCCCGGTGCTGAGGTGGCGATAGAGGTGCACCCCGGTTTTTTGAGATGGCAGGAGTGGAAGCGTCTCCTAAATATGCCGTTCACACGGTACAGTATAGGCGTGCAGGACCTTCATGCCGATGTGCTGAGGCTGGCCGGTCGCATCGCTCCCCGTGAGTCGGTGGCGGAGATTGTGGCGGAGATACACGGCGCGGGCAAGCGGGTGAACCTAGACTTTGTCTACGGCTTGCCCGGACAGACGGTTGAGAGCTTTGCTGATAACATGGCACAAGTGCTGGAGATCCGTCCTGACCGTGTGGTGACCTTTTCGTATGCCCATGTGCCGTGGTTGCATCCGGGCCAAAGGGTTCTGGAGGAGTATGGGCTGCCGACTCCGGAGATCAAGCAATCAATGTACGATCGTGCGGCTGAGATGATGACGGGAGCCGGCTATGTGCAGATCGGGCTCGACCACTTTGTAGTACCTGATGATCCGCTGGCCGTAGCACTCCGAAGCCATAGCCTCCACCGAAACTTTCAGGGCTATTGTCCGCGCGATCTCTCCGGACAGGTGTATGGACTGGGGGTGACCGGGATAGCGCAACTACACGACGCCTATGCCCAAAATACCAAGTTAATACCGGAGTACTACGAGGCTATAGACCAAAGGAGACTGCCTACCAAGGTCGGCTACAAACTGACACCGGAGGAGTGTCTGGCGCGAGACATCATCACCGAGCTCATGTGCAACTACCGCACTGCTCCGCTGGAGTCGGCCAAAAACTATGGGCTGTATCCCAATCGACTTCGGGACCTGAAGATCCTGAATTTTGCCCGACTGGAGGAGATGATCCAAGATGGGCTGGTGACGGTGGATGATGCGATGGCATTGACGATCTCTTCCGAGTGCCATCCTTTTGTCCGCAACGTCGCCTCTTGCTTTGACGTGCACTACTCCCCGGATCAACCACGGGGCTACTCCAAGCCTATCTGATGGTCCTACCGACTCATCGACCCAAAGCCGAGTAGGTGGACCAGTAGGTTGTTGGGGAACTTGCGGACGTATGTGTCGTACTCTTCTATCGCTTTGGCGAGGTTTAGGCACTCTGTGTTGAGCCCTGCTTCGGCATCCTTGAGTTGCGCTTGCAGGGTGCGGAAGTTTTGGTCGGCTTGGAGGTCAGGCTGTTGCTCAGCGGAGCTCATGATCCGATCTAGTGCTTGGGACAGTTGGCGCTGTGCCGCCAAGTATTCTTGCATTGCCTCGGGTGTTGCCGGGGTATCTGCTTCTGTCGGTGTGGCTTGTAGCAGGGGGGAGGAGTCGAGTTGGGTGTAGACTTCGACTTGCTTTAGGAGATCGGGGATGAGGGCTTGTCGGTGTTGGGATTGCTCCACAACCTGGGTTCGGGCTTGGCTGATGTCTGCTTGCAGTGCGGTGATGTGGTTGTTGGTCCGTATGGCTTTTCCGGTCAGCAACACCAGTAGTACAAGGGTGACGATCGTGCTTGTAAGCCCTTTCTTTGTCTTCATACGGTTGGTTTGGGGGTATAGTGTACTAGCACGACCTCATCTTTTTCGATCTTTCGGGTGCAGTAGTTGCATTTGAGGCGTACTTCCTTTTTGTCCAGTACCTCAAAGTCACTCTGCATAGGCTCGTTGTTGGTGATGCACTTGGGGTTGGTGCAGCGTACGAGTCCCACGATACGGTCCGGCAGTCGTACATGTATCTTCTCTGCCACCTCGTAGTCTCGGATGACGTTGATGACGATGTCGGGGCATACCAGTGCGAGGGTGTTGACTTCGTCGGGGGTGAAAAACTTGCCCTCCACCTTTATGAGTCCTTTTTGTCCCAGTTTTTTGCTCTTGAAGTTTTGGCCGATTGTCAGGGGGTACTTGGAGGCATAGAGATCTAGGAGTGCCACCACTTTGGGCAGCTGATCTACGGGGATATGGTCGATCACGGAGCCATTTTTGATGGCCGGTACGTGCATCTTTCCTTCTTCTATCTTTTTCATAGTAGGTGTGTTGGCTGAGTGGTTAGCGGACCTCTATGCCGAGTCCTCTGCATATGAGGGCTTGGCGTACATATAGGCCATTGAGGGCTTGCTCAAAGTAGTAGGCATGCGGCGTGGCATCCACATCCATGGCGATCTCGTTGACACGTGGCAGGGGGTGTAGGACTCGCATATTGGGTCGTGCTTCTGTGAGCATGTCGGCCGAGAGGACAAAAGCACTCTTGACTGCCTCGTAGTCCTCCTCGTCCATGAAGCGTTCTCTTTGGACCCGGGTCATGTAGATGATGTCGCTGTCATTGATTGTGTCGGGTGTGAGAGCTTGGCTGTAGCGTGTGGGGATATTGTGTTCGTCACAGTAGTCTCGGTACTCGCGTGGCAGGCCCAGCCGGTCCGGGGCTACAAAGATGAAGCGTACCCCAAAGTGGCTCATACCTGATATAAGGGAGTGTACTGTGCGTCCATACTTGAGGTCGCCGACCACTGTGATGGTGAGGTCGCTGAGTGTCCCTTGTGTCTTTTTGATAGAGTAGAGGTCGAGTAGGGTTTGGCTGGGGTGCTGGTTGGCACCGTCACCGGCATTGATCACGGGGCGCTCGGTCACTTCGCTTGCGTACTTGGCAGCACCCTCCAGGTAGTGTCGCATGATGATGATGTCGGCATAGTTGGAGACCATCTGGATGGTGTCGTTGAGGCTTTCGCCCTTGACCGAACTGCTGACCTTGGGGTCCTGGAAGCCGATGACACGGCCACGGAGACGGTTGACGGCGGTCTCAAAGCTGAGGCGCGTACGCGTACTTGGCTCAAAAAAAAGTGTGGCCGCCACACGTCCTTGCAGATAGTCTCGGTTGGGGTTTTGCTCAAATAGCTCTGCCACACTCAGGATGTCCAGGATGTCCTGTTTGGAGAGTTGCTCGATGGAGTAGAGGCTTTTGGAGTTCATCTGTATCCGTTGTCTTTTTTGTGAAGCGAAAAGCTGCCATCCTATCCGGTGGCAACTGATGTCGACCTGAATCAACCAAGTTTTCACCGGACAAATATACCTATTTTGTGGGGCTAAAAGTGGAGCAGTGCCACAAATTGTGTGTCGGGCAATAGTGGGGTCAGGAGGTGAGCTCCGCTGTGTGGTGCGGTCGGATCTGTGAGGTAGAGGGGCGTGGAGGAGGAGGGTTGGGGTAGCGCACCGGCTTCTGCGAGGTATCGGATCTCAAACAACCGCGCATGCTCATGCTTTTTCTCCAGTGCCAGTGCCACGTGCCCCATTGTTGGCCGTATGTTGATCTCTATGAGGGGCCAGATGTGGGGTTGGCCATCGCTTCCTTTGTAGATAGCAGTGTCCACGCCTATCAGCCCGTGGTAGTGCTTGAGATCGTAGGAGCCGAGTACCTCCAGTACCAGATCAATGTAGGTGTGCATGTCGGGGTGGGGCAGAGTGGGGTCGTTTAGTCTATTGCCGGCGTATCGACCTTTGTTGTTTTGCATCCGGCTCAGTCCGAGGTAGCGGAGTGTGCCTGTCGTCGTGCGTTCGAGTTCGATCCCGATATCCTCCTGTATCTCGAGCAGGGGTTCCACTATGCGCTGTCGCTGTCCGGCTGGCAGTTTGGCTTTTGTCGTTGGTACGAAGGTGACCCCTCTTCCGGAGCTGGAGTAGAGGTCTTTGAGGACAAAAGGGGGGTTGGGGAGGTCGGTGCTGTCGGCTTGCACTCTGGGAGGGATGGCGTTTTTTTCAAAAAGGTCGCCACCGATCCGATAGATCATTTTCCACAGCTCCACCGACCGTTTGCGGCAGGCAAAGTAGCGCATCTCATCGGTTGAGTAGGGTAGTGGTCCGTATTGTGAGAGTTCGGGAGCCCACCCCCATGGTGCCAAGGGTTGTCCATTGGCTGTGGCGCAAAAGGCCGGATGCCACAGGGCTTCCGGCAGTGTGTGTGGTACGAGGACTCGATCTTCCGGTCCGGCCAGCGATAGGAGGAGCGGTGCACAGTCTGTCCGGAAGCGATCTACGTTTTTTGGGGGTGTGTAGTTGGGGAGACCTTGTTTTGCTGAGGATTCGTATCCGGGGTTGAAGATCCAGACGGCCATCTTTTTTTCTAGGGTTGTAGGGGGCGGAATAGGTAGTCACCACTTCCCAAAAAGGGATGGGATGCTCTCGCACCGACAGCGGGGAGGAGCATCCCATCCTTGGTTATGGGGCACACAGTCGTAGGCTCATGTGCCGTTGGTTGCTTACTTGTTTTCTACGTTTGGCTCTTCTGTGGTGTTGTCGAGCGTTGTCTCCGGTGCCGGTGATTCGGCTACGGTCTCGTCGGTCGTCGCTGTTTCGTCGGGTACTTCGTCGGAGCTGGTCTTGATTGCCTCCTTCAGCCCCTCCAGTCTTTGTTCGTGGCGGTCGATATCCTTTTGGATCGCATCAATCTTCTTTTGGATATGCTGTACCATGGGGTCATTGTGGGCGCTGGACTGGAAGAATCCTAGGTTGTTCTCGTACTGTAGGCGTTGCGACTCGAGTTGCTTGATGTTCCACTTGAGGTCGTTGCGCTCTTTTTGCAGCTGCTCTGTGGTCATGCTCTCGAGACTCTTGGAAAAGTCCACCGGAGCTCCACTGGCAGTTTGGCGGTCCGTCGACCAGGCCACGCTGCCTTGGCGTCTGCCGGCACTTCGTTCCTCTCTGTGTTGTCGGCCTTCGTTGCGGCGTGCGCCACCCTCTTTGCGTTGGCGTTGTTTGCCGTCAGCGGGCTTGCGTCGTGCATCGCCACCGCCACGGTAGGCGCGTAGGATGCTGTAGTATGGGCCGAGTACGTCGTCTTTTTTCTTGTCGGGTACCGGGCCGATGCTCTGCCACTCACTCTCGATGGTGGCTATCTGCTCATCGAGGTCTGCCGGCTTGGACTCCCATACGGAGCGGAGTCGCTCCACCAGCTCCATCTTTTTGTCAAAGTTTTCCTCACGGCCGGCACGGAGTGTGGCATAGTGGTCACGCATCCGTCCAAAAAATTGGTCAGCGGCTCGCCTGAAGGAGCGATTCAGTCGCCGATCGACGGCGAAGGGGATTCCCTCGTTGCGCAGTGACTCCCACTCCTGCTGGATCTCCTTGAACCACTGTGACACCTCATGCCACGTCTCGCTGCTCTTGTGTCCGATGGCCTCCTCGAGGATTTCTTTCATGCGCTCCACTCTCGAGACACTCTCCTCAGCGATCGTCTTGCTGTAGCTGCGGCGTTGGTGGTAGTACTCGTCCATGGCCACACGGTAGCGTGAGTCCACCTCCCAGCGGTCCTCTCGTGCTACGCGACCGGCATTGCGCCATTGCTCCTTGATCCGGTTGATGTTTCGCTCTAGCTTTTGCCACTCGCGTGGGATCGATGGGATCTTGGCCAAAAGGGTCTCCAAGTCATCGGCGATGCTCTTTTTCTTTTCGAGAGCCTCCTGCTGTTGCTTGCGGACCTCCTCGTTGTACTCTTCTTGCTTCTTGTTGACTACCGAGGCGGCGTCCTTGAATTCCTTCCACATTGCATCCTTAAACTCCGGTGCCACAGGGCCGGTCTCTTTCCAGAGGTCTTGGAGCTCCCGTAGTTTACGGGTGGCTCGGCGGATGTTTTTGTCATTGGCCAGCTCTTTGGCTTGGGCGATCAGGGACTCTTTGGTTTCTCTGTTTTCGCGGTAGTCTGCCAGTACATCCTCGTCGCCGAATTTGTTTTGCTCGTAAAAGGCTTCGTTGACCTTTGCAAACCTATTGAGTAGCGCGGTGCGCCTGTTTTCGGGTACAGCACCAATCTCACGCCACCTATTGATGAGGTTGGCGCGCTCGTTTCGGATAGTGAAGTAGTCGGCCGGTGAGGTGAGGAGTGCTTCGAGGTCGTTGAGGAGTGCCTCTTTTTGTGCCAGATTGGCTTCTGCTTCGTTTTTCTCCTCCTCTTTTTGCTTGGCTCGCAGCTCCTGGTAGCGGGTCTTGAGGTTGATCAGAGCCACCTGCAGTGCTTCCGTCTCCGGAGTCAGCGCCGTCTCGGCTGCCTCGGCCAGGTTTTGTGTGGCCTCACGTACCTTTTTCTCCACTAGGTTTTGCAGGCGACGCAGGTCCGCCCCTTTGGGGAGTTGCAGGGCATCGATCTGTGCGCCAAGGTGCCGGAGTAGCTCTTCGGCGGACATTGACCGAGTATCGACCTCTGCCTCATGACTCTCGGGGGCTTCGGAGGTCTCCACGGGAGGGGTTGCAGGGGTGTTGTCTTCGTTTTCTACTGTTGCGGCAGGGGTTGGCTCTGCACTCTTCTCTTCCACTTGCGTTTCCGCTTGGTTGCCGAGGTTTTGCTCCTTCAGCTCGTCGGGCGTCAAGTTCACAGGATTTTGATCCATAGCTCAGTTGTATGATTGGTGTGTTGTAAAATGTCTATTCCACCCTGAAAGATAACCAACTTTCCGGAATTTTCCAAAACTCTTCATCGGGTGACTTTAGCTCCTTTTTGGGGGGGCTTTGGAGGCGGGCTTCTATCGGTGGTCAATATTTCTTCTATCCGTCTAATCGATCGCTTCTATCCGTGAAAACTTTTGCTTTTATCCGTGAAATAGATCGCTTCTATCCGTGAAACTCGAGGCTTATTGCAAGTACTTGATTATCAGCGTCCCCCCCCAAAGTCTTTTTTGACCCCAAAAATCACCTGTTTTTTGCCTTTTGGGGGAATGTCTCGGCAGGGAGGATTTTGCCACAAAGGTGTCGGAATGATTTTGGGCAAAAAGCCCCTCTCTCCCTCCAAAAAACAATGCCCCCCGTAGACTTCACGTCTGCGGGGGGCATCCTCACTAAAAACTAAAAACAAACAAAAAATAGAATTCTTATCACTTGGTCACAATCATGTGGCTACCGTGTGGCATCATTGGTCGCACATGGCCCTGCTGTGTGCGATCATATATCCATTGCGAGCCCGACGTAGTAGCTTCGGGGTTGTGAGGGTCCGAATACGTATGCACTGTCGCGTGCGCCATTGAGGTCAAAGTCTTTTTGGATCGAGTTGAGGAGGTTGTTGGCTCCCACATAGACCTGAATGGTGGAGGAGTTGAAGACCCTGAAGTCGTAGGACACCTTTGCGCCCAGCTCTACGAATGATGGGGTGCGCTCGAGCCGGTCCCACCTCGGTGCGGCATCGGTGCCGGTGGCTTGGCGCTTGCCTCTCTTGACGAGGTCTCTGTCGACCAGTGCGGCCATCCTTCCGCACTCGATCATGTGTGGTGCGTACATGGAGCCTGTGTAGTTGAGCGTCGTGCTGAGTGTGAGTTGGTGTGTGGGGGTGTACTGTAGGGTGAGGTAGCCGTATAGGTCGGGTGTGCGTAGGTAGTGGCGGGTCGACATCGGGACCTCCTCGTAGGCACCGTTGGCATCTTTGGCAAATCCGGTGAGCTTTTCGGGTCCATTGTCTTTCAGGGTGTTGATCTCACGGGGTTCTGCCCCGGTGGCTTCGTCGGCCAGTCGTGCTCGCTTGCCCCACTCCTGTGGTTGATCCCACATGGCGGTCTGTAGGGTGAGTCCGCCTTGGATCATCAGGTGGCTGACGGCGGCTTTGGCTTCGATGTTGAGCCCGGCCACTTTTGCTCCGGAGCCATTGATGCGCTCGTAGATGATGTAGCCATCCTTGGACCCGACTTCGTTGGTGGTGAAGGCATCGTTGAGCCGGGTGTAAAATCCCTCTACGAGGAGGTTGGTCTGTACCTGTCCGAGGGTGAAGTACATGTCTGCACTGGCCGATAGGCTGTGGCTGTTTTCGGGCTTGAGGTTGGGGCGGTTGTGTATGCGTTGCGACTCCCCACCGACGATATTGACGTGTAGGTCTTCGTCGAATAGCTGTGGAGCGCGGAAGCCCTTGGCGTAGGCTAGGCGCAGGCTGATGTTGCTGAGGGGGTTGAACCTCAGAGTGGCTCGTGGGCTAAACACGGGCTTGAGCTGGCCCTTGCTGTTGCGGACCATGGAGTGCTCGTCGAGACGCCCTCCCAAGAGGATGGTCCAGCGGTCGTCGGTCCACTCGAACTGTGCTATCTGCGATACGACATGCAGGTGCTGTATCGTGGGCGGGTAGAGGGTTGCCTTGCCGGTGTCATCGGGTATCCACTGCCGGACGGGCATGATGTCGTGCAGGCCGTCGTAGGAGTATTCGGTGCCGAGTAGTAGCTTGGCGGGCATGAAGAGTAGATGGCCAAGGTCTTTGTTCCACTGAAGCCCGGCGACGTAGGTCTGCCCTGTGGTCTTGCCAAAGTTGATCCCGGGTACATAGTTGCCCTCCTCAGCCACAGAGGGGAGGTGCCCCAGGCTGCCTAGGTTTTCGTCTCCCACACCTCCATAGTAGCTGTCTCTCACGACGACCTGTCCGGAGCCGTAGATCTGGAGCAGTCCGGTGCCGTCCTCGGATCTGTGAGAGTAGTTGGCGTTGCCACTGTACACGTTGTGCTCGAGTCGCTCGGAGACGGAGGCGTATTGGTCGGGGAGGTCGAAGTGGTCTCCGCCTCGCCTATACTCTTGGATGAAGTGGGTCTCGACGCTGAGCCGGTCTTGCCCTGTGGGGCGGAAAAAGAGTCGCCCTCCGAGTGAGTTGTTTTTGTTTAGCCCAAGTTCGCTAAATCCGTCGCCATTGGCATCCCACGGCCGGCGTATCCTATTTTGTCCAAAGATCATGCCACCGATCCGGCCATCTGCACCCACCACGGTGCCACAAAAGCTGACCGCATTGTCGGGTACCCGTCCACCGAGCATGGTGAGGTTTTCGCGGAAGTGAAAGCTATTGTACTCCGGCTCCTTGGTGATGATGTTGACGACTCCGGCTATGGCGTTGGAGCCGTAGAGGGCTGATCCTCCGCCACGCACGACCTCCACGCGGTCGATCATGTTGGCAGGGATTTGCTCAAGTCCGTAGATTCCGGCCAGTGCGCTAAATGATGGACGGGAGTCGATGAGGATCTGGGAGTAGCGACCGTCGAGGCCATTGATACGGACTTGGGAGAAGCCACAGTTTTGGCAGTTGTTTTCGACACGAAGTCCGGGCTGGAAGGTCAGTCCTTGGGAGAGGCTGACAGCGTTGGTGATCTTGAATACATGGTCGTCGAGGACGCTGACCAGTGTGGGGGCCAGCTTGCGCAGGGTGCGCTGCCTATTGGAGGAGACGACGACCTCCTCTAGGCTCAGGACATCCTCCTCGGCCTCAAAGTTGACCTCCAAGGAGACACCCGCCCGTAGCGTGACTGTCTTTTCTTGGGTCTTGTAGCCGACACCCTGCATCACGATGGTGTACTTGCCGGCCCGGAGGTTGCGGAGGAAGTAGTGTCCGGAGGCATCGGTGGTGGCACCGTGTGGTGTCCCCTTGAGGTAGATCGTGATACCGGATAGGTACTCATTGGTGTTTTTGTCCACCACGTGTCCGACCAAGTCTCCATCCTTGACCTGAACGGTGGCAAGTGGCGATCCGGCTATTGCCTGTCCGGAGAGCAGGAAGGCAAATAGTGCGATGAGCAGGGTGGCTATTTTGGAAAAAGCAAGAACCTTTTTAGATAAAATGGATTGCATGTATTTTTGTGAAAGTCAGTGTTGGTTGTGTTGTGTACATGATGTATCTGTATTTCGTGGCCAAAGGTACGTCTAATTCCCAAAAAAGCCCCAAAAATTACCGATTTTACCCATATATAGGTACGATTGGAAAGGTTGAGTACCAATATGTTGGCAGGGTGCCATTCTGCGGTGGAGGCCTATGGGTGCGAGTTGTGTGAGGGTGGTCTGCTTCGTTGCTTTCCTTTTTGGTACCTTTGTGCCGAAGTTGGCCGATCGGACCAACTCTTGGACCAATAATAGATGAATCCCTCAATGCAGAAAATACGTAATATCGCGATCATTGCACACGTCGACCACGGCAAGACCTCCTTGGTGGACCGTATGCTACAAGCTGGCAAGCTCTTCAGAGACCCCAGCGAACAACTCGAGCAGGTACTGGACAACAATGACCTGGAGCGAGAGCGAGGGATAACGATCCTCTCCAAGAATGTCTCGATCCGGTACAATGACTACAAGATCAACATCATCGACACACCGGGGCACGCCGACTTTGGGGGTGAGGTGGAGCGTGTGCTCAATATGGCGGACGGCTGTCTGCTGCTGGTGGATGCCTTTGAGGGTCCGATGCCTCAGACCCGTTTTGTCCTCGGCAAAGCGATAGAGATGGGGCTGAAGCCTATCGTCGTGGTGAATAAGGTGGATAAGGAGAATTGTCGCCCCGACGAGGTGCAGGAGCAGGTATTTGACCTGATGTTTAATCTCGACGCCACTGAGGATCAGCTGGACTTCCCGACCATCTATGGCTCGGCCAAGCAAGGCTGGATGTCGACCGACTGGCGCCAACCCAAGGAGGATATCACCGATCTGCTGGATGCGATCATCAAGTATATCCCGGAGCCTCCTATGCTGGAGGGGCCGGCACAGATGCTGATCACCTCCCTCGACTACTCGACCTATGTGGGCCGTATCGCTGTGGGCCGTGTGCACAGAGGTACCCTCAAGGAGGGGCAAAACATCACACTCATCAGCAGAGATGGCTCTTTTCACAACTGCAAGATCAAGGAGCTGGATATCTTTGAAGGGCTGGGTCGCAGCAAGGTGAGTGAGGTGCACTGTGGCGATATATGCGCCGTGGTGGGGCTGGAGAACTTTGAGATCGGTGAGACAATAGCCGACAGCTCTTGCCCCGAGGCACTGCCGACGATTGCCGTGGATGAGCCTACGATGAGTATGCTCTTCACGATCAACAACTCTCCCTTTTTTGGCAAAGATGGCAAGTTTGTCACCTCTCGTCACCTCCACGATCGCCTAATGCGTGAGCTGGACAAAAACTTGGCACTGAGGGTAAAGGATACAGACTCAGCGGACTCGTGGCTGGTCTATGGTCGCGGTGTGCTGCACCTCTCGATCCTCATCGAGTCCATGAGACGTGAGGGGTATGAGCTCCAAGTGGGACAACCACAGGTCATCATCAAGGAGATCAATGGGGTGAAGCATGAGCCAATAGAGGAGCTGACCGTAAGCGTACCCGAGGAGAGCTCTAGCAAGATCATAGATATCGTCACCAAGCGCAAGGGGGAGATGACCATGATGGACACCAAGAACGACCGGGTGATCCTGCAATTCAAGATCCCCTCCAGAGGGATCATCGGCCTCAACAACCAAGCACTCACGGCCAGCAGTGGAGAGGCCATAGTCTCGCACCGCTTCTTGGACTTTGAGCCTTGGAAAGGGGAGATACCCTCACGGACCAATGGGTCGATCATAGCCCTAGAGGGCGGACAGGCCTATGCCTATGCCCTGAATAACCTCCAGAGTAGAGGACGCTTCTTCATCGAACCCGGTGAGGAGGTCTATGAGGGCGAGATTGTGGGCGAGCATACCAAGGATAATGACCTGGCGGTAAATGTCTGCAAGGCCAAGAAACTGACCAACATGCGGGCCAGTGGATCGGACGACAAGGTGATACTGGCCCCACCGGTACGCTTTTCGCTGGAGGATGCACTGGAGTACATCAAGGAGGATGAGTACGTGGAGGTGACACCTCACCAGATGCGTATGCGCAAAATACTCCTCTCCGAAAACGATCGTAAGCGCGCCGCTCGCTAAATTTTCCGAGGGAGAGAGAAACACGACTCGGCGGAGAGCCAACAACCTCCATGACCCAGCGACTAGGATCACAGACCAGCCCTGCCGGCACCCGGCCTAAGGAAAATAGGACAACCATACTGGCTCTGATCGTCACCTACAATGCCGGAGAGTGGATAGCAAAGTGCTTGGCACCATTTGTAGAGGATCGAGAGGGGGTGGAGCTGCTGGTTGTGGACAACGCCTCCTCGGATGGGACTCCGGCTCTCGTACGTGAGGCCTACCCATTTGTGTCACTGCTGGAGCGACCTGCCAACTTGGGGTTCGGCATGGGCAACAACATCGGGCTGGAGTATGCTGTTGCCAAGGGCTACAGAGGGGTGATGCTGATCAACCAAGATGCCGTCTGTACTGCCTCGGTCATTCGCACTTTGGCCGATCGCTGTGATCAAGATCCGACCATAGGTATCGCCACACCTGTACACTATGCCGACGTGCATCAGACGGTGGTGGAGAGTGGATTTGGGCACTATTGCCCCAAAGCAAACGGGCGCGCCTTTTGCCCCGTCGCATTCGTCAACGCAGCCTTGTGGTACATCCCTATGCCGGCACTGCAGCGTGTCGGACTCTTTGCCCCCTTTTTCTTTCAGTATGGGGAGGATCTGGACTACTGCAACCGTGTGCGAGCACTGGGGCTGAAGATTGGCTACTTTCCTGATTTGGGTGGAACACACTATCGGGCCAACGGCACCCGATCTCCCGAGAAGCAACGCCACCTCGACTACGTGTACCACTTGGCCGAGTTTGCCAACCCCGCTCACGGAACACTCGGACGCTACCTCTACGGAATAGGTGGGTTGCTGGCAAAGGCTGTTCGCCAACGCAACACTTTTTTCCTGAAAAAAGCCAAAGCACTCCTGCAACTCCGCCCAACCATCAACCTATGGCTTTCGCGCCCTCCAATCGACCCAAAGGCACTCAGGCGGACCTACCAAAAGGGGAGCTACGCTCCGGTGTTGCTCCTCGTCTACAACCGCCCGGAGCATACACGCAAGGTATTGGCGGACTTTTGGAGACAGCCGGAGGCCCCCTCCACCCCCCTCTATATCCTGTCGGACGGAGGGGAGGGCACGGAGGAGGTCCGAGCACTCATCCAAGCCGAAGCCCACAGATCGCCGCTGGTGACGATCTGGCTACAGCCAAGCAATAGAGGGCTGGCACGCAACGTGACCGAGGGGGTAGGGCGTGTACTGGAGCGACACGACAGGGTCATTGTGCTGGAGGATGACCTCGAGCTGTCGCCCTACTTCCTACGATGGGCAAACGACTGCCTGGACACCTATGCTCCCTACCCCGAGATAGCGCACATACATGGTGGCACCTTCTACGCTCACCAAGGTCTGCGCACCAATCACCTACTTCGCTTTGCCGGTAGCTGGGGATGGGCTACTTGGCGTGACCGCTGGCAGACACTCTGGGAGGAGGATGGGCTCAAGCTCCTCCGGCAGTTGGACGCACTGCCTCAGGCTGACTACAAGGGACATTTTGACTACGGAGGCTTCCAAAAATTTAGTCGCATGCTACGCCGACAGACACTCGGGCAAAACAACTCGTGGGCTATCCGCTGGCATGCCTCGCTATTGATCCACGACAAACTGAGTGTCAATGCCTATCCACCTATGGTCAACAACAGAGGCTTTGACGGCACCGGCATCCACTCCGCCAACGATGATCGCTACCACACCCCCGTGAGCCCCTATCCAATATATGCGACCCCACCGGAGGAGAAACCGGTGGAGGACCCCCAAGCCTACCGGATACTCAAGTGCTACTACATCCGTACGAATAACAAGGTCGCCAAGGGTCTGCTAAAACTCAAGGAGATATGGCGGAGATTTTTCGGCTAAAGGAGTTTGCGATCCGCCATACGGACTCGGTGGTCAAGGTCGGCACAGATGGGCTGATCCTAGGGGCTGTCTCATCTCTTTTTGCTCACCAAAATGGTGCAAAAAGGATCCTGGATATCGGGACCGGTACCGGCATTGTCGCACTCATGCTGGCAAGCAGGCTGGAGTGTGGGGTCACAGCACTGGAGATCGACCCACAGTCCGTGCAAGAGGCTGAGCACAACGTCCGCCAGGTCCCTTTTGGCAAGCGGATCGCTGTGCACCACTGCGACTACCTGGAGTACCACTCCGACCATCCGTACGACCTCATTGTCAGCAACCCTCCCTACTATCCCCCAGTGGCAGCGGCAGACCGGAGCCGAATGGCGCTTGCCAAGCACATCGGCCGGCTCACTCCGAACGCTCTTTTTGGACGCGTGGAAGAGGATCTGGCACACAATGGCTACCTGCTCCTCATCCTGCCGACCGATGCCACTGCATACTTTGAGCAAAACGGACGCCCGCATGGATTGCAACTACATGGTGTACTGTACGTACAGACCGTGGTCGGCAAAGCCCCCAAGCGTGCCGTGCACTTTTGGCACCGTCGCATCCCTGCCGACTGCTTCGTCGATACCCTGACCATCCTCGAGCGTGACGGAACCTATACCGAGCAGTACCGGCGACTAATGCAGCCCTACCTTTTCATCTAAAATATGGCGCGCCGGGGTGCGGGCATTTATTTGGCTCGCCACCAGGCGGTAGATCACCAGCACCACACTGTAGTAGAGTACCACCTGCACGAGGTCCATCTCTCCCGTCGACGAGAGGTATGGTGCCCCTATGCTGAAGTACTGAGTGACACGGATCATAGCCTCCACCAGCCACCCCTGTATCACCAGTAAAAACGATGGTATACTACCCACCACACCGACCACGACCACCAGTAGCAACCCATACGGGATCGCCAAAGCACTCAGGTACATTAGTGGAATATTGCTCCAGACAACACCTAGATTGGCGCGACCAAAAAAGAGAAAAAGAAACGGCAACACACCGATCTGAGCCGAAACGGACACAAACAGCGCATCTCGCAAGGCAGAGAGGAGAGGTATCGATGGTGTGATCAATTGCCGGAAGAGGGGCAGAAATGTGAGGATACCCCATACCGCACTGACGCTCAGCATCAGCCCCACACTCAGGTACGACATGGGCTCGTGGATAAGGAAAATGAGGAGGGTCAGACTCAGAAGTTGTACTTTGTCCGTACGCCTGCCAAACAGACTGGCAAGCAACACCAGGCTACTCATCACAAAGGCACGTACTGTGGCCGTCGAACACCCCGTTAGGAGTGTATAGCCCAGTGTTCCACCCATGAGAAGTAGATAGCGTAGCTGTCGATGGCGCCACCGCCACAAAGCACGAGAGACTACCCATGAGAGGAGAAAAAAGATCACCCCCAAGTGGTACCCACTCACCGCCAGCACATGGGCAACACCGGCATCCCTGAATCCCTCGCGGATCTCCACGGGCAATTGGCTACGATCCCCCAGTGCCAGAGCATAGGTCACACCTCGCACCTCCGGGCGTAGCACCGAAGCAGAGACTTGCTCAAAGTCGCTGATCAGCCGGGCGCGCACCCTACGTCCCCAGCCAACGAGGGAAAAAGACGCTCCTCCTTGCTCAAGACGATAGATCCGCTCGATCCGTCCCAGGGCACCATAGCCCTCACTCAGTAGGTATCGCCGGTAGCTATTGTCAGGGGAGAGACGACGGAGCCGGACATCGGCGACCAGCCGATCACCGTAGCCGGCACCCACGACATCCGTAGAGAGGAGTACACGCTCCACTCCCCCTTTCACCCGGAGTCCGGCATCGTACTGAATGGATGATCCGGAGTGAGTCTCCACAGGATAGTGAATATCCACCACCGCTTGCCGTATGAGCTGCTCTACCGGGCTCTCGCGACGCCATGTCGTACGGGCATCCGCATAGATCCAAAAAGCAACAGACACCAGCATGAACACCCCCACATCGGACCAACGCTTGGACCAAAAACAGAGTCCCATCCCAACCAATGCCAGTGGTGCCGAGATAGCGATGGGGTACGCCATGTGGAGCATTCCAAGCCCCAGCAGACACGCCACCAAGATCACAAATGCCGGGCGATCCAGCGGTCGTGAAATCGGTATGGTGGGGACTCGTGGTACCACCCCGACTACATCAGCGAACGGATTGCCGCCAATGGATCATCGGCACCAAAGACATAGCTACCTGCCACCAGCACATCCGCTCCGGCTTCCACCAGAGCTCGCCCGGTAGTGGCATTCACACCCCCATCCACTTCGATCAGCACCTCGTAGCCTCCTTCATCGATCATACGACGTAGGCGCACCGTCTTGTCGAGAATGCGGGGGATAAATTTTTGCCCTCCAAATCCCGGATTCACCGACATCAGCAATACCAAGTCCAGGTATGGCAGCACGTCCTGTAGAAGCTCCACCGGCGTGGCAGGATTGAGTACCACTCCGGCTTTCATGCCGGCATCACGGACCATCTGCATCGCCCGATGCAAGTGGCGGGTGGCCTCGTAGTGGAGGGTCAGCACATCGGCACCGGCTCGTCCAAAAGCCTCGATATACTTCTCCGGCTCCTCTATCATCAAGTGTACATCGCAGACCTTGTCGGTGATACTCCGGACCGCCGACACTATCGGTAGGCCAAAAGAGATATTTGGCACAAAACGCCCATCCATCACATCCAAGTGGATCCACTGCGCCGCACTGCCGTTGAGCATCTCGATATCCCGTCCCAGGTGCAAAAAGTCGGCAGACAGCACGGATGGTGCTACGATCACGTTCTTTTTCATACTACGTACTAGTGGTTGGTTCATCTATTCAGGCAAAAATAGGCCGGCATACTCCATTCCCTCCATCTGCTCACACCATGGCCTGTGTGATCTGGTGTATGCGGAGTAGGTCATTCTCATCTCGTAGCCGGCAGATAAGGTTGTTCAGCTCCTCCTTGTTGGGCACCCGTACCCGTATGGTCCCGATTGCTCGATCCTTGTTGCTCGTAAATTCGATTCCCATCAGCGGTATCTTCATCTGCCGGAGAGTGTCGATCACGCTGTACACAAAGCCATCCAGGTTGGCTCCCTCCAGCTCCAGCATCACCCCAAAGTTGGAGTGGATGTGTGGTCCCCAGGCCACCGACACGATATCGTCACCTCGGGTGGCCCGTAGTTGCATCGCCACGGGGCAAGACTTTTGGTGCACCACCACCTGCCTTTTGTCATTGAGTATCCCGTGCACCTCCTCCCCAAATACCGGACTACAGCAGGTGGCGCGTATGTAGTTTCGCTTGCCATTCTTGGCGGTGAGCAAAAACTGCTCTTTCATCTTCTCCTTGGGCAGTGCCGGTGCTTCCGTCTCGTCGGAGTCCCAGAGCTGACGCTCCTCCGTCTCTCCATTTTTGGCTCGGTCTTCCTTGTGGCGCTTGAGCTCTTTCAGGAGTTCGGGGGTCAGCAATACCTCCCCACTGTATATAGCGAGGAAAAAATCATCCGTGGTCGGGTACGAAAACACAGACCCCTCGGGTGGCAATACCAGGTCCGACTGATACCCCTGCTCATCGGCATAGAGCTCCAGCTGCAGTTTGCCCTCCTTGATTTGACGGATACGGGAGCTCTCCAAGTACTTGCGGATGTAGCGTTTGGCCGTTGGGCTTGTAACGTAGTAGAGCCACTCCTCCTTGGGATAGGTCTTGGAGGTCGTGAGGATCTCCACCTGGTCACCACTTTGGAGGTGGTAGTCGATATTCACCATCGTGTGATTGACCTTGGCTCCGATACAGTGGTTGCCCTCCTCCTCCGACTGCATGTACGCAAAGTCGAGGACGGTGAAGTTTTGGGGACAGCGTACCTGCTCGCCATTGTAGGTGAAAATGATCATATCCTGGCTGGCAAACTTGTACATCATCGTCTCGTAGTCGTCCGATGCATCCGGTCCGGGATTGCTCAGGAGTGCACGGACGTTGCCTAGGATCTTCTCCTCCGTCTTGTCCACCTCGCCCGACCGTTGCTTGTACCGCCAGTGGGCCGCCAGCCCTCGTTCGGCCATCTCGTGCATCTTCCACGATCGGATCTGTACCTCCACCCATTCACCTGTCGGCCCCATCACTGTCACATGTAGGGCGCGGTAGCCGTTTTCCTTGGGGCGGGTGAGCCAGTCGCGCGTCCGATCATCCTTCACCCGGAAGTGAGAGGAGATGATCTGGTAGATCCTAAAGCAATCACTGTACTCCGACGTCTCTGTCGCCGGCTCAAAGATGATTCGGATCGCAAAAATATCATAGATCTCACGAAACGATAGTGACTTGGTACGCATCTTATTCCAGATACTGTAGATGCTTTTCATGCGGTGCTGGATCTCGTAGTCCAGCTCAGTGTCCGCCAAGTCGTCACGTATGTCGCTGTAAAATTGCTCAAAAAGGTCGGTGCGCCTACTGCTACTCTCACTGATCAGTCGCTTGATCTCCCAGTAGTCCTGTGGGTGGTCGTACTTGAGCGACAGATCCTGCAGCTCGCTCATGATATTGTACATACCCAGTCGCTCGGCCAGTGGGGAGTAAAAGAGGCGTGTCTCCGCCGCAATCTTGGCCTGCTTGGTCTCCGGCATGCTGTCGAGCGTCCGCATGTTGTGTAGGCGATCGGCTATTTTTACGAGGATGATTCGGATATCGTTGTTGGCAGTCAGGAGGAGGTGACGGATATTCTCCAGTTGTTTGGATGCATTTTCTTTGCCACTCATCACCTCGGCCAGGATCTCACCCGAGAGCTTGGTCAGGCCATCCACGATACGCGCTATCGAGTCGCCAAACATATCTCGGATATCCTCCACCGTATAGTCCGTATCCTCCACTACATCATGCAGGAGTGCCGCAGCGATGGAGGTGCTACCCAGGCCTATCTCGTTGCAGACAATACTTGCCACCGCTATCGGGTGCATGATGTACGGCTCGCCACTCTTTCGCTTGGCATGCGCATGAGCACTGCGCGCCAGGTTAAACGCCTTGATGATCGGCTCGGTGCGCTTGCGGTGGTTGGAGTTGAGGTAGTCCGCCAAGAGCTGGTCAAATGCTGCTTGGACGACTAGGGTATAGTCCGGTTGGGTGTCACTTCTGCTCATACGTGTAGTAGCCTTGCAATGATCGTACAGACAAATATACATGAAAACATTGAGACCCATCCCCGTGTCGGACTTTCCCCAAAAACGGCCTGCAAACCCCGCCCCCCCCCACACCTCTTCCTGGGGATTTGGCCAAAAATGAGCCTCTTTGCGGCTCGGACTTTGGGTATCGATCGGCAATTGATTAAGTTTGTGATTGGGCAAACTATACAATAACACCAAGCCCATACCCATATCATGAGCCAATCAACCCTGACCATCCACCTGCCTGACCTAGGTACCAATATGGAGTGTGAGCCGGGCGTCACCCCACTCGAGATCCACTCCCGCCTAAAGCAAAAGCACGGCACCACCACCCCGATGCTTGCTCTGATCAACAACCACGAGTCCTCTCTCTCCAGCCCGATCTATCGGAGTAGCACGGTGGCCTTTTTGGACTACCGAGACAATAGTGGAGCGCGCACCTATGCACGCACGCTGGTCCTCCTCCTCTGCAAGGCGGCGGAGGAGCTGGGCTACCCACCGATACAGGTGGAGCATGCCATATCCATGGGCTACTACGGGGTGATGCCCGACCTCCCCTCACCGGACGAGCAGAGGATCACCGCCCTGCGTGAGCGCATGGCCCGGCTCATCGATGAGGACCTCTGCATCCGACGACATCGGATCACGATGCAGGAGGCCCTCAAGTACTTTGGCGACAAGGGGCGAGAGCGCACTGCCGAGCTGATCCGGAGCCGTGGCCGATGCTACGTCACCGTCACCGAGCTGGACGGTTACCGAGACCTCATCCTCGGCCCTGTGCTACCACGCACCGGCATGCTGAGTGTGTTTGGGCTGGAGCGGTATATGGATGGCTTTTTGCTACGAGTGCCCGACCGTACCGACACCACACGGCTCTACCCCAGGATCGAGCAGCCAAAGGTCTTTGAGGTGTTCCAAAAGCACCTCCGGCTTATCCACCTCCTCGGTGTGGAGGATGTCGCACCACTCAATGCCCGGATACGGGAGGGCAAGTCGGCACATCTGATCACCGTCGCTGAGGCTATGCAAGAAAAGACCATCAGCGAGATCGCCTCCGAGATCACGGAGCGTCACCGAAACAACGGCCTCAGAGTGGTGATGATCGCCGGGCCCTCCTCCAGTGGCAAAACCACCACCGCCAAGCGTCTCATGACCCAGCTGATCACCAATCTTTTGGTGCCACAGGCCCTCTCTCTGGATGATTTTTATGTCAACCGAGCGGACACCCCACTCGACGAAAACGGACACCCCGACTACGAGAGCCTCCATGCGCTGGATCTGGAGTACCTCGGTCGGGTCGTACGGAGCCTGATCCGAGGAGAGGAGGTGCAGATGCCCAAGTACCACTTCCCCACCGGCAAGCGAGTGATGGACCCCGCCAATCGACTCCGCTTGGCCGAAAACGACATCTTGATCCTCGAGGGCATCCACGGCCTCAACCCCGACCTCCTGCCCGGGATAGGAGACAAGGAGGTGTACAAGCTCTATGCCTCCGCACTGACCACCCTCTCCATCGACCGGCACAATTGGCTCAGCACAAGCGACAATCGGATGATGCGTCGCATGGTCCGTGACCTAAAGTACAGAGGGATATCCGCTGAGCAGACGATCCTACAGTGGGAGCACGTACGGCAGGGTGAGGAAAAGTGGATCTTTCCCTACCAAGAGCATGCCGACCGAGTGTTCAATACCGCCATGATGTACGAGCTGGCGGCACTGCGCCCCCAAGCCGAGCAGGCGCTCCTGCGGGTGCCGGAGGTGAGCCCTGCCTTTCGGACAGCGGAGCGGATGCTCAGGGTCTTGCGACTATTTGAGCCTATCGAGCCGGATGCCATGCCGGGAACCTCGTTGTTGCGAGAGTTTTTGGGCGGATCCCTCTTTCGCTACTAGGCGATGACACAAGCACCTACCCCCCTCGGACAGCCTATGAAAACCTACCAAAACAACAGCCTACTCGATACCCTCGCCCAAAAACGCCCGACGCACACCCCCGTCTGGCTCATGAGACAAGCCGGGAGGTACCTACCCGAGTACCGCAAGTTGCGCGAGCAAGCCGGCTCCTTCTTGACCCTCGCACAGACACCCGAGTTGGCCGCAGAGGCCACTCTGCAGCCCGTGCGACGCTTTGGGATGGATGCCGCCATCCTCTTCTCGGACATCCTCACCATACCCGATGCACTCGGGATGCAGCTCACCTTTGAGGCCGGGAAGGGACCACACTTCCGTCGACCGGAGGTCTTTGCCCACGGCCGACTGGCACTCACCCCTGTGGATATACGCCAAGCACTGCACTACGTCGCCGACACCATCCGATTGGTTGCCAACGACACCTTCCCCATCATTGGCTTCTCCGGCAGTCCTTTCACGCTCGCCTGCTACATGGTGGATGGCGGAGCCGCCAAGGGTTTTGTCCGGACACGACGCCTCCTCTACTCCGAGCCGGGGCTCCTACACGCCTTGCTCGAGCTGCTCACATCGCTGATCATCGACTACCTCACCATGCAGGTCGAGGCCGGGGTGGCGGTGCTCCAGATATTCGACTCATGGGGTGGGTTGCTCAGCACACCGGACTACGAGACCTACGACCTCGCCTACACCCGTCGTATCCTATCGGCACTGCGCAAGCAACCCTCCACGGCGGAGACACCGATCATTGTCTTTACCCGCAACGCCACACTCCACTGGTACCGACTACTCCACGAGGCCGGAGCCACGGCCATCGGCATCGACTGGCGACACCCCATCAGTGAGGTGGCACACCACCTCCCCGATGGAGTGGTCCTGCAGGGCAACCTGGATCCCGCCGCACTACTCGGCACGCCCGAGCAGCTCCGACGCACCACGGCTGACCTCCTCGAGAGCGTGCCACCCACCACACCGCATATATTCAATCTAGGGCATGGCATCGACCAATCCACTGATCCGGAGATGGTACGCCTGCTCGTCGACCAAGTACACAATCACCAACTAACCTAATATACAACAGCATGAAGAGAAAGATCTTTACCGCCCTGCTGGTGACACTGCTCGCCACTCCATCGATCTGGGCACAGTCCTTCCTGGAAAATATAGTGGCACCCCGTGAGGTGCTACGCCTCACCGATGGGTGGCGATTCACCCGAGAGGACAGCTCGGACTTTGTCCGCCC
Organism: uncultured Porphyromonadaceae bacterium; assembly: GCA_947253625.1. Lineage (GTDB taxonomy): Bacteria > Bacteroidota > Bacteroidia > Bacteroidales > Porphyromonadaceae > Porphyromonas_A. Next base: position 2,885 of record CAMYAB010000010.1, on the reverse strand, counting down.
CGACTACGACGACACCGGGTGGCAGAGGGTCACCGTCCCCCACGACTGGGCGATCTACGGCCCCTTTTCGCCCCAAAACGACCGACAAACCGTGGCCATCACCCAGGATGGACAAAAAGAGGCACTTGAGCATGCCGGACGCACGGGTGGGCTGCCCTTTGTGGGGGTAGGCTGGTACCGCTACACCTTTGACCTCCGACAACCCCTCCAAGACCTGGGAGACCTCACCCTCTACATCGATGGTGCCATGAGCCACTCCCAAGTCTACATCAATGGGCACGATGCCGGAGGATGGCCCTATGGCTACAACTCCTACCACATCGACATCACCCCCTACCTCGACCCCACCACCACTCGGCAGGTCATCGCCATCCGGCTCGAAAACCCCACCGACTTCTCACGCTGGTACCCCGGTGCCGGCCTCTACCGCAACGTCTACCTCATGGTGTCACCCTCACGCACCCGCATCGACGACTGGGGCACCTACATCACCACCCCATACGTCACCGAGGAGTACGCACAGGTCAAGGTGCGCACCCGGATCAAGCACACACCCATAGACCCACAGCCACTCACGCTGCGCACCACACTACTGTATGAGGGCACGCCCGTAGCCACCCAAGAGATATCCGGTGACCGGATCTTCGACCACACCCTCGAGCAAAACCTCAGGATCCCCACACCACACCTCTGGGACATCAAGCAGCCCAACCTCTACACCGCACACAGCGAACTCTTCTACGACGGGCGACTCATCGACGCCTACAGCACCACATTCGGAGTGCGCACCATAGAGCTACGCCCCGACCAAGGCTTTTTCCTCAACGGCAAGCCCGTGATCTTCAAGGGCGTCTGCCTACACCACGACCTCGGACCCCTTGGTGCTGCGGTCAACAAAGTAGCCCTACGCCGCCAGATCAAGCAGATGCAGGACATGGGGGCCAACGCCATCCGCACCGCACACAACATGCCGGCACCCGAGCTCGTACAGCTGGCCGACGAGATGGGCATGCTCCTCATGGCCGAAAGTTTCGACGAGTGGAAGATCCCCAAGGTCAAAAACGGCTACAACCACCTCTTCGACGACTGGGCAGAGCGTGACTTGGTCAACCTCGTGCGCCACTACCGCAACGCTCCATCCATCGTCATGTGGTGCATCGGCAACGAAGTCTACGAGCAAGCCGCCGAGGGGGGCAACAAAGTAGCCTACTTCCTCCAAAATATCGTACACCGTGAGGACCCCACCAGGCCCGTCACGCAGGGAATGGACAACCCACGACCCGTCACTGCCAATAGCTTCGCCGCCATCATGGACATCGCCGGATTCAACTACCGCCCATGGCACTACCCCGAAGCCTATGCCAAGCTACCACAGCAGCTCATTCTAGGAGCGGAGACCACCTCCACTCTCTCCTCCAGAGGGGTCTACAAGTTTCCGGTCCAACGCAGGTCCATGGCCCTGTACGACGACCACCAAGCCAGTGGCTACGACGTCGAGCACTGCTCCTGGAGCAACCTCCCCGAGGATGACTACATGAGGCACGAGGACTTTCACTACAACATCGGCGAATTCATCTGGACCGGCATCGACTACATAGGTGAGCCCACGCCATACTACACCAATTGGCCCTCACACACCTCACTCTTTGGAGCTGTCGATCTCGCCGGAATACCCAAGGACCGCTTTTACCTCTACCGCTCGCACTGGAACAAAGAGGCAAACACCCTACACATCCTACCCCACTGGGATTGGCCCAACAGAGTGGGCGAGGTGACCCCCGTATTCGTCTACACATCCTACCCCACGGCTGAGCTGTTCATCAATGGCAAAAGCCAGGGCCGAAGGACCAAAGACCTATCCCTCAACGTGGACAATACCTCCGACCAAGACCTATCCCGACAGCCAAGGTACCGACTCATGTGGATGGATACCAAGTACGAGCCGGGCGAGCTGAGAGTGGTGGCCTATGACCAAAACGGCACCATGCAAGCCGAAAAAGTCATCCGCACCTCATCCGACCCCTACACCATCCGACTCACACTCGAGGAGCCGAGCGAGACCATACCCGCCTACGACATCGAGCACCTCGTCTACGTGCGTGTACAGGTCATCGATCGTGACGGAAACCTATGCGCCACCGCCACCCCCGACATCACATTCAGCGTCCAAGGCAATGGCAGATACGTCGCCTGTGCCAATGGTGACGCCTCATGTATCGTCCCCTTCCAGAGCCGGACCATGCCCGCATTCAGCGGACAAATGACTGCGATAGTCGCACCCACCGGCACACCCGGGACGATCACCCTGACTGCTTCGGCACCGGGACTAAAGCCGGCAACTCTCGAGATCCCAACTTGGTAAAAACTGACCCCCGAGGGTGAATATCCGGAGCGTGTGTGGCGGCATCTTTTTCTCCGCCACACACGCTCCTCTGTTTTTCCAAAAAACGAAGTTATCCCCCAAAATCCTTGTCAGAACCAAATAAATTGGTAACTTTGCGGAGCAAACCCCCAAAAAGGGGTCATGATGGTGACCGTAGCTCAGTTGGCAGAGCATTGGATTGTGGTTCCAAGGGTCGAGGGTTCGAGCCCCTTCGGTCACCCAGGGTATTCGTAGCGGGTGTGTCACTCAGTGGCACGCCCGCTTTTTTTTGTACCCGCACTACGGAGGATCGATAGTTCTTCTATCCGTCCAAGGGATTTCTTCTATCCGTGAAACCTTTTGCTTCTATCCGTGAAAAGGTTCGCTTCTATCCGTGAAACTCGAGGGCCATTGTATGTAATTGAGTATCAAAGCCCCCGAGCGAGGAGTTTTTTTGCCCCATTTGTCGATCTGCTTTGCGACCCCTGGCGGGGTCGTGTTTTTGTTGCGGGGCTTGGGGTCC
>CAMYAB010000009.1 GCA_947253625.1 uncultured Porphyromonadaceae bacterium | reverse complement strand
TTTTTTTTTTTGGGGGGGGGGGATAGAAAAGGGGTGTAAATCAACGTATCACGTGATTTACACCCCTACTTGCGGAGGGGGAGGGATTCGAACCCCCGGGAGCACGAAGGCTCCAACGGTTTTCGAGACCGCCACAATCGGCCACTCTGTCACCCCTCCATTCGATGCGAGCAGGCAAAGGTACCTATTACTTTCCGTTTTTGAAAGAGTGGCGAGGAGGGGAAAGGGGCAAAATTGGGGCAAAATTACCTACTTATAGTGATGTCTTCTTGGATAATAGATGTTAACCTTGCGCCACGAATTCAGATAGTTAAATAAAACACTCCTGTAGCAATGGAGTTATGTGGATGAAGAAGGTATTTAGCTTTTTATTGTTTCTTGTTTCTTTTTTGCCCTGCCTGAGTGGTTGGAGTGCGTACGCCGCCTCTGACCTGAGCGGTCATGTGGTCACAGACGGTCCTACCACGCCCAAGTCAAAGGTCACTCTGGTGGTGGTGGATGCGGTGACCAAGGAGCCGATCATAAGTGCCATCGTCAAGTCGGATGATATCAAGACACCGGTGCTGACCGGCATGGATGGTGACTGCCAGCTGGCTTTTATCAAGCCGGTGACGAAGACCCGTGTGTATATCTCCTTTGTGGGGTATCGTCCGGTGAGTAAGTGGATCACCTTTGGGGCCGGCAACAAGGTGGTCGTGGAGATGTCGGAGGACTCGGAGCTAATGGATGAGGTGCTGGTGATCAGTCAGCGACGCCACACGTCATCGCTGCAACAGGCGATCAAGATCAGTACGGAGACTTTGGAGAAGAGTAGTTCGCTCTCCTTGGCCAAGATGTTGGAGTCGGTGCCGGGAGTGAGCAGTATCAGCTCGGGGGGCACGATTGCCAAGCCGGTGATACAGGGGATGCACAGCAGTCGTATCCTCCTGATGAATAACGGTGTGCGCCTGGAGAGTCAGAGCTGGGGGTCGGATCACGCTCCGGAGATAGACCACACGGGCGCAAGTGTCGTGGAGGTGGTAAAGGGGGCCGAGTCGATCAAGTACGGGTATGGTGCCATGGGGGGTGTGGTGTTGTTCAATGAGGCTGAGTTGCCTTTTGGGAACGACCGCTTCAAGGTGAATGGGCGGGTCAACCTAGGGCTCGACTCCAACTCGAGGGGGTACAGTGGTGCCGGATCAATAGAGATGGGATACAAGGCCTTTGGCCTGCGCTTGCACGGCATGTACCAGAGGGCCGGTGACTACAGCACGCCGGAGTATATCCTCAACAACACCGGCTACAACAACATCAGCTTCTCCGGACTCGGCGGGGTGAAGTGGCACAACCTTACGGCCACGATCTACAGTAGCTTGTACTACTCTAGGAGCGGTATCTACTTTGGGAGCAAAATCTCGGACATCAATCAGCTACTGGATCGATTCCGCGCGGGGCGTCCGGATCCCTCCACATTGTCGCCATTTAGATACGAGGTGGAGCCTCCTTTTCAGCAGACTCAGCACTTCATGCTCAAGGGCGATGTGAAGTGGCAGATCAATGATCGGCATAGTCTGTCGGTGATTGCCTCGTACCAGGACAACCTGAGGTGGGAGTTTGAAAACCGCAAGACGCACAACATGAGCTGGTATCCGGTGCAGGATCTTTTGCTCTCCACGTACCGTACCGATGCCAACTGGAATGCCCTGTGGGGACTCTGGGACATGAAGTCGGAGGTAGGGCTGTCGGGCACCTATCAGTACAACTACAACTACCCCGGCACGATGCAGCCGGCTTTTATCCCCAACTATGCGGCACTCACGATGGGTGGCTACCTGATCCACTCGGCCAAGATCGACAAACTGCAGCTGTCGGCCGGACTGAGGTACGACTTTAGGGCCATGGATGTCGACGGGTACACCAATATCGGAGGCAGCCCCAAGTACTATACGGACTGGAAGGTCTTTAGCAACTACACGATGAGCTTTGCCGGTCACTATCAGTTTAGTGACAACCTGGATGCGCGAGCCAATATCGGCTGGTCTTGGCGTCCACCGGATATCAACGAGCTCTACTCTATCGGGCTGCACCACGGCACCTACTGGGTGGAGGGCAACCGCAACCTGGTGAGCGAAAATGGCTACAAGGCGGTCCTCGGTGCCAGATGGCGCAACAGCTGGCTGTCGGTGGAGCCCAGTGGTTTTTATCAGCATGTCAAAAACTATATCTACGACAGTATCGGGAAAGGTCTGGATCGCTTTCACAACCACCCGACGGGGAAGTACCCCAAGTTTGTCTACGGTCAGGACGATGCCCGACTACTGGGTGGCGACCTGATGGCCACGGTGTCGCCCTATACAGGGGTGAGCTTATCGGCCAGGGGTGAATGGATCTATGCTCGCAACCTGACCCAAAAGGAGTACCTCCCCTTCATGCCCTCCGATAGGTACGGGCTGTCGGCGAGCTACGAGTGGGCCATGGGGCGAAACAAAGAGTACAGCTCCCAGGTATCCGTATCCGGTATCTTTGTGACCAAGCAAAAGCACTTCAACCCGGAGAAGGACTTGGTGAGCGAGACACCACCTGCGTATGCGCTGATGAATGCCACGGCGGAGTTTACGTGGAACCTCCCTAAGTCCCGAGAGGTGAAGATCCTACTCATCGGTGACAACATCCTCAACACCATGTACAAGGAGTACACCGACCGATTTAGGTACTATGCGCACGGTAAGGGCGCCAATGTCTCGTTGCGGACGATCATTAAGTTTTGAGTGACATGAAAAAGATCTATAGATACAGTCAATTCGTAATAGCCACCTTGGTACTCCTCCTGACAGCGTGTGCCAATGACAAGATGGATGATTTGCTCAAGCGGGTCGTAAAAGCCCCGCCATCCTCGATCGAGAGGGTCATCGTCGGACACGACAACGTCTATGGGGTGCAGGCGATCCTACGCTTGGCGCGCAAGAGCGATCAGAGGCTGGAAAACAACGACGACATCTACACCGCCTACGACATTGCGCACTTCGCCACACCGATCCCCACCTATCAGGAGATCACGATTGGCATGGACGAAAACCGCAATATGGTGATCACGTCCGATCGCAAGGCCTTTGATGTGATCAAGTCCGATGAGTTTTACTACGGACTGGAGCTCAACTACTTTGACATCAACGGCAACAACATCAACCACCAGTTTGCCCAAATCAGCGACCAAGCGACCTCCAAGTCCACACAGAGGGAGCTGTGCAAGACCTCACCAGAGGCCACCCTATACCAGCACCAGCACTTCTTCACGATAGGCAATGCCTCCCAGGGCTACAAGGGTGCCGATGGCAAGGTCACCGGGAAATACCCACTCGTATATCCGCTGACCCCCGACAGCTTGTATATCGACAAGTACACCTTTTTGCTCAAGCCCGATGGCTCCTTTGTCAAGGCCGAAAGCACCTCGGGAAGCGTGATCTACACACCGCTACTACCCCATACGCCCAATAGCCTCAAGTACAATCAGGCACTTGCCATGAAGGCCGAAGAGACCAACAACACCAACGACTACACCGACTCGGACGGACAGCGCTATCAGCTCTCGGAGCCACTGCCGGCAGACGAACTCAATGCCCTCGTCCCCGATCTATTCACCTACGAGTACCGAGACACGGATCCGCTCGACAAGATGCTTGGCGAGGAGGTGGACTTTGATGACCTGGGCGACAACCGTGGCTTTGTGATCAACGGATACCACGCACCCTACGCCATACGCCTCCGCATGCATCGCAACCTTGGGGGCGATCAGCTGGAGCGACTAGGCTTCAAGGGGATGCTGCAGTTCAGGCAATCGGATGTACACTTTCAGATGCACGTAGGCATCTTTCACATCAAAAACACCAAGATAGGCCGAGGTGGCCTCGGGGCAAAGTACGATGACGGAGAAGGCTCCGGTGCCAAAGTCAAGTACGACTACAACGAGCTCGAGTCCGGCCTCGGTGCCTTTGACTCACAGCTCACCATCCCATTCAGAGTGATGGCGGATGCCGACGGTGACCATGCACAGTGCATCCGATCGATAAAGAGGTACTACCCCGACGCCAACGAAGCAGACCTCACCAAGATGCTCTGGAAACCCGATGTGTACTTCAACCGCTTCCCCAGCAAAAACATGTAATCGCAGAACGACCTAGGCATGAAACGCAACACAACCATACATACCCTCTCGGCAGTCATCGCCTGCCTCTGCCTCCTATCGAGTTGCCAGACCTTCCTATTCGGCAAGATCGACTTCGACTACGACGAGAGCCCGGCTATCCAGCACAAGATGCCCACCTCAGCCGCAGACACCATCACCCCTCCAAAGGTGACAACCGACATCCCCAATCCCGACAAAGGCGGTGCTTTTGACAACTGGGCCTCCTGCCTCGTGATGTTCAAGGAAGGGCACCCACACGGGGGCGACCTCCTCCACGGCAACTTTGTCTACACCAAAGCCCCTTGGCGACAAGAGATGTTTGCCTTTGCCTACAACCGCCCGAGCGGTACCGACGTAGAGGTCCTAAAGTGGAGCACCATCTCGTACCAAGAGAGTGAGCGAGGCGGGGTCGGTCGAGACTACATACGTATCATCGGGGGAGTCAACAAGCTGTGGGGCCTCTGCCTCTACTTCTTTGACAAAAACGGCAATCGGATCAACGACAACATCTACAGCCACTCCGACGAGTACCAGATCTTCTACACCATCAGCGACCTCGACAGTCACGGCCGACCCTACGACCTACTCGATGTACGCTTCCGAAACGGAATGGACGATCCGCAAAAGTTTGGCACAGTCCGCCACGGCCAGCTCAACGAAAAAGCCTACCAAGAGGAGCAACCAATCGTGTCGCCCTTCTACAGCAAGTTCAAGACCAGGGACGAACGCGCACAAGCGACCCCCAACCTATTCACCTACACCTATCGCGACACCTGGACACAGGAAGACATGGGCGATGGAGCGACCGAGCTCTTCAACCTCCGCCTGCTCCCCCCATCCACTCGGACCAACTACTACGGAGCCGACCCCTGCTACGACCAAGACAATGTGGGACTAAAAGGGCACCTACGTTTCGACATGCTCGACAAGTACTACAGCATCGGCCAAGGCATCAACGGCTACAACGACTACAAGGAGGGAGAGTGGCCCATCGAGCGCTCCAAACCCAGCATAACCGGTAGCACCATCTACTCCCGCACCCACACCCTCCTGCCACAGTTCTATCTATCGGTACGGGTGATGAAGTGCCAAAAAGGCACCAAGACGGCCAAAGACATGCCCAAAAACAACGCACAAGAGCCCTTCGGAAAAGCGACCAAAGTCTGCGACCCATACTACGCACCCGGACCACAGTGGACCGAGATCATTCGATTCAACATCCCCATCAAGGTCTACACCAACATGGACGACTCCGACCCCACCTGTGCCGACTACAACGAACCCTACTACGTCCACCTCGCACGAGAGATCGGACTCACCCCCGAAAAAGCCTTCAATGAGGTCAAAAAAGTCATGACACACGGCAACAACGGAGGCTTCGCCTCATGGTTTTTGTAAACAACCCAAAACAAAATAATTATTTAGTATGAAGAAAATATTCACAACACTCACCACAGCACTACTGCTCCTCTCGGCCGCACTGATCGGCTGTACGAGAGACGGCCGCAGCCCACACAACCCCCACAACAAGCGCGGTGACAACTCCCGCACCGAAGCCAAAGACCTACTCATCGAGGAGGTCTACTACTTCGGCAACTACCACCACGCAATCACCGCAAACGAAAAAGCCGCCGGCAAAAAGGCCAATTGGAAACAAGGAAGCGAAGAGCGGTACAACAAGTACATCCGCATCACCAACCCCACCAAAAAAGACATCTCACTGGACGGCATGGGGATCGCCATCTCCCTCTACAGACCGGAGGCAAAGCCCGACTTCTCCGACGCTGTCGCCCCCTCCGTCTACAACGACTCACTGGCCATCTCCAAGCTCTACCTCTTCCCCAAGGGTGAGAGCAAAAACACCCTCAAGCCGGGCGACACACGCATCATAGCCACAGCGGCCATCAACCCCACCGAGGCCGAGAAAAAGCGGGCAGAGAAGTGGGAAGAGCAAGAGCTCGACTTTAGCGCACTCCTCGACCTCACCGTAGCAGACTACGAGCTAAACGATGAAAACCCCGCCGTCCCCAACCTCACCCCATTCTTCGACCTATCCGCCTTTATCCAAGGCGACTACGATGCCGAGGACTTCGATCCCTTTGACTTCCCCAACTCCACCGGCATCGCACTCGTACGGCTGGGCACAACCGACGAGGAGCTCCTCAATGCGATCATGGCGGTCAACCCCAAAAACAGAAAGACCGACAAAAAAGGCAAGTACACCCGCCCCACACCCTACAAGTCCAAGCACAACCCCTACGCCGACTACCGCTGGGCCCTCTTCCTACCCAACGACTGGATCACCGACTTCGTCTCCATATCCGCCAAGGACAATGCCCAATGGGTCGTCAACGCCAAGCTCGACCAAAGCAGCAACGGAGTCAACCAAAATGCCGGTGACGAAAAGGTAAACGTCGCAGGAAACTACGACGCCTGGGGCAAGTATGCCGGACTGTCGCTCACACGCAAAAACGATGGCAACAAGATCGTGGACACCAATGACTCCAACAAAGACTTTGAAGTCAAGGCTGCAAGCCTAGCCAAGAAGAAGTAAACTCACCACTTTTTTCCCCCCGACCTCTCTCCCGAGCCACAGACACGCCACGGGAGCGAGCGCCAAGGACGGTGACTCACACAACCCCGAGGAGGGGGCGTATCCGCAGATACGCCCCCTCCTTTTTCATACCCCACACAGGGAAAACACACCACGCAAATAGAGAACATTGGGCCGTCGTTGCGAGGGAGAAAAGTCCTTTTTCTCGGAGAAAAAGTCGACAAGGTCGGAGAAAAAGAAACTCATCTCCCATGAAAAAGATAAAATCACAGTGTGATTTATTCAAATCACACTGTGACCTGAAGAAATCACTAAGTGATTTATTGAAATCACACAGTGATTTCTACTTTTTCAGCCGGAGAAAATAGTTTGTAAGTACAGAGGGATGACTTTTCCCCCTGAGCATTGGATTCATTTGTCCAGACCGAGGCACCAATCTTCGACGAGACCGGGAGAGCTTTCGGGCTCTTTCTCACCCTCTCTGCTCCCGCTTCATTTTGTCTCCACCACAGTCGGCAGAATCGGGGAGAGGTGCGGACTTGGGATAAGTGGCGTAAAATAAGTACCTTTGAGAGAGAGACCTCTTGGGGGCGATGCCCCCATATCCGCAGTGTTGTCTTCGGGGTCGGGGGTCGGTCACTCACCCGAGTGTACCTCACTCTCAGCCTCGCTTTTGGCATCATACATGCGGGTACCTCCGGGAGAAATAACCATTTTTTCCGGACCGTTTTTATTGGGAAAAGGTCTCGGAGAGTATTTTATTCCCCTCAGCATTGAGGGGTGATCACCTAGAAGTTTTTTTTGATATCAAGATGAAAGGACGTGTACTGATCATTGGTGCCGGCGGTGTCGGGACGGTTGTGGCCAAAAAGGTGGCGATGAACCATGGGGTCTTTACGGACATAACGCTTGCCAGTCGTACGAAAAGTAAGTGTGACGCCATAGCGTCGCGTATCCAGGATGCTCCGATCCGGACAGCACAAGTCGATGCGGACAATGTGCGAGAGCTGGTGGCGCTTTTCAACGAAGTGAAGCCTGAGCTGGTCATCAATGTGGCACTTCCGTATCAGGACCTGACCATCATGGATGCCTGCCTGGAGTGTGGGGTCAACTATCTGGATACAGCCAACTACGAGCCACTGGATGAGGCGAAGTACGAGTACAGCTGGCAGTGGGCGTATCAGGACCGTTTTAGGGAGGCTGGACTGACGGCCATCCTGGGCTGTGGTTTTGACCCCGGTGTGACGAGTGTTTTCACCGCCTATGCGGCCAAGCATTATTTCGACGAAATCACACACCTGGATATCGTGGACTGCAATGCCGGTGACCACCACAAGGCCTTTGCGACGAACTTCAACCCCGAGATCAATATCCGCGAAATCACACAGGAGGGACGCTACTACGAGGATGGGGCTTGGCACAGGACCGACCCTCTGTCGGTGCACAAGCCACTGACCTACCCTCGTGTCGGCCCACGGGAGAGCTACCTGATGTACCATGAGGAGCTGGAGAGCTTGGTGAAAAACTTCCCGACGCTCCGCCGTGCCCGCTTTTGGATGACCTTTGGCGAGGAGTACCTGACCCACCTGCGTGTGATCCAAAACATAGGGATGGCCAGCATCACGCCGATCAACTATGAGGGACATGAGATTGTGCCGATTCAGTTTTTGAAAGCCGTGCTACCCGACCCCAAGGAGCTGGGTGAGAACTATACGGGCCAGACCTCTATCGGATGCCGCATACGTGGGATGAAAGATGGTCGTGAGCATACGTACTATATCTACAACAACTGCTCGCATGAGGCGGCGTTTCGCGAGACAGGGGCACAGGGGGTCAGCTACACGACCGGTGTGCCTGCGACTACGGGCGCACTGATGTTTTTCAAGGGACTGTGGAGTGGCAAGGGTGTGTTTAATGTGGAGGAGTTTGACCCGGATCCTTTCCTGGCCGAGCTATCCAAGCAGGGCCTGCCCTTTGAGGAACTCCACGACATTGACCTGGAGCTATGAAAGTGGGAGACAGGATACCCGAGGTGCTCGGCACGGATCAGGACGGGCAGGTGATTACTCGAGAGGGGCTCAAGGGCTCAAAGGTGATCCTCTACTTTTACCCCAAAGACAACACCCCCGGCTGTACCGGCGAGGCATGCAGTCTGCGAGACCACTGGCAGGAGCTACGTGACCTGGGCTATGTGGTCCTCGGAGTGAGCAAGGATTCGGCCAAGAGTCACCGGGGCTTTCGGGACAAGCATCGGCTACCCTTTCCCCTGATTGCCGATGAGGATCAGGTGCTACTAGAGGCCTTTGGCGTTTTGGGCGAGAAGAAGATGTTTGGCCGCACCTATATGGGTACGGTGCGGACGACCTTCTTGATCGATGAGGAGGGAGTCGTACAGCGAGTCATCAGTGGCCGTGAGCTGAAGACGATGAGCCATGGCGAGCAACTAGTGAAGATCATTCAAAAAGAAGACAAATGACAATGGCAGAAGAAACAAAGGAAACGGCCTCGGAGCCGAAAGACAATAAGGATACTAAGGATAATAAGAAGCAGATCAAGGAAGCGGACCCCAATGCCGAGAAGATGAAGGCACTGAAGGCAGCCATGGGCAAGATCGAGAAGACTTTTGGGAAAGGTGCGATCATGAATATGGCTGACAACAGTGTGGAGGACGTGGAGGTGATCCCCACGGGCTCCATGACCCTGGATATGGCTCTGGGTGTCGGTGGGTATCCGCGCGGACGTATCGTGGAGATCTACGGTCCGGAGTCGTCCGGTAAGACGACGCTCGCGATCCACGCTATAGCAGAGGCCCAAAAGCTGGGTGGCTTGGCGGCAATCATTGACGCAGAGCATGCCTTTGACCGCTTTTATGCCGAGGCACTGGGCGTGGACCTCACCAAGCTGTGGATCTCTCAGCCGGACAATGGTGAGCAGGCCCTGGATATCGCCGAGGATCTCATACGCTCCTCTGCGGTGGACCTAGTCGTGATCGACTCCGTGGCGGCCCTGACCCCCCGAAGCGAAATCGACGGCGAGATGGGAGAAAACAAGATCGGACTACAGGCACGACTGATGAGCCAGGCACTACGCAAGCTGGCATCGATCATCAGCAAGACGCGTACCACCTGTATCTTCATCAACCAGCTGCGCGAGAAGATCGGTGTCGTCTATGGCAGTCCGGAGACAACCACCGGCGGCAATGCTCTGAAGTACTACTCCACGATCCGCCTCGATATCCGTCGCGGCCAGCACATCAAGGACAATGAATCGGAGCAGATCGGCTACCTGGCAAAAGTAAAGGTGGCCAAAAACAAGGTCGCACCGCCATTCCGCACAGCTGAGTTTGAGATCCTCTACGGCAAGGGGATTCAGAAGCTGGGCGAGATCATCGATGCCGGTGAGAATCTGGAGATTATCCGCAAGTCCGGGTCGTGGTACTACTACGGAGACACCCGCCTTGGGCAAGGCAAGGACAACGCCAAGGCCACCCTCGAGGAGAATCCCGATCTGTGCGCAGAGATCGAAACAAAAATACACGAGGCTTTGACACAGGGGTGATGAAATAAATTTTCTTTATACCCCCAAAATCTTCGTGGATATTAAAAAACAAAACAAAAAAGGAGTGTTGAAAAACATTCCTTTTTTCTTTGTTCGTCTTGGAAAATATAGGATCTTTGAGTTGTTGAAAAAGCAAAACCTAATCAATCTTTCTTACCTATCAATCTAATATTTTTGTGGAAAAATCAACAAGAGTCGCACGTGAGTGTGACTCTTGTTGGTTATGGGGAGAGGAGCATCACAAATAGGAGCGGAGGGTGCGCCAAAATATTGGCGCACCCTCCGCTTCATTTGGTACGGGATCAAGTCTCGGCCTTGCTCACATGGAGTGTCGCACGGAGCAGATCCCCTCGAGCATTGCCGGTTACTTGATCAGCAGGACACCGGCACCGTTTTGCTGCTTTGCGCGGAGCTTCTCCACGAGTGTGCCATCGTACTTGAATCTAAAGATTGTGCTACCCAAGCTCTGGGTGATATAGAGCTCTCCACGTTCATCGTCGAAGGCGGCAACTTTACTTGCAAACATGGCATGCGGGAGCTTTTTGGAAAAGTCGCTCACAGTGTCGTCGGTGGTGTTCAGCTTCTTGATCTCGCAGGCTCCGGTGGTCCAACTGGAGATATTGGTGATGTAGAGTATGCCGTTGTGGATCGCCAGTGATCCGGTGCGGATGTTGTAGGTCTTGACGACCTTCCGATCTGCGGCGGTCATCTTGTGCAGGTCGGATGGTGTGGAGACTGTCCAAGTGGTCGTGTCGTAGACATCTTTGGTGCCGAAGTAGAGGTTGCCCTTGCCATCACCCACGATGGAGCAGGGGTTGTAGCCGACAGTGATGACCTCTTTTTCCTTGAAGGTGGCGAGATCTACGACGGCGATCTTGTTGTCCCTGCCTTGGCCGGACTGACATATGAATAGTTCATTGCCCTCGGTGGTAAGTCCTTCGCTGTGCTTGCCGGTGATCTTGGCGTACTCGGGCTTGTACTCTATGGTATCGAGACGTGCCACGAAAGAGTAGTCCTTGTCCGCCGGATCCAGGTAGGCCGATACGTACACCTTGCCCTCGTGCGCCACAAGCTGCCTGGGCATCAGATCACCGCCATCTGCGGCCAGCTTGATCTCCTTTAGGAGCCTGCCTGTGCGGTCGAGCACACGCACCGAGCCATTCTTGGCACCCTGTTTCCCGGATACAGCGACATAGATTTTTGAGCCATAGGGGATGAATGCGTTGGGGGTCTCGCCGAACTTTTGCCAACGGAGCCCATCAACGGGGCTGTACTTTTCGGTATTAGCATCCAGAGAGAAGAACTCCAGCTCACCATTACCCTTGCCGAACGACCCTTCGGCTAGGTAAAAGAGGCCAACACTCTTTGCCAGCGTATAGGTTTTGCCATTGGCCAGAGTGATGAGGTAGCCGGTGCCTTTTGCCTGAATGGTGTATGGCTTTTGCTTTTTGGCAAGGGTGGGGATAGCGTGGCGTGTACTTTCACCATTGATGAGCCATACCCCCTTGGGGCAGATCTCGATGGTCATAGGGGTGGTCCACTCTCTGTCGGTCTTCTCATTATTGATGAGGACCTTGCCGTCTTCGCTCTTTTCAAAGAGGGTGAGACCGCCCTCGGACACAGCAAGGAGCCTGCCATCGGTCAGCGTAGCCACTGTCACGGGCAGTCCTTTTTGGGATTTTTGGATGTTCCAAGCCTTGGTGTCGTTTTCTTTGAGCTCCTGCACGACTTGGAGAGCCTGAATGAGCTCGCCTTGCGCCTCTTGTGATTTTTTGAGGTCGTCGATGCTTCGTTGCAGATCGCTGACTTCGTCTCTTTGACAGCCGGTTAGGGCCAGTGCCAGTGTTGCTACCAGTGAGAGTAGCGCCGGGACATAATGTTTTTGTTTCATCGCTTTTTGTTGGTGTACTTGTTTGGTTAACTAAAATTTGCCTATTCAAACTTCAAATTTACCCAAACCTACTGACAAAGTCCGCTTTTCGGTGGAGCTTGTCGCTCTAGTACATGGGGTAAGCGTGTTGATGCGTCAGAGGTTCGCCATTTTTTTGGTAATTTTGCGAAGCTGGGGAGGGTGACAAGCAACTGTATTATTCACCCTATCAAAAGAAGTCATTCCGATGATAACATCAGACCAACTTAGTGAACTGTTGGAGCGCCGCGATGCGCTGAGGAGGTATCTTTGACGTCGACTCGAAGAAGATACAACTCGAGGAAGAAGAACTAAGAACACAAGACCCGCACTTCTGGGACGACCCCAAGAAGGCCGAGGAGCAGATGCAAGTGGTCCGTGGGCTCAAGTCCTGGATCAACGGCTATGAGGAGGTGGACAGCCTATCCGAAGAGGTAGCACTGTCGCTCGACTTTCTCAAAGAAGGACTCATCACCGAAGAGGAGGTGGACAAGCTCTACGCTCAGGCGATTGAGAAGCTGGAGGACATGGAGCTGCGCAACATGCTCCGAGCCGAGGAGGATCGCCTAGGCGCCGTACTCAAGATCAACTCCGGAGCCGGTGGTACCGAGAGCCAAGACTGGGCCTCTATGCTCGCTCGTATGTACCAGAGGTGGTGCGAAAAGCAGGGCTATACAGTCACTATCACCAACTGGCAGGACGGAGATGATGCGGGGATCAAGACAGCAACCCTGCAGGTGGAAGGTGAGATGGCCTACGGTTTTCTCAAGAGCGAAAACGGGGTACACCGCCTTGTCCGTGTCTCGCCCTACAATGCTCAAGGCAAGCGGATGACCTCCTTTGCCTCTGTCTTTGTGGTGCCTCTGGTGGACGACACGATCCAGATCGAAGTCGACCCCGCACGCGTGTCGTGGGATACCTTCCGATCCGGAGGTGCAGGAGGACAAAATGTCAACAAAGTGGAGACCGGCGTACGGCTGCGCTACCAATTTGTAGACCCAGACACCGGCGAAGAGGAGGAGATCCTTGTGGAAAACACAGAGTCCCGCAAGCAGCAGACCAACCGCGAAAATGCCATGCGGCTCCTCCGAAGTGAGCTATACGACAGGGAGTTAGCCCGTAGACGAAAAGCACAAGAGGCAATCGAAGGCACCAAGAAAAAGATCGAGTGGGGTTCCCAGATCCGTAGCTACGTCTTTGATGACCGACGGGTCAAGGACCATCGCACCAACTACCAGACCTCAGATGTCCAAGGAGTGATGGACGGCAATATAGATCCATTCATCAAGGCCTACCTCATGGAGCACGGCGACGAAGAGTAAAGGAAAACAACACAGAAAATAAGATAAGACAATACAACTATGGCAACGACAGCAGATTTTAAGAACGGCATGTGCCTCGACATCGACGGCACCTACTACGAGATCGTGGAGTTTCTACACGTCAAGCCGGGGAAAGGCCCTGCCTTTGTACGCACCAAGCTCCGCAACATCAGCACCGGACGTGTCCTCGACAAGACCTGGAGCTCCGGCGTAAAGGTGGAGGAGGTCCGCATTGAGCGTCGCCCCTATCAGTTTCTCTACAAAGAGGAGATGGGGTTGGTCTTCATGCACCCGGAGACTTTTGACCAGATCACTATACCGGAAGTCTCCATCGCCGGTGTACAGTTCCTCAAAGAGGGGGATATGGTCGAGGCAATGGTCCACGCCGGTACCGAGGAGGTCCTCACTTGCGAGCTGCCGGCACACGTTACTCTAGTCGTGACCTACACTGAGCCGGGAGTGAAAGGCAATACTGCCACCAATGCTCAAAAGAACGCCACTCTGGAGACCGGTGCAGAGGTACAGGTGCCCCTCTTCATCGAGCAAGGCGAGAGCATCGTCATAGATACGCGTGATGGCGTATATGTGAGCCGCGCCAAGGAGTGATGCTCCTCACACAGGACTAGATCCGAGACTGTGACTCGGACAAAGGAAGTTGGCCCGACAGAATCATTTTCTGTCGGGCCAACTCCTTTTTGGGCTCGGTATATCCAGGTACTACCGGCGTAGTGGGGTGAGCGTGAAGCAGTCCAGGTCGGGCATCCAAGTGCGGGTGCCACACATGCGGATGATGTTTTCACCCTTGTCGAGGACGACCTCCAGCCCGATGGTCTGAATGCCCTTGGCACGATCCGTCACCGTGGGGAAAAGTGTCGTCCTATCCCCATTGACACTCAGCACGATTTGGCGGTCCTCAATCTCACGTTCCCCGACCGGGCTTTTGCGCTTTTCGCTTGGCAGATAGTGGATGGTGAGTCGGTAGTGTCCGCCCCGCTCGCTGTAGACGTGACGCCACTCAGCGTAGTTGTCCTCCTCACCACCGAGATTGCTGACCACCACACCTCCGGATGCACCCTCGTAGGGGACAAATGCGACCGGACGATGACGTCTTCCAAGGTCCTCATACCGGTTGAGAAACGCTTGCTCCGCCTCGTACCTCACCGGCTCTATACGCCGACTTCCCTCGAGACGAAGGATCTTGACTCCATGTGCCGGCACATCGTACCGGAGTGTATTGTCCACACAGGGTTCGTCCCGCCTGCGGATCAGATCCCTCACACGAGTCTCACCGGAGAGCTCCAGTACCGATAGAGGCACACAAAAGGCCAGAATGGAGTCGGAAGGATTGTAGAGTGCGACGGCACGAGTGAGTCCTCTGCGTTGCTCAACATCCTTGGCCAAGACATAGCCCGCTCCTTCACGACTGACCACAGCCGCCTGCAGAGCGAGTGAATCCTGGTTGAGGGCGATCAGTTCTTCATTCTTGATCAACTCCAGCGTCTCCTCGGGTATCGTCGTCAGGTCGCAACCGATGAGTAGGGGCGAGCTCATGATGCACCACATGCCGAAGTGTGTCTCCTCCTCGGTCCTAGTCAATCCGCGCCCCACCTCCAGCATATCCATATCGTTGTAGTGTCCACCCGTGGCAAAGGCCGAGAGGTAGAGGTTTTTGCCAATAATGTGCTGGACAGATGCCCAGGAGGGATTGATATCCGCACTGATACGCCATGACGCGGCAAGGTCCGCGCACCACGTGCCGGGATAAGCCCATCGACAGATATTGATACTGACCTTTTTGCGGGCCACCTCACGTATGGCATCCGCTATCTCGGTGTACCTCTGCCTTTCGTCCAGCTCCAGTTGCTGGCCGGCACCGCAGTAGTCGATCTTGATGTAGTCAAAGCCCCATTGGTTGAAGTATAGGTCAGCATCCTGTTTTTCGTACCCATAGAGCCCGACCCCCACACCATTGGGGTCAGCATCCCATATTGATCCACAGGTATTGGCTCCGGCATCCGAGTAGATACCGGCCTTGAGACCCTGCGAGTGTACGTAGTCGACCAACCCCTTCAGCCCCTTCGGAAAACGCTCCGGGTGCGTCCATAGCACCCCCGCTTTATCTCGGTAACCGAAAAAACCATCATCTACATTCACATACCGATAGCCCACCTCTCGGAGTCCGAGCCGAACCATGGCATCAGCTTGAGAGCGGATAAGGGGCTCATTGATATGGATACGGTAGGTATTCCAAGAGCTCCACCCCATCAGCGGAGGAGCAGGGGTCGGCTCCTGAGCAAAGGAGAGAGTGGCGACAAAAATGGCGACTAGGAGGGAAAAGGTGGTCTTGGTGGTCAGGTGGTTGTCCATGGCTCAACTGTTTTCAGCTATTTTTCGTGTGGTAAATATAGTCATTTTCACTTTCCAAGATGCGAGGAAGGGCAATTCCTAAAAAGACCATCCGACACCTGCCTCGGTAACTCCGATCAAAAGCAAGACAAACGACAGCAAATCCGGGAGCTGTATTTGACAGAAAAAGGTTAGATTTGTCCATGTGCATTTTTAGGAATGCAGGGTGATATGGGACTATATTACTAAAACAACCAATCATAAAAACCTAACCGTATGGCAAAAAGTCATCCTAAAGGGCTAATCGTACTAGCCCTCTCCAACATGGGCGAACGCTTTGGGTACTACACCATGCTCGCGATTCTGACCCTGTACATGCAAGCAAAGTTTGGTTTCAGTTCGTCTGAGACCAGTATGATCTACGGGACTTTCCTTGCTCTAGTCTACTTCCTGCCTGTCTTTGGTGGCGTGGTGGCAGACAAGTGGCTCGGCTATGGCAAGACCGTCCTCATCGGCATCTGCATCATGTTTTTTGGCTACTTGGTACTGGGGCTGGACCTCGGCAACCAAGCGATGGGAATCAGCGTGATGTTCCTCTCCTTGCTCCTGATCTCAGCAGGGACCGGGCTATTCAAGGGCAACCTACAGGCACTGGTCGGCAAGCTCTACGACGACCCGGCCTACTCCAAAAATCGAGACATAGCCTTCTCCATCTTCTACATGTTCATCAATATTGGTGCCTTCTTTGCACCCAGTATGGGCAATGCGATTACCAATACAGTCCTTGCACAAGAGGGCTACTACTACGATGCGGCAGTGCCGGCCAACTATGTACGGCTCAATGACGAGACCGTGGATCCCGTTGCCTTCACTGCAGAGGTGGCACAGGCCCACAGCGACTGGGCGACACTCTCCCAAGAGGAGCAAAAAGCGATCGTAGGCGAGGCCAAAAAGAAGCACGGAGTGATGTTTCCGGAAGAGGAGGCACAGGTGCTTTTCAACCTCAAGCTAGCCGGGCTACACCAGCTAACCCAAGCCGGCAAGATCGCCGAGGGCGATCCCCTCGCTGTGACAGAGGACGACTACCTCACCATGGCGAGCCGTGACCCACAGGAGGCACCCAACCAAGCGGCCATCAGGGACCGAATCATCTCCGCCGAAGTACCTGCGACGCTGATACCGGATTCGACCACGGGAGACTTTGCGCGCGACTTTGGGCACCACTACGTGACCACTGCGCTCTCCAAGTCCTACAGCCTAGCTTTCTTTGTGGCTTGTATCAGCTTGGTCATCTCGATCCTGATCTTCCTGCTCTTCCGTCGCACCTGGAAGTACGCCGACGTGACAGCCAAGCAGGCGGCACAGCAAGCGGCACAGTCCGGAGCACAAGTCGAGACCATGTCCAAGGAGGAGGAGCGTCAGAGACTTATCGCACTCGGACTTGTCTTTGTCGTGGTGATCTTCTTCTGGATGTCCTTCCACCAAAACGGCCTAACCATGACCTTCTTTGCACGAGACTACACGATGAGCAAGGTCAATGCTCTGGGCTTCATCCCATTCTCCCTAAAGATGCTCATTCCGTTCATCTGCTTCATGTACGGGATCTACCTCAGCCTTTTCGGACTCCTAGGTAGCAAGAAAAACCCCGCTACAGGCCTTGTCTTGGTCGTACTGGGTATCGCCGGACTTATCGGTGGATACTTCTTGGACTTCAAGGAGATCGGCGATGGACTACGCAACATCACACCACAGATCTTCCAGCAGTTCAACCCCTTCTTCATCATCCTCCTCACCCCTGTGACTGTAGGACTCTTTACCTACCTAAACCGCAAGGGCAAGGAGCCTAGTGCCCCACGCAAGATCGGTATCGGCATGATGCTTGCCGCACTCGGCTTCATCGTCTTGCTCATCGGCTCGATCGGACTGCCCGACCCCAGCACCCTATCCGGCACCAGCACCACGCTGATCTCACCGGATTGGCTGATCGGCACCTACTTCGTCCTGACACTGGCAGAGCTATTCTTGAGCCCTATGGGTCTCTCCTTTGTCTCCAAGGTGGCTCCTCCCAAGTACTCCGGACTGATGCAAGGTGGCTGGTTGGCGGCAACGGCTGTCGGCAACCTCCTCGTCGGAGTGATGGGATCCTTCTGGGACAAGCTGCCTCTGGTGGCCTTTTGGGGCGTACTCATCGGTTGCTGTCTCCTATCGGCTATCTTCATCTTTAGCATCATGAAAAAACTGGAGGCCGTCACCGAGGGCTGACCTCCAACCACTCTATACCGCCACATAGCGATATAGTGGGCCCAAACGCAAGAGAGGGTACCTCCCCCAAAATAGGGAGGTACCCTCTCTCTTGTACTCGGCACACAACAGCGGGCCAACAGCCGGAAGACAAAAAAGGATCAGCGTCTGTAGGACACTGATCCTTTTTGTTGGGCTTGCTCTTCATCTTGGACTTGAACCAAGGACCCCCTGATTAACAGTCAGGTGCTCTAACCAACTGAGCTAATGAAGAGTGTCATAAAAGAGAGGACACATGTCTTATCTCCCTTTTGCTCTGCAAAGGTAGCGCTATTTTTTGATTCCACAAAATATTTGGCACACTCTCTTCATTTTTTCTATCCTCCACACAGATCCGCTGAGCGTATGCCAAGGCTCCCATTCCCCTCACACGCACAGCCTCCACAGCCATCGATCCGAAAGAGTAGGTATTTCCGAACATTGTTTGCTTGTCCACATACCTACTATTAGGTATATTTGCTCTAGAGAGTAATCTATGGTGGAGTACCACCAACCGTTGTTCAAACAAGAAATAACCAAGAAAAATGGGAACAAAAAGTATCAAAGGGACGGAAACCGAGAAAAATCTACTGAGAGCCTTTGCCGGTGAGTCGCAGGCTCGCAACCGCTACAATATCTACGAGAGCGTGGCACGCAAGGAGGGTTTGGGACAGATCGCAGACTTTTTCAAGCAGACAGCAGACCAAGAGCGCATGCATGCCAAGATGCTGTTTTCGCACCTAGAGGGTGGTCCTGTAGAGATCGAGTACACCTTCCCCGCCGGCAAGATCGGCACAACACGTGAGAACCTCCTCGAGTCTGCAGAGGGCGAGCACGAGGAGTGGACAGACATGTACCCCACCTTTGCCGCCAAAGCAGAGGAGGAGGGATTCAGAGAGGTCGCTATCCTGATGCGCAACATCATGAAGGCCGAGCAGGAGCACGAGCGTCTCTACAGACTCTTCCTGGAGCGTATCGAGAAAGAGAATCTCCTACACGAGGAGGAGGAAGTGATCTGGAAGTGTCGCGTCTGTGGCTATGTGTACAAGGGCAAGCAACCACCCCAAAAGTGCCCCATCTGCCAGCATCCGCAGGGCTATGCCGAGCGACTATCCGACGCTCCAGTCATCTGATACCTGCCGGCAATTGCGCCAAGCACAGTTGATTGCACCGGAGTGGCTCGCAGGCTGACCTAGGAGGTCGGCACAGTCGCACCAATACATGCAATCCGAATATGAGAGGGTGTGCCAAAACTGAGTTTTGGCACACCCTCTTTCCTAACCTCAATTTTCCCAACCGCAAAAAAACACGGAGGTCCGTCCCCAAAAACAGATCCCAGGTTGACCATAATCAGAACCTTAGCACCTCTATTGGCGAGGGCAAAAAAGGCGGTTTTGGGGTCAAAAAAACGTCTCTTTTGGGAGTGTTGATATTCAGACACTTACACGGGACCTTGAGTTTCACAGATAGAAGCCATCTTTTTCACGGATAGAAGCGAACCTTTTCACGGATAGAAGCAATCGCTTAGGACGGATAGAAGGATTTTTTTGCATCCATAGGGAGGATTTTTTGGGGGAAGTGCTCCGATAGAAAATGAGGGTGTGCCCAAACAACTGTTTTGGCACACCCTCGATCATTTGTCCGAGCCCTGAGGATTGGCAGTCAGCTATAGGACGGCCGAGAGACTCTGCTCTATGGCGGTGAGGGCTTGGTCAATATCCTCAGCGGTATGTGCTGCAGATACAAAGGTTGCCTCAAACTGCGATGGAGCGATATAGATGCCTCGGTCGATCATTTGGCGGAAGTAGCGTGCATAGTTATCGGTGTCGCATGTCCGAGCACTGTCGGCATCGCGCACCGTCTCTCGTGCAAAAAAGATCGTGGAGAGAGAGCCGACACTATTGTAGCGCAACCGATCACCGTAGGGTCGGATGATGCGTCGCACCCCCTCTGCAAACTGCTCGCTCCGCTCGCCCAGCGTACGGTAAGTATCGGGATCACGGAGCAGATGGAGCATCGCCAAGCCGGCCGCAAGCGCGAGGGGATTGCCGGAGAGGGTACCGGCCTGATAGACGGCACCATCGGGTGAGAGCTTGCTCATGATCTCCTGTCGCCCGCCAAAGGCTCCCACCGGCAGACCTCCGCCAATGATCTTGCCCAAGCAGGTGAGGTCCGGCCGAATGTGGTAGAGGGCCTGCGCCCCACCTCGGCTGACCCGGAATCCCGTGATCACTTCGTCAAAGATGAGGAGTGTGCCGTTGGACTCCGTCAATTCGCGCACCCCCTCTAGGAATCCCGGCTCCGGAGGTATCACGCCCATATTGCCCATGATGGGCTCTAGGATCACGGCTGCGATTTGGTTCGGATGTTTTTGGAAAAGGTCTCGGACGGAGTCGAGATCGTTGAAGCGTGCTATGAGTGTTTCGGCTGTGGCACTTTTGGTGACACCGTTGTTTTGGACCGACGCAAAGGTCTGCACTCCCGATCCGGCTTGGACCAAAAAGGCATCGGAGTGGCCGTGGTAGCACCCATCGAACTTGATGATCAGTGGACGCTCGGTATAGCCTCGTGCCAGGCGCACCGCACTCATAGTGGCCTCGGTGCCGGAGTTGACCATGCGCACCAGATCCATGGAGGGGAAAAACTCCTTGACCATCTCAGCCATCTCCACCTCCAGAGGGATGCAGGCTCCGAAGCTGGTACCCTTGGCGGCAGTGGTGTGAATGGCCTGAAGGATATCCGGGTGGGCATGCCCCAGGATATGGGGTCCCCAGGAGGAGACGAAGTCGATGTACTCATTGCCATCCACATCCACTAGGTGCCCTCGTATACCACGATCTATGTAGAGGGGCGACATACCCACTGACTTGAAGGCACGCACAGGACTATTGACGCCACCGGGTATATGGCGGCAGGCTTCTCTGAAAAGGCTCTCGGACTTGGTGTATCTGGACATATTGCTTTTTGGGGACTGTGTGTAAACTTTAGAACCTACCTTCGTTGAGGAGCTTGGCGGCCTCTTTGGCATGATAGGTGAGGATCAACTGCGCTCCGGCACGTCGTATGGACAAAAGCGACTCCATCATGACGCGGTCGTGATCGATCCAGCCCTTTTGGGCGGCGGCCTTGATCATGGCATACTCCCCACTGACGTGGTAGGCGGCAAGTGGCAGGTCGTACCTCATGTGTGCCTCGTGGAGGATGTCGAGGTAGGCAAGGGCGGGCTTTACCATGATGATGTCCGCTCCCTCCTCTATATCTAGCTCGATCTCGCGGAGGGCTTCACGGCCGTTGGCGGGATTCATCTGGTAGCCACGTCGGTCACCAAAGGAGGGGGCTGAGTCCGCTGCCACACGGAACGGGCCATAGAATGCTGAAGCAAACTTGGCGGCGTAGGACATGATCGGGATATGCTCAAAGCCATTTTCGTCCAAGGCCTCTCGTATTGCGGCCACACGTCCGTCCATCATATCGGATGGGGCGATGACTTTTGCGCCACAGCGTGCCATGGACACAGACTGCTGAGCGAGGTACTTGAGGGTCTCGTCGTTGTCCACCTCGTGTCCATGGAGGATACCACAGTGTCCGTGATCCGTGTACTCACACATGCAGATATCAGCAATGGTGACTAGGTCGGGCAATGCCTCGCGGAGAGCCTTCATACCCTGCTGCACGATACCATCGTCCGAGAGAGCCTCGCTACCGATGCCGTCCTTGTGCGCCGGTATTCCGAAAAGCATGACACTCCGCACACCTTGGGCATAGATCTCTTGGCACTCCTTTACCAGCTCGTCCACAGAGAGGTGGTACTGTCCGGGGAGGGAGCTGATCTCCTCGCGTATGCCCTCTCCATGTACGACAAAGAGGGGGTGGATGAAGTTGGAGGGTAGGAGATGTGTCTCCTGCAGCATATCACGTAGATTTTGAGACGTGCGTAGTCGTCTCATTCTGACTTCTGGATACATGACGTTTTGAGTAGTTGTTTTAGGGTTTGGAATACAGCCCCATTGGTTGGGGTTTTTGCTTGAAAGATGTGGGTCCATCCGAGTTGCCTCAGTCGGTTCGTCGTGGATGGGCCGATACTGACCGCCGTGGGGCGGCTGTTGTTTCGCTCTGCCCATGCCGTGACAGCACTGGGGCTATAGTAGACTGCGTAGTCCGGGGCCAGGGTAGTCGGAATCCGAGGATGAGGGACGGTGGTGTAGATCGGCAGGGTGCAAAAAGAGGCGACACGAGGAGCCAACTGCTGTTGCAAGACCAGTTCGCTCAGCGCACTTGTGGGGTAGAGCAGATGTCGGGTGGAGAGGTCGGACAGCTGCGCCACAAGTTCGGCTGCCATCCCTCGGGCGTGTCCGAACCGGCTGACGAAGTGTGGCGGTGTGGGGAGAGCCTGTGCTGTCGCCGGCCCAATACAGAGAAGTGCCTTGCCGGTAGTGGTCCCCCCTTTTTGGAGAAAAAAGCGGACTGCGTTTTGGGAAGTGAAAAGCAAGGTATCGTAGGAAGAGGATGGAGGCAGAGGTACATCGGTCGGCTCGACCTGTATAAGCGAGAGACACTGCACCTGCAACTCCGGATCCAGCCACATCAACTGAGGTACTAGCTCCCCGGTCTGCTCAAGCGAGCGTCCTATGATCAGCTGTCGCCCCATCACTCAACACAAATCCTAGCGACCTGCCGAAAGTTCCCTGCAGATCGAGACAAGTGCATCCGGCTCATGCTCAACCGGTACCAAGTAATGGTGGCGTATCATATCCGCCCCCAGGCGTGGCGCATAGGCAACATGGATATGGCAGACCTCCCGACCATCGACCCGGCAGAGGATCCCCAGTGGCAACGCACAGCCTCCACCCAGAGCAGCCAGTACTTGTCTCTCAATGCGAGTGGTCAGCATTGTCTCCGGATCGTTGATTTTTTTAGCCAACTGTA
This sequence comes from uncultured Porphyromonadaceae bacterium, assembly GCA_947253625.1. Lineage (GTDB taxonomy): Bacteria > Bacteroidota > Bacteroidia > Bacteroidales > Porphyromonadaceae > Porphyromonas_A. Next base: position 44,415 of record CAMYAB010000009.1, on the reverse strand, counting down.
GGGCTTGGGTATTGCTCGTGGCACACTGTATCCCTATTGCTCCTTGTCCGGGAGCAGGCAACATCGCCTCAAGCGGGAGGTGCAGGCTCACCTTATCTGTTAGCCCCAGTCGCTCGAGACCGGCATAGGCTAGCAGTACGGCATCATACTCACCATCTATCACCTTGCGGATACGCGTGGGCACATTTCCCCGAATATCCGCCGTGACGGCCTTGTCCGCACCGATGAGGTAGCTCAACTGGCTGATCCTCCTCGGGCTACTGGTGCCTACTTTTAGTCCAACTAGATCACGAACACTGTGGAGCTCAAGGCCAGGCCTTGCCACCACTACATCGTGGACATCGGCTCGTGGCAAAACACCGGCGAGTGTCAGCCCATCGGGTTGCTCCACCGGCATATCCTTCAGCGAATGAACGGCAAAGTCCACCTCGCCGGTCCGCAACTCCTCCTCCAGCTCTCGGGTAAAGAGGCCTTTGTCCAACTTGTGATTGCTGAGCGACAGCTCCAAGTGCTGGTCACCGCGTGTCTCGATGACCTTGATCTCCACAGCTTGCGACGTATAGTGGCCTAGGGCATCTCGTACCGCCTTGGCCTGCCACAGCGCGAGGTCGCTTCCTCGGGTCCCGATCACTAGGGGCTTCATATCCATCTGTAGGTTGGTTGTATATTAGTTGGTGTTCTTTCAGACTATCGTGTATAGCTCTCGCAGTACGGTGGCATAGATAGGATCATGTGTGGTCTCGGAGAGCTTGCGCAGTCGAGAGATCATATCACTGGACACCCTCTGGGAGATCTGGTGGCTATAGCTGGTCAAAGCCTTGGCTGTGGCCTCATCCACATGGCGCTCCGCCTTTTGGAGCTCACGCATGAGCAACCCCTCTGTCTCGGATCGAATGATGGAGTAAACATCACGGATCCCCAAGCCCTCCTGCCAGGCTCGAAACTCGTCGATTCCCTGGCGCATGTAGTTCCACGCCTCATCCGACATCCGCTCCACCAGGGTATCACGGTCCAAGTCATCGATACAAAACAACCGCACGCCATCCACTACGGAGACAGCTGGGTCGACATTGCGGGGCAAACCGAGGTCAAAGACCGTCAGAGACGGACTGGCTGGCAAGGTACCCGGGAGAATAATCGGGCTGGAAGCACCGGTTGCCACCCAGATATAGCCGGCTGTTGTCAGTGCCGTCTCCAGATCGCCATCCGCATAGTATGTTTTCAGGCCGTACTTGTCGGCAAACTCTTGGGCACGGCACTTGGTGCGGTTGTATAGGGTCAAATACTTCGCACCGATACGCTTGAGCGACTCCACCAGCGTGGCGGCCATCAGCCCGGCACCAACGACCAAGTGCGTAGCACCTCTAAGGGTCTCGGCTCCATCCCGCTCGATCAAAAGGTCCACTGCAGAAGCTCCGGCGGATCTATCGATTGCACAAACCTGTTCGGTCGATCGAATCGACTTGGCCACCTCAAGTGATTTTTCGTACAGTCGCAGAAGGGTCTTGGTCACATAGCCACCTGTTCTGGCCAGATGCAATGCCTCCTTTACCTGCCCCACGATTTGTGTCTCACCCCGCACCATACTCTCATAGCCGGCGACGAGCCTAAACAAGTGTTCGTACGCCTGCTCACCGTCATAGTAGATCAGGTACTTTTGGTACGTCTGTGGCAAGCGTCTGTACTCCAGCAGGTATCGGGAGAGAGCCTGCCTCAGCTCGGTCGCCGAGAGGGGCGACTCCACTGTCACTTCCATGCGGTTGCATGTAGAGAGCACGACACCGCCGGTTGCCAGTCCATCTTGCTTTGATTTTTTTAGAAAATCCACAGCATCCGCTGGAGAAAAGGCTAGTGCCTCACGCACTCCGATAGGAGCAGTGGTATGATCCACACCCAGAGTGGCTATGACGAGGGGGGTACTCTCGGGGTGTGCCGGTGTACTTTGCTCGAGGTCGTGCATTTGCTTGTTGTTTGTTTTTACGCTTTTGTAGGTTGAGACAAATGTAGCCAATTCACGACTGATTACACTCACTATATTTGGTGATTTCGGCCCCGCACCTTGCTTTGGCCGTGGCGGGATACGACTAAGCCCTCCTCGGCAATACCGAGGAGGGCTTATCTATTTTCTCTAGCTACTGTGACTTATCTCAGCTTGAAGGTCACAGGGATATTGTAGCGACAGCGGACAGGCTTACCGGTCTGCATACCGGGCTTCCACTTCGGCATGGATTCGATCAGGCGTACAGCCTCCTTGTCGAGGGAGGGGTCCACACCACGGAGGACCTTCACGTTGGATACCGACCCATTGGTCTCCACCACGAACGACACCATCACACGTCCTTGGATATTGTTTTCAGCGGCGATTGCCGGATAGCGCACATGCTCGGACAACCACTTCATCATGGCTGCAGGACCACCGGGAAACTCCGGCATCTCCTCCAAAAACTCAAAGATCGTATCGTCCGCCACTTTCTCTGCGCGACCTCTCTGTGTCGGTCCGGGCAGGGTCAGCTTTTGCTGTACCTTGTCAAATGAGTCATCGACTGATGCCAACTCCACATCGGCAACCTTCACGTCATCCTCCACGATCTGGAGGACTTCGACGTTGACAGGGGCTTCCTCGGGAGGGGGAGGGGGAGGCGTATCCTCGTCGGGTGGCGTGATCTGGATATCCTCAATCTCCTCGATGACCATTGTGTTCTCGATATCTTGGAGCTTGATATCACGGTTACCCCACTCAAAAGCAACGAAGATGGTCGCCAGTGCCACGACGGCTCCCATTAGGAAGTACAGACCGATATTCGACTCGAGGTTTGCTCGGTCCGTCTTCTTTTGTTCCTTGTTGTACTGGTCCATAAAATCAATTAAGTGTTATATAGTTTTTGTTTTTGCCTCAGAGGAGCGGCCCTTTACGGTGCCGGACAATCTAGTCAGTCACAAATATACACAATTTTGAATAACTACCACTCCACAGTCCTATTTTCTAAACCATCCGCCGGTTCATCTCCGATTGTTGGTGTAGATAGAGAGATAGTAGAGGAGGGTCACCAGTGAGCCCAGTGCGGCCACGACGTATGTATAGGCCGCCGCCTTGAGTGCGGAGGTCGCCATGGGTTGTTGTTGGGAAGAGGTCACCCCGCTTGTCCTCAGCCACTCCAGTGCCCGTCTCGATGCATCGATCTCCACCGGCAAGGTGATGAGACTAAAGAGCGTCGTCACGCCAAAAAGTACGATCCCAAACAACAATAGTCCGGGAAAGACTCTTATCAGCAAGATCCCCGCCAAGAGGACCCACTGCACCAGACTCCCGGCAAAGCTCACCACCGGCACCATCGTACTCCTCAGCCGGAGCGGCGCGTATCCCAGTGCATCCTGGATCGCATGGCCGGTCTCGTGGGCCGCCACTGCCGCAGCCGCCACAGAATTACTGTCGTAGACCACCTCACTGAGGCGGATTGTCTTGTTGGCGGGGTTGTAGTGGTCGGTCAGTCGGCCGGTCGTCGAGAGTACTTGGACATTGTTGATCCCGGCGTCACGTAGCATCTTCTCTGCCACCTCACGGCCGGTGAGTCCACTGGACAGTCGCACAGCACCGTACCGCCTAAATCTTGATTGGAGTAGCATCTGAGCGGCGGCACCACCGATCATCACAAATAGGGTGAGTACCCAAAAAAGTCCTGTATTCATCTCTCGATATTATTCATTCGGGGAGGGAAAAACGGGCCAAAGTTCAGGGCAGTTGTTCAAAACCCGCTCTAAATATAGTCTGCTCACGATCCGGTCCGATGGAGAGGATGGTGATCGGGATACCCAGATACTCCTCTACGAAGCGGACATAGCGCATAAAAGTCTCCGGCAGCTCTGCCTCCGACTTCTTGCCGGTCAGGTCGACCTTCCACCCCTCAAAGGTGCGGTACTCGGGGGTGATACTCGAGTCCACCTCAAAGGGGAAGTGCTCCGTCCGCTCGCCATTGATCTCATAGGCCACACACGCCTTGATCTCATCAAACGTATCTAGCACATCACTCTTCATCATGATCAGATCCGTGACACCGTTCAGCATCGTGGAGTACTTGAGAGCCACCAAGTCGATCCAGCCACAGCGGCGCTTGCGACCGGTCACTGCGCCAAACTCATGTCCCCGCTCCGCCATCGCATGGCCATACTCATCATCCAGCTCAGTCGGGAATGGGCCTGCCCCCACGCGGGTGCAGTAGGCCTTGAAGATCCCAAAGACCCGCCCAATACGGTTGGGCGCCACGCCCAAGCCGATACAGCACCCGGCCGACACCGTATTGGAGGAGGTGACAAAAGGATAAGACCCAAAGTCCACATCCAGCAACGTCCCCTGCGCACCCTCTGCGAGCAGACTGTGACCGGCGTCAAGGGCATCATTCACCAGATATTCGCTGTCCACGATACGGTAGCCACGCAGGTACTCCACAGCGGACAAAAAATCCGCCTCCAGAGCGCGATACTTCTCGCCACTCAGCGGATCTGCCTCTCCGGTCAGGGAGGTGAGCATCCGGGCATGGCGTTGCTTGGCTTGCTCAAAGCGATCCAAAAAGTCGGCATGCAGGATATCCCCTACGCGCAAGCCATTGCGACTAACCTTGTCGGTATAGGTCGGGCCAATACCCTTGCCGGTCGTTCCTATCTTGGATGCCCCCTTGCTCGCCTCGTTGGCCGCATCGAGCAGACGCAGAGTCGGGAGGATGAGGTGTGCCTTCTTGGAGATCACCAGCTGTGCGCGTATGTCGATCCCGGAGGTCATCAGCTCCTCTGCCTCCTGACGAAAGAGGACAGGATCCAGCACCACGCCATTGCCGATCAGGTTCGTCTTGCCTCCCTGGAATATCCCGGACGGGATAGAGCGCAGGACAAACTTTTTGCCGTCAAACTCCAGGGTGTGCCCGGCATTTGGACCACCCTGAAAGCGTGCCACCATATCGTAGTGGGGGGTCAAGACATCCACCACTTTACCTTTGCCCTCATCGCCCCACTGGAGCCCGAGGAGTACGTCTACTCGCTTATCGTTCATATCTGTATCCTAAAAAAATTTTACCTCTGTTTCGTAGTGCCGGAAGGTCACGCCCAAACGGCATCCCCCTACCCTTCCACAAATATACCACTTTTGGCAACCTTTGAAAATCTTTTGGCCCCACATCTCCCCTCCGTACAACCCTTCTTGAGGGGCACGGCCAGACGATCGCACGTTTTGCTCCGACCCGTGGCACCGTTTTTCTTCTATCCGTCCAAGCGATTGCTTCTATCCGTGAAAAGATTCGCTTCTGTCCGTGAAAACTTTTGCTTCTATCCGTGAAACTCGAGGTCCCTTGTAACCATCTGACTATCAACGCTCCCAAAAATCACTTTCTTGCCCCCCAAAATCGCCTTTTTTCGCCCATCGGGGTGTCTTTTAGCGGACTTGCTCCCCCCAAAAAAAGCTCCGGCCGGTGACCGTAGATCATGCTATGCCCTCTTCCCAATCGCTAAAAATAGCCCCGTGCCGTTAATCATTACTAACCCACAGGGTAAAGATCGGATCGGGGTAGTCGAAATGTTAAAATTGTGGCGCATTTGTTTTTTATAGTCGGGGAGTTTCTGTTTATTTGCAGAGAAGCCGGTGGGTCGGAGGTGACCCCTATTTTTTGGTCCGGCAAGTTTGTTTGTCGAATAGAAACAACGAAAAGTGATATGACGAAAAAGAAAGTAATCCTAACAGTTGCCCTAGTGATTGCATGTTCGCTGGGCAGTGCATTTGGAGCAGTTGGGCTGTACAGCCATCTGCAGAATAGAGGTTCGCTCACGCCTTCGGAGCTGAGTGAGGATATGGCCAATGCAGCACAGGTTTTCAACCAGCCGGCTCGTGCCACCAATGCAATGTACTTGCAGGGTAGCGCGCCGGAGAGTTTCGTGAAAGCAGCGGCGGCCGCCATCGATGGTGTAGTGCACATCCGCTCGGAGAAGATGATGCAGGCACGTCAGCCTCGTTTTTTTGATCCGTTTGAGTTCTTTTTTGGCCATCCCTCTATGCCTCAGGGGCAGGGAAATGGGCAGCCGATGGAGCAGCCCAAGGCTATCGGCATAGGCTCGGGGGTGATCATCAGCACCGATGGGTACATCATCACCAACAACCACGTGATAGCGGACACCGACAAGCTCTATGTGACGACGAATGACAATGAGGAGTACGAGGCGACGGTCATTGGCACCGACCCAATGACCGACATTGCACTCATCAAGATCAACGCCAGCGGGCTCAAGCCTATTCCTTTCGGAGACAGTGACGCGCTACAGGTGGGTGAGTGGGTATTGGCGGTGGGTAATCCGTTCAACCTCTCGTCTACAGTCACGGCCGGCATAGTGTCTGCCAAGGGGCGCAGTACGGCGACTGATGGGGATCTAAAGATTGCCTCATTCATCCAGACGGATGCGGCCGTAAACAGTGGCAACTCGGGTGGTGCCTTGGTCAATACCCGTGGGGAGCTGGTGGGGATCAACACCATGATCTACTCTCAGACCGGTAGCTATGCGGGCTACTCCTTTGCGGTGCCGGTGAGCATTGCCGGCAAGGTGGTGGCCGATATCAAGAAGTACGGCACTGTACAGCGTGCGGTACTTGGTGTCGTGGGGACGAATGTGACCCCACAGATGCGTGAGAAATACGACCTGAAGGTCAACGAAGGTGCTGTAGTGGTGGAGTTTTCGGACCTGAGTGCCGCCAAGCAAGCCGGCCTGAAGGAGGGCGATGTGATCACCGGGGTCAATGGTGTGACCGTCCGGAGTATGGCGCAAGTGCAGGAGCAGATCGCCAAGCATGCACCGGGCGACAAGGTGCGACTGAGCGTACACCGTGGGGGCAAGGAGCTATCCTTTGACGTCGTCCTGAAGAACCAGGAGGGTACGACCGGTGTCGTGGAGAAGATCTCATCGGGATCGATCGGGGCCGCTTTTGTGCCACTGACCAAGGAGGAGCGTGCGCGTATAGGCATCAGCTATGGCGTACGTGTTGCCGGTGTGAGTGAGGGCAAGTTTAGGTCCGCAGGTATCCGCAAGGGTTTTGTGATCCTGGCGATCAACAATGTGCCGGTGGCCACAGCTGAGGAGGTCAATCGGATCATCGACGAGGTGATCAAAAACTCTCCGGACAAGGTCCTTTTCATCAAAGGTATGCGTGCCAATGGTGAGATCGTCTATACGGCTGTAGACCTCAGATAGAATCATCAGTCCCCACCGGAGTCCGATGGACTCTTGGGTGAGGGCTGTGTCCAAAGCAAGAGGAGCCGTCTCCACTACTGTGGTGGAGACGGCTCCTCTTTTTTCTTTTTCTCGGGAGAAGGGTCACTCGTAGGTCACTGTCGCACTGAAGGTGGCACCGGTGCCATCAAATCGGGGTATCGGTGGGTGGAGTTTGGTGAGGCTGCAAGTGGCTCTCGTGAGTAGCCCAAACTCTCCACCAAGTCGCTTGAGGATCCGATAGACGACATGCTCGAGCAGTGCGGAGGGTTGGCTCATCTCCTCGGACAAGACCCGATAGACCTCGGCATAGCTGATCGTGTCGGCCACGCTGTCGCTCTGCATGGCACAGTCGGCCGGGAAGTATAGGGTGAGGGTAAGGAGGTAGTGAGCTCCGTCTCGTCGCTCGTGTGGCAATACACCGTGGTGTGAAAAGAAGGGCAATGCCTCCAGAGTGATGCTACTCTCGGTCAGGTGGAGTGGTCGGGTCGTCATGCTGCAGTCGGATCGAATGGTCGTGAATGAGGTGGTAGAGCTCTCGCACCAACTCCGGTGACACGCCATAGAGGCGCGCCATCTCGGCACGGGATAGGTAGAGTGTGGCCTCTCGCTCGGGCTGGTGGTAGGGGAGATGGTGGCGCTCCTTGTAGAGAGCCATCTCTCCGACAACACGGTTGCGCTCGGAGAGGAGCCGTATGATCTCCTCATCGACATTGTCTATTGCGTGCCGGAGGTGGAGTAGCTCCCCTTGCTGCGGATCGGACGTGGTGGAGGTGTCGGTACGGAGAAGCTCTGCCATCTGCTCCGGAGTGAGTTGCTGTGTGGCATCGCTGAGTGCATGAGGGGGGTCGGGATGGACCTCGATGACCAGTCCGTCATAGGCTCGGCCCAGTGCTTCGTGCGCAATCACAGGGACCAAGTCTCTGTGACCGGCGATATGACTGGGGTCGCATAGGAGTGGCAGAGAGGGGAGTTGGTCGCGTAGTTTTTGGGCCTCCGACCAGAGTGGCAGATTGCGCAGGAGGGCATTGGCCCCGACACCAAAGCCCCTATGTATGGCGGCCAGACGAGTCAGTCCCTGGTCCAAGAAGCGAAGAATGGCCCCGAGCCAAAGGGTGGAATCGGGTGCTAAGGGGTTTTTGACTAAGATGGCTATGTCGTGACCGGCGAGTGCTTTTGCAATCTCGCTAATGGCAAAGGGAGAGGTGGTGGTGCGGGCACCAATCCAGACAAAGTCCAGCCCGTACTTGAGTGCCAGCTTTGCGTGGTCGGGGGTACCGACCTCGGTTCCCACAAAGAGGTGGTATCGCCTTTGGATCTCTCGTAGCCACTCCAGTGCCGGCTCTCCTACCCCCTCAAAGTCGCCCGGCTTGCTGCGGGGCTTCCAAACCCCTGCTCTGAAGTGGTGCACACCGAGGCGACTGAGCCGGGAGGCGACTTGCTCCATCTGCTCCGGGCTCTCGGCACTGCACGGCCCCGCTATGATCAGGGGGCGATGTGCACGCTCCGGGTCGTTGGGGAAAAGGGGGTGCAGTAGTCGGTCCGGATTGTGGTCCTGCAGAGTGGTATTCATGAGGTTTTGATTTGCGTGACACCTCGGTCGAGTGGTGCTCTGAATGGACTAGGGGTGCATGAGCTTGACGGCCTCTTTGATGGTCCTAAGTGTACCGGAGAGGGTGTCGTAGTACTCGGCTCCACTGGCGTTTTTGTGTCCTCCGCCGTTGAAGAACTTTTGAGCAAACTCATTGACGGGGAAGTCTCCTTTGGAGCGCAACGAGATCTTGGTGTACTTGCTCATCTCGTGCAGGAATATGGAGAACTCTATCTCCTTGGCGGCCAAAGGCTCGTTGACCAACCCCTCGGTGTCACCGACTTGGTAGCCAAACCTATTTTTCTCCGCCATGCTCATGGTGATGATGGCAGTCTTGTACTCGGGCAGGATGGTGAGGTTGTTGTCGAGGAGGTGTGCGTTGAGACGGATCTTGTCCACACTGTAGCTGCGGGTGATCCGGTCGCTGATCTCGTCTTTGTGGATGCCTAGCTCGAGGAGGGCCGATATGGTGGTGTAGATCTGTGGGTCCTCGGAGTTGTAGCTAAAGTTGCCGGTGTCGGTCATCATACCTATGTAGATGCACTCTGCCGCCTCTTTGGTCAGGCTACCCTTGAGACCAAGAGCCTCGATGAGGTGGTAGAGGAGTAGACATGTGCTACTGATCTCGGGGTATGAGATGGTGAGATCGGCAAAACCGGTGGGGTGCAGGTGATGGTCGATGAGGATCTTTGGGGCGGTGCTGTCCAGTATGGCTGGCTCGAGGTCTCCCAGACGCTTGGAGTCGTTGAAGTCCATACAGATCACGAGGTCTGCAGAGGAGATGGCCTGCGTGGCACGGTCGGGGGTGTCTCGGGAGATGATGCTCTCCCGGATGCCGGTCATGATCCCAAAGCTCGCCGGATAGGCGGTCGGATAGAGGACCTGTGTGTCGTGTCCCAATTGGCGCAGGAGGGCCGAAAAGGCCAAAGTGCTACCCAGTGCATCGCCGTCGGGGGAGGTATGCCCGAGGAGGACGATCTGCTTGGGCTTGCTGAGGAGGTTTTGGATGGTCTCTAGTGTCTCGACCGGAAAGGGTGGCTTCATTTGGATGTCGGGTTGGTGCTTTTTGGCCGTCTGTTTCGCCGGCTTTTGTTGCTTTTGGAGCTTCTGTTTTTGTCCGTGCTCTCTGTCTTGTTCTCCCCTTGTCTCTTGGTGCGAGAGGGGGTGCGACGTGGGTTGCGTTTTGGCCTCGCTTGAGTGCGCTCTGCGGTGTCGGGAGTGCTATTCGCCGGCTGGAGGGGATGGGGCTGAACTTTGTAGCCCAAGAAGTGCTCGATGGTGTCGAACCTCAGGTTGTCTCTCGGGCTGACAAAAGTCAGTGCCGACCCGTGCAGGTTTTTGCCACGGGCAGTACGGCCGATACGGTGGACATAGTCCTCCGGATCGGATGGGACGTCGAAGTTGACCACCATGTCTATGTCGTCTACATCAATACCGCGTGAGAGGATATCTGTAGCGACGATGATATTGGTATGCCCATTTTTGAAGGCATGCATGACCTCGTCTCTACTATCCTGGCCGAGGTCGGAGTGCATCTCCCGGACCTTGAGCCCCTGTGATTTCAGATCGCGGCAAGCCTGCTTGACACGCTCTTTTGAGGCAAAAAAGACAATACACTTGTCGGGCTTTTCGTCGATGAGGATCCGAGTGAGTAGCGGCATCTTATCCTCGTTTTGGCATCGGATGGACTGCTGTAGGATGGACTCAGGTGGACGAGAGATCGCGATATTGACCTCGGTAGGCCGGTGTGCGATCTCCTTGGCCAGGGTCCGAATCTTGGGGGGCATGGTGGCTGAAAACATGATCACCTGGACATCCTTTGGGAGATACTTGTAGATCTCCAGTATGTCCTCATGAAAGCCCATATCCAGCATGCGGTCGGCCTCGTCGAGTACAAAAAAGGAGGTGCGTGACAGATCGACAGAGCTCATGTTCATGTGAGCGATCAGCCGACCCGGAGTGGCCACAATGATATCTGCCCCGAGCTTGAGCGCGCGCTTCTGAGCTTCCCACTCGACCCCACCTGTGCCACCGTATATGGGCACGGCACTTGCACCGACAAAGTAGGAGAAAGCATCGATCTGCTGGTCGATCTGCTGTGCTAGCTCCCGTGTGGGAGCCATGATGAGTGCGTTGATGTAGTCTTCGGGGTACTCACCTGTGGCGAGTTCGCTAAGAATGGGCAAGAGATAGGCAGCGGTCTTGCCAGTGCCTGTCTGCGCACAGGCTATGACATCTTTTCCCTCTAGGATGAGCGGAATGGCAGCTGCTTGGACGGGGGATGGCTTGTCAAAGTTCATCGCCTCGAGCCCGTCTTCCACGAGCGGATGAAGTCCAAAATCCCAAAACGTGAGGTCTTGCTGTGGGGTGTTGTTGTTGGTTGTATTCAATGTTTTGCTGTTTTATCAATGATGTATTGCCACTCCGGAGTCCCTTGTAGCCTCGCAATACGGAGATTGAGGGTGTCCAAAAGGTGGGGGTTGTGCGATGAGACAAGCCATACTTGCTTGGTCTCAAAAAATAGGTCCGGCACGACCTGTGTGGACGGGCTTGCTTGGTGCACTGCCTCAGCCAGAGTACGGTCTATGACCACGTACTTGAGCTCTTTGTGCGCCACACGAGTGGCGAGTCGCATAGGCGTGTCGGGTAACAAAGTGGGGCAAACCTCAGGATAGGCGAGGTCGCAGATGTTTTGTGCCACAATCTGCGCCGCTCTATCCCCTTGGGAGAGATAGATCGGCACTTTTTTGCCCCCGGTGAAGTCTCGGGACCAATTGGTCCCATCAGCGCAAAACAGGACGTATGCCGATGAATAGAGGGACAAAGTGGCTCGGCCGGAGTCGGATGACTCTCCGGTGGATAGGGGAATGGAGGTGGCATAGAGGTCGATTGTCCCATCCCGTAATCCTTGCAACGCCTCGCCTCGATCCTTGACCAAAGACCAGAGAAGCGTCGTGTCCGGCAGGAGCAGAGTCGCCAACTCTACTTGGCGGCCACCAAATGCTCCGGAGTCTCCGATGACAAAGTTGTCGGGGGTATAGTCCGTTGCGACCCTCAGTCCGGCCGACTCGGTCGTCGACTCGGAGGATCCTCGATGGCGTCCGATAAGCCAGAGGAGACTGCAAAAGAGGAAGATGAACAATCCCCTACGCAAAATTCCGGGCCAGATGGTTTGTTTTGTCGTCATATCCGGAGCTAGTTACGCAAGTCCACCACTACACCTAGCTGCAGGAGTGCCGGGTAGGATGGATAGTAGGGCATCGTGAAGTTGGCCGGTTTTAGGAACAGTGAGCCAACATTGTAGTACTTCGCAAAGAATCGTGTACGCTTGAGGTGTGCGTTGGCGTATGCGGTGAGTAGAGGAGCCTGCCCTCCGATCAGCACCTTTGTCTGTGGCCGAAAGAGCTGTGTCGTAGGTTCGTAGTAGGGCGCATGGTACTTGGTGTGCCACTTGGCGTCGACGCCCAGTTGGAGTGTCAGCACATCCGCCACCATGAGCTTGGCATAGAGGTTGGCATAGGCGGAGAGCATAGGCAGTGCCACCACCTCATGGTCGCTAGAGTTTTGCCAGAGTAGATCACCATCCAGGTTGAGGGCTTTCCACTCAAGGTGCTGGCGCAGTCCGACCGACACGATGCGTACATTGGCCTTCTTTTGGAGGGGTTGTCCATTGGCGGTCACTCGTATGGGGTTTTGGATCATCTCCATATTGGCACGCAGGGTCGACCCTGTGACCGGCAGATCCAGGGTACCTCCCAGGCGGAGAGTCTGTACAGGTACCGGGCTGTAGTCCCACTCGTGCAGGGTGGACTTGAAGTGCCGTAGCACAAAGGGAGGTATGCTGTTCCGAAAGATACCTTCGCCCCTCAGGACCATCGGCTTGCCCCAGAGTTGCCAGTTCGTCTCCACATAGCCATTGACATCGATTTCGCCTGCTTGCCATCCCTCAAGGCCTACTTGCCCCCATACGTAGTAGTTGAGGTGCTTGAATGAACTGCTGCTCACCCGACCGCCCACATATATGGTGTGTGACTTTGAGCCCAGCTCCTGGTAGTCCAGCCGGAGACGCTTGGCATCCTCTCTCGAGATGAGTGGTTGGCGAGACTGCTCGTAGTCCAGTGCGACAAAAGCCGCAAGCCCCATCTTTGCCCACTTGTGAAAGCCCTCCATCAGTTCCACACCCAGTGCGTTGGAGATCGTGAGAGTGGAGAAGTAGTCGTACGGATAGTACCGCTGTCCCTCGAGCCGTGGCAGGATCGGGGTGGGATACTCCTTCAGCAGATTGGGGTCTTGGGAGACAAAGAATCGCTCTCCCTTTTGGTACGAGAAGTCGTGAAAGATACTCGTGACTGGGACAAACCTACGCTGTGGTTCCTCCTCCTCTTCTTCCTGATCCGGTGCCTCATCGCCCTTTCCGGCTCGCATGTTTTGGTTCATGGGCTGCGTCGTGCGGCGGAGGAGTGGCGGCGGGGCTATACTGTCGGCCGGTGCCACGGGGGGCAGGCTGTCTGTGGACGCACTCTCCAGAGCGGTGGGCAGAGGTTCCGGAGCTTGCTTCTCCACCACATTTCCCTCCTCATCCAGCTCTTCGTAATAGCCAAATCGGTACCGGTGGTGGAGCCGTCCCTCACCGTAGATGATGCGGTTCCACATGTTTCGATACTTGGTTGGTATGTCTTTGGGTAAAAGTGCCCGTCGTCCCTCCTGAAAGTCATCCGGATTCGTCACATACCGCATATCCGTGATACCGCCATTCTCTTGATTGACCACGTTGGTATTGCCTACGGAGGCCATGATCTCGTAGCGGTTTTTGGTATAGGAGGCAAAGACGCGGTAGGTGATATTTTTTGCGGCACTCCAGTTGTAGATCCCCTCGGCATGGTCTAGGTCGATCTCTAGGCCGATATTGACATTCGGCCCCAGGTTGGAGGTCAGCAACGCTCCCAAGCTCTGCTCCTGATCATCACCGGAGCCACTGGTCAGATACCGGAGGTAGGAGTACGGCACCTTGGAGTCAAAGTAGCGGACCTTTGAGTCGGTGTTGATCAAGTGACTGTAGGGCTTGGTGAAAAAAAACTCATTCCAAAAGTCCACCGGCCGATCAAAGTAGTCGAGGCTCAGATATGGTCCGGGGCGAATCCCCCGATAGAGTTCGGCTGTGGCAAGGCCCTCGAGGTAGCTACGGTGATAGGAGTTGAGCCTCATCGTATCAATATAGGCCGGCATACTGTCGCCTGTCCGAGGGGTCAGGTACCACGCCTTTAGGGCACCATTGTGCCTGTCTGCATCCGTGTCTTCGTACTTTTTCTTGGTGGTCCGACGCTCATGTAGCTGTCGATCCATGTCCAAGCCCTGCGCCCGGCTCTCGGTCGGGAGCCACACCAGGAGTGCGATCAGGAGGCAGAGGTATTGCTTCATGCCTTGTGCCGAAACTCCAGAGCACGGGCCGCTGTCACAGCCAGCGACTCGTCCGCAACTCCATCCTGCACCACCTGCTCACCGTTGACGAATACATCCGTCACTCGATGGTGAAAGCGCTCACCCTCCAGCGGACTCCATCCACACTTGCTGCGGATGATCTCCCGCTCCACCTGCCACTCGCACCGGTCGTCCACTAGCACCAGGTCGGCATAGTACCCCTCTCGGATGTAGCCTCGCCGCTGTACGCCAAAGAGGTCGGACGGACGGTGGCACATCCAGCCCACTACCTGCTCCGGTGTGAAGACCCCCTCACGGCAGAGCTCCAGCATCATCACGAGCGAAAACTGCGCCAATGGTCCTCCACTCGCAGCACCCAGCGCACCACCCTGCTTCTCGGAGAGCAGGTGAGGGGCGTGGTCGGTAGCTATGATATCCAGTGTACCGTCCAAAAGACCCTGCCGAAGCGCCTCGCGATCAGCTGCTGTCTTGATGGCGGGATTCCACTTCACTTTTGTCCCCAGTCGCGCATAGGCTGTCTCATCGAACCACAAGTGGTGGACACACACCTCTGCCGTGATCTGCTTTTGCCTCAGGTCGGCACTCTGCCCCCCAAAGAGTGGCACCTCATCAGCCGTGGAGAGGTGCAGTACATGTAGCTTGGCTCCGGTCTCCTTGGCCAAGGCGATGGCACGCACCGTACTCTCGTAGCAGGCCTCACGGCTGCGGATCAGTGGGTGACACTCCACTGGCGGGTCCTCGCCGTACCGCTCGCAGTACTTGGCTTTGTTGGCCCGGATAATCTCCTCACGCTCACTATGCACAGCGATCAATATAGGACTCTCCGAAAAGATCCTACGCAGAGACTCCTCACGATCCACCAGCATATTGCCCGTACTTGCCCCCATGAAGACCTTCACCCCCGGGGTATGAGCTGTGTCGATATCCCGTAGGAGATCCGCGTTGTCATTTGTGGCACCAAAGTAAAAGGCATAGTTGCCCCGCGCCACCTCTGCCGCATGCGCCATCTTGGCCGCCCAAGCCTCGGGGGTGGTGGTCTGTGGCATCGTATTGGGCATCTCCATCCAGGAGGTGACCCCACCCAGAAGTGCGGCACTGCTTTCGCTCGCTATATCCCCCTTGTGCGTCAGCCCGGGGTCGCGGAAGTGTACTTGGTCATCGATCACACCGGGCAGGCAGAGCCGACCCCGACCATCCACTGTGCGATCGGCACGCACCTCCTCATCGGGTGCGAGGACTTTGGCGATACGATCGCCCTCTATCAGGAGCGAACCGGGATACGTCTTGCCTTCGTTGACGATCCGGATATTGTGGAGCAGTGTACTCTTCATGCCTCCAGCCTCCTATCGCCTTTTTGCGGATAACGACGGGTCCAGCCCCACCAGCGCAACTTGAGCACGCCCAAAAAGGCTTCGCCAAAGATGGACGAACTCATCTTGCTCGTTCCCCGCTTGCGGTTGACAAAAATGATAGGTACCTCACGGACCACAAATCCACACAGCGTCGCTGTGTACTTCATCTCGATCTGGAAGGCATACCCCTTGAAGTGGACCTTGTCCAGCTCCATCGTATAGAGGACCTCGGCACGGTAGCAGACAAAACCCGCTGTCGCATCACGCACAGCCATACCGGTCACCATACGGACATACACGGAGGCAAAGTAGCTCATCAGCACACGACCCAGGGGCCAGTTGACCACATTCACGCCACTCACATACCGCGACCCCACAGCGACATCCGCACCCTCTTCCGCACAGGCCTTGTACAGCCGGGGCAGATCATCGGGGTTGTGGCTAAAGTCCGCATCCATCTCTATGATATAGTGGTAGCCTTGCTCCAGTGCCCAGGCAAATCCTGCCAAGTAAGCCGTCCCCAGCCCTTGCTTGCCGGGACGCTCCAAGAGGTGCACACGCCCCTCATGCTCCGCCATCAGCTCACGCACCACCGAGGCCGTGCCATCCGGAGAGTTGTCATCCACCACCAGGATGTCAAAGGGTACCGGCTGCCTCAGGACAGCCCGTATGATATCACGGATATTCTCTATCTCGTTATAGGTCGGTATGATTACCAGTTGCTTGGTCATGACTTACGCTCTATGTTGTCTTTCACAAATATACTGTAAACCGTCAGTATCGTGGCGATCACAAAAAGGAGGATCCACACCCCGCGCTGCCCATCCTGGGCAAAGCCACCCGCCACCAGGTAGCAAAGGCCACCCAGCAGCCCCATCCGATCCAACCGCTTGCGCCGTACCGTCCCCTCACGGGTAGAGGCACTTACTACCAGATAGGCTATGGCGATCAGCAGCCCACCCACCATCAACACCCCGGCTGCAAAGGAGGTCGTGCGGAGGTAGAGCAGAGCACCCAGCACCTCCGTGAGGAGGCCGGCACTCAGTAGGATATAGGGGTCTCGGGGCAAGCGCATCACACTATTTCTTTAGTAAAAAAAGATCCTCGTCCTCAGCTTTCATCAAGTACTTCTCTCGGGCATACTTCTCCAGCATATCCTGGTGTAGCTGCAGCTCCTTGAGGTGCCGACGCGAGAGATCGATCTCCTCCGTCAGCTTGTCGTACTCCGACCGAACCTGCCGCAGCTGATACTGCGTCTTGAGTTGGTTCCACAGACTGTACTGTCGCGAAAATGGGGGGATCGCCCAGTAGATCAAAAAAATCACCGGCATCAAGACAAAAGGGTGAACTCCCTTCAACCTCTGCCAGAGTCTCTGAAGGAGTGACCAGATACGCTTCGCAAGTCTAGGCATGAGTTGCTCTTCTTCTCATCGTGCTAATTAGGACACCCCAAAGTTACCACTTTTTTAGTTAGCACGCTCCCCAATCCCTCTGTCCGGAGAATCCCCCACCCCGTCCGATCGATCGGGGAAAATTTCCCCCAAAAAGTGGGGCAAAACGTCCCCCAAAAAGGACAATTTTTGGGATCAAAAAGCTCCTTTCGAGAGCATTGACAATCAAATAGTTACAAAAACCCTCGAGTTTCACGGATAGAAGCGATCGGTTTCACGGATAGAAGCGAAAGTTTTCACGGATAGAAGGAATCGCTTAGACGGATAGGAGGGAAACGATCCATATGGTGAATCCCCAAACGGATGCGAAACAGGGCCTAGGGCTGACCCATCGACCCCGCCAAGGTGCTCTAGGGGAGCTGAAGGAGCTTGTGCAACTGCACCGACAGTCTCCAGCGAGGGTCTTGGCGCATTAGGCAAAGGCAGTGGCTGAGGTTGGTACGGGAGATAAGGTTGCGGTCGGTACCACGATCCTCCTCGGCCGGGAGGAAGATCGGCGAGAGTATGTAGTGATCCGCAGGTGGCAGCTCCTCGATATTTGGCACGATGGTCTCGGCACCCACAGGGTAGCGGATCTCACCGATGGCGATGTTTCGGAAGTTTTTGAGCAACGTCCCCACACTCACTTTGGGGGAGACGGTGATGTAGTCCAGTCCTCGGGGAGGAGTACGGGTACCATTGGTCTCAATAGCCTGCCAGTAGCCCAGGTCGGAGAAGTGACGCACGATCTCCTCGGTGAGCTGCAACGTGGGCTCGCCACCGGTCCAGATGATGCGTCGGGGGCCTCCTTCGCCTCGCTCCCGAACAAGCCTTTCGGTCAGTGCCTCGAGACTGTAGTCGGTACCGGTATGGAAGTCGGTGTCGCAGTAGCTGCAGGCAAGATTGCACCCGGCAAGACGTACAAATGTCACGAGGAGACCACAATTGGCCCCCTCGCCCTGAATGGATGTAAAGATCTCGACGACCCTCATAGCGTGGCTGTGGCCGAGCACTTGCGAGTCTCCTCTATCCGGCAGGTGTGCAACCTACAGTGGTGTGGAGCCAAGAGCCTGGGGCCGACGGTGTGTAGGAGATAGGAGGCCATGTTTTCGGCCGTGGGGTTGAACGGGACGACACAGATCCCCTCCGGATCCAGCTCACGGAGTGCCGGCAGTAGGGGGTCCTCCGTCCAGATCAACATCTTGTGATCCCACTCTCGCTCGAGATACATGCAGAGGGTCTCCTTGATGACTGAGAAGTCAAGCACACGCCCCACACCATCAAGCTCCTCAGCCACGATGGCGAAGTGTATGCGGTAGTTGTGCCCATGCAGGTGCTTGCACTTACTCTCATGTCCTACGACACGATGCCCGCAGGAGATGTCGTGGTACCTCTCAGCCGTGATCATGACAGTGGCAGTCCATTGGCCCTCAGTGCCTCCTCCCGCTCACGGCAGGTGGCACACTCGCCACAGGGCTTGTCGCCTCCCTTGTAGCAACTCCAGGTGGTGCTATAGTCGATGCCGAGATTTTTGCCAATGGCCACAATCTCGGTTTTGGTCAGGGAGGTGTAGGGTGCGATGAGTCGGACGTTGTTGTAGGTGCCGGCTAGGATCGCCTTGTCCATAGCATCAATGAAGTTGGCTGTACAGTCGGGATAGATGGCGTGGTCCCCAGAGTGGTTGGCAATCATCACCGAGGATGCCCCCATAGACTCTGCATAGCCGGCGGCAATGGCGAGCATGATACCGTTCCGGAAGGGAACTACGGTGGACATGATGTTGTCCGAGTCGTATGGCTCTGTCGGGATAGCATTGGCTCCCTCCAGCAGACTGCTGTGAAAGTCCTCCTTGATGAAGCCCATCGGGATGACCCGATGCGGGACCTTGAGGAGCTCGCAGTGGTACTTGGCACAGGCTATCTCGTTTTTGGCGTGATTGGATCCATAGTCAAAGGTCAGTGCCAGGCAGATCTCCGACGCGTATTCGTGCAAAAGCGTCACACTGTCCACACCACCGGAGAGGACGATGATCTTGTCTCTGTTTTTATCTCGTTCTATCATAGTCTTTTTTTCGTCTACCAGATTACTAGTTCGTCGGTAAAAAGGAATTGTTGCGTCCCGGTCATTCGGTACTCGATACGAATGTATCGTGCGGACGTATTGGGGTAAAAGTGAAAGGTCTCCATGCGGGTGCGGTTGTCGTTGGGGTCGGTCTTGGAGTAGACGCGATCGACCACTTGGTAGTTTTTGCCATCCTTGGATAGGGATAGCTCGACATACTGTGGCATATGCACCCAGGGGTCGAGGTCGTGGAGACAACGGGTGAGAAGGTGGTGTAGCTCCGTCTCTTGTCCTAGATCTATGGTGCCGATGGTACTGAGTGATCCTATATTGCCCAGCCACTTGCGGTCCATGTAGGTAAAGGATCCTCGGATCCCATCCAGGAGGGCTGTCTGCTCCCCACCGGCGGGATAGCCACCACGCAAGGGCTTGTCCCACTCGACGGTATGCCCGATGCCCAAGTGGTAGTCGAAGCGCTGCTCCACCGGCGCACCTATACGCTCCCCATCCACAAAACCCGCAGCCACCAATAGAGCACTGTCCGACACCACGATGCGCCGGTCGGGACGATAGAGCGGACTCTCCATCGTGGGGATCGTGCCGTCGATCGTATAGTGGATCTCGGTACCATCGTACTCGGGGGTCAGTCCTACGGTGATCTCACGATTGTCGTAGTCAATGTCCATATCGATGGTGATATTGTTGGATAGATCGTATGCCTCTATACCCTGCTCGTGCAGTCTGTGAATATGCGCTGTGGTACGCCGGACGAAGGAGTCCCAGTCCTTGTTTTCCGGGAGTGTCCAGCCGACCTCAGCCAAAGCCAGCAACCGCGGGAAAGTCATGTACTCCGCATAGTCTCGGCTGTCGATGTACTCCGTCCATAGGTTGGCCTGCACACCGATCACATGCCTGTGGAGTAGATCGGAAGAACCCTCCGGCACAGGATCGTAGCTGTAGCAACGCTGTAGTGGCAGATAGCCTCCTATGGCTTTTCGGGAGGCCGTAATGGGGTTTTCTTGATAGTAGTCAAGGTAAAAGTGGGAGTTGGGCGACATGATCACGTCGTGACCGGAATCCGCTGCTTGTCTGCCTCCCTCCTCGCCACGCCACGACATCACAGTGGCGTTGGGAGCCAGTCCACCCTCGAGTATCTCATCCCATCCGATGATGCTGCGTCCATGGTCGTTCACGTACTTCTCGATACGGTGGATCATGTAGCTCTGGAGCTCATCTACGGAGGTCATCCCTTCGTCCTGCATCAGGGCTTGGCACTTGGGGCAACGCTTCCAAGCCGTCTTGCCCGCCTCGTCTCCGCCTATGTGCAGGTAGGGGCTGGGGAAAAGCTCCATCACCTCATCCAATACGTTCTCCAAAAACTCAAAGGAGTGGGGGTTGCCGACACAAAAGTCACTCTCATCGGACAAGGCTCTGCCACTGCAGCTAAGCGACGGGTAGGCATAGAGTACCTCCTCGCTGTGTCCGGGCATCTCTATCTCGGGGATGACTGTGATCCCTCGGTCCTCAGCATACCGGACGATCTCTCGGATCTCATCCTGTGTATAGTACCCCCCGTAGGCGGTGGAGTCCTCAGCCGTAGTGTAGCGACGATCCTTTTGGATCCACCACTTGTTCCAGTCGCTCATGGTCCTGTAGGCAGTGCGCTCGGTCAGCTCGGGATACTGCTTGATCTCCAGGCGCCAGCCCCCGGCATCCACCAAGTGCCAGTGAAACCTATTGAGCTTGTAGTACTGCATCTCATCGAGCAGCTCCTTGACATACGCCATGCCCATGAAGTGTCTACTCTCGTCCAGCATGTGTCCTCGGTATCGGAACCTCGGCTCATCATGGATCACCACAGTGGGGATACCCTTGGGCGTAATGAGCTGACGCAGGGTCTGGACCGCATACCCCAGAGCATCCTGGTCACCGGCAGTGATCTGGACTCCATCGGCCGGGGTCACCTGGATCACATACTCTCCGCCCTTGTAGTTTTGGTTATCAATGACAGCCTTGATCGCACCTACCGGTGCCTCCTCCTCAAAAGAGAGGGTATCCTTCCCGGCCCTTCGGAGGCTCCGATTTAGCTCCTCAACGAGCAGGCGATTTTGGCGGCTGTCCAGTGGAAAAGAGGCGATATAGGGCTTGGGCAAATCGACCACAGTGGAGTCGTGCCAGACCACCGACTGAGGCATCGGCACAAGTGCCGGCAATTCACCGGCGTTGACCGCCTTGTGGGTGCATGCAACATGGGTACTCAGCACTGCCACGACAGCGAGTGCGAGAGAGAAAAGCTGGGTGTGACGCATGGGCAATCTGGTGCGGATGGGCTATAAACTATAAAACTCTGTCACCCCTCGCACAAGTAGTTCGTTCGTGTCGTACTTGGCCTGTGGACAGACGCGTATCTGATTCGGGGCTAGGTCGATATTGTCTTCCGCCACTCCCACCAGTATGCTGTGTTTTTCGAGGAGATACTCGGCCAGCTCCTTGGCACGGTCATCCGGCAGATCCACGGTGAAGAAAGGGGCACTGCTCGGGCGGGCTTCCACTCCCTCCACACGGCTCAGCAGGTCGGCAAGGTCTTGCGACTCACGCAACCACTTGCGCAGAGGGATCGTAAAGACCGCCGGATGAATCAGGACGAAGTGGATGGCCGAGAGGGCCAAGGTGCTGACGCTGTAGGGCAACGCATAGCTTCCAAAACGCTTTAGCTCACCGGCCTCAGCCACCAAGTAGCCAATCCTCAGGCCCGGCAGGTTGTAGCTGTACGAAAAGGAGGAGAGAGCGATCAGGTTGGGGTACTTCGACACATCTCCCGCCTTGATTCCCGGCTCTATGAGGTAGTTGGTCATGGATAGATCGATGACGAACTTTTTGTCCGGATTTTCCTTGAGTAGCGACAGTATCTTTCTCCTAGGATAGGATCGGCCGTCGGGGGAGTTGGGGTTTTGGAGCCACACGATGTCCACCTCGCTCAGATCCACCTTCGCGGGATCCTTGGCATCCCGGCACTCCACGACCTTGTGTTCGGCCCAGGTCAGTGCCTGACGCACTTCGTTGGTGGTGGGCGACAGGATCAGGGAGCGTGCTCCGGCATAGGCTTTGGCGACAATATAGTAGGCACTGAGGGTGCCGTTGGTGATGAGGAGCTCATCGCTTTTCACCTCCAGCCGTCGGCTCAGTAGGTGCTGGACCACCTCAGTCTCCTCCTCCGGATAGGTACTGATCAGATCCACATTCTCCACCAGATACTCCTTTAGACCATCGAGAGGAGCCCCCTTCCAAGTCAGGCTCCTAAAGTCGTGGAGCTGCCTTAGTTCAGCACGTTTTTCTCTATTGTTTCGCGTCGGCATATTCTAAAAGACTCAAAGAAATTTTTTCAATTCTTATCTCAAAATGTATACAGTACGGTGCAAAGTTACCCCTTTTTCCACACAAAGAGGCTTTTGGAAAAGGGCACAGGCCCGAAAAACACCCCTATTGTCCACCTTCACGGACAGAAAAAAGGAGGACTTCGGAGCAAAGGATGCCACACCCCACCCCCGCAACCCAAATTCCGCCTCATACTTCGTTTGGACAGCTCCACCAAAAGGCAAAAAACGGGCGATTTCGGGGTCCCCAAAAGCTCTCTCAGAGGAGCGTTGATAATCAGATGGTTATGACAGACCTTGAGTTTCACGGATAGAAGCAAAAGTTTTCACGGATAGAAGCCATCGCTTAGACGGATAGAAGGAAAAAATGAGACCCCGACACCGCTCTCCCCTTTTGTCCAAATCAGCCCAATGAAAAGGGCTCAAAAAAGGCACCTCGCTCAAAAAGCAGAGAGGTGACAAGAAATGGGTAAATTTGTCGGGTGGCTCCACTTGGGAGCCACTAGCGCAGGCACCCTGAGAGAGAAAGAGAGAGTATAATGGCAAAGAAAGTAAGCATGAACGGTCGCCAACAGACCTCACGCACTCGGTCCAAGCGACCCAACCCCATCCGGTGGCAGATCCCCAAAAACGTGGCACCCAGGCACATCTGGTCGTTTTTGGGCGGGATATGCCTAGGCGCGCTGACCCTCTATCTGTCGGTCTCCTTTGGGTCGTACCTGATCACCGGAGCTGCCAATCAGAGCTTGGTGATCGATGACACCGGTGCCGGCACGATGCAACTGGCCAAAGAGGTGCGGGGCAATGTAGGGATCCACGGGGTCAACCTCATGCACAACCTGGTCAACGGCTGGCTCGGGGTCGGCCTGATATTTGTCCTATACCTCATGTGGATCGTGAGTCGCGGCCTCCTGCTCGCCACGAGGACCAACTACCCCAAGCAGATCATCTTCTCCACAGTGATGGCCTTTTGGACGGCCTTGGCTCTGAGCATGCTACCGGAGAGATGGCTGGAGCGTTGCTTCTTCCTCCCGGGTGGTGTCGTGGGACACAGCATGGCGACCTATCTCTGCGCCACTATCGGTGGAGTGGGTGTCTTCTTGGTATTGGCTCTGACACTCACCGTGGTCCTCTTTTTGTCACTCTCCGGGCTGCAACAACGCTACAGTGCCTGGGCTTTGGAGCGTGAGCGACAAAATAGAGCCAGACAGGAGGCGGAGCAAAAGATGGCCGAGCGTCCGGACGAACCGGACGAACCGGACGACCTGCCCGACGAAGCCTCCGACAACATCCCGGATGATGAGGCACCAGACGAATATGAGGAGGAGACGAAAGAAGAAGAGGAGCAACTGCCGATTCCCGAGGAGCCGGCAAACACCGTGCCCGTAGCCCCTATACCCGATCCCGAGGGCCTCGCCACTCTCACGTCCGACACCCCTCCGACCGATGGAAGCAAGGAGGTGGAGCTAATGGTGGTGGACCGACGCACACAAGAAGAGGAAGAGGAGGTAGACCCCAAGACCATGGCCGAACGCCTAGTCCGAGAGCAAGGCCCCTACGACCCCCGCAAAGATCTGCCCCGCTACACCTTCCCTACCCTCGACCTCCTCAAGAAGTACGGGCAAGAAAATGCCGAGATCGACCAAGCCGAGATACAAGAAAACAAGGAGATGATCACCAATACTCTGCGGAGCTTCAATATCGAGATCATCTCCATCACTGCCACAGTGGGCCCTGCAATCACACTCTACGAGGTGGTACCGGCGGCCGGTGTGCACATATCCAAGATCCGTGGGCTGGAAGACAATATATCGATGAGCCTGTCGGCACTCGGGATACGTATCATCGCACCTATGCCGGGCAAAGGGACCATCGGCATGGAGGTCCCCAACAAAAATCCTCTGATCGTGAGTATGCGCAGCCTGATCGCCTCCAAGCGCTTCCAGGAGTCGCATGCGGAGCTACCGGTCGCACTGGGACGCACCATCACCAACGAGGTCTTTGTCTTTGATCTCGCCAAAGTACCACACCTACTGGTGGCCGGTGCCACTGGACAGGGAAAGTCTGTCGGGCTCAACGCCATCATCACCTCCCTACTCTACAAGAAGCATCCATCCGAGCTAAAGTTTGTGATGGTGGACCCAAAGATGGTGGAGTTTTCGATGTACGCACTCATCGAGAAGCACTATATGGCAAAGTTGCCGGACGAGGAGCAGACCATCATCACGGACACCCAGCGTGTGGCCACGACGCTCAACTCCCTCTGCCAAGAGATGGACGACCGCTACGAGCTACTCGCCTCGGCCCATGTGCGCAACATCAAGGAGTACAACGAACGCTTTGTCAACCGTGAACTCAATCCCGAAAAAGGACACCGCTACCTACCCTATATCGTGCTGATCATAGATGAGTACGGCGACCTCCTCATCACAGCCGGCAAGGAGATCGAGATCCCGATCACACGACTGGCCCAAAAGGCACGTGCCATAGGGATACATGCCATCATAGCCACTCAGCGACCCACTGCCAAGATCATCACCGGTGCGATCAAGGCCAACTTCCCGGGGCGCATTGCCTTCCGAGTCACCTCGGCCATCGACTCCCGCATCATCCTGGATGTCACCGGAGCCAATCGGCTGGTCGGCAAGGGCGACCTGCTCTTCCAGTCCGGTAGCAACCTCACCCGTGTGCAGTGCGGATTTGTGGACACCCCGGAGGTCAACGCCATCGTACAGTACATAGCCGACCAGCGCGGCTACAGCCAAGCGTATGAGTTGCCGGAGGTCGTCGACAACTCAGCTCCCACCACACCGGGCAGTGGTGCCGCCATCGATCCCAACGAACGAGATGTCCTCTTTGACGAAGTGGCACAGATGCTCGTACTCGAGAAACGTGCCTCGATCTCCTTTATTCAGCAAAAGTTTGCCATCGGCTACAACCGTGCCGCACGCCTGATGCTCCAGCTGGAGGCGGCCGGCGTGGTGACCCCCGCAGTGGGCTCCAAGCCCGGTGAAGTCATCCCGCAGACACTCGACCAACTCCAACACATACTCCAACCCTAGCCTTTTCCCCACCCTTTTTGCCATGTGTACCAAAAGCACACTTTCCCTCCTCATCCCCCTTTTGACCCTCTTCGCTCAGCCCACCACAGCACAGCAGGCGACACTCGACAAGATGATCGAGCAACTCGATCCCTCCAAGGGATTGCAGGTATCCTTTGAGATATCCGACCCGGACCTGACACAGTCCGTGACAGGAGAGTACCGTGGACTGGAAAGTGCTTTTCACTACACCACAGAGCAGATGAAGGCCTGGTACGACGGCAAAAACCTATGGGTCTACCTGGCCGAAAACGATGAGATCAACCTATCGGTCCCCATGAAGCAAGAGCTCGTCCTACTCAACCCCCTCCTCAGGCTCAACACGATCAACCGCAAGGACTTTGCGCTATCCCTGAAAAAGGAGAACGATGGTGGCGTCTCTCTGACCGCCGTGCGCCAAAAAAAGGATCCCAACGAGACACTGGACAAGCTAGTCGTCCATGCCGACAAGCAATACACACCCACCCTAATCCATATCTACGAAGAGGGACGGCCAAAACCGATAATCGTCCGGGTAACCAACCTGAAGAAAGGTGCTTTTGAGGGAATGAGGGACAAAAACTACTTCAAGTACACCCCGAACAAAATGCCCGGCAAACAGGTTATAGACCTGAGATAAAACCCCACTGCACAATATATTACGTAACAACCACATAAACGACAAAAAAACTATGGCCAACAGCAATACCACAAAAGTCCTCATCATCGGAGCAGGCCCCGCCGGATACACCGCCGCCATCTATGCTTCGCGCGCCAACCTCTCACCCATCCAAGTCGAGGGACTACAACCCGGCGGACAACTCACCACCACCACGGAGGTGGAAAACTTCCCCGGCAACCCGGAAGGCATGACCGGACCGGAAATGATGATGGGCATCCGTGCCCAAGCAGAGCGCTTTGGCACCGACATACGCACCGGCATCGTGACCGGCATCGACCTGTCCAAGCGTCCCTACGTTGCCACAATCAACGATGGCGAGTACACCATCACCGCCGAGACCGTCATCATCGCCACCGGAGCATCGGCCAAGTACCTGGGGTTGCCCGACGAGGGTAAGTACCAGGGCATGGGAGTCAGTGCCTGCGCAACCTGCGATGGCTTCTTTTATCGCGGAAAAGTGGTAGCCGTGGTGGGAGGCGGCGACACAGCATGTGAGGAAGCCCTCTACCTCGCCGGCATCGCCGCCAAGGTCTACATGATCGTCCGCCGAGATGAGCTGCGTGCCTCCAAGGTCATGCAGGAGCGCGTACTCAACCACGACAAGATAGAGGTCCTATGGAAGCACCAGACGACCGGACTATTTGGTGAGAACGGCGTCGAGGGTGCTCACCTAGTAAAAAACAAGGGTGAGGCCAACGAAGAAAACGTGGACATCAAGATCGACGGCTTCTTCCTAGCCATCGGGCACACCCCCAACACGAAGTTCCTCGACGGCCAACTCGACACCGATGACAAGGGCTATCTCGTGACCGAAAATGGCACCCCACGCACCAAAGTACCCGGTGTCTACGCTGCCGGCGATGTGGCCGACCCCACTTATCGACAAGCGGTCACAGCGGCAGGATCGGGTTGCAAAGCGGCACTGGAGGCTGAGCGCTTCTTGCTTCACACAAACTGATACTCTGAAAAAGGGGGAAGCCCTTAGTGCCCCTCTCGTCCGAAAAAAAGGGGTGTGCCAAAGTTAATTTTGGCACACCCCCTTTTCCTTGAAGCAATGGGGCTTCTCTATCTATTACTCTGCCGGTTGCCAAGCATTGAGTGGTCGATCGTGCATGAGCTCGTTGACCTCTTTCCGCACTGCGGCTATGGTGCTTTCGCTCTCGTAGTCCGTGAGCACTCGGTCGATGAGCCGCACGATATGCCTAGCCTCGTCGGGCTGTACGCCACGGGTGGATATTGCCGGCGAGCCAATACGTATGCCACTCGTCTGGAAAGCAGATCGGTCGTCAAAGGGCACCATGTTTTTGTTGCAAGTGATGTCGGCGCGCACCAGTACATTCTCTGCCACTTTGCCGGTCATTTCGGGAAATTTCTTTCGGAGGTCGATCAGCATCAGGTGGTTGTCCGTACCATTGGAGACTACTCCATAGCCTAGCTCCACAAATTCATCCGCCATGGTTTGGGCATTTTTTCTCACCAGCTTTTGGTAGTCCGCAAACGATGGATCCAACGCTTCACCAAATGCCACTGCCTTTGCCGCTATCACATGCTCCAGCGGTCCGCCCTGCACACCGGGGAATACTGCGGAGTCCAACAGCTCGGAGAAGAGTCTCACTTTGCCTTTTTTGGTGGTCTTGCCCCACGGGTTTTCAAAGTCCTTGCCGACCAATATCACACCCCCTCTCGGGCCACGAAGGGTCTTGTGCGTCGTGGAGGTCACGACATGGGCGTACTTGACGGGGTTATCCAGCAGCCCGGCCGCAATCAGCCCGGCCGGGTGAGCCATATCGATCATCAGCAGTGCTCCGACACTGTCCGCTATCTCTCGCATCCGCCTATAGTCCCACTCGCGGGAGTAGGCCGATGCACCACCGATGATGAGCTTGGGGCGGTGCTTCTTGGCCTGAGCCTCCATGTGGTCGTAGTCGACTCGGCCATCCTCCTTGCGGACAAAGTAGGGGACGGGGTTGTATAGGATACCGGAGCTATTGACGAGGGATCCGTGGCTCAGGTGTCCGCCATGATCAAGGCTCATCCCCAGGAAGGTATCACCCGGACTGAGGATCGTGAGGAGCACCGCCATATTGGCCTGTGCGCCGGAGTGTGGCTGTACATTGGCATACTCGGCTCCGTAGAGCTCTTTGATACGGTCGATCGCCAGTTGCTCGCTTTGGTCGACGATTTGGCAACCACCGTAGTAGCGGTGGCCGGGATAGCCCTCGGCATACTTGTTGGTCAGGACGCTGCCCATTGCTTCCATCACTTGATCGCTCACAAAGTTTTCGGAGGCAATCAGTTCGATCCCATTTTGTTGGCGTTCGCGCTCTTGTCGGATTAGGTCAAAGACCTTTTGGTCTCTCTTCATACTGATTATGGTTATGTAGTGGTTTATTGGTTGGGCGATGTTTTTATCGGCACAGAAAGTTACCTATTTTTTTGATACCACAGTGCTTTGGCCGACACCACTTGTCGCATGGGGGGAGAGGGTAGAGGATGGGTGGTGATTAGGATTAGGATTAAATTATCTATATTTGCACCAACGGTGCTTTCGTCGTGATCGGGCGAAAGAAGAGGGAAACGAGTGAGACTCTCGTACAGCCCCGCTGCTGTGTACCTCATCAACTCTCGGCAGAAAAAGGGAAAACACTCCGAGCCGGACAGCTGGATATGCACGCCAAAAAAGCGTCAGCTGACCCCCGATAGCTCACCTCCCTTTTCCAAAACACCACTGTGGCACCCACGCCATGGGAAGGTACTGCCGAGGGGAGGAAGTCAGAAAACCTGCCGTTACGTGCATTCATATACGTATCTCTCTCGAGGGTTAGGAGAGATGCCACCAGGATTTGGCAACAAAGGGACTCTTGGTTCACAATTCCCTTTCCAACAAGCACAAGAGTTTCCTTGCCGGGCTTGTGGCAAGATATAGCAGACTAGGCTGCGCTGTCTGTCGTGAGGATCGATGGCCGCCGTGCATGGATTACTGAAGTGGTACATATCGGGCTATTGCCCGATCATGTATCACTTCTTTTTTGGGGGAAAGAGGCTGAGTGACTGCTGCCACACCGCTGGTTCCTTGCCACTCAGCTCTTGCGCCCGCTGTAGACCAGTGTGTGGATATTCTCGGGAGCGAAAAGCCTGTCGGCGACCTCTAGGATACTCTCCGGTGTCACTCGCTCCAGGCTGTCGTATATCTGAGGGATGGTCTCGTAGCGTCCCTTGTGGAGGAGCTGTCGTCCAAAGTTCAAAAAAAGGCCCTCACTCTGCTCCGCACTCATGGTGATCTGCCCCTTGATCATCTTGATCCATGCGTGCAGCTCTCTCGGCTTGAGTGGCACACGTCGGATGCGCCTCAGCTCCTCGAGAGTCACCTCCAGTGCAGGAGCGGCATGCACCGGGTCGCTGCCAAAGTAGATCTGCCACACCCCCGTATCGGAGAGAGCCGACTGAGATGCGTCCACATCGTACACCCAGCCACGTTGCTCGCGTAGCAGGATATTCAGTCGAGTATTCATCCCATTTCCGGCCAGCATATTGCACAGGAGGTTGGCCTCGGTGAGGCGGGGATTGTGGATATCGTAGCACAGTCCACCGATGAGGGTGTGCGCTTGGTAGGTGGGGGTCTTCTTTTGGATGCAAAAAGGGGAGACAGAGGTCGGCAAAGTCGCCTTCCCCTCCCGGCTCGGCTCCGGCTCTCGATCCGCAAACGGCTCCGAGAGATACCGCTCCGCCAGCTCCAAAAAACGCTCCACACTCACCTGTCCCATGCAGAAAAAGAGAAGGCGGTCAGGCGTAAAGTACCGCCGGGTATAGGCTAGTAGATCCGGCGGGGTCATCCGAGCGAGGGAGTGCGGGTTGCCGAGGACCGGATGCTCCAGTGCTGTGCCACGGAAGAGCAGCTCATCCCAGTCGTCAAAGATCTGGTCCGACGGCGTATCTCGGTACAGGTTGATCTCATCCTCCACCACAGTGCGCTCCTTCACCAGCTCATGGAGTGGAAAAGTCGCATGGCGGACCAGGTCGTTCAGCAACTCCATACTGCGCACCAGTGCCGGACGAGGTGCCGAAGTGTAAAAAAAGGTCTCATCCTTGGAGGTATAGGCATTGAGGTCACCGCCCACCGCCTCCATCCGGCTAATAATGTGCCTGGCTCGCCGCTTCGTCGTCCCCTTGAAGAGCATGTGCTCCACAAAGTGGGCCAGACCCGGTAGGTCGGAGGGGTCGTTTCGGCTGCCGGTACGGACCGCAAAGCCACAATAGACGGCACGGATCCGCACTGGCAGGAGCGCGACGGAGAGGCCATTGGAGAGTGTATGAGTGAAGTAGGTGTGTGTATTCAAGATCAGTCAGTCAGTCACAAAAAAAAGTGAGGAGGGCGGACAACTCCTGTCCTCGCAAAAGTACCAATTTATTCAACGACACATCCCCCATACCCATCTGCATCCCGCCGACTGTATAGAGGCGGTGTCACGGGGGAGGGGCGCAATCGCAGGAGAGCTCACCCATGGTCATCGGAGCTTCGCACCGGCTTCAGCCAAGGGGAGAAACCCAGAGAGCAAGGAGACAAAGTCATCCCTCTGTGCAGACAAACTATTTCTTCCGGACGAAAAAGTCCAAATCACTGTGTGATTTATTCAGATCACTATGTGATTTGTTCAGATCACTATGTGATTTCAATAAATCACATAGTGATTTTATCTTTTCCTTGGACCTGCGTCTCTTTTTCTCCGACAGAGGCGGTTTTTTCTCCCCGACAAAAAAGAAAGCCCTTTCGGCCCCCGAGGGATAGCACACCCCTCGGAAGCCGAAAGGGCTCCCACTCAAAGCATTTTTTTTAGAACCTGAATGGCGAAGTCACCGACTGCTCCCGCTCTCGCTGAGATTGGCGGTCGCGCTCCCGCTCAGCGTTGCGGTCGCGCTTCTTTTTCTCCTCCGGCTTGGTCTTGATCAGCTCCCGTGGCTTTTGTCGCGATATGGGGACCCGTAGGGGATAAAAGTTCTCCTTGATCTCCCAGTTTTTCATCAGCTCAAATACCTTGGGGGCATAGTACACCGGCTCGGCTTGTGTCCGGGTGTCAAAGTCGGCCGGATCCCATCGGTGATTCCCGTTGCGGTCGAGGATGACACGGAGGGCATACTTGTCGGGCTTGAGGTCCTCAAATCGGACCGTGGTGCTGTCGCTGTATGCGGTCCGGACAGGGCTGTCCTGGGTGTTGAGCAGCTCGACAATGACCGGCCCTTGTACATCGTGGACGGTGATCTGGAGGGAGGCAAATTGGTCGCGCTTGCCTATGCTAAAGCCGTCGATGACCATCTTGTCCGGACTGTGTCCGTAGACATCTCGCAGTATGAGGCTGTCTATGTGCAGCTCGTACTGGGTGCCGTACTGGAGTGGTGCGGTGATCAGTCCCACAGTGGTACGTCCAGGCAGCAAGCGCACGTCCGTGATGGGCACCGGCCGGAGGACACTGTCGTTGGCATTGTAGAGCTTGATCGCCCCCAGTGTGGCGGTATCTACCGGCAGTGTGGTACTAAATAGGAGGCTGTCCACCACTCCTCCCGTGCCTTTGTGCTCCACCGTGACAGACAACGGACTGCGGGGAGCTTTTTTGGCCGTGGGCAGACTGTCGGTAGGTGCTTTTGGTGCTTTTGGCTCTTTTTCCTTGACTTGGGGCTTGGGCTTGGGTTGCTTGAGGGTGATGGAGTCGACCTTCATCGTAACCCGGTTGAGCGAGTCCACGGTGTGGTAGCTGACGGCGAAGCGCTCGTGCTTCCGGGCGACACTGTCGGTGATGAATACGGAGACCATCTTGGTGGCCGGATCCCGGTCTAGGACGTACCAGCCTGGGGCGGGCTGTGGCAGGGTGTCGATGGGCTGGAGTGCCAGGGCCGTGTCCGGCAGCTCGTTGAAGGTGAGGTTGAGCCGATAGGGCTCGGGGCGCTCTCGCTTGGAGACAAATCGACGTCCATTGGCGGGCTGCGAAAAGAGCAGGACCAGGTCGTCCGGCAGGTATCTGGTGTAGTGTACCTCTCGGATGGTGTCTATGGTCAGGGAGTCGCGCCAGATGGTGTCGTTGCGCATAGCGGGCTCGCATCGGGTGGTGATGGCGCTGTCGAGGAAGGCGATACCCTCGGTGGGGTTGTCGTAGCGGTAGTTGCCATCCGCCTCCTTTAGGGCAAAGATGTCGTAGGTGCCTTGCTTGATGTTGCGGATGACAAAGCGGGCGTTGTCGGAGGTCCTACTCATGCGCATGAAGGAGGTATCGCGAAAGGCAGCCCGGGTACTGTCCTGCGGATGTATACCGACCACCACATTTTGTACCGGCTCATGGTTGCGGGCATTGAGCACCATCCCCCCAAAGGCCATGGTGTCGATGACCGATCCGGTGGAAAAGGCGACCGAGAAGTTTTCGAGCGGATTTCCCTCGTTGTTGTCTTGTATGGCGTCGGTGAAGTCGAGGGTGTAGGTGGTATTGTGGGCTAGGGTGTCCTCGAGAGTCACCACCACTTGCTTGCCGAGTGCCTGGATCTGTGGACGCTGGAGCTGAGGAGGGGAGATGATGACCCTTTTTTGGGGCTCCTTGAGGGTGATGTACTCATCAAAGGTGAGGGTGATGCGTCGTGCGGTGACGTTGAGTGCGCCATCGGCAGGCACCATCTTGATCAGCTTGGGGGGTGTGTCGTCGTAGGGTCCTCCGCCCGGTGAGACACGGTTGGCACAGCCGTAGACCAGTGCGACCAGGAGGAGGAGTGTCGCTAGGGGGAGCGTGTGAGTATTGACTTGTTTTTGCATCGGATACTGAGGTAGACTTTTGTGGGCAAAATTAGCCAATTCCGACGAGAGCGGTGTGTGGCTTACTTGATTAGTCCCAGGCACCGGCTCATGAGGTAGTCGCGTGTAGCCTCCAGGGTGGGCAGGGCCTCCAACTCACTCGGACGGATGGGCTCCCCTATGTAGACATCGATGGTACGGCCTCTTTTGTTGAGCATCTCGGCCGGTATCCGGAGGAGATTGAGGTTGTAGCTAAGGCGAGAGAGTAGGTAAAAGAGGCGGGAGTTTTGCCCCCCAAACATCACAGGATATATCGGCTGCTCGGCTCGCTTGAGGATGCGGATGCTATTCATCTGCCAGGGTTGCTCCTTCGGTGCCCCTTTAGCCCAATCGTAGTGTGCGATGCCTCCGGCAGGGAAGATGCCCATGGGATGCCCCTCGGCGAGCTGAGCGGCGACCATGCGCAGTCCGGAGATATTTTTCTCCGGGGCATGCCGGTAGTTCTTTTTGTTTTTGCGGGGCTGTATCGGTATCCAAGTGTCGGTGAGCGGGGTGATATTGGTCAGGAAGTTATTGACCAAGACCTTAAAGTCCGGGCGTATCTGCCCAATGATCGCCACCAGTATCAGTCCGTCCAAGCCACCGAAGGGGTGGTTGGAGACGGTCAGGAATGACTTTTCGGCCATCATGGAGTCCAGGTTTTCCCGACCGTGGATCCGGTAGCCGACCTGCACATCCGGGTCGTCCAGCACCGCTTGTGCAAAGGCCGCATGCCGTAGCTCCCAGTGGCGTCCCGAGATGGCATTGACACCATCCACTCCGGAGACCCTGAAGAGCAACCTCCCGACCACTCGGCCGAGAGAGGTCCTAAAGAAAGGACCTAGGATATCTCCCAGATCCTCCAGGGTGAGGACTTTGGTGGGGTCGTACTTGCTCATAGCGGATTACCGGAGCTGAGCCGTGAACTCGCGACAAAGCATCTCGTGCTGCTTTCGCGCCGTGTAGAGGACGATATTCAGGAAGACCACCTCGTACACAAAGTAGAGCCACACCTGACCGGTGAGTGCGATGATGAATAGCGGGATCGTCCGGCCATTGAAG
Source organism: uncultured Porphyromonadaceae bacterium (assembly GCA_947253625.1). Classification (GTDB taxonomy): domain Bacteria; phylum Bacteroidota; class Bacteroidia; order Bacteroidales; family Porphyromonadaceae; genus Porphyromonas_A. The sequence continues at coordinate 10,297 of CAMYAB010000009.1, read as the reverse complement.
GTCATGAGGTCCACCAACTTCATGATGATCCGGCTACCGGCTCGGAAGCGCTCACACTCCTCGTGCGTGAGCCGGTCCCACCGGAGGAGGCTCAGCATCCGCCCCATATCCGGCGTGATCCTGCCTTGGAGATAGGTGTACCAGACATAGAGCCTGAAAAACACCCGCTTGTACCCGCTCGGCATACGGTTGTACCGATCCAGCACTTGGGCATAGGTCGCAAATTCCTTGCCGGTATCGGGGCTGATGAAGCGCAGGTGCAGGGTCTTGTAGTAGTCCGTCACAAAAGCTTGCTGAAAGTGGCTCAGCATCGACAGTACCGCTACCGGGAAGATGACCCAGCACCCATACTGCTCGTATATCCTCAGGCTCAGTGCCACATACAGGGTGATGAACCAAAAGTCACCTGCCATACCGTCGAGGATACGACCGATAGGGGAGTAGCGACCCGTGAGACGCGCCAGCTGACCGTCCACGCAGTCCAGAATATTGGCACTCACCATGAGCAGTATCGCCAAGAGGGTCAGGTACAGAGAGGGGTAGCGAAAGCACCAAGCACCCGCCATCCCGACAAAGATGCTGACGACGGTGACGAGGTTGGGGGTGATGGGCGTATGCCGCAAACACCGGGCGATCCGAAAACCAATCGGCCTATAAAAGATGCGATCAACTAGGTTTTCGGTCTCCAAGGACTTGAGCGAACTGAGGTATTCGGGGCTTTCTTCCAGCTCTATTTCGATTTGAGACATGGTTGGGTTTTGTTGTCAGGGTTGTGGGTTATTGGTAGCAGTAGCCACCCGATATGGTGATGATGTCGCCATTGAGGTAGGTGTTTTCCACCGCTAGGCGAAAGAGCTCCCCCACCTCGTCCGGAGTGGCAAAGCGGTGCAGGGCGACCTTTTTCTCTATACTTTGCCGGATCTCGGCCGGCTTGTTTTTCTGCCACTCGGTGTCGACGAACCCCGGTGCTATACCGACGGTCCGATGCTGATAGGGCTCCAAGTGCTTGACCAAGTTTCGGACCAGAGCATGCACCGCACTCTTGGTCACTCCATAGGCGAGAGAGGTACCGTGTGGCTGGACTGCCATCATGGAGCCGGTGAATACAAAAACCCCACCCCTCGGCATCATCGGGGCTAGCATCTGGGTCAAAAAGACGGGAAAGTGGACATTTCCGGCAAACGTCGCGGCCCACTTCGCCGGATCGTACGCACCAAACTCCTCTCGGTACGTAATATTGGCATTGTAGAGGACAGCGGTGGGGCACTTGCCGGTGGCGACGATCCTGTCCACCACCTGCTTGGGCGCATCGGGATCCGTCACGTCCAGAGCAAAGACAGACACCTCCTTGCCGGGGTGCGCACTCTGAAGCTCCGCACGGCAGCACTCCGCCGACACGGCATCCGTAGCATAGGTCAGCCACACAGCCTCCGTCTGCGGAGAGGCGAGAAGGGCCTCAGCGGCGGCTCGGCCTATTCCCTTGGTACCACCGGTGATCAGTATTCGGTTGGGCATACTCATGCACGCATGGCGACTTTACCGGAGCTCCTCTTTCTCGGGATTGGGCTTTTGGGCCTGCTCCTTGACCAGACGAGCGTGGTAGGACTCTGCCACTGCTTCCTTGATATGAGTACTCGACACCCCGGTGCCGTAGGGGAAATAAAAGACTTGCACACCCAAGTCCCGCAGGTAATCATACTTGCCCTCCCAGTCGTCACCCACCACAAAAGCATCAATATTGAGCTTCCGGACGATCTCCGTATGGTTGAGCGAGTGCTGTGGGATGACAATGTCGGGAGCCTTGAGCGCCTCGATGATCTCTCGCCGCTCCTCAAATGGGATGATGGGAGCGGGCTTGTAGCTCTTGACCAGCTCGTCCGTGCTGATCCCCACGATCAGGATGTCGCCCAAGGCACGTGCGTAGTTGATCATACGCAGGTGGTTGGCATGAAACATGTCGAATGTCCCTGATGTGTACACTATTGTTTTTCCTCTGAACATATATCGGTGCAAAGTTGTCACGTAGACCCGGTTATCCTCCCATAGCACGCTTGCCCCACCCTCAAGAGTGAGGACCGCCGATGCCTGTGGAAGTGTTGTTTTCGACAATATACCAAAATATATCGGGCAGAAGAGACAACTGAGGCGAAAGCGTGTACCGGAGACCTCTTCCACTCCCATCCGTTTTTCTGAATTATTGGGGGCGAACCCTGGGCTACCGACCCGATCAAAAAAAACGACCCCACCCCCTCCCGAAGGCCCAACCGGGCACAAAACGGGGGAAGGTGGGGAAAAGCGTGAGCAGGACTACTCACCGCTGTACGGTATCGCATAGACGACCGGCGCATGACGCTTGTAGGCGACACCGCCTGCCGGACCATGGTCCTCAATCGTGACGTGGGCGGGAGGGATACTTCGAACTCAGATCTCGCACCACCAGCCGAATAGAGGCAGGGATTCTCTCATACCAGATGTCAAATTCAACTGCGCCATCCAGAAGGAGGGTTAAGGAGTACCTAGCTGGCTCCGAGAGAAGTGGGTTGGTGCACTTGGTTGTAGAGCAGTAGCTTTCCATAGGGATAACGTCATGTATATCAGGCACACCCCAGTAAAAGTCGCGAGACACCACGCAAGGCGAATTCCAGTCCACACTACTACTTGTCGCCTCTGATATGGAGTATGCCCTCTCGGTCCGCATCATGTATATACGGAGAGCACTGTTGGGGCCGGTACCCAAGCGTTTATAGCGCGCTATCACATGGAGCTGTTGCTCGGGGTTGTCGATGGAGGTGTAGGTGTAGGTGGCATAGACCTGACAGTTTTCCTCGCCATCCACGGGTGCGAGGTCCTCGTCCTTGCGATACTCCAGGTGACCACTCATGAGTAGGTCCGTTCCGGCACTTCGCACCTTCCTCCCCTGAAAGACCCTATTGAATTTCTGATTGTATTCATTATGGTCGCCAGTAAGAAAGAGCTTGAAGCCATGAACAACCCCATTACGACCATCATAGTTCGGCGGGATGATCGCGGCCCACTCCTCAATCGTCGGCAGGTAGTAGATCTCGTTGCCGAGGCGAGCCGGGGTGGTGTCGTAGGCCATGGCTTCGCGCCACGTAAAGCGCTTCAGCACTCGGCCCTCGGTGTCAAAAGTACCCTTGGTGTCAACCATGTTGTGCTCCGCAAATAAGTACAGCGGATTGAAGAACCCCTGGTACACCGGTAGTACGATCTCCTTGGCTTGGTTGGAGGCAGAGGGCAGGATCCGGATGGTAATACGCCCCTCGAAGATCTTATCCGTGAGTCCTATGTTAGGCTTAACCTTGACAGTGAAACTATTGGTCACCTGATTTTTCGTGATGATTATTTGGTCGGGATCCGATGGGATGATCGCTAGGTCGTCGAGGTTGAGTGGGGTGGTGAAAGTCTTGGTGCCCTTCCGCGACACAATCTTGTTTGCCGTCACCCGCACGACCTCTTCGGAGTTACCATCCCACAAGTAGGGAAACATCAGCTTGTCCTTGTCGGCACTCAGCGTGTACTCTTCCTTGAGCTGACGCGTGTCGGAGATGGTATAGGTGATAAGTCTACCACCCCCCCACTTATAATCACTCGGAAAGTTATAGGTCAGCTCAAAGTCACCGTACCGATCGCTACCTCGCAGGGTCATCTTCTTGTTGCTCATATCTTGCGGTATCACCAGATAAGGCTCATCGAGCAGCTGCGTACCGGCAGCTCCTGCGTGGCTCTTGTTGATCGGAATGGTGACGTCCTGCCTCATGCTGTAGCTACTGGGGTCCCAACGACACAAAAGGCCATCAATATAGTAGATATGACTACCATAAACATATCGCGGGGAGTAATAACATTTTCCTTTAGTATAAACATTACTAAAACTAATACTCTTCACCGTTCCAGCCAGGAATCCCTTCCCCAACTCAAACCGTAGCGCAGTTAACGCATGGCGCATGGTCAAATTTTCAAGAGAGTGGGTGCGGTGGTAATACCTATCGAGAATGCCGACCCTTTTAAGAAGATCTGGATAATATTTACAACCCAAATCATAAATTTCACCGAGGAGCAGATCCTGTTGCTGAGCCGGATCTGTAGGGTTGGTATAGAAAAAAGCCCTAGTTTTATTCCAAACATTCGACAGATGCTGCGCCGAGGTGTTGTAGTCATCATCAAAACTGTCAAAATCTATGCCTTGGGCATTGTATGGAGCATAGGCGTAGATCCGAAGTCTTTCATCTTGATGAATATCTTTTCTCCACCAATAAGCACTCTTGAAACCATTGCTGCGTGTCAACTTTTCGTTGACAATCAGTTTTTTTCTAGTTGCAGCAGTCGTAGAGTCATAACTGTACCTAACTATGCCAGCTCGGTAGTCCCGTTGCGGAAACTTACCTTTCCAAGTAATCCCGTAGATGCCGATGTTGTCGATCGTATTTGTGTTGTAGAGGGTGGCGCGTGTGGGTGACGAGTTGTTGTCGGGGGTATCGGAGGCTTCGTCCCAGTCGGTGACCCGGATATGGAGATAGTACTGCGGACGCTTGCCGGCGGCATCGGCGCTCGTCGCTCCGATCGGTGTCAGCTCGAGCGGCACCACATAGGTGGTGTCGCTTCGGTCCTCTGCGCTTCGTGTGGCGTTGCCCTCCGGCAGTGAGGCAAAGGCACCGTCTGTCCGAACCTGAAAGGCCAGTGCCTCCGATGGCTCGTCCGAGTCGGCACCGATAGGGAGGTCGGATCTGCAACCGGTGGCACTGAGTGCCACTGCGACCAGTGTGGCGAGCCAATGAGGGGTGTGGCTGTGTCCTATTTTAGTAATGCTCTTTTGTATCATATCTCTTCCGTTGTGTGTGTCCAGGCTTCGGAGCAAGCTCCGGTCATACTCTTGTGTGGTTGCCGGAGGGGGAGAGGCACGGAGCCCCAACCGCTGAGGTTGTCCAACCCCCTCCGGCATATAGTCGACTACTCAGCCGTCAACCTTAGGGCATGGCTACGCCCTGGTCGACATTGACATAGTCAGTTACCTCAACCGTGAAGCTGATCGGCTGACCCAGGATGGGCTGACCGGGATCAGGGGTGACAGGAGAGGGTACCACGCGACCGGGTGCGGGGGTCACACCCGGGTTGGGTGTTGGCTCAGGGTGCTTTGAGGGGGGCATGTTGCCGACACCGTTGGTGAAGTCCAGCTGGTAGGTGTACTTCTTACCTGCTTCCCATAGCGTATTGATGGCCACAGTACCAACGATGTAGGCGTGGGGGTTGGCAGCCAGCTGGGTGGCAGTGGGGAAGCGGGGTGCACCGTTTTCGCTCACCTGCATCATCACAGCAATGTAGGCACCGGTGAAGTTCTTGGTTGCTGCCTCCTCCGTGTAGTTCCAGGCTGTCAGCTGCTGAGGGATCAGCATGAAGTTGTTACCCGCTGTGGTCTTCATGATTCGCTTTGGCGTACCGTCCAGCTCAACGGCGGTGGTTGCATTGCCGAGATCATCGTAGTGTGCACCGTTGCTGCCGTTCACCTCTTCGTTATTTGCCCATGCGAGCTCTGTGTTGTTGGTCGGGAGTGTGAGGGTAGCCTTGCCATCCACACCGACGATCTGTACACCCAGCACCTTGACTGTGCGGGTTGGGTTGTCGTTCTTAGCCTTGATCTCGATCTGAGCCAGTGCGTGCTTGAACGTCAGTTGCAAGCCGGTGCTCTCATTCGCAGCCTTGGTACCCTCGCCGTAGGCTACGACCAGATCTTTCTGCAGCTCTACCATTGCCGCTGTAGAACTATGAGCCTCGGCAGGCGTAAAGTTTGTGATCTTTTGCTCGGTAGAGTTCACCGTTGCCGTGCCGGCTCCATCGTTTTCGTACGCCCAAAACTTCACCGTACCGGCATCGGGCCAGTAGTAGGGAGTGACTGTCGACCAGCGGTTGGGGATGGGTGTACCGTAGCTCACCCGCTCGTCGAAGTACCTCTGCCCCTCTTTGTCAGCATAGACCTTGAAGCCGGACTGCTGGAGAGACTGGAGGTTGACCTCAGTGCCACGCAGACGGGCGTAGTCGAGGTTGGTGCGGAAGCTGATGCTCCCTGTCTCACTGACGGCGTTGATCGTCTCCATCTTGTTGCAGGCGGAGAAAGCCATCACCGTTGCGGCAGTAGCCGCAAGCATTAGGTAGTTTTTCTTCATGTTGGAAAAAACGTATTGTTGAAAATTAAAAATAAAAAGAACACTCTTCGGAAAGCTACTGTTCCACGCTTGTTTATCCGTGGTAGTCCAGTGCAAGGTCGAATATTTTCAGAACAAAACCGAGGGGCTCACCCAGAAGGGGCTTACCCGGATAAATGGGGCCATCGGGGCACAAAGGCTCCACGTAATGGGGAGCGGGGGTCACACCGGGGTTGGGCTCGGGGATGTGACGCATCTTTTTTGGAGGGTGTAAGCCGATACCGTTGGTAAAATCCAGCACGTAGGTGTACTTCTTACCTGCTTCCCAAAGTGTATTGATAGGCACTGTGCCGATGATGTAGGCATGGGGGTCGGCGGCCATCTGATCGGCTGTGGGGTAGAGGGGGACGCCGTTTTCGGTCACCTGCATCATCACACCGATGTAGGCGCCATTGAAAGTACCATCCGGCTCAATCAGGTAGCCATTCTTGTCAACACCGTAGTCACATGCAGTCAACTGCTGAGGAAACATCATGAAGTTGTTGCCGGCCGGGGATGGCATGATTCGCCGGGGTATACTGTTCAGATGGACAGCGGTATTTGCATTGCCGAGGTCATCGAAGTTCTCCCCAACAGATTCGTCGTTATCCCAGGAGTAGTCTCCCCCTCTCTCGGGGAGGTTGATGACAGCATATTCGGACACACCGACGAGCTGTACACCCAGCACAGCTATCTCACGGTTTGGGTTATCGTTCTTGGCCATAATCTCGACTTGAGCCATTGCGTGCTTGAAGGTCAGTTGCACACCGGTACTCTCATTTGCAGCCTTGGTGCCTTCACCGTAAGCTATGACTACGTCTGTCATTCGCTCTACCGATGATTTTGTAGAACTCGCATCGGGTATGTAGAAGACCCCGATATATCGCTGGGTGGAGTTGTATTCCAGCTCAACTGAAGGAGTGCCATCATATTTATGGGAGTCATCTTTATGTTCATATGCCCAAAACCTCACTGTGCCGGTCTTGGGCCAATAGTGGGGAGTGGCGGTCGACCAGCGGTTGGGGATTGGTGTACCGTAGCTCACCCGCTCGTTGAATAGCAGCGTGCCGTTCTCACTTATGGCGGCCACCCAGAAGCCGTCCTGCCGGAGGGTCCGGAGGTTGATCTCGGTACCACGCAGGAGGGCGTAGTCGAGGTTGGTGCAGAAGCTAATCACACCGGGCTCACGGACAGCGTTGACCGTCTCCAGTCTGTTGCAGGCGGAGAGAGCCAGCATCGATGCGAGAGTGGCCGCAAGTATCAGGTAGTTATTCTTCATGTTGACAAAACACGTATTGAAACTCCGGGAAGGCCTTAGCTTCCCCTAAAAAAATTCATCTCACCATCACCACATAGGCAGAGGCACCTTGACCTCCTTCCACTGCTCCACCTGTATGGGGTCTTTTTTGCCCGTATAGATCGGGGTTGGCAGCTCCAGCAGAGGGATATGGATGGTCCTATTGAGTGGATCGGGTGCCTGTCGGATCAGGTCGGTCACATCGTACTCACCCTTGAAGGACTCACCGCTGTCCAGTATCGCATAGACGACCAGCACGTGACGCATGGGTCCGCCCCCCCCTGCCGGGCCAAAGCTCTCCACCGTGGCGGTGGCCCCCTCACCCTCCTTGGCGAGGGCAAAAGGGAGTGTGGCTAGGGTCTCCGTGGCGGTTGGGCCACTGAGGTGCAACCCGGTCGCCAATCCGGTGAGAGTGCCGGTCAGTTTTGCCAGGTGCCGGCTATTCTTGATCCGGTCGATCATGACCCGCAGCGTAGTGGTCACCTTGCGAGGCCTCATCACGAGAGTCTGGTGCAGAGTCGTCCCACTCTCGGGAGCCAAGACCTCAAAAGAGCGCACCCTGTCGGAGTAGAGCAGGTCGGGCAGCTCCATCACCTTTTCGTCCTCCGTACCGCGCGCCCTAGGCACCGACACCGCCGGCATGCTCAGCAGGCGGTTGAGCAGGAGGCGATTCTCCTGCGTGGTCACCAAGAAATGCTCAAAGTCGTCACCGCGCATATAGGTACCGCGCACATCGCTATTCACGCAGATCGCATGGTAGAGGCCGGGCCTCACAGCGATCACATGCCCCTTGGGGTCCGCACTGTCGAAGCGCATCATACCCCCACGCTTCACCCCACCGGCATCCACCGGAAAGAGGTAGAGGCTCATCTGCTTGGGCAGCTCGGTCACCGTGCTCTCCCAATCGTAGATCACCTGCACCTCCACACCACCGGTATCGGGCATCGTGAAGAGACGGTGCCGGCAACCACAGAGGAGAAGCAGCGTGAGCAGCAACGGCAAAACGATTGACAGGTGGGCAATAGCCCCCCACAGTCCTTTATATCTCGATTCTATAGGATTCATGGTCATCATAGCTCTCCTCCTCACCTTTTATTATAGTTGCCATAGCCCAGCAGCCACGTGAGCGTGACCCCCACCTTGGTGGGGCCAAAGTACCGCAATCGACGGGTCGCCTGCCATACATAGTGCAGCTCTCCACCGTAGACCTGGGGCAGGCACTCCTGGTAGATCCCCTGTAGGTAGCCCATTCCCACCTCGAGGTCGAGATTGAAACGTCGCCCGATCGGCAACGCATAGCCGTAGTTTAGCCCGGCACTCCAGGTGCCATCGGCACTCTGGTAGCCACGATGCCACTTGCCGACCTCAAAGTCCCAGCTGTACCACTGGCCATACAGCCCCAAGTGATGCCCCTGCAGAGGCTTCTCCTGCGCCTTTTTGCCCAGATAGCGACGGACCTCCACCTCCCCACCGTAGATACGCCAGTAGGTGTGTATGCGGTCGTTTTTCCACCAAGCCGCACTCCACGACCCCAGGAGCGAGTAGCCATCCCGGAGGTAAAACTCCACCCCGATATTGGGCACAAGTGCCACCGTCGTGAGGAGGTTGGTCCGCAAAGACATGTAGAAAGGCACAGGCTTGGGCTCCGGCCTAAAACCGGGAATAGACACAAAAATAGGATCAGGACACTTCTCCACCACCACGGTATCCACCCGTACTATCTCCACAGTGTCCACTTGGTTCACCTTCACGGCATCCGCTCGGTTCACCAGCACGGTGTCCACTCGGTTCACCAGCACAGTGTCCACCACATGCGCCACAGATGGCTCCGGCTCCGGCTTGGGCTCAAAGACCACATGCACCATCGTCCGACGCATCTTTGGGTAAAAGTGCTCCTCCATATAGTGCCAGGGCACACCACCTCCCACCTCCGATAGGCGAACCTTGAGCCGATAGGCATCTGTATCGTTTCGGAAGCCCCCCTCCGGCACGGTGGCCAAAAGGGCCATCGTCTCCTCCTTGTAGGGAAAGAAGGAGTCCTCCCTCACCATAGTGGCCAGACTACTCCAGTCCACACCCAGCCCCCGCACATCGATAGTCGTCGTCGACAGGCGACACTGACCATACATATAGTCCACAATCGCATCGGCACGCTTCTTGGCCAGACGATCATTGATCGCCACACTCCCCTCCGGAGAGGCCGTAGAGACGATGCGGATGCCTTTGGGCCTCACCTTGCCATCACGGATCAGCTCGTTGAACCAACTTGCAAAGCTGCGGAGGCGACTGCCATTTTCCCCAAACAGAGGATCCAGTCGACTACTGCCCTGTGCAAAGTACACCTGCACAGAGTCCTCATGTATAGTCGGGCCGGCCACTGCTCCGGCAGAGACCGTCACAGTCTGTGCCCTCAGCAGAGGAGCACTGACGAGCAAAAGGAGCATCGGCAACAGACGACCGAATGCGCTCCCCAAACAACCTATTGTCCTACCCATCATCTATATCTGTATGTTTATCCTAAAAAATGCGGAACATCCGTCTCCCCAAGTCCGCCCCCCATCCGTCATGCGACAGTAGGAGTGCGGATAAGCTCCACTCTTATATTTCGTCTGAGACCGGCTCTATCTTTCTCCATCATTGCTTTAACCTAAAATAGTCAACGGATAAGTGATACTCGGCCCGAATCTGTCTCTTCTCCTTCCCAATGAAAAGGGAAAGAAAAAAGGACAAGCCATCTACAAAACCAAAGGCATGATCAAAACCAGTCTTTTAGCGAGCAAAAGTACAAAAGCCGAGCAAAAAC
>CAMYAB010000008.1 GCA_947253625.1 uncultured Porphyromonadaceae bacterium | reverse complement strand
ATTATTGCGTTCGTCTCGTGGGCTCGGAGATGTGTATAAGAGACAGGAGTGGGGGTGGGGGCCTCAGGCTCCTTTTCTTTCTCCTTCTCCTTCTCGGGAGGAGTGGGGGCGGGTTGCTCTTTTTCTTTTGGGGTTGGTGGAGTGGGCGTGTGTCCCGGTGTCCCTGCACAAGCCAATAGGAGAGTGGCTCCAAGGAACAGGCAGAGGCCTTTTCGTAGCGCTGACTTCATCTTAATTCTAATCTAGTTGGTTCAAAAAAAAGTGCGCAAATTTAGAAAAAAGTTTTTTTCTGACAATACGTCCGTCAAACCGACACCCCCTCCTCGCACTCTACGAATAACCTATCCGGCTGATTATCTGCTGAATAAACACTCGCCCACTAATGAGCGACCCGCACTGCCGAAGCGTTTTCAGCTGCGGACAAATGGGGGTGGAAACGCCACGAGAGAGACAACGGTAACACTCTTTAGGATTGTTTTTGCTTTCCGTATTTCTTTAGTAACTTTGAAACGTACGAATCGGCATAACTAGGCACTTTTTAGTTAGCCTCAATAGCAACCAACTCACAGTTTATGAATATCTATCCACAATCCTCAGCCCTTCGGGCGGAGAGTTTCAAAAAAACACTGGACGGCAAACCGGTACGCCTGATCCATCTGACCGATGGCAAAGGGCTCCAAGCCGATGTGACCAACTACGGAGGCAAGATCGTGACACTGATCACCCCGGACCGCCACGGCAACCCGGTCGATGTCGTCCTCGGACATGACACACTTGGAGACTACATTCAGAGCGAGGAGCAGTACTTTGGCTCCATCATTGGTCGGTACGGCAATCGTATAGCCAACGGTCGCTTTGAGATCGATGGCGAGACCTTTTTGCTCCCCATCAACAATGGCCCCAACTGCCTCCACGGGGGCTACAAGGGGTTCAACGCCAAGGTATGGGATGTGGTAGAGCAGAGTGACATCCACGTAGTGCTGTCGGTGGTATCACCGGACGGCGAGGAGGGATTTCCGGGCGAGGTGCGGGCGACCGTGACCTACACCCTCCGCAATGGCGAGCTTGAGATCGACTACGAGGCGACAACCACCAAGCCCACAGTGATCAACCTGACCAACCACTCCTACTTCAACCTCTCGGGCGAAGGCGTGGAGACCATACACGATCACGAACTGAAAATCAACTCCACCCGCTACCTGCCTACAAACGAAGTCGCCATACCATATGGAGATGCTAAGGAGGTGGCCGGCACACCCTTTGACTTCGTGGCATTCCACGAGATCGGAGAGCGTATCGATGAGGACATTGATCAGCTGAGATGGGCAAGAGGGTACGACCATACCTATATACTGGACCAAAAGGCACCGGGAGAGTACGGGGTCGTGGCCGACTGCCGATCGCCCCGAACGGGCATCCGGATGGAAGTCCTCACCACAGAGCCCGGCATGCAACTCTATACCGGCAACTGGATGACCGGCAACATGAGAGGCAAAGGCGAAAGCCGCTACCCGGCCCGGTCGGCTGTCTGCTTTGAGACACAGCACTACCCGGACAGCCCCAACAAGCCTGAGTACCCGACCACGGTACTTCGTCCGGGCAAGACCTATCGTAGCAAAACCTCCTACCGCTTTGGAGTGACAGAGTAAAAACTATACATCAACATATTTTTAGAAATTAAACCAATGACAACAAACACAGCCAACAATCAGAAGCACAGCTACATGGCGCCATTTATCATCATGGTGGTGCTTATGTCTCTGGTGGGACTCATCACCAGTATCAATCAACAATTCCAGGCGCCCATGCAGTCTGCCTACCTAATCATGGGGGGCAATATGACCAATACGCTCACCACGCTCCTGGTATTTGCTTTTTTCTTGGCTTATCTGGTAATGGGTATTCCAAGCTCACGGTATATCCAGAAGAATGGCTATAAGTCCGCTTTGATTACCGGACTCGTTATTCTGATCTGCGCATTTGGCCTCTATCAGCTCTCCGCTTATGTCTTCACCAAGCACGACCTGGTGACATTCCAGCCTATTTTGGACCAAGCAAAAGCGGTAGGCGATGACTTCAAGTATGAGGGTCCGACAGTGGTTCCGGTAGCGTACTATATCTTTCTGTTCGCTGCATTCGTAGCCGGTACCGCACTGACATTCCTGCAAGCGGTGATCAACCCCTACATCGTAGCATGCGAAGTACGTGGCACTACAGGAGTAACCCGCCAGAGCATCGCCGGCACGGGCAACTCCCTCATGACCACCATTGGCCCGCTCCTAGTGGCATTCCTGATTTTCAACGGCAAGACAGGTCTTGAGATCAACATTACCTCCTTGTACATTCCGATCCTGGTATTGATGATCATCGTGGGGGTCATTGCGGCAGTCCTACCATCACTGAACCTTCCGGAGATCCCATCCACAGCAGTAGGCAAAGATGAGAAACTGCCTGATAGCATCCTGAGCTTCCGCCACCTGGTGCTGGGAGTGGTTGCTATCTTCTTCTACGTGGGTGTGGAGGTTTGTGTAGGGTCCAACATCAATCTCTTTGCAATCAAGGAGGGTGGATTTACTATAGCCTCAGCCGCCAAGCTGGCTTCCCTCTACTGGTTTGGGATGCTGATTGGTAGAGCAGTAGGTAGCTTCCTTAGCGGCATTGCGGCTCAGACACAGCTCTTGATCGCCTCTATAGCGGCCATGCTCCTAGTAGCGGCATCTATGTCGACAGGCAATCCGTGGCTTCTCTGTGGCGTGGGTCTCTTCCACTCCATCATGTGGCCTGCTATCTTTGACCTCGCCATCAAGGGACTTGGACGATACACAGCCAAGGGCTCCGGGCTCCTGATGATGGGTGTGGTAGGCGGTGCCGTACTTCCCCTACTCCAGGGTGTCCTCGCCGACTCTATTGGCAACTGGACTTGGACTTGGGTTATCGTAATCGTAGGCGAGCTCTACCTGCTCTACTACGCATTCAGCGGACACAAAGTAATGAAGGCCGACAAGGGGCATATTTAATCACCAAAAACAATAAGATCGCATGAAAGATACAGAGTTCGTAAAGAGCCACTTTGCCAAGCATTTTGATGGCGCTACTGAACACGTCTACTTCGCACCCGGGCGCATCAATATCATCGGTGAGCACACCGACTACAATGATGGCTTCGTCTTCCCCGGCGCAGTAGACAAGGGAATCACCATGGTCATCCGACCTAATGATACCGACCGAGTCAATGCCTATGCCATCGACCTGGACGAGAGTAGCACATTTGGCCTCGGCAAAGAGGACCTCCCCAAAGAGGGTTGGGCCAAATACCTCTACGGTGTGGCACAGGAGATGATCAAACGCGGCGTGGAGGTCAAAGGCTTTGACACCGTCTTTGCCGGAGATGTACCTCTCGGAGCCGGAATGTCCTCATCCGCAGCTATCGAGAGTTGCTACGCCACCGCCTTCAACGAAATCTTTGGGGCAGGCAAGATCGAAAAATTTGAGCTAGCCATAGTGGGGCAAAAGACAGAACACAACTACGTAGGCGTCAACTGCGGCATCATGGACCAATTTGCCAGCATCCATGGCAAAGCCGGCCACATCATGCGTCTCGACTGCCGATCACTCGAGTACGAGTACTTCCCCTTTGACCCCAAAGGCTACCGCCTCGTGCTGCTCGACTCGGTCGTGAAGCATGAACTAGCCTCCAGTGCCTACAACGACCGTCGTCGCTCCTGCGAAAACGTCGTCGCCCACATCCAAAAAAAGCACCCCGAGGTCAAGGCTCTCCGCGATGCAACACTGGCCATGCTCCAAGAGGTCAAAGACCAGGTCAGCCACGAAGACTACCTATGCGCAGAGTACGTGATCGAGGAGATCCAGAGAGTGATGGATGTCTCGGAAGCACTCAAAAGAGGTGACTACGAACTGGTCGGACAGAAAATGTACGAGACGCACCACGGCATGAGCAAACTGTATAGAGTATCCTGCGAAGAGCTCGATGTACTCAACGACATCGCAAAAGACAACGGTGTCACAGGCTCACGAGTGATGGGCGGCGGATTTGGCGGCTGTACGATCAACCTCGTCAAGGACGAGCTCCACGACAAGTTCATCGACGATGCCATAAAACGCTTCACAGAAAAGTTTGGACACGCACCAAAAGTCTACGATGTAATCATCGGCGACGGAGCGCGCAGGCTCAAATAACGTAGCCCCGCAGACGACGAGCCTCAAAAAGCTCACCGGCCTCGTCTCTTCCGACACAGAGGTGAAGTAGAAACGAGGGAAAAAAGAACACACACATCCATGGCAGGACGAATCCACAACCACAAAAGGATTCTCGGCCATGGATGTTTTTTTGAAACAAGCGATATTCTCAGGAAAGTTCGGCTAGAATAGTTTTGTCGGCGTTAGGAAAAAACTTATCTTTGCGAGGTAGATAGTTTTATATCAAACGCAAACCCAAAAGTCCAGATCACAAAATCGATTGGCACGACTGCTCATCATAACACTACTCCTAGTCGCTATATCCGTACTGTTGCTCGGTATCCGCGTTTTTTTCACAAAGCGCTGGGGCTTTCCCTCCTCTCACGTAGAGGATCAGCCGGAGCTACGCAAGCGTGGGCTATCCTGCCACAGAAGCCAGCACCGAGAAGCACAGCGTCACAAAAACCTATTTGACCGAATAGGCGAGCAACAAGCGTGATCTACCCCAAAAAAGCAATCCACATAAGACGAAATACATCCAACGAACAAAAGAGGTTTTTTATAACAACACACAATGAAGAACTCTACCAATACCATCATCACAGCACTCTTGGCAATTTGTGTCGCTGTACTATTCGTACTCCACTTTACGAGCAAAAACAACACTCCGGCACCGCGCACCATCGGCTCCGGAGACTCCGCCACAGCCGTGATGCCACTAGCGTATGTCAACCTGGATTCACTCCTCACCAACTACGAGTACTCCAAGCACCTGCAAGATGAATTCATGAAAAAGGCTGAGTCCAACCAAGCCACCATCAATGAGCAAGGACGCTCTCTGGAGTCCGACATGAGAGACTTTCAGAGAAAAGTAGAGAACAACGCCTTTTTCGACCAAGACCGAGCCAAAAGAGAGCAAGAGCGCATCCTCAAGCGTCAGCAAGAGTTTCAGGAGCTGAGCCAAAGACTAAACAACGAGATGCTCCAAGACCAAAATGCCATGAATGTCGCACTGAGAGACACCATCATGAGCCAGATCAAAACCTACAACGCACTGCACGGGCACTATCAGCTCATCCTATCCAACTCACTCAACGACAACATCCTCTACGCAGAAAAGGTGTACGACATCACAGACGAAGTGATCGAGTACCTAAACAAGCAGTACGCTGCGAAAAAAGACTGATAACCCCCAAAACCGGCACCCGGCAAAGATGCAGGGGATCACAATCCTCCTCGTAGGAGAGACGGACTCACACCACATACAGGCACTCATAGATGAGTACCTCAAGCGAGCCAATCGTTTTTTACCTATAGCGGTAGAGATACTGCCGGCAGTCAAGATCTCCAAAAAGGAGAGCAAAGAGAAGCAAAAACAACTGGAAGGAGAGGCCATCCTAAACGCCATCGGGCCACAAGATGAGGCCATCCTACTCGACGAAAACGGAACGGAGTACAGCTCCCGAGGATTCTCGGCACTGCTTCAGAAAAAGATGCAAACCACCCCTAGACGACTGATCCTGATCATAGGAGGTGCTTATGGATTCTCCGAAGCAGTCTACCAAAAGATCCCCAACCGAATATCTCTCAGCCGGATGACGCTGAACCATCAGCTCGTCCGGCTCTTCGTTGTGGAGCAAGTCTACCGCGGACTCACGATCCTCAACAACCACCCCTACCATCATGACTAGATACTTTGCGACACTAGGCTACGATGGGTCCGACTTCCTTGGCTGGCAAGTGCAAGCCACAGGCAGAACAGTACAAGGCGTACTCCAAGAAAGGCTGAGCACACTGCTAAGACAAGAAGTGACCATCACCGGAGCAGGACGGACCGACACCGGAGTACACGCCCGATGGATGGTGGCACACATGGATCTCAACCTCCCGGAAGGGCTCACCCCCGGAGACATCGTCTACCGAGCCAATAGATTTCTCCCCCCAGACCTGACCCTATACGGACTCTACCCCGTACAACCCGATGCCCATGCAAGGTTTTCGGCCACAGAACGCCGATACGGCTACTACCTCAGCACGGAGCCGAGCCCTTTTGGACGAGACTTTCGGATCACCGCACCGGGACTAGACTTTGTGGCCATGAACCAAGCGGCCGGCCTACTCTTAGGCACGCACGACTTCACGACCTACAGCAAAAAACACAGCCAAGTCAACAACCACCTCTGCACAGTCACCGAGGCAAAATGGTCCCAAGTGGGGGCGACGGAGTGGGTTTTTCACATTTCTAGCAACCGCTTTTTGCGCAACATGGTCCGAGCCATAGTAGGTACACTGCTAGAGGTGGGTCGGGGAAAAATTAGCCCTGACACCCCGGCAGACTACTTGCGACTGCAGGACCGGAGCTTGATCACCACCACAGCATCCGCCAAAGGACTATTCCTAGAGTACATCGCCTACCCCCTAGATCTTTTCGTGGGTCAAGATCCGTACAGTGCCGAGAAGTGGAGTGGCGTTTACCAAGCGCGCCAACTAGCGGAATAGCTCACTTTTCGTTATATTTGCATAGAATGGTACCCAGAGGTACACTCACACACTAAGACACATCTCCACCATGGTAGCACCGACGCCAAAATTTTGGGCAACGCTCAAAAAAGTCCTACTTATCCTAGCCACGCTGTCCATAGTGGCCTCAATCGTCTGCTACATTACGCTGGAGGGGTTGAGGCAGACATTTTTCAGCCTTTGTTGTCTTGTCATCGCGGCCAACCTAATCCTAATGTATGGCTTTGTGCGAATCAATGACAAGCGAAGGCCCGGGTCACGCAACCGTAAATAACTCATAAAATACCAAGTAATCATAAGAGAAATGAAGATTAGTTCGCTACAAAAAGCACGTGCTGTCTACCAGCCGAAGATGCCACCGGTACTGCACAACGACCTTCACGCCATCGAAGGAAACGCCACAGAGTCCGTGGCCGACAGGGATGAGGTAAAAAGGCTATTTCCTCACACCTATGGTCTGCCGACCGTGACCTTTGAGTCCGGTGCCGAGTCCGGTGCGAAAGCCCCCATCAATGTAGGGGTGATCCTCTCCGGAGGACAAGCACCCGGTGGGCACAATGTGATTGCCGGACTTTTTGACGGCATCAAGAGCATCCACCCGGACAGCAGGCTGTATGGATTCCTGATGGGACCTGCCGGATTGATCAACCACAAGTACAAAGAGCTCACCTCCGACATCATTGACGAGTACCGCAACACAGGAGGATTCGATATCATTGGGTCCGGAAGAGACAAGCTCGAGACAAAGGAGCAGTTTGATAAAGGCCTCACGATCCTTCGTGAGTTGGGCATACGTGCACTTGTCATCATCGGTGGAGATGACTCCAATACCAACGCCTGCGTACTCGCTGAGTACTACAAAGCTATCGATGCCGGAGTACAAGTGATCGGTTGTCCAAAGACTATCGACGGTGACCTCAAAAATGAGCAGATCGAGACCTCATTTGGATTTGACACCGCCACAAAAGTATACTCCGAAGTCATCGGCAATATCCAGCGTGACTGCAACTCTGCTCGCAAGTACTGGCACTTCATCAAGCTGATGGGGCGTTCCGCAAGCCACATTGCTCTAGAGTGTGCACTGAAGACACAACCCAATATCTGCATCATCTCAGAGGAGGTAGAGGCCAAGGAGCAAAGCCTGGACGACATCGTCAAGCAGATCGCCACGGCCGTAGCCAAGCGCGCTGAGGAGGGTAACAACTTTGGTACTGTCCTTATCCCCGAGGGGCTCATTGAGTTCATTCCCGCCATGCGCGCTCTGATCAGCGAGCTAAACGACGTGATGGCCAAAAAGGAAAAAGAGCTGGCAGGCGTGTCCAAGGAGGAGCTTCCGAGAGTGGTCGCACAGCACCTATCCTCCCAAAATGCCCAGATCCTCTCCGAGTTACCTGCTGAAGTAGCACAGCAACTCACAGCAGATCGCGATCCACATGGCAATGTCCAAGTTTCGCTGATCGAGACCGAAAAACTACTGGCGACAATGGTAGAAGCCAAGCTAGCAAAGTGGAAAGAAGAGGGCAAGTACTCAGGCAAGTTTGCGGTACAGCGCCACTTCTTTGGCTACGAAGGACGCTGTGCAGCTCCATCCAACTTTGACTCCGACTACTGCTACACGCTGGGCTACACCGCATCGCAGCTCATCGCATCCGGAAAGACCGGCTACATGAGCTCGGTACGCAACCTGACCAAAAATGTAAAGGAATGGATCCCCGGAGGTATCCCTATCACGATGATGATGAATATCGAGCGACGCCATGGCGAGCTAAAGCCCGTTATTCGCAAAGCTCTGGTAGACCTAGAGGGCGCACCATTCAAGACCTTTGAGGCCAACAGAGAAGAGTGGGCAAAAAACACCTGCTACGTCTATCCCGGACCAATCCAGTACTTTGGCCCTGAGAGCGTATGCGACATCCCCACAGAGACTCTGAAACTTGAGCACCAATAAAAGCTAAGCAAGGTCTCTCAAAAAAGGTGAGGGAGTGCCTTTCAGGCACTCCCTCACCTTTTTTTACTTCAGATCTCCTCAGTGACTATCCCCACAGGTTACCGCAAGCGCATCTCCAGCAATGCTTCATAGGATGGAAAATCCGACAGCAACGTGGTCGAATCACCGTTGTACCCGATTCGATAGGCCAGTATCCTAGGTCCATTGGCCAAGACAATGACCGGCACACAGAGGACACTATTGTACTGAAAAGCTTGCAGTACGACCTTCTCATTCAGGTCGACTCGGGGAGCCTTATACTCCAGGATCATCAGCGGGGTACGGTCACGTGAGTAGACCACGGTGTCGCAACGTCGTGTCACTTTTCCAACCGTAATGGTAACCTCATTGGCCATCAACTCTGGTGGATAGCCATAGTCGTGTACCAACGCATGGACCATGGCTTGTCGGACACGCTCCTCCGGCGTGAGCCGGACTCGCTGTCGCCTTATGGGGTCAAAGACAGTTAGGTGCTCCTCTTCGCTCATTCCTTAGGCGCAAGGTAGGCAATAGCCTCACCTTTTTGGACAAAAGCACCCTGCTTGCCCACTACCTCACGGAGTGTGCCTGAGATGAGGATCGGGACATCTACACTATAGGTCTCGCGGGACTGCACAAATGCGATGGTGTCACCCTCTGCGTACTTGGTGCCAATGGCCGGTGCGACGGAGCGATCCAGGCAGTCTACTTCCCAAAAGAGTTGACCGCTGATTGGTGCCACCACCGGTACAAGGTTCACACGCTCAAGTGCTCGGACATCCTCTACGGTATAGCCCTCTTTTGCTTGCTTTTCGGCCTTGAGCTTGGCGAGGTCTTCCAAAAATCTCTCACGGGCCACACCACTCTTGTAGTCTCGATACTGCTGCTCATGCATCGCCAGCTCGAATAGCTCCTCGTCATCCTGTCCATATGCCCACCCTTCATCATCCATGATCTTGCGGTACCTGTCAAGGTCATCGGGGTAGTTGTTTTGCGGATCCTCGTCCGTGAATTCATAGCCCTTTTCCTTTGCCAGCTCTATGATCTCAGGGTCTAGCTTGCCCGGTAGTCTACCGGCCTTGCCCAGGATCATATCCCATGCTTTGGCATCGATGGCTTGCCAGCGTCCTTCGCCACGCTCCATGTTGAAGACATTCATGAGCGAAATATTCTTGACATATTGGCTGTATGGCGTGACCAGTGGTGGGTATCCAAGCCGAGGCCAGGTGTACTCCACCTCCTGAAACAACTTGACCAAAAGATCGTCCATGGAGAGCTCCGGGGTATTGTTTTGGCGGTGAAACATATTGATGGCCGAGTGGATCCCTTTTAGGTCAGCCATCATGGATCCCATCATGCCCCCGGGTAGGCCACAGCCGACAAGTAGGGAATTCATGCGGAGATTGGTGTAGTTGGTGAAATAGCCCAAAAAATCATCCAAAAACTCCTGGGTCAGCGCACGGACCTTCATATAGGCGTTCATGTTCACCTTGGGGACATCAAAGCCAGCATCATCCAGCATAGCTTGTATGGTGATGACATCCGGGTGAATCTTTCCCCAAGCAAGGGGCTCGACAGCCACATCCAAGATATCGACACCTGCCCTTGCCACCTCCAGCATGGATGCGACAGAAAAGCCGGGCCCGGTATGTCCGTGATACTCTACCGTGATATTCGGATAGGCGGCTTTGATCTCCCGCACGATCTTTCCCAGTGTAGCGGGACGACCTACTCCTGCCATATCTTTTAGACAGATCTCCTCGGCACCGGCCTCAATGAGCTGTACAGCTACGCCTACATAGTAGTCGACTGTATGGACAGGGGAGTGTGTGATACAGAGGGTTCCTTGTGGAGTCATCCCGGCCTCCTTGGCATACACAATGGATGGGATAATGTTCCGTGGGTCGTTGAGTCCATCAAAGATCCGGGTTATATCCACTCCTTGGGCCTTTTTCACCCGATACATGAGCCGTCGTACATCAGCAGGTACGGGGTACATTCGTAGTCCGTTTAGTCCTCGGTCAAGCATATGGGTCTTGATCCCCACCTCGTTGAACGCATGAGTAAAAGCACGCACGGCGTGGTTGGGGTTTTCGCCATAGAGGAGCTGCACTTGCTCAAAGGCGCCTCCATTGGTCTCCACTCGTGCGAAACACCCCATATCTATGATAGCGGGAGCGATACGCTCCAATTGCTCGGCACGAGGCTGGTACTTACCGGAGCTTTGGTACATGTCCCGGTACATGAGACTAAACTGAATACTTCTTTTTGCCATAGTTGTTGGATTGGTTGGATTACGTTGCTACGGGAGCGGGTGTGAATAGGGGGCTAGAGCTTGCGGGCGGCCACATCACTGAGTTGTGATCGCTCACCGTGGACAAGATTCACGTGTGCGAAAAAGCTCTCCCCTTTCATGCGCTCGATCATGTAGGATAGACCATTGCTGTAGACCTCCAGGTAGGGGGAGTCGATCTGTCGTACATCTCCGGTGAAGATCATGCGGGTATGATCACCGGCGCGCGTGATGACCGTCTTGATCTCCTGTGGTGTAAGGTTCTGCGCCTCATCGATGATGCAGATTGTGTGGTTGAGAGATCTTCCGCGGATGAATGCCAGAGCCTCTATGACAAGTCGCTCATCTTTCTGGAGCTCCTCTATCCTTTGATATTGTGCGGAGGTGGCACCGAGCTGATTTTTTATGACGCTCAAGTTGTCAAATAGGGGTTGCATGTAGGGAGCGATCTTCTCCTTGTAGCCACCGGGGAGGAAGCCTATATCTTTGTTGGAGAGTGCTACGATGGGGCGTGCCAGGAGGATCTGCTGATAGTCGTCCATCTGCGAGAGTGCGGCAGCCAGTGCCAGTAGCGTCTTGCCGGTCCCGGCAGTGCCGGTGAGTGCCACCAACGACAGAGAGGGATCTGCAAGCACATTTAGCGCAAGGGCTTGCTCCGCATTGCGGGGCGAAATCCCGGTGAGGGTCTTTTTCTCGACTGTGCGTAGGGTTTTGGCTTCAGCATCCACACGCACAAGCGCCGTTCCCTTTGGGCTATTGAGGACAAAGGTTTGGTTGGGGATTGGTGCGAAAGGCAGCTTGGCCTCCTCCACCGGTATACCACTTGAGCGAGAGAGATAGAGGCTGTCCACTACACCGGAGTCGGCGATCTCCACCTCTTGGTTAGTGGGTGCAAAAATGTCCTGCGGGTCTACTTGGTCGGTAGTGTAGTCCTCCGTCTTCAGTCCAAGTGCTATAGCCTTGATCCTGAGGTTGACATCTTTTGTGACCAATATTGTCGGATGGGTCTTGTCGCTTTCGGTCAGTGTCAGTGTGGCGGATAGGATCCTATGGTCATTGATCTCTGTCTGAAAGACTTCGTGTATCTTGGGGTGACGTTCTCCATTGGTGAGAATGAAGAGTCGTCCACCGTCCGAGTTGATTTGGACGCCATTGACGAGGACGCGGACACTCTCTCCGCTCTTCTCGAGACTTTCGTCCAAGATGCGACTAAAGCTACGGGCATTAAAGTTGATCTGGTCGTAGCCTTTCTTGAAACGATCCACTTCCTCGAGTACCGTGATAGGGATGTAGACGTTGTTGTCCTCAAAGTTGGCTATACAGTTTGAGTCATGGAGGATGACATTGGTGTCCAGTACGTAGTTTTTCTTTGCCATAGTCACTTGGTCTCTACTGAAAAAGGTTTGGGTGTAGACGTCGGCTCCGCCGGCGTATCAGGCTATTGCCATCAAAACAAATATAGCAAAATTTGGAAATCCGCATACACACCCCCGCCGCAAAATCTAGGCATACGTTGGGTAGTACCGTGAGACTCCGGCCGTCACTGCGGCGCAAGAAAAGTATCGGCATACAAAAGCAGTGGGGCCGTACCAACGTTCGCGTTGATACGGCCCCACCTGATTTTTTGTTATCGGTCAGGAGATCAGAAGAACTTCCATCTGAGATCCTTGATGTCAGCCTTGCCCATCACCACTTCGAGGGCACGCATCCGCACCAAGCCACGTCGGCCGTTGATGAGGTCGGCTCTCACAGCGGCTTCACTGCGAGCGTTGGGATCTTGGTCTCGACGGAGTACACTGGCCAGATATACCGCGCCATTGCCCTTTACGGGAGTGGGGGTGTTGAGCGGTGCATAGGTGGCCACTGCATTGAGTGCCGGCTCAGCACCGATTGCCTCGAGCTGCGGTGTGGTGTACTTGACACTGTAGAGTGTGTCCACAGGTTGGTTCACAGCATCGGCATAGGCTTGCAGACTGCTGTATCCGGCACCCACCAGTTTGTCGTACAGGTAGTCCGTCTTTTTCTCCATCGCCACGATCGGACGTATCTGGTCGGACACACTCTTTAGGTCGGTGTAGCCTTCGCCAAACTTGTCCACCACCCGTGCAATGACGTACTTGTCACCGGCCTCCATGATCGAGGAGACTTGTCCCTTGTCGTTGTTCATGACCCAGCGCACCACCTCACGGCTGTCTGTGATATTGTTGGCGATCACAGGCTGTGCACTCATTACTCTCAGGTCATCCATGACTTGATAGCCGGCGTTGACAGCTGCGGTATCAATCCCTGCCACGGATTTGTTGGTGGTCAGGAAGTGACTTAGCTCGTTGTATATACGAGTGTGCGTATCGGTGCTTGCGGTCACCTGATTGACGGCCAGTGCCACATTGTACTTGTCCACATTGGGGCGCGCTTCTTCCACCAATATGATGTGCTCACCATACTTGGAGGTGAAGGCAAATGGGCGTCCGACCTGTGCGTGGTAGATAGCGTCGGCAAAGTCCGCACCTATGTATTGAGTGGCTTGTGCCTCGTTGAGCCATCCTATTTCGCCACCGTTCTTACTGGAGTTGCGATCCATGGAGTGCTCTGCAGCCACAGTGGCAAACGTAGCGGGACTAGCCTGCAGGACTTGCAACAAGCTGTCTGCATTCACTTGACCCTCATAGGAGCCCTTGGGTGCCAGCACAATGTGACGTACCCTTAGGCTCTCGGCACTGTTTTTCTTGCCGGCGAGCATGGCTACAATATAGTTATTGCCCTCGGTCATCACCTCGGACACCTGCCCCACCGTGGCACCGGTGACAAACTCCAGGATCTGCTGCGAAAGCCCGGAGTTTTGCAAGTCCGCCATAGTGATGTAGACGTTGTTGTAGGGGACGTCGGAGTACTCACTCAGCACCACAGCCGGATTATCCCCCCTGCTCAGCTCTTCGCGAGCGGCTTGGGCATCCTCTTGTGCTTTCTGAAAGTCTGCATCGGATGGTGTGATATTGGCATAGATTAGGTCCACGATAGCACCGGGCTGGGTACGCATGTACTCCTTGTGGCTGTCGTAGTAGGCCTTGATATCTGCATCGGAGACCTGTACCAAGGAGTCGCTCACCTGTCTCGCATTTTGGCTGACATAGAGGAGGTCCGCCTCGGTGCGATTGGCCTCCAGTGCATGCTCCACCTCGATGGCATTGGTCACGATTGCCTTGCTGATAAGGTTGGTGTACTTTTCGCTCAAGCTAAAGTCACGCACCTGCTTCTCGGTATCGGCCCACATTGCCTTGAGCTGGCTGATCTGTGCTTGTGCATCGGGGGCATAGTTGCCGTTCTTGTCGTTGATCGTCTTGAGGAAATTGAGGAGATCTGCCTTGTTGAATGCTCCTGTCTCGGGGTTGACGAACATCGGATTGCTGAGAATTACCGGTGAGATATGGTCACCCTGCACAAGGTCAAAGGTCTCTTCCGGTGTGACGGTCAGGCCGAGCTTGGAGGTCTCCTCATGCAAGATCTGCTCGGCCACCATGGTCGAGAAGATCTGGTTGCGCAGCTGGACGGTCTGAGCCTCATTGAGGCTCTGTCCTTGAGCTCGATACTGCTCGGTCGCACGCTCTATTCTATCGGTATAGTCGTGGATCTGGACTGTCTTTTTGTTGACAGAGAAAGCGTTGAGCTCACGCGCTCTCAGGAGTGTAGACCCGCCATTGATCAGGTCACCGGCTAGGAAAGCTAGGAGTGCAAAGCCAATAATCATGACCAGACACCCTGCCCTGTTTCTAATTTTTTCTAATGTTGCCATTTATACACAATTGTTGCTAATCGTATTGCACACGTTCAGTGTGCGAAGGTAGCTATTTTTCGGCAATTAATCAAACGTCGCAGGTTTTCCACCCTTGGGAGAAGGGCGTTGCGACCTCCCAGGATCAGATTTGTCACCCGACCGGGCCATGTGATAGAAAAGCCTCTGAATACAAAGTCCTTGGGATACATAAATTAGATCGGCAAACACCGACACCCTTTCCCTCCAAAAGTCCTCTAAAAAAGGTGAAAAAGCAGGCGATTTTCGGGGTCAAAAAGCCTCTTTTGGAGATATTGAGAATCAAACACTTACAAGGAGCCTTTGGTTTCACGGATAGAAGCAAAAGGTTCCACGGATAGAAGCAAAAGTTTTCACGGATAGAAGCGATCACTTAGACGGATAGAAGAAAAACAAAGTTCGCCTGAGGGGGCTGTCGCACTTTGCTCTTTTGGGGCGAAAGGGGGTCTCTATTTCCGATACGTCTGTCCGAGACATGATATCGGGAGACTAACTAGATTTTTGGGTATCTTTGTAGCATGGGGGAGTGGCTAGACAGCAAGCCAATCCACACATATAGGGAAGTAAAGACGACACACCATGAGCTTTGGAATCAAGGAATACAAAAACAAGGTCAGACGCTACCTTCGGAACAAGGACCATGAGACGCTGACCCTTCGGCTCCAAAAGGTTCGGACCAGAAGTGAGCTAAGGGACTTTGTGAGGTTCAACATCGACTTGTACGATGGCGACCCGTATCACGTTCCCCTCCTCATGAGTGATGAGCTCGATGCTCTCACCCCAGGGCGGAATCCCTCTCTCGAGTTTTGTGACCTCGTCTGCTACCTCGTCTATCGTGGCGACGAAGTCGTCGGACGCATCGCCGGAATCATCAACCATCGGGCCAACGAGAAGTGGGGACAGCGGCGGGCCAGGTTTGGGTACGTGGACTTCATCGACGACACGAGGGTGGTCGACCTGCTCTTCTCGGCAGTGGAGGGATGGGCCAGAGAGATGGGGTGCGACGAGATACATGGGCCACTGGGCTTTACGGACCTGGATCGTGAGGGCATGCTGATCGAGGGCTTTGAGCAACCGGCGACGGTGGCCACGCTCTACAACTACCCCTACTACCCCACACATTTGGAGCGACTGGGATACGACAAGGATGTGGACTGGCAAGAGTACAAGATCTATGTCCCCAAGGCGGTCCCCGAACGCCACAGGCGGGTCAGTGACCTGGTACGCAAAAAGTACGGAGTACGGGTCATCCACCTGGACGACAAGAAAACCCTAAGGGAGAGGTACGGGTACCCCCTTTTTGACCTCATCAACCAAAGCTATGCCAAACTCTATGGCGTGACCGAGCTAACACAGAAGCAAATCGAATACTACATAGAGGCCTATCTGCCACTGGTAAAGCTGGATCTACTCAGCTTGATAGTGGCGGAGACTACGGGGGAGCTGATCGGATTTGGTCTGGCACTGCCAAGCCTATCCCGTGCGCTCCAAAAAGCGAACGGCCGGCTGTGGCCCACCGGCGCTCTGCACCTGATGAAAGCCCTGAAGAGCAAAAAAGCGGACATCATCGACCTGATGCTGATCGGGATACGCCCCGACTATCAGGGCAAAGGGGTGAATGCGCTCATCTTTGAGGATCTGATCCCCTCTGTCAATAGGTATGAGGTCAAGTACGTGGAGAGCAACCCCGAGCTGGAGCACAACACGAGTGTGCAGCTACAGTGGACCTATTTCAAGAAAGTGCACCACAAGCGCCGTCGCTGCTACGTAAAACAACTCTGAGACGAATCTAATGACCGAAGATATAGATATAAAGCGAGATCTACCCGAGGCCGCAGAGTACACGGACGACAAAATGTCGACCCTCTCTCCGATGGAGCATATCCGCCTGAGGCCGGGTATGTACATCGGCAAGCTGGGAGACGGAACTGCCAAGGACGATGGGATCTATGTCCTGCTCAAGGAGGTCATCGACAACGCTATCGATGAGTACACGATGGGCTATGGCCGGGTCATCTATATCACGATCCGAGACGAACGTCACGTGACCGTGCGCGACCATGGACGTGGTATACCCCAAGCCTCTCTCGAAAAGGCGGTAGGGACCATGAATACCGGAGCAAAGTACGACAGCGAGGTATTCAAGAAAGTGGTCGGACTCAACGGTGTCGGGCTCAAGGCCGTCAACGCCCTGAGCGAACACATAGAGGTCACCTCCTACCGAGAGGGCAAGGGTCGGACGGTAGTCTTTGAGCGGGGCAACCTGGTGAGTAGCACCGAGCTTTTTGACGCACCAAATGAGCCAAACGGCACACTGGTCTCCTACCTGCCGGACGAAACCATCTTCCGCAACTACAGGTACCAGCAGGAGTTTTGCGAGGAGATGCTGCGAATGTATGCCTACCTCCAGCCCGGACTGGCGATCCACCTCAATGGCAAACGCTTTGTCAGCAAAAATGGGTTGCTCGACCTATTGGAAGACAACATGACCAGCGACCCACTGTACCCCATCATACACTTTGTGGAAAAGGACATAGAGGTGGCACTCACTCACTCCACA
Organism: uncultured Porphyromonadaceae bacterium; assembly: GCA_947253625.1. Taxonomy (GTDB): domain Bacteria; phylum Bacteroidota; class Bacteroidia; order Bacteroidales; family Porphyromonadaceae; genus Porphyromonas_A. Next base: position 51,737 of record CAMYAB010000008.1, on the reverse strand, counting down.
CAGTATGGAGAGGAGTACTACTCCTTTGTCAACGGGCAAAACACCATCCATGGAGGCACGCACCTGTCGGCATTCAAGGAGAGTGTGGCAAGGGTGATCAAGGATTTTTTTGGAAAAAACTTTGACTACAACGACATCCGCTCCGGCATCACCGCCGCCATCAGCATCCGCATCCAAGAGCCACTCTTTGAGAGCCAAACCAAGACCAAGCTCGGCTCCCGTGAGATCGTGGAGGGGGGAGTGTCGATACAGAAGTTTGTCGGTGACTTCCTCAAGTCGCACCTGGATGACTACCTGCACATCCACTCGGAGACCGCCGAAGCACTTCTGAAAAAAGTACAGGAAAACGAGCGCGAGCGCAAAGCCCTCTCCGGAATCAGCAAACGGGCCAAAGAACGGGTAAAAAAGGCCGCAGTATTCAACAAGAAGCTACGCGACTGCACCGTACACTACAACGACCCCAAGGCCGTCGACCCGGAGGAGACCGCAATCTTTATCACCGAGGGACTCTCGGCCAGTGGAAGCATCACACAGAGTCGCAATGCAGAGTATCAAGCGGTGTTTTCCCTCAGAGGGAAGCCCCTCAACACACACGGGCTCTCCAAAGCCATCGTGTATGAGAATGAGGAGTTTAACCTCCTACAGGCTGCACTCAACATCGAAGACAGTATCGACAACCTGAGGTACAACAAGGTGATCGTCGCGACCGATGCCGATGTGGACGGCATGCACATACGCCTGCTGATCATTACGTTCTTTCTACAGTTTTTTCCAGACCTCATCCGTCAGAACCATGTCTTTATCCTCCAGACTCCACTCTTCAGAGTCCGAGACAGACACGACAAGGAGACCATCTACTGCTACGATGAGGCGGAGCGAGACAGAGCGGTCGCAAAGTTTGGCTCCGGAGCACACGTCACCCGATTCAAAGGACTCGGCGAAATCACTCCGGAGGAGTTCAAAAACTTCATCAACGAAGACATGCGACTGGATCCCGTGGTCATGAAAAAGGAGGACAACGTGAAAGAACTACTGGAGTTTTATATGGGCAAAAACACTCCGGAGCGCCAGTCCTTCATCGTCGACAACCTAGAGCTAGACGAGCAATTGGAGCTATGACCGAACCCAAGATAGGCGTATACGGAGGTAGCTTTGACCCCTTCACCAAAGGACACGCCGACATCGTGAAGCGTGCACTTGCGCTGGTGGATGAGCTACATATCGTCGTAGGAGTAAACATCCACAAGACCCCTTTCATGCCCCTAGAGGAGCGTCTACAGAGGCTGGAGACCCTGTACCGATCGGAGCCGCGAGTGCACGTCACAAGCCACCAAGGCATCCTAGCTCGCTACGCACACAGTGTGGGAGCAAACGTGCTGATACGCGGGATCCGAAACACCTACGACCTGGAGGCCGAGCGACCCTTGGCCGAGGTCAACCGACAAAAGTTTGGGGTCGAGACCATCTTCCTACTGGCGGACCCGACACTCAGTTCGGTCAGCAGCTCGCTTGTCCGTGAGCTTGCCGACTTTGGCGAAAGCTACGACGAATACTTGCCGGTCGACAACACCGGCACCCGGATATAACCATTTTGTTTCACTACAAACACTATAAAAAAACAGCAACAACATGAAAAAAACAGCGACCCTATTTCTAGCAGGTGCGATGGCCCTACTGATGGCCTCCTGCGCAGGGACACTCAAGCCTCTGGACGCCAAACACGTAGTAGTGGACCCACAGCCTCTTGTTCTACAGGGTGGACAAGTACCGGCTACGATCACAGTGCGCTTCCCGGCCAAGTGGTTCAACAAAAACGCCACCGTGCGCATCACCCCGGTACTCAAGTATGCCACAGGCGAAAAGTGGGGCACAGCCTACACTTTCCAAGGCGAAAAGGTACGTGGCAATGCCCTGACCGTACCCTACAAGACGGCCTCCACACAGGTGCTCAACTCCGACTTCCCCTGGGATCCGGCCATGCGCAACTCCCAGCTTGTCCTCATGTTCAACGCCAGCATCAATGGCAAGGAGGTACGCCTACCCGATCTGAAGATAGGAGAGGGAGTGATCGCTACCGAAGCGCTTGCCGATGCACGATTTGTGACCCCGGCTATTGCTCCGGACAAGTTTCAGCGCATCATCAAAGAAAACTACGATGCCAACATTCACTTCCTCATCCAGCAGGCCGGACTCCGCTCCAGTGAGCTCAACAGTGCCAACGTACGGGAGTGGAAAAACATCGTGGAGAGCGCACACATCACGCCCAACCAAGAGCTAGACGTCGAAGTGCAAGCCTATGCATCGCCTGATGGCGGTCTGGAGCTCAACGAAAAACTCGCCGAACGCCGCGAAAAAAACACCTCCGACTACCTGCGTCGTGAGCTCAAGCGCATGGATGTAGACGCACCCGTGGCCGCTCACTACACAGCGCAAGACTGGGAGGGATTCAAGGCCCTCGTCGAGCAGAGCAACCTACAAGACAAGGACCTCGTGCTACGGGTCCTGGCCATGTACCCAGACCCCGAAGTCCGCGAGCGTGAGATCAAAAACATCTCCTCAGTGTTCAGCCAATTGGCAGATGAGATCCTACCACAGCTGCGTCGTTCACGCCTTGTGGCCAACATCCGGATCATTGGCAAAAGCGACAAAGAGATCAGCGACCTGGCAGCCACTCGTCCGGCACAACTCTCTATAGACGAAATCCTCTACGCTGCCACACTCACCAACGACACGGCCACCAAAGAAAAGATCTACGCCACCACCACCTCACTCTTCCCAAAAGACTACCGCGCCTACAACAACCTCGGAGCCCTCGCCTATGAGAGCCAAGACTACGCACGTGCGGCCATGTACTTTGAAAAAGCTCAGACCGTGGCAAAGGCTGCCGGTGTCAAAGCCGAGGAGGTACTGATGAACCAAGGTCTCCTAAAACTCCAGGATGGCCAGCTCAACCAAGGCAAGACCCTCATCGGGCAGGTAAGCAATGTGCCGGAGCTCAACGAAGCACTGGGGCTGATCTACATGCAAGAGGGACAGTACCCACAGGCCGCACGTGAGCTCTACAACACCCCCACCAACAACGGAGTCCTAGCACAGATCCTCAACAAGGACTACAACCGCGCCATGCAGCTACTCGAGCTCGTACGTCGCCCCGATGCACGCACTCACTACCTCCGCGCACTCATCGGAGCACGCACGGCACAGAGCGATATGGTACAAGACGGGCTCAAGGCGGCCATCCAAGCCGATCCGTCCATCGCCACATTCCTCAAGGACGACCGCGACTTTGCCAAGTACCGCTCTTTGCTTCGGTAATCGGCTAGCCACCTCACACTTGATGGCTTGATAGCTTGATACCCCTCCACCTACACCATTGAGACATGATGTAGGTGGAGTTTTTTTTGCCAAGCCCCCTTTGCATTTTCTTTCCTTATTCCAAAAGAATTCACACGACCATGAAACCCATCTTCCTCATCGGATTCAGCGGCGTGGGCAAGACCACCATTGCACGTCGACTTGCACAAGACCTCCAAATGGACTTTGTCGACACCGATGACTTCCTCACGAGACGCTACCACAGCACGATCACCCACATGTTTGCCACCTGTGGGATTGAGAAGTTTCGCAAGCGCGAGCGAGCGGCCATCATTGAGTTGGCCCACCTGCAAGACACCGTCATAGCCACAGGAGGAGGGCTGCCCACACACGACGACAACCTCGACCTCATGCTCGACAGTGGTGTGGTCATCTACCTCTCCGCCTCGGTTCCGACCATCGCCCAGCGCCTCTACCTCGTCCGAGAGAGTCGCCCCTTGGTTGCGGACAAAACCAAGCAAGAGGTCGAGCAATATGTCCAGGAGACCCTACCCCAACACGAAAAGTACTACTCACGGGCACACCTCACCATCAATGCCGACCGGATGACAACCCCGCAAGACGAGAAGGTCATTGTCTGCGCCATCCTCCTAGCCCTTCGGGAGCACGATCTCACCTCCGCCCTACTCTAGCAAGCTCCCACACCGGTGAGTTGCGTATGTTTGCCCTAAAGACTAGATTTGCAAAGGCTTGGAGCACACCCACTCCAAACCTCTGTTCAGCTCGATTTTCGCCCCAAATTCAGGCTTTGACAACCCTCCAAAAGAGAACCAACCTGTGACGGGTGTTTTTTTACGTACAGCAATAAAGAAGAAAGATGAAAAGACCGATTGTCCTTGCAGTGATCATACAGCTCCTCCTCCTGAGTGCCGGCAACGCCACTGCCTCTTGGTATGGCGACAAGTACTCCCTCTTTATCCACTATGGGCTCTACTCGGTGGCAGGCGGTGTCTACGAGGGCCGGCCGGTGCGTCGAGGGTACTCGGAGCAAATCCTGACCTTTGGGATCGGGTTCAGCGACCTCTACGAGGCCTACACACGGGAGTTCACAGCCGAGCGCTTCGACCCACAAGCCATAGTGTCGATAGCCAAGTCGGCAGGGATGCGGAGTGTGGTGATGACCGCCAAGCACCACGACGGCTTTTGCCTCTTTCGGACAGCGACAACGGACTACAACGCCTACGACAGCACACCGGCTCACCGAGACCTCATCGACGAGCTGGCAAGAGCGTGCCACGAGTCGGGCTTGGGCTTTGGGATCTACTTTTCGCTCATCGACTGGCACTACCCCTATGCCGTGCCCTTCACCTCACACAATGCGGATCCTGTGACCCCACCGCACCATGAGTACAACAAAGCTCAGGTAAGCGAATTGCTCACCAAGTACGGACCCGTGGATGAGCTGTGGTTCGACATGGGGTCTCTCACCGCCCGGCAGAGTGCCGAGCTGTACGACCTAGTACACAAGCTACAGCCGGACTGCATGGTCAGTGGCCGGCTGGGCAACGACTATGCCGACTTTGCCGTCATGCCGGACAATGCCCTACCCGACTACCGGATGGACCTCCCCTGGCAGACAGCGGCCAGTATGTTTGCAGAGACTTGGGGCTACCGATCGTGGCAGGAGCGAGGCAGTGTGGAGGCAAAAGCGCGCGAAAAGCTGGACGACCTCATAGAGGTGGTGACCAAAGGGGGGAAGTACCTGCTCAATATCGGGCCAAAAGGAGATGGCAGTGTGGTACCGTGGGAGGCAGACGTCCTCAAGCAAATAGGAGCGTGGCTGGCACCCATACGCAAGGGGATCTACGACACCCGACCGGCAGACTTTGGCTCACACATGACCCTCAGCATGGATGGGACAGAGCTGTACCTTTTCGTCCGACAAGAGGAGGAGAGAGCGGCCACTCCACCAATGCGCCACATACCCCTCGAGGCCAGACTACTGGAGACCGACCAAGTCCTTCCCTTTGAGCGAGACGACAAGGGCCGAATCCTCCTACAGGACATCCCCAAGACCAAGGCACCATGGCGAGTTGTCTGCCTAAGATTTGACCGCGAAGCCCTCCCCAATCGCACCGCACAGGTGACACGACTGCCCATCCTACGACCGGACTGCGCCGAAGAGATCTACGCCCACTCATCTGCCGACTACTACAGTGGGTACCGGAGCATCGTGGGCTATCGGTGGTGGGTGCCTCTGGACACCGACCTGACACTGACCTTCACCGACGAGGAGGCAGGTCGGACCGTGCTCCTCAATGGCCGAGAGACACGACTAACCCCCACTGCGGAGAGCACAACAGTGGTGCGCAATCCGGTACGCCCCATAGGCCCACTTTTGGAAGCCGAGGCAAGGGGCCTTTTCGGAAAATTTCGGCCCGACAGCTACCTCCACCACCCATCCGACAGAGCCTGGACAGAGGAGCTGCGCTCAAGTGCCGAGCCAAAGTCCGGCACAGCCTACAGGCAAGTCCTCTATAGCCCCAAAGCGTGCGACCTGCCGATACGCTTTGCCTACCGAGGTGGGGTACTGATCTATATCAACGGAGCGTACCTGGATGGCGATCTATCACGCGATGAGCTACGGGAGCGGACCCTACTCATCCCCCTCAAAAAAGGACTCAACACGCTAGACATAAAGAGCTACAACATCTGGGACAAAGCCGGCACCTACCTGCGCATGAGCCCCTCGGAGAGCTACCGAGTCCACAGCATGCCCATCGCTCCGCTCGACTCCACCGACACAGGATACCTGCTCGTCGAGGTCAAGAGACCGCACCAAGTGCCACTTGCTTCACCGGCACACCTCAGCAATATCAGGATCCTACAGAGCAAGAGCCGAGATTGAGCCACCGGACCTTTGGGACGGACAAAAGTCTGCCTCCCAGCTCCCCGAGCCCTTCAAAAAGAGAAACAAGGAAAAGGCAGGACGTTTTCGCCCAAAAACGTCCTGCCTTTTTCATTCGTCCAGAGGGAAAAGTTCTTTTTCCCCGGAGAAAAAGATGACGAGGTCGGAGAAAAAAACACCATGTCCCATGAAAAAGATAAAATCACTGTGTGATTTATTCAAATCACTAAGTGACCTATTGAAATCACTAAGTGATTTATTCAAATCACACAGTGATTTCAACTTTTTCAGCCGGAGGAAATAGTTTGTATGTACATCGGGATGACTTTATCTCCTGTGCTCTTACCTTTTTCATCACTTTGCCCCACCACAGCTTGTACAGAATCTAGATCCAGGGGCCGAAAAGAGCCAAAATAATAGGAATCTCCCAAAAAGGCGTACATTTGTTTGGGACAAGGAGAGCACTGCCCCACTTTTAGGGAAAAAGGAGGGCCAAAGATCCGCTCTCAACTTTTTTTCGGAACCACCAGACCTGTGCAAGACAAAAAGATATGACTATTGACAACACATCGGTTGCGGCAATGCGGGAAACGCAGATCTCCACGACCACGGCAAGCACCTCACCGGCTCGGACCATACCCCCGAGGCTCCTCGTATGGGCCTGCCTCCTCGTGAGCACCCTCCTAGCGACACAGCCCGGATCGGCACAGAGCACCACACTCACACTGGACTCCGTCCTATGCGCCGTCCGCCACCACTACCCCACCTATGCCGAGAGACCTCTGACCCAAGAGATCGGCAAAAACCTGCGCCAAGCACTGTGGTATGCCTACATCCCTCAGCTATCCCTGGAGGGGACAGTCCACTACCAGTCCACGGTCCCCGCCATGGAGCTGAAGCTCAAGGAGGAGCCCAAGGGGAGCAAACCATTTCCCTCGGACGACCTGATGAGAAAAGTGATGGGCAGGATAGAGATGCCACAAGTACCCAAGCTCCAATACGACACCTACGCACAAGTGTCACAGCTACTCTGGGACGGCGGTAGGCTAAAAGCGGCCGCCGGACAAATAGAGGCCAACACGACCCTGCAGCTGGCCCAACAAAAGCAACAACTGGAGCAAGTGGAGGAGGGCGTGGAGGAGCTCTACTTTGGCCTCCTGATGCTGGACGCACAGATACGGGTCCAACAAATACTTTTGGACGAGCTGGATCGACAACAACAGCGCGTCCACAACGCCCTGAAAAACGGCGTGGGGGCACAAAACGACGCCGACGAAGTGGCCCTAGAGGTCCTCAAGGCCGGCCAAACCATGAAAGTCCTGAAGGACAACCGCAGAGCCCTACTCCAAGCCCTAAGCATATACATGGGGAATCCCCTGGACGAAAACACCGTGGCCACACCACCCACACCCCCTCTGACCCCGACACAGGCAACCACCCCCGACCGACAGAGGTTTGCCCCCAACAAAAGCACACACCAAATCCTAGACACACAGATCGATCTGGCCAATGCCAAGTACAGATCCGCACTCTCCGAGGGATTGCCGACTCTTGGACTATTCGCACGAGGAGGCTACGGACGCCCGGGGCTCAATCTCCTCAGCGCCAAGCCACAGCCCTACCTCATCTACGGAGCCAAGTTTTCGTGGAACATTGGTGGACTCTACACCATAGGCAAGCAAAAGAAAGTGAGAGAGCAGACCTGCCGACTGACAGAGCTCAAGCGAGAGGCATTTGAGACCGCCACGAAAGCCAAAATCGCCGAACAACAAAACGAAGTCACCCAATACCAAACCCTGATCCGCAACGACGAAGAGGTCCTCCGACTCCGAAAAAACATCAGCGACAGAGCCGAAATACAGGTCCGCGAAGGGACCATCACCACCACCGAACGCCTGCGCCAACTCAGCCTCCTCGCAGTCGCACAACAGACCCACGAAACCCACCAAATACAGCTCCTGAGAGCACTCTACAAAATAAAACACACGCTCGGCAACTAATCTACTCAGCACACAATGATGAAAGGAATAGTACACATCACCCAAATCCTCTGCCTCGCCGGCACTCTGATGATGAGCGCCTGCCACGACAGTGGCGAACGACGCATAGCCGCCGGAAGCTTTGAGGCAGACGAGATACTGGTCTCAAGTGAGGTGACCGGCAAGATCCTGAGATGGGACCTCCGCGAAGGCACAACCGTAGAGGCCAACCAACCAATCGGACTGGTCGACACCATGCAACTCTACTACCAAAAAGAGGTGCTCCTGCGGAGTGGACAAGCAGTGACCTCCGTCCGGCCAAACGTGAACACACAGACCGCCGCACTCGAGACACAACTCCAAGACCTGGAGCTCCAAAAAAAGCGGGTCGAAAAGCTCTTCCGCGCCGGTGTCGCCACCCAAAAAGAGCTGGACGACACCAACACCGCCATCGCAATGCTCCAAGACCAACTCAGTGCCACCCAAAGCACACTGGCCAAAAGCAATGCCCAGATATCCGCACAATCCTCCGGCATAGATGTACAAGTGACCCAGGTCAACGACAGGATCGCTCGCAGCATCATCTCCTCTCCGATCAATGGAGTCGTCACGGCAAACTACGCCAAGCAAGGAGAGCTCACCGGTGCCGGAGCTCCACTCTTCAGGGTCGCCGACCTGAGCAGGATGACCCTACGGGCTTACGCCACCAATGACGACCTGGCCAACCTGCAGCTCGGACAAAGCGTGACCGTGCGTGTGGACGAAGGCAAAAAGATGAGAACATACACCGGGACAGTGGACTGGATCTCACCCAAGGCGGAGTTTACCCCCAAGACCATCCAGACCAAGGATGAGCGCACCAACCTCGTCTACGCACTCAAGATATCAGTCCCCAACGACGGCTACCTAAGGATCGGCATGTACGGTGAGGTCGCCAAAGACTGAGTGCCACCATGACCACCCCCATCATCATAGCGGATCACCTCTCGCTCACCTATCCCTCCCCCATGGGGCGACGGGTAGGCATCGGCACCGGTCCGGACGGACTCTCCTTTGAGGTACAGGAGGGAGAGATATTTGGCGTCATCGGACCCGACGGAGCCGGCAAGACCACACTCTTTCGGGTCCTCTGCTCCCTGCTCAAGCCACAAAAGGGGACCGCCAAAGTAGCCGGCTACGACATCATCAGCGAGTATCGCCTCCTGCGCAACCACATTGGCTACATGCCCGGCACCTTTTCACTCTATGGAGACCTCACCGTGGAGGAAAACCTGCGCTTCTTCGCCTCCATATTTCACACCACGATCGAGCAAAACTACCACCTCGTCCGAGATATCTACTCACAGATAGAACCCTTCAAGGATCGAGCGGCCAAGTCTCTCTCAGGAGGGATGAAACAAAAGCTCGCACTCTCCTGCGCACTGATCCACAGCCCCAAGATCCTCTTTTTGGACGAGCCCACCACCGGTATCGATCCCGTCAGTCGTGTTGAGCTGTGGCACATGCTGTACAAGCTCGCCAAGCAAGGAGTCACCATCGTAGTCTCCACAGCCTACATGGACGAGGCCGGACAGTGCCACCGCATAGCATTCATGCAGGATGGAGACTTCGCAACCCTGGACACCCCACAAGCTCTGGAGCAAGGCTACCCCTACGCACTCTACGCTGTCAGTGGACAAGACCGGCTCGCACTGCTCGGCCAACTCCGACGACACCCGGCAGTCCTGGCCGTGTACACCTTTGGTGAGACCTTTCACGTAAGCATCCCCAAAGGGGAGGACCCGTCGTTCCTTGCACAACACGGAGCCACAGTCACCCCCATCCACCCCACAATCGAAGACGCCTTCTTGGCTCTGTCACATGCCACAAAAAGAGCAGATGAATGAACCGGTAATCCATGTAGAGGGACTCACAAAAAAGTTTGGCCACTTCACCGCCGTGGACCACATCTCCTTCGAGGTACAGAGAGGGGAGATATTTGGTTTTTTGGGGGCCAATGGTGCCGGCAAGACCACCGCCATGAGCATGCTGTGTGGGCTGAGCAAGCCGACCTCCGGCACCGGCAAAGTCGTTGGGCTGGACATCATCAGCCAAAACGAAAAAATAAAAGCACACATCGGATACATGAGCCAAAAGTTTTCGCTCTACGAAGACCTCACCGTCTCCGAAAACATCCGGCTCTTCGGAGGCATCTATGGACTAAAGCGAGCGGAGATAGCGGACAAGACCGATGAGCTCCTCAGCCGACTCGACTTCCTACCCTACCGAGACACGCTGGTCCAAAGACTGCCCCTCGGATGGAAACAAAAGCTAGCCTTCTCCATCGCCATCTTTCACCACCCACAGATCGTTTTTTTGGACGAGCCTACCGGAGGTGTCGACCCGGCCACCAGGCGAAGATTCTGGGAGCTGATCTTTGATGCCACCTACCACAGTGGCATCACCACCTTCGTCACCACACACTACATGGACGAGGCGGAGTACTGCGACAGAGTATCCATCATGGTGGACGGGCAGATACGGGCACTCGGCAGGCCGGCCGAGCTAAAGCAACACTTCGGTGTACCCACCATCGACGCACTATTCAAAAAACTGGCACGAGACCACCAAGCACCATGAGACTGTTTAGGACATTTGTGGCCAAAGAGTTCGTACACATCATACGAGACCCACTCACACTATTGATCCTCATCGGCATGCCCATTGTCGAGATGCTCATCTTTGGATTTGCGCTCAACATGGAGGTGGGCAACATACGCACTGTCATCGTCGACAGCGCACATGGCGACCTCTACCGACAAGTCTCCCGAGCCATCGAGGCCAACCCCTACTTCGTCTACACCGGCACGGTGCCCACCCCCACCTACGCCGACACCCTGCTCCGAGACGACCGGGCCGATCTGGCCATCGTACTACCTCCTGTACTCGAGACAGCACTGCAGCGACGAGACAAGACACAGATACAGATCATCACCGAGGCCACAGACCCCAATAGTGCGAGGATACGGTACGCCTACACACAGGGGGTACTCGCCACCGCACTGGGGGCGGACACCGCTCAGAGTCCCTACACGATCGACTGCAATACCCGCATGATGTTCAACCCCTCACTCCGATCCGCGTACAACTTTGTACCCGGGATCATGGGGCTCGTACTCATCATCATCTGTACGATCATGACCAGCGTGAGCATCGCACGAGAAAAGGAGAAAGGGTCCTTTGAGCTACTCCTGGTCTCCCCCGTCCAGCCACACACCATGGTACTCGCCAAGACCATACCCTATCTTGTCGTCTCGGCCATCAACATCGCCAGCATCCTACTCATCTCCTACTATGTCCTCGGTGTGCCCATGCGTGGGCCTCTGTGGCTCATTGTACTCCTCACACTCATATACGTATTCGTGGCACTCGCCATCGGTATGCTCATATCCTCCATCGCCAACGACCAATCCGAGGCCATCATGCTCTCGGGATTTTCCATGATGATGCCCACCATCGTATTCAGTGGCATGCTATTCCCCATAGCCGGCATGCCCACCATCCTACAGTGGATCTGCGACATTGTCCCGGCCCGCTACTACATTGAGGCCGTCCGCATGGTGATGATCCAGGGACTATCCCTGGCGGCAGTATGGAGACAGATGGCGATCCTCATCGGCATGCTGATCCTGCTCCTCACGCTGGCCATCCGCAACATACGCCCACGGCTCAATCGATAAAAAGAGACCCCACCACACATGACCCTACCCTTCTTACTCGAAAAAGAGTTCAAGCAGATCGCCCGCAACCCCATCATGGTTGGCATCTTTGTATTCTTCACTCTCATGGTCATTGTCATTTTTCCATGGGCTGTCAGCTTTGACCTAAAAAACGTCTCCGTCTCCGTCATCTGTCAGGACAACAGCCAAGAAGCTCGGCAACTCATCCAAAAAGTAGACGCCTCACCCACCTTCACCATCACCGACATCCACCACACCTACCCCCAAGCACTCAGCGATATCAATAGCGCCAAGTCCACACTCATCCTACACATACCGCACGACTTTGGCACACGACTGATACGAGATCGGCACACCAACCTCATGCTCTTGGCCAACTCCATCGACGCCACCCAAGCCTCACTCGCACTCAGCTACCTCCAAGAGCTCATCAATAGCTACGCCGACGACATCCGAGCCCAACAAACCGGCCACACAGCGGCCGAACTGACCCCCATAGAGCTCCTGCCCGACTACAGGTTCAACCCCCACATGGACTACAAGACCTATATGCTCCCCGCATTCGTCGTCATACTCCTCACCATGTTTTGTGGCATATTCACAGCCATGTCCATCGTCCTCGAGCGAGAGACAGGCACACTCCGGCAGATCAACGTCACACCCATCAAGAGTCTCACCTACATCATCAGCAAGGTCCTACCATTCTGGATCATTGGGCTCGCCGTCCTCACATTTGCCATCCTATTCATACAGCTCATCTACGGACTGAGCGTGGCTGGGCCACTCCCCGTACTATACCTCATCTCGCTGGCCTTCATCATTGCCATGACCCTATTTGGCGTCCTCCTCTCCAACCTCTCCGAGACCCTGCAGCAGGCCATGTTTTTGGTCCTATTCTTCATCCTCATCCTCTTTTTGGTCAGCGGACTCTTCACACCGGTAGACAACATGCCCACCTGGGCACAGATCATCGCACGCATCAACCCCCTCACCTACTACATCCACGCCATCCGACTCATCTATCTCCGAGGAGCCGGCCTGCTTCCCGTCCGAGGCGACCTCGCCATCCTGCTCCTATTCGGAGCCATACTGGGGCTGCTAGCCAAGTTTACGTACAAAAAACGAGACTTCTGAGAGCGTGTGAGCCACCCCCGACGGAGTCACCAAAAGGGGCAAAAAAGAGGCGATTTCTTGGGGGCTCCAAATGTGCGCCACGGAGCACTGACAATCAACCACTTGTATAGAGTCTCGAGTTTCACGGATAGAAGCAAAAGGTTTCACGGATAGGAGCGAACCTTTTCACGGATAGAAGCAATCGCTCAGACGGATAGGAGAGCAAAAGTTGTGGCCGAAATTCGGACAGTATCGTGACTCTGGGCTGACGGGCTTGGTCACCCTCCTTGTGCGACCTACTCAAGCCAGCAACAGCCATTCACAAAAAACAGCAAATAGTCCCAATTATTGTCAAAAAAAATAGCTATCTTCGTCACCGAGCAGACAAAATCGGGATATAGTGTCAGGAGACTGCACCCCGACAGACACACTTTTTACCATCACACATCATTCAAACACCTATGGAGAAGACATCAATCTGGTCATGGAAGGGGAGAAGCAGACGCCAATCCTATTGGCTACTGCAGCTAAAACTTATCGGGATCCTAATTGCTATTTGGGCCGTTGCGCTGATTTTGGGATTCCTTATCGGTGGTACGAACTCGATTTGGGTTGCTTGCGTATTGGCAGGCATCCTATCATTACCGCTGGCATACGTCGGCTTTTGCGCACAAGTACGTCGCTTTCACGACAGAGGGCTGAGTGGCTGGTGGATCATTGGTGCAGGGGTAGTCAGCTCGCTGATAGAAGTATCCATAGAGTCCATCGCCCTCATAAATCCGGACAACATGCTAATACTGAAGGGCATTGGCATGATAGTAAGTTGGTCCATTAGCATCGCTGTGTTTGTCGTGACCGTCCTAGACAGTGTCGATGACAACCAATACGGACCCAACCCCAAACGACTACCACAAGAGTAACCGGAGACCTACCGGACAGACTACCAAGTCCGAGACGCAGGATGGGGAGCCTTGGTGCTCCCCATCCTGCGTCTCAAGGTCTCAGGGTCCACGACTGATCCCGGCGGACCGACGATTGGGCAAACAGGCACAGTCTCAAAAGATTTGGGTAAATTTGCCCGAATGTACTGAGGTATAAAAAGAATCCAATTATTTTTTACGTAAAAAGATCAAGATATGAATGTTATCACTAAAACCGTCACCCTGCCCGATGGTCGTACGATCACCATCGAGACCGGCAAGCTCGCCAAGCAGGCCGACGGTGCCGTAACGGTTCGCATGGGCAACACCGTATTGTTGGCAACCGTAGTCGCCGCCAAGGAGGCCAAGCCGGATGTCGACTTCATGCCCCTCCAGGTGGAGTACAAGGAGAAGTTTTCGGCTGTGGGCCGTTTTCCCGGAGGGTTCACCCGTCGTGAGGGACGAGCATCCGACTACGAGATCCTCGTCTGCAGGCTTGTAGACCGCGCACTGCGCCCCCTCTTCCCCGACGACTACCACGCTGAGGTGTACGTGAGCGTCACCCTCTTTAGCGGTGATGTCAATGAGCTACCCGACCAACTGGCCGGACTGGCGGCATCGGCGGCATTGGCGGTGAGTGATATCCCGTTTCACGGTCCCATCTCAGAAGTACGTGTCGCACGTATCGATGGCGACTTTGTCATCAACCCCGCCACCGACCAGCTGGAGCGTGCCGACCTGGACCTGATGGTTGCGGCAACCCTCGACAACATCATGATGGTGGAGGGCGAGATGAAAGAGGTACAGGAGTCCGACATGCTCGAGGCAATCAAGGTCGCACACGAGGCGATCAAGGAGCAGTGCCGTGTACAGATAGAGCTGATGGAAGAGCTCGGCACGACCCAAAAACGCTCCTACGAGCCGGAGGCCAACGATGAGACACTCAGGCAACGCATACACGACGAACTCTACCCCAAGGCTCTCGAGGTGGCTCTGTCGGGCGATACCAACAAGCACTCACGCGGCGAACGCCTGGGCAAGATCGTGGAGGACTTCAAGGCAACCTTTACGGAAGAGGAGCTCCTCCTCAAAGGAGCCCTCATCGACCGCTACTACCACGATGCCGAGAAGGAGGCTATGCGTCGTGCCATCCTAGATCACGGCAAGCGTCTCGATGGCCGGACCACTCGGACGATCCGCCCGATCTGGTGCGAAGTGGACTGCCTACCCAGCCCACACGGATCTGCTATCTTCACACGTGGAGAGACCCAATCTCTGTCGACCGTCACGCTCGGCACCAAAAACGACGAAAAGCTGGTGGACGATGTCCTCAACTACGGCAAGGACCGTTTCTTGCTCCACTACAACTTCCCGCCCTTCTCCACCGGAGAAGCCAAGGCATCACGAGGGGTATCTCGTCGCGAGATTGGACACGGCAACCTGGCCATGCGTGCACTCAAAAACATGATCCCGGAGGACTACCCCTATGTGGTTCGGGTCATGAGTGACATCCTGGAGTCCAATGGCTCCTCCTCCATGGCCACTGTGTGCGCCGGTACTCTGGCACTCATGGATGCCGGTGTGAAGATCAAGAAGCCGGTAAGTGGTATAGCAATGGGGCTGATCTCGGAAAACAAGGGGCAAAACTATGCAATCCTATCCGATATCCTCGGCGACGAGGACCACTTGGGTGATATGGACTTCAAGGTCACCGGCACTCGCGATGGTATCACAGCCACTCAGATGGACATCAAGGTGGATGGCCTCAGCTACGAGATCCTGGAGAATGCCCTCGCCCAAGCGCGTGAGGGACGCCTCCACATCCTGGACATCATAGAGGAGACGATCTCCGAGCCACGTGCGGACTTCAAGCCACAGACCCCGCGCATCACCACCATGCTGATCCCCAAGGAGTACATCGGTCAGGTCATCGGGCCGGGCGGAAAGGTGATCCAAGGTATCCAAGAGGAGAGTGGTGCATCAGTCAACATCGAGGAGACCGAGAAGGGCGGAGTGATCGAAGTAGCCGCCAGCAACAAGGAGGCTATCGACAAGGCTCTGGAGATGATCAACGCCATTGTCGTCATCCCTGAGGTAGACAAAGTGTATGAGGGAACCGTGAAAAGCGTGATGCCGTATGGTGCCTTCATCGAGTTTTTGCCCGGCAAGGAGGGTCTGCTCCACATCAGTGAGTGGGACTGGAAGCGCTTTGAGACCATCGAGGAGACCGGAGTACAAGAGGGCCAAAAGCTCCAAGTCAAGCTCCTAGAGGTAGATCCAAAGACCGGGAAGTTCCGCCTGAGCCGTCGTGCCATCATCGAAAAGCCCGAGGGCTATGTAGAGCCGGAGAGACGTCCCCGCAGAGAGCGTGGCGACAACGAAAGACGAGGTGGCCAACGTGGCGAGCGCCAAGGCCATCGCGGAGACAATCGTCGCAACGACAACGAATGATCCTCAGCCTACAAGGATAGGCTCATCGGAGCCGATATGAAAAAAGGAGACCCCATCAACCGGTGGGGCCTCCTTTTTTTATACCCACAATGATTGTCATGGGGGAGCGAGTGCCGTAAGTGGAAATCGAGAAAGGGGGAAAAACAGGTTTCCGGATCTTACTATTTCTGATTAACTTTGCAAAGCAGGTGGTTGATCGCTTGATATCCACATGCGCATGCAATGTTTTGTGACACTCTAAAGCGATATAGATATAAATGAACTTTGTAGACGAACTGAAGTGGAGGGGAATGATCCACGACCTTACTCCCGGGACAGAAGAAGAGCTGAGCAAGGGTGTAGTCTCCGGATATCTGGGCATCGACCCGACAGCGGACTCGCTACACATCGGACACTTGGTGGGCGTGATGATGCTCCGCCACTTCCAAAACTCCGGACATCGCCCCATCGCACTGGTCGGTGGTGCCACCGGTATGATCGGAGACCCCTCACTCAAGTCGGCTGAGCGCAACCTGCTCGACGAAGAGACGCTCCGGCACAACCAAGAGGCTATCAAAGCCCAACTGAGCAAGTTTTTGGACTTTGAGAGTGATGCGCCCAATGCGGCCAAGCTGGTCAACAACTACGACTGGATGAAGGGTTACTCGTTTCTCAACTTTATACGAGACGTCGGGAAGCACATCACGGTGAACTACATGATGAGCAAGGACTCGGTGAAGAAACGCCTGGATGCCAACTCCAAGACCGGGCTGTCGTTCACAGAGTTTTCCTACCAGCTACTACAAGCCTACGACTACCTGCACCTCTACGAGGCAGAGGGGTGCCGACTCCAGCTTGGAGGATCGGACCAGTGGGGCAACATCACGACCGGTGTAGACTTGATCCGTCGCGTCTTGGGTGCCAATGATGCGTTTGGGATCACTTGTCCACTGATCACCAAGGCGGATGGCGGAAAGTTTGGCAAGACAGAGAGCGGAAATGTATGGCTCGATAGGCGCTACACGACACCGTACAAGTTTTATCAGTTTTGGCTCAATGTCTCGGACGAGGATGCCGGCAAGTTTATCCGCATCTTTACGATGCTGGAGCGTGAGGAGGTCGAGGCTCTGGAAGCAGAGCACGCACAAGCACCACACCAACGCATCCTCCAAAAGCGCCTAGCCGAAGAGCTGACCACGCTCGTACACTCACGCGAAGACTACGACATGGCAGTACAGGCCAGTGAGATCCTTTTTGGCCAAGCGACCAAGGACACCCTGCAGAAGGTGGATGAGGAGACCTTTTTGTCCGTCTTTGACGGCGTGCCTATGGCGGAGCTATCGCGTGATCTGCTCGGAAGTGGCACCGGCCTACTGGAGTTGCTGGTAGAGCATGCAGGCTTTTTCAAAAGCAATGGGGAGCTGCGCAAGCTCATACAGAGTGGAGGTGTCAGCCTCAACAAAGAGAAAGTGGAGGACGCACAATATCGCCCAACCAACGACGACCTGATAGATGGGAAGTATATGATCGTTCAGAGGGGCAAAAAGAACTACTTCCTCCTAAAGTTCGTGTGAACCGCAAACTCCTATACCGCTACTTTTTGCATCACCCCAATGTCTGCACCGACAATCGTCGGGTGCAGAAGGGTGATCTCTTCTTTGCTCTCGTAGGGCCCAACCACGATGGTAATGACTACGCTCAAGCCGCACTGGATGCAGGGGCGGCCTATGCTGTGGTGAGCCGCAAAGAGCTGGCACAGCAAGATGAGCGCTATCTCTATGTCCCCGACACACTCCGTGCCCTGCAAGAGCTGGCCTATACCCACAGGATGACCTTTCACGGGCCGGTGATCGCCATCACCGGTACCAATGGCAAGACAACCACCAAGGAGCTCTGCCATGTCGTCCTCAACCAGAAGTACAACGTGCTGGCGACAGAAGGCAACCTCAACAACCATATAGGGGTCCCGCTCACCCTCCTGAGACTACGCCCGGAGCACGAGGTGGCAATCATTGAGATGGGGGCCAGCGCCAAGGGGGAGATACGACTGCTATCTGCCATTGCACAACCCACTGCCGGACTCATCACCAATATCGGCAAAGCTCACCTAGAGGGCTTTGGCAGCGTGGAGGGGGTACTGGAGGCCAAGAGTGAACTGCCGGAGCAGCTCCGAAAGACCGGAGGAGATTTTTTCCTCAACGATGATGACGACCGCCTTCGTGAGCGATGGAGCGACTTTGCCCGCCTCAAGTATGGCTCGCACCACAGTGTCGAGCACCGCCTAGACGTTGTAGGACGCATCCTCATCGACCAGCCACACCTGACCGTATTGGTCTCCGGAATGGGAGCACAGGACATGGTACCGACCTCGCTTACCGGCAAGTACAACTACCAGAATGTCCTGGCAGCGGCCACGGTAGGGCTGTACCTCGGGGTCCCAATGGCCGACATACGCAATGCGATCGAGAGCTATGCCCCAAGCAACAACCGCTCACAGATCGAGCAGCTACACCGCGAGATCAATGTCATCATGGATGCCTACAATGCCAACCCCTCCAGTATGCACGAGGCCCTTGAGAATCTGGCCAAGGCACCGGAGCAACACAAGTACGCCATCCTGGGCGACATGCTCGAGCTGGGTGTGGCTACAGCGGAGGAGCATCGCGCTATCCTGGCATGGCTACGCCAGCACCCAGCTATCCACGCTCTGCTGTGTGGCCATGCTTTCTCAGCTTTGGCACCAGAGGAATACCCCTGCTTTGCGGATGTCGATGAGCTGGTCAGCTACCTCAAGGGGCAAAAGATCCCCGATGACAGCTGCATACTGGTCAAAGGCTCGAGGAGCATCCGACTGGAGCGTGTCTTTTCGACGCTGGAGGAGTTGGCACTGGAGGGCAAGACCTACGATGGCAGACTCTGGATCAGCAAACATCGGACCGAATAACGGAGCGATCCGCATCCCTATTTTCTCGCCTCAAACACATGGAACAAAACGTACTTTGGGCATTTGCCCTAACTCTCTTTGCCGGACTGGCTACCGGGATAGGTAGCTTGATCGCCCTTTTTGCGAAGCGGACCAACTTTGGACTCCTCGCTTTTTCACTCGGGCTCTCCGCCGGTGTGATGATCTACATTTCGTTCATGGAACTCCTGGCAAAAGCCCAGGTCAGCCTCAGTGCCACCTATGGCGACAAGATGGGTGTGACCTATGCGATCCTTGCCTTCTTTTGCGGAATAGCGATCATCATGATCCTAGACTTTTTGATTCCAAAAGAGGAGAACCCTCATGAGGTGCATATGATCGAGGATATGCAAAACCCCGACAACCTCCCCGACTTTGGCAAGCTCCACCGTGTGGGGCTACTCAGTGCGCTTGTCCTTGGGTTGCACAACCTCCCCGAGGGGATGGTCACTTTCTTGACCGCACTCAACGAGGTATCACTCGCCATACCCATCGCCATTGCGATCGCCATCCACAATATCCCGGAGGGCATCTCGGTCGCCGTCCCGATCTACTATGCCAGTGGCAATCGCTCCAAGGCCTTTTGGGTCTCCTTCCTATCCGGCCTGGCCGAGCCACTGGGCGCACTCGCCGGCTACTTCATCCTACGCCCCTTTATCACCCCGGAGTTGATCTCAATCATCAACGCAGGCATCGCCGGCATCATGGTCTTCATCTCCCTGGATGAGCTATTACCGGCGGCAGAGCAGTACGGTCGGCACCACTTGGCCATCATCGGACTTATACTCGGCATGGTGATCATGGCATTTACCCTCGTTTTATTATGACCTACCCTTCCTCCAAACCACGGTCCAGATTTTGGGCCTTCGTCCTCCACAAAGTGATGCGCTGGACGCCTATCATACCGGCCTCACGCCCGACACAGAGTGTCATCTGTGTCGCACCCCACACCAGCAACACCGACTTCTGGATAGGTCTTGTCTTCTACCTCGCCTATGGGGGTATGCCCAATTTTTTGATCAAAAAAGAGTGGTTCTTCTTTCCCCTAAACCTCGCATTCAGAGCATTGGGAGGCGTCCCGGTGGATCGGGTGAAAGGAAGCTCCATGGTCAGCGCAATGATTGAGGCCTTTGGGTCGCATCCCAACCTCCATTTGGCCATCACACCCGAGGGGACAAGAGGTTACTCCGAGCGGTGGCGGACCGGATTTTACCGCATCGCACTGGGAGCCGGTGTCCCCATCGAGATCGGCAAGCTAGACTATGCCAAGCGAGAAGTAGGGATCATCGACCTCTTTTATCCCACAGGAGACATCGACAAGGACCTCCGACACCTACAGTCCTACTACCACTCCTCCATGGGCAAAGTGCCGGAGCGGTACAACGACAACCCCGCGTAGCGAGCGGGAGATACCGCACACTCCTTTCTCAAAAAAAGCGCAACCCCTCCCCGCTATCGCTTCCGAAAAACCAACGTCACCACCGCACTCAGCACCAAGACAACCCCTACAAGCCCGGCCGGCGACAGGACCTCGCCAAATGCCACCGTCCCCACCACCACAGCAGTCATAGGCTCCAGAGCACCCATCACAGCGGTCGGAGTGGAGCCAATGTTGCTGATGGCGTGTATCAGCATCACATTCGACACCACCGTTGCGATCACAGCCAGCCCCAGAGCATTGAGCCAACCGTAGAGCCCGTCCGGGAAGATCAGCCCATCCCCGGTCTGGCTATACGCCAGGCAGAGCAACGCCGCAAGCCCAAGGATATAAAAGGACAACCTCAGCGGATGCTCACGGCCTATTGACGAACGATTGACGATCACGATATAGAGTGCATACGCCAAACCACTGGCTAGGACGATCCCCACTCCCACAAGAGAGACACCGGAGACACCGGAGGTGATACCCGACAGTAGGACTACCCCACACAGGGCCATCAAAATAGCCAAAATAGAGGCCATACTCAGACGCTCCCCAAACCCCAAAGCCATGATCAAGGCCACAAAGACCGGGTACGAAAAGTGCAAAACCGTAGCCACCCCCGTACTCATATAGTTGTAGCCACTCAACAACAACACTGCCGAAAAAAAATAGAGGACCCCCAGCCCAAGATACCACACCATCAGGCTTGGACGCACCCGCAGCGAAACACCCCCCACCAAGGCTAGCAAAAGAGTCACCACAGAAGCGATCCCAAAACGAAAAACCAGCACGGACGCCGGAGGCATCCCACTCAGCAGGAGAGGAACACTAAAGAGCGGAATGAGACCAAAAGTCGTGGAGGAGGCAATACCTTGCAGATGTCCTTTTATTTTATTCATGACCCAAAGAGATAATACCATTGTGGCATATGAGCGTCTTCTTTTTTCAGAAACACAAAGATACCATCTTTCTTCATCCCACGACTCACCCAGGCTTCCCCCAAAATCACGAAAGCCACCTATACACACTACCACCGGTCACCGCATAAATGCAGCACCCACAGCATCCCAGTCCGACGGACAAAAGCTTTTGGACAAATATTTTGGCGATCCAAAATGTTTTGGTACCTTTGTGCACGAAACAAAAACGCGGAAGTAGCTCAGTTGGTAGAGCACAACCTTGCCAAGGTTGGGGTCGCGGGTTCGAGTCCCGTCTTCCGCTCATGATCTACCCGCCCGGATGGTGGAATCGGTAGACACGAAGGACTTAAACTCCTTTGACCCGACAACGGTCGTGCGGGTTCAAGTCCCGCTCCGGGTACCAGAGCGTGATAAGGAAACAAAGAAAGAGACATTTTCTTGGCTACAGAGCTGAGAAAATGTCTCTTTTTGTATGCCCTAAATTTGCTTACATCATGAAAACTACTTATCTTTAGGGTGATGAGAGGTAGTCCGCTTGTCCAACAGCCCGACCTACTGTTCACCAAAAGGACTTCATACTCTGCCAAAAACCACAACCAGACCAAAAAACCATAATCCTAATCTGCAAATTTGCTATGAACGTATACGAAACGAACCAGATCAAAAACGTTTCCATCCTTGGGAGCTCCGGCTCCGGAAAGACCACCCTATCCGAGGCCATGCTTTTTGAGGGCGGTGCCATCGATCGCAGAGGCACCGTAGAGGAGGGAAATACCACGAGCGACCGTTTCCCGGTCGAAAAAGAGTACGGCTACTCCGTCTTTTCCACCCTCTTCTCCGTCCCCTGGAAAGACCGCAAGATCAACTTCATCGACTGTCCCGGGAGTGACGACTTTGTGGGAGCGGCAGTCAGCGCACTACACGTGACCGATACCGCATTGATGGTCGTCAACGCACAATATGGAGTCGAGGTCGGGCTGGTCAACCAGTTTCCACAGACCGAAAAGCTCGGAAAGCCGGTCATCTTCATCATCAACCAACTGGATCACGAAAACGCAGACTACGACAATAGCCTGCACGAGCTACAGCAACAGTTTGGCAGCAAGGTCGTCCCCGTACAATACCCCGTGACTACCGGACCAAACTTCAATGAAGTAGTCGATGTCCTGACCAACAAAATGTACCGCTGGGGCCCCAAGGGAGGCAAGCCGGAGGTGCTGGATATCCCCGAGAGCGAAAAAGAGAGAGCAGGAGCCTACCACAAAGCACTGGTAGAAGCCGCTGCAGAGCACGACGATCACCTGATGGAGCTCTTTTTTGAAAAAGAGACCCTCACCGAGGATGAGATGCGCCAAGGCATCCGTCAAGGGCTGATCAACCGAGACATGTTCCCCGTCTTTTGTGTCAGTGCCGGCAAGGACATGTGCGTGCGCCGGACACTAGAGTTTTTGGGCGACATTGTCCCCTGCACCGACAAGCTAGAGCCCCCCACAGCGGCAGACGGCACACCTATTGTCCCCGACAGCAACGG
Source organism: uncultured Porphyromonadaceae bacterium (assembly GCA_947253625.1). Taxonomy (GTDB): domain Bacteria; phylum Bacteroidota; class Bacteroidia; order Bacteroidales; family Porphyromonadaceae; genus Porphyromonas_A. Next base: position 28,517 of record CAMYAB010000008.1, on the reverse strand, counting down.
CCCCACGATCCTCTACTTTTTCAAGTGCGACCTAGAGCCACACGTTGGCGAAGTGATGTACTTCAAGGTCCTGAGTGGCACCGTGCATGAGGGAGACGACCTATACAACACCACACGAGATGAGACCAAAGAGCGGATCACCCAGCTCCTAGTCCCATACGGACCCTCCAAGATGCGCCTGACCGAGATGAAAGCCGGTGACATTGGCTGCACAGTGAAGCTAAAAGATGTGCGTGTAGGAGACACCCTGTGCACCAAAGGAGTCACCCACTCAATGCCCAGCGTCGAATACCCGGCACCAAAGTTTAGACGAGCCATCGTGGCCCAAAACACAAGCGACTCAGAGAAAATGAACGCCGCCCTCCAGCGCATGCATGCCGAAGACCCGACCTGGGTCATCGAGCAGTCCAAAGAGCTACGCCAGACCATTGTACACGGGCAAGGAGAGTTTCACCTACGCACCCTCAAGTGGCGTATCGAAAACAACGACAAGATCCCGGTAGAGTTTCAAGAGCCCAGGATCCCCTACCGCGAAACAATCACCAAGGCAGCACGAGCCGACTACCGACACAAAAAACAATCCGGTGGAGCAGGACAGTTTGGCGAAGTACACCTGATCGTCGAGCCCTATACTGAGGGGATGCCTCAGCCCGGAGTCTACAAGCTGGATGGGCAAGAGATCAAGACCTCGCCCAAAGACACCATCGTCGTGGACCTAGAGTGGGGGGGCAAGCTGGTGATCGTCAACAGCATCGTAGGCGGAGCCATTGATGCAAGGTTCATCCCCGCCATCCAAAAAGGGATCATGGAGCGGATGGAGCGTGGACCACTGACTGGCTCCTATGCCCGAGATGTACGTGTGATCATCTACGACGGCAAGATGCACCCGGTAGACAGCAACGAAGTCTCCTTCATGCTAGCCGGACGAAACGCATTCAGCGAAGCCTTCCGGAAGGCAGGTCCCAAAGTACTTGAGCCCATCTATACCATAAAAGTACAGATCCCGGCAGAATTCATGGGAGACACCATGAGCGACCTCCAAAACCGCCGAGCACTCATCCTAGGCATGGAGAGCCAAAATGGCTACGAAGAGCTCAACGCCAGAGTACCACTCAAAGAACTCTCCACCTACTCCACGACACTCAGCTCTATCACAGGAGGTAGAGGGTCGTTCACGATGGAGTTTGCCGACTACGAGCTTGTACCACAAGACGTCCAAGAGCAACTCCTAGCCGCACACCACGACGAAGAGTAGAGACTACAGCCAAGCGAGCACGAAAGAGACCGGTCAGGGGGCACCCCGGGCCGGTCTCTTTTGGCATAAAAAAATGCGCGACCAAGAAGCAACCCCCAAAAACAGCCCCCACTAGAGCCTCCGCCCCACCAAAAGAGAATGTTGCACGAAGTGCCATTCTCGCACATTTGCTAAAATGTGCTGAGACTTTGCACGAAGGATGAGATGCAAGGCGCTGAGGATGAGGGCGAAGGGAGCGTACTCACGTACGTGACCTAGCCCGAATTCCGAAAGCAACGCAGCATATCGCCTTCGTGCAACAGTCTCCAAAGGACGCCGGTCGCCCCCCGCCAGTGGTTGCAAAACAGGTCGGCAAAGTCCGACACTTTTCCCAACCAAAAGGCCCCCCAAAAAGGCAAAAAAACAGGCCATTTTTGGGCAAAAGCCCCATCTTGTGGGATATTGATAATCAAACACTTATACAGCGCCTTGAGTTTCACGGATAGAAGCGAAATTTTTCACGGATAGAAGCGATCTTTTTCACGGATAGAAGCAATCGCTTGGACGGATAGAAGATTTCCTACCACCAAAGATAGGGGGTACGTCAACTAGTGGGGTCGGGAGTATTAGTTGTTCTCAACAGCTACAATATTTAGTACTGTACACTTTGGTCATCACAACCCGGTTGCCTCCTTCGGTCGCTATGCGCCCTGCCGCCGGCACGCATCCCCACCGGGCGATATACCCAAAGGGGGGTGCCGATGGTCAAAACCGGCACACCCCTTTGTGCATGATGGTTTGGTCGGCCTACTTCAGAACCGAAATATTGGGGTCGCTGGGGATATCAAGGATCTTTAGTGCCCCATTTTCAAGGCCCAGTGTCAGCCGGAGAGTCTTCTTGTACCCCTTCAGAGGCTCTACCTCCACCTGAAAAAGGCCATCGGACAACTCCGTGATGGTGAGTGAGGATTGGACACTCTTGGCGTCATAGTCCTGTGCGTCGATAAACGGATCGTAGTCTATCAGTGCCATCTCTCCATCCATCTCGTTTAGCTTTGCATTAAGCTTGTCGCCAAGGAATCCTGCCCTCTTGTCGTTGGAGATCTCGTTGACATAAAGATCGGTGTAGAGCTGGGTGATTAGGGATTTTGCCGCCTCTGAGTCAACCTTTGGAGTAGCCGCCTCTTGTGTGGTGACCTCCTGAGCGACTTCTGTCGCTGTGGTATCATCCTTTTCGGCCTTCTTGTCTGTACATCCGGCCAAGACAATGGTGGCGATAGCTAAAGTCGTAATAAATCTTTTCATACTAGCTAGTTGGACATAAATAATACGTATTGTCGCAAAGGTATCTTTTTCCCTTAGTTTATCCAAAGTAGCATGTCGGAGAGGGGGAGATGCACAGTAGGCTTGATTGCATTTGACAAACCGGTCATCCGAGTAAGAGCAGTTCGTTTTTGGAGTTCGGAGGAGGTACGATCGGTGGAATTGATTTTTCGTATCTACGCTAATCACTAGCCCGTTTATAAAAAATAAACACTCCCCCCCATTTCTTTTATTTATTTGCTATCTTTGCGGAAAAGAAACTAAGAATAAACCTTGTTGCGCTTCCATTTTGAAAGCCACAACACTATAATTATCACTCTCAATAACACAATAGCATGATTAGAGAATCCAACTTTTCTCTCCTCCGGCTCGTGTACGGCTTGCTGGTCTTCTTTTTGTCCGGCACGCTCTATGCGCAGACCCTAACCGTGTCCGGTACAGTCTCGGACTCTGATGGGCTCCCTATGCCGGGTGTCACGGTACAGGTGGTCGGCAAGTCCGGCACAGGTACAGTAACCAACATCGATGGGCACTATACGCTTCGGGAGGTGCCCGCCAAGGCGACGCTTCGTTTTTCGTTTGTGGGGATGAGCACCGTGGATCGTCCTGTGAATGGGATGACACGCATCGATGTCACACTGACCGAAGATACCGAGCTCCTGGATGAGGTGGTCGTAACCGCACTGGGTATCAAGCGCTCGGAGAAAGCTCTATCCTACAATGTGCAAGAGCTAAAGGATGACGAGCTGACACGGGTGAAGGATGTCAACTTCATCAACGCACTGTCGGGCAAGGTGGCAGGTGTCAACATCAATGCGTCGTCCGCCGGTATCGGTGGCGCCAGCAAGGTGGTGATGCGTGGTACCAAGTCCATAGAGGGCTCCAACAACGCTCTCTACGTGATCGACGGAGTGCCGATCTATACGCACTCGAGAAAGGCGGGAAAGGAGTTTGACTCCTCCGGCTTCACCGACCCAATAGCCGACCTCAACCCCGAGGATATCGAGTCTATGTCGGTGCTGACCGGTGCGGCTGCGGCGGCACTCTATGGTTCGGCTGCGGCCAACGGTGCTATTGTGATCACGACCAAGACCGGTAAGGACGGACGGGTGCGACTGACTGTGGGCAGCTCATCTGAGTGGGTGAAAGCCTTTGTCACCCCGAGATTTCAAAACAGATACGGTACCGGTAGCGGTCTCTCCAAGGAGGTGGTTCTAGACAAGTCGTGGGGACGAAAGCTAGCCTGCTCGGACGACTGTGGGTACAACCCGGTCAATGATTTCTTGGGCACCGGGACAATATTCTCCAACAACATCTCCCTCTCCACCGGCAATGCCCAAAACCAGACCTACCTCTCCGTGGCGTCTGTACACTCGGATGGCATAGTGCCCAACAACAAGTACAATAGGTACAACTTCAACATCAGGCACACGACCCACTTCCTGGATGACAAGATGACCCTGGACCTAGGGGCGGGCTACGTGAAGCAGTATGACCGCAACATGGTCAACCAAGGTGTGTACGGCAACCCCCTGACCGGTGCCTACCTTTTCCCCCGAGGCAATGACTGGGAGGATATCCGTATGTATGAGCGGTACGACGAGGAGCGCCAGCTCTCCACTCAGTACTGGCCGGTAGGATCCGGTGGATCGCTGGTGATGCAAAACCCCTACTGGGTAGCCTATCGCAATCTCCGAGAGAACAACAAGAATCGGTACATGCTCAATGCTTCGCTCTCCTACAAGATCTTGGACTGGCTCACCCTCTCCGGTCGTGCCCGACTGGACAACAGCACCACCGACTATGAGACCAAAAACTACGCTTCGACCAACAACCAGCTGACCGAAAAGTCTGAACGCGGTCTCTACGGCATACAGCGCATCCACGACAAGCAGATGTACGGAGACCTGTTGCTCTCAATCAACAAGCACTTCGGCAACTCGTGGTCGGTCGATGCCAACCTCGGTGCTTCGATCTCCGATGTGCAAAACAACCTCATCGAAAACAGGGGACCCATCTCGGATGGCAAAGTGGAGGGAGAGCCGGCCGGGCTGCCCAACTTCTTTTCGATCCAAAACCTGAGCCCCTCCAACACCAAGCGCATCCAGGATGGATGGCGAGAGCAGACACAAGCACTCTATGGCTCTCTGGAGGTGGGGTATCGTAGCATGGTCTATCTCACCCTGACCGGGCGTAACGACTGGCCCTCTCAGCTGGCCGGGCCCAAGTCGGTACATAGCTCTTTCTTTTACCCATCAGTGGGGCTCTCTACGGTGCTCTCTGAGATCTTTGAGCTACCCAAGTTTGTCTCCTTCCTCAAGGTTAGAGGCTCCTTTGCCTCGGTGGGTGCCCCTTTCCCAAGATTCATCGCCAATCCAACGTATGAATGGGACAGCAGCAAGAATGTATGGAAGAACACCACTACCTACCCCGTGTACAACCTCCTGCCCGAGCGAACCAACTCCTATGAGGCGGGATTGTCGACAAAGCTTTTTGGGCACCTGAATCTCGATCTGACCTACTACCATGCTGTAACAGGCAACCAGACCTTTGACCCACAACTAGGTGGCGGTGCCTACTCCAAGATGTATGTGCAGACCGGTGCCGTGCTCAACCAAGGTGTGGAGCTGTCATTGGGGTACAGCAATACGTGGGGGTGGTTCGGCTGGTCCTCCAACTACACCTTCTCCACCAACCAAAACAAGATCCTGTCGCTAGCCGAGGATGTGACCAACCCCCTCACCGGGAGTCGCTTCTCGATAGAGTCGCTCGACATGGGCGGTATGGGTGACGCCCGCTTCATCCTCCGCAAGGGGGGCAGTATGGGCGACCTCTACTCCAGAGTGGACCTGCAGAGAGACAGCAACCACGATATCCTGATCGGTCGCGGACAGACGCTGGCAACGGCTGACATAAAGTCTCTAAAAGACTACATCAAGCTGGGTAGTGTGCTCCCAAAGGCCAACATGGCTTGGCGAAATGACTTTAGCATCTACGGCGTGACCGTGGGGTGCTTGGTGAGCGCACGTATTGGTGGCGTGGGCTACTCCAGGACACAGAGCCTCCTCGATGAGTACGGGGTGAGCGAAGCCTCTGCACTCGCCAGAGACAGAGGGTATGTCCTCGTCAATGGCAGTGACCGAGTGAACCCGGAGTCGTGGTACTCGACCATCGGCACCAAGGGCGTACCTCAGTACTATACCTACTCAGCCACCAACGTCCGGCTGCAGGAGGCCTCGATCGGCTACACGATCCCCCGCAAGTGGCTCGGTGAAGTCTGTGACCTTACCGTGACCGCAGTGGGTCGCAACCTGCTGATGCTGTACAACAAGGCACCCTTTGACCCGGAGAGTGTCGCCACTACGGGCAACTTTTACGACGGGATTGACTACTTCATGATGCCCTCCTTGAGAAGTGTTGGTATCAGCCTAAACATGAAATTTTGATAATGCATAAGATGAGCTATATTTTTCGACTACTCACAGTTGCCGGCCTGTCTCTTGCGAGTGTGGCTTGCACCGGAGGATTCAAGGAGATCAACTCCCATCCCTACCAGCCCGATGACCTCTCTGCCGATAACTACCTGCTGGGGGCGGCTTTTGCCGGATTGTCCGGGGCAGTCATGTCTGCAGATGTCAACACCCTGCAGTTTACCGACCTCTTGCTTGGGGGAACGATGGGCGGGTACTTCGCAGACTCTCAGAGTGGTTGGGGAGCGACGATCAGCAACTTCAACCCCACCAACAACTGGACGAATGTCTTCATGAACAGTGACAAGGTGATGCCCGAGCTCTACACGAACTATGCGATCATCGTCGGAAACTCGGACCGCAAAGGCAACCCCATCCTTGCTGCCATAGCACGGATCATCAAGGTGGCTGCCATGCACCGCATATCCGATACCTACGGACCAACACCGTACTCCAAAATTACGACAGTAGCTCAGGATATCGCTAACCCCTACGACAGTGAGCCGGAGCTCTTCAAGGCCTACTTTGCAGACCTAGATCAGTCGATCAAGGAGCTGACCGGCAAGGGCTACTACTATCTCCCAGCCGACAAGGTCTACTACGGGGACCCCGCTAAGTGGGCAAAGTTTGCCAACTCCCTGAAATTGCGTCTGGCGATGCGCATCGTCTATGCAGACAAGGAGCTGTCTCAAAAGATGGCCGAGGAGGCGGTGAAGTCCCCGGTGGGGCTGATCACCTCCAACTCGGAAAACGCAACCTGGAAGTACTTTGGAACCATCCGAAACCCCTACTATATTGCCTCCAGGTACAATACCCCTACCGGTTGCTTGACCGGAGGAGACTCTCATGCAGCAGCAGATATCACGACCTACATGAACGGCTACAAAGACCCCAGAAGAGAAGCCTACTTCGTACCATCGGAGTGGGAGGGGCAGGAGTATGTCGGCCTCCGAAGGGGGATCGTCATCCCCAACCTCGTTTCTACGGGCAGGAAGTACTCGGGCATCCTGGTGAGGGAGACGGATCCTATCACTTGGATGAATGCGAGCGAGGTGGCGTTTTTGAGAGCCGAGGCGGCAGCGGTGTTTGGCTTCGACATGGGTGACACTCCTGAGAACCTATACAATACCGGTATACGTCTCTCATTCGACCAGTACAAAGTGGACGGCGTGGAGGAGTACCTCAACAACGATGAGAACATCCCGGCAACCTACAAGGACCCGGCTGATATCAATAGCTACAGCAGACCTCTCTCGGACATCACCGTGAAGTGGGACGAAAACGCCACCACGGAGAAGAAGCAAGAGAGGATCATCATCCAAAAGTGGATCGCCAACTGGATGCTTGGCAATGAGGCATGGGCGGACTTTAGACGGACCGGATACCCACACCGGATACCCTCTACCCAAACGGGCAACAAGAGCAACGGCATGGTTGACTCTTTTGCTGGACCGCGACGCATGCCCTATCCACAAGAGGAGTACAAGAAGGAAAACGGTAAGTACGTGAACCAAGCCGTCAACGACTACCTCAAGGGCAGTGATAATATGACTACAAAACTATGGTGGGACGCAAAGACGAAGTAATATGAACACACTACAAAAAATACTACACACCACCGGTATCCCAACTCTATTGGCGACACTCGCACTATCCATGAGTGGCTGTACCAATAACTGGACTACACCGGAGTCCCTGCGGCTCAATCAGCCAACCATACAGACGCAAAACCCTGGACTCTACGCCAAGTATCTGGAGTCACTGCGCCGGTACAAAAAGGAATCCCACACCCTAGTCTATGGATGGTACGACAACAGTGCTGTGACACCCTACTCCAGAGCCCACCACATGACAGTGTTGCCAGACAGTATGGATATCGTGAGCCTGCAGTACCCCAACCTGATACAGGGCTGGCAGATGGCTGAGATGAAGTCCGTCCGTGAGGAAAAGGGTACCCGATTCATCTACGACATTGACTTTGACAGCTTCAAGGCTGTGTACAAAGGCAAGCAGGAAGCAGCCACAGAGGAGGCTCCCTACGAGACAACCTTCCAGGACTTCTTGCTAGACTCTCTGCAGTATGCTCTGAGTCTCAACCAAAAGTACCACATGGATGGTATCTGTGTACGATACATGGGCAAGTCAAAGATCCACCTACAGGCCGATGAACTAGCGCGGTACAACAATGAAGAGTCGCTATTCTTTGGGATCGTCTCTGATTGGGCGCGTCGCAATTCGTCAATGCACGTGGCATTCATGGGCAATCCCCAAAATGTCTCCGACAAAACCTTCTTTGACCGTTGTCAGATGGTACTCGTATCGGCACTGGCCGCCAGAAGCAAGGACGACTTTACTTTCAAGCTAAATCAGGCATGCACGCAGGGGGTCCCGAGCGACAAAGTGGGTATCGTGGCATCCGGCACTTACGACACTGATGCGCACAAGGAAAAAGGCTATTTCGCCAATGGAGCCCTAGCCGGCAGAGGACTTGCGGAGTGGGCCCCCTATGACTACAATGGGCACCGAGCTCAAGCCGTTGGGATCCAAAACATCACTCCGGACTACTACAGCTCCGAAAGAGTGTACGATATTTGTCGCACACTGATAGAGAAAACCAACCCTCACAAATAAGACGATAATGAAAAGACACACCATAAAAGGAGCGATCATCGCCCCGACTCTCAGCCTCCTGTCGGCACTCTTCGTATCGTGCACCTCGGTAGACTTTGAGACTTTTGAAAACAAAACCTTCTCCTCGCAAAACCCCATAGACCAGATCTTTCTACGGGGAGAAAACGAAAAGGTGGGAGTCATCAAGACAGCCATGGCACAACCCGCCTCGGAAGTTGTCTCAGTCAGCTACGTGGCAAACCCGGAGCTATTAGCCACCTTCAAGGAAGAAGCCAATGAGCCCGGAGCACTGTTGCTGGAGGAGAAGTATTACCAGATCGAGAACCCCAAGTCCGTCATCCCCATCGGCAGTGTAACCGGCAGTGACGTGTTCGTCACTTTCCAAAACCTCTCCGAGCTAGACCTAGACCAAGTATATGTACTGCCCCTATCTATCGCCGAGAGTACGATCAAGGTACTCAAGAGCCGATCCAGCAGATACTTCGTCTTCCGCGGAGCCGCACTGATCAACACCGTTGGAAACATCAACAAAAACTACCTCCAACATGTCGGCAAAGGCAAGCTCAGTGCCCTTGAGCTAGGGGGTGACTTCACAGCTGAGGCACTTGTGCGGGTAGACAAGTTTGGCAAGCTCATCAGTACCATCATGGGTGTTGAGGGTGGTGGCCTGATCCGTATCGGAGATGCCGGGCTACCCGACAATCAGATCCAATTTGCCGGACCTCGAAACAACGCCACCAATAGAGACTGGGTGGTACCTACCGGAGAGTGGACACACATTGCGCTGACATTCACCAAGACTGATGAATTTGGGTCCGGGTCCGTCCGAGTTTACATCAATGGTGTAGACAAGGGCGTAGGCGACCAAGAAATCAATGCCAATAGGTTTGACTGGGGCAATACCTATGACTTCTTCATCGGCAAGTCGTACGACGATGGGCGATATCTAGAGGGCGAAATCTCCGAGGCACGTGTATGGAATCGTGTCCTCACCCCCGAGGAGATCAATGCCAAAAACCACTTCTACTCCGTCGCTCCCGACGCAGACGGCCTCATAGCTTATTGGAAGTTTGATGAGGCAGAGGGCAAAATTGTCAAGGACCACACCGCCAATGGCAATGACCTACAGGCGATGAATCCGATTGTCTGGAAAGCAGTTGAGCTACCCACCAAGTAATCCACAACAAGTCATGAAACACAACCTATACTATACGCTATCCCTACTGGCACTTATTCCTCTGGCACTTACCACCGGTTGCGCCAGAGAGGAGATCAACCTGCCGGCTATCGATGAGAGCAGGTACCAAGTACCGACCTCATCCGACCTGGAAAAGCTACCCACCTATAGCCCAGAGCCCTTCCGAGGCAATCGCCCGGAGACACCACTTGAGCTTAGCCAAAAAAGTGAGCTGACCCTCACTTTCAAGACCACTCAACAGGGTACGACCGCCACACTTGGCTCCCTCACCTATGACGCACAAGCACTGAGCGACTACAACCAAAAGCACGGGACCGACTACGCCGCATTTCCCTCTGAGGGGGTGACAATCCTCGCATCGGAGGGTACTCGGGCCACCGAGGCCGAGCTGTCACACCACGTCAACCTCACTCATGTCGAGGGATTGCTCGTCGAGACAATCTATGTCGTGCCACTGACCTACAAGGAGCAAAAGGGGCAGACACAGTTCATCCCCGTCTTTGTGAGAGACCTGTCGGGCTATCCGGGGACAAATAAGCCCACCGGGGTCAAGATCTTCAGCTGCATGGAGGTCAATGACACCAACCCCCTCAACAACCTCCCATTCACGCTCAAACACAGTGGCAAGCAGCTGATCGATGTCGTCATCCTTTTCTCGGCAAACATCAACTACAACGAAGCCACCGGCAGAGCCTACGTCTACAACAACGAAAACGTACAAGCACTGCTCGATCACAGAGAGAAGTACCTCAAGCCCCTTCAGGACAGAGGCATCAAGGTAGTCCTTGGTATCCTCGGAAACCACGACCGCGCCGGGGTCGCCAACCTCGGAGATGAAGCCGCCAAAGACTTTGCACGTGAGGTGAGCGCTCTCTGCGACGCCTACAGCCTGGACGGAGTCTTCCTCGACGACGAGTACTCCAACTACGGCGCTGCCACCAACACTCCGGGCTTTGTCTACCCATCCAGTGCAGCCGCTTCTCGACTCTGCTACGAGCTCAAGCAAGCAATGCCCAAAAAGATGGTCGTCGCCTACGTCTATGGGCGCATGGCACCGCTCATCAGCATCGATGGTAAGCAACCCGGTGAGTACATCGACTACGCACTCCACGATTACAAAAGAGGAGCAGACTTGGACAGCTACTATCCCGGACTGTCTCGAAAAGGATGGGGGCTATACTCACAGGAGTTCAACCGCGGATACTACGTCTCCTCCGGAGAGCTCAGGCAGATCCTCCAAAAAGGCTGTGGCGCACATATGATCTTTGCGATGGACCCCAATAGATACAATGCCGGACGACAAATCATGGCCATGCGAGACATCGCACGTTACCTCTTCAACGACGAATTGGTCTACGACGGCACGAGGTACAAAAAAGACTGGTAATCATAGCACACATACCAAAATGAAACCAACAAATAGCATAATGACTCGGATCGGGATAGTCGCCACAATTGCCCTACTCACCATAGCCTGTGGCAAGTCCGGTAGTACCGGCAACACCCCATCCGAACCGGAAATAAACGAGTGGAAGCCCTCCGACCTGGCTACCACCGAAAAGCTAATCTCCGTCAAGATTGGCGAGAGCTCCATCCAGGAGCTCAACATTGCCAAAGGAGCAGGCGAGTACAGCGCCTTTGCAGTGGACACCACAGTAGTCCGTGTCAAGCTAGTCGACAAGAAGACAATGCAGGAGGGAGGGAGCTCGACTCGAGCTGCGAGGCAACCTCAACGTGTCAACAGGAAGATAATGCTGGAGGGACTACGCCTCGGACGCACCGACGTCATCCTCTCCGACAAGAGCGGGAAGTACATCAAGGTCCCGGTCACCGTCTACCGCGTCGATGAGATCAAGCTCAGCACTCACGAGCTCAACCTACCCGGCCTACCCAAGTCCAAAAAGCGTATCGAGGTAGAGGTCCTCGATGGCAACGGAGGATACAGCTGCGAGAGCGACAACGATCGAGTGATCGTGGCGATGGACCCAACCGGGAAAAAGGTCATCCTGAGTCTCAACTACGACCAAGCCGACTTTACGGCCAACATCACCGTCAAGGACCAGTCCGACAAAGTCACAGTCCTCAAAGTCAAGGGCGAAATCACCGACAACCCCTTCACACCGGATGTCGTAGAGGAGATCCTCAAGCAGACCCCACGCTACTACTCCTACAATGGAGAGCAAATCAACTTTTGGGGCAACAACAACAAACACGGTCGCAACAGCTACCTCTACGGTGGCAACCAGTGGGGCGATGCCTACACCCTCTCCTTCTCAGGAGACCACACCACAGGTACCAAGACAAAAGGTAAGCTCGTCCTAAGGACCAGATCCGGACGAAATATCGAGACCGATGTTGACCTGGAGATCCTAAAGGCAGACGGCACCACAGCATACATCGTCTACAAGTACACGGACAGCACCGGAAAGATCAACTACGGGTATATCGTCGACAAAGACCTCAGCGCCATGCCTGAGTCTCTCGAGCTGGCAAAAACCTCCCTTACCTTCACCCCGACAAAGGATGAACCGGAGACCATCAAGGAGACCATCAAGGTCAACTCCGGAAAAGGACCATTTACCTTCGTCTCCTCCAGAGAGACCATACAAGTCAAGGAGGTAGAGGGAGATATCCAGGTAACCGCCACGACCATCCCTCAGAGGTACGATGCCAACATCATTGTCACCGATGCCAATGACCAAAAGATGATCGTCAACATCACCGTCGAAGGGTTCTTGAAGCCACTGGAGATCAGTGAACAAAACCTCAACATTCAAGGCGAGAACGAAGGCGAAGAGATCACGAAGACAGTGAAGATCCTCAGCGGAGGCGGAGGCTACACTGTCGAGTCCGACACACCCGACAAAGTGACTGCCACTCTGACCGGCAACACCATCTCCATAGTGGCCAAGTCCGGAGCACAAGACTACACCGCCATCGTCACTGTAGAAGACCGCTACGACCAAAACAGCCGAATCTACGTCAACGTCAAGCGTGCCAAAGAGGTGGTCCGCTCCGAGCTGAAAGTCTCCAAGAGCCGAGTGACTCTGTCCGGTCAAAAAGGAACCAGAGTAGAGGAGGAGGTAACCATCCTCTCCGGAGCAGGTGGCTACAGAGTAACATCCGGTGACCCAAGCGTCACAGCCACCCTTGTAGGAGACAAGATCCGCATCAGTGCCACACCGGATGACAACCAGCATATCGCCAATATCATCCTGACGGACAGCAAGAATCAAGAGCTAGCGATCAACGTGACCGTACAGCCGGGTGCCTCAGCCGGTGGCGAATACGCCGACTTCCTGGCAGACAACACAGTGCGCTACTTCTACCAAGGCGAGCGACCACTTGACCTTAGCAGAGCTAGCTTCCTGAAGTCTTCAACACAGTTTGGCTTCCGCATATTTTCCAGACCAAAGATCCAGGTGAGCCTTTTTGGATTCACCGACCGGACGGTGGGAGTCAAACAAAATGTACGGATCACAGTCCTCGGTGTTTGGAACAAAGAGTCCATGATGCAACAGTACCCCGTTCGCTCACTCGAAGTTCTCAAAAATGATGGGACAAACGTATGGATCAAGCTGAGCTATGGGACCAAGAGCAACGCCACGGTCACCCTCTTCATCTGCGACAAACTGCAATAAGTCAGACTACACATCCACACGAAGCAAAAAGGAGTGGAGTACCGATGGTGCTCCACTCCTTTTTTGCTCCCGATACGGACCACCTATTTCCCTTCTATCCGTCTAAGCAATCCCTTCTATCCATGAAAAAGATCGCTTCTATCCGTGAAATTCAAGGGTCCACATAAGTATCTGATTATCAACACCCCCAAAAAGCAGTTTTTTTTAACCCCAAAATCGCCTGTTTTGCCAACCCATTTTGCCTATCCGTTTTGCGACCCCTAGCGGGGTCGTAGGGTAGAGGGTGATCGTCTTCTCCGGGGGGGGCATCGTCCGGGGCTTCGCCCCTCCTCGACCTCCCGGCTACGAAAGTGCGACCCCCGGCGGGGTCGGCAGACCCTTTTTGTCGCACCTATTTTTCATTTTGGGATTCACCATTTGTGTCGTTTGATTAAGTTCTCCAATGGGTCAATAGTTTGGCCCACCAAACGGTCGGCAATATTGGGTCACCAGATAGTTTGCGGGGATTGGCTCGGAGAAGTCGGGTCTCAGCACCCCGCCAAGGGTGCCTCCTTCTTAGCCCGGGTGTCGAGGGGCGGAGCCCCGATGACCCCGGGTCCGCAATCACCGACCCTCCTACCCCGACCCCGCTAGGGGTCGCAAACAGATCAGCCAAATCCAACACCTTATTCCGGCAAAAGCCCACTTTTGTTTGTATCCGGAGATACTTTGCAGGGGGAAAAGGAGGGTAAGGGGCGAATTTGGTACCTTTGTGCAAGAAACACTACGACTATCAATAGGCTGATCGCAAGAATGACGGCCTATCGCATGATTTTGACCCGATGTTGACGCACCCCATAGACTTTCACCCCGTGTCTCCGGATGACCGGGAACGCATCAAGCAGTATGCGGCAATCAACCCCTATCGCAACTGTGACTATTCTTTTGCCAACCTATACAACTGGAGTCCCTACTACTGTACGGAGATCGCCTACCACAGAGGGATGATGATTGTCCGCTTTAGGAGCCCTGAGGCAGCGCGTACTGCTTACCTGATGCCGATCGGTGAGGGGGATCTGATGGCGACTCTGCAGGATATGGACGAAGATATGCAAAAGTCGTATGGGCACTCGCTCACGATCATGGGGGTGGTGGATGATGGCTTGGAGCTCCTGCACCATACCTACCCCGACCAACTGCATGTCCTATCATCGCGCGACTACTCCGACTACATCTATCTCCGCGAAAAACTCTGCACCCTCTCGGGCAAAAAACTGCAGAGCAAGCGCAATCATGTCAATAAGTTTGAGCGGGCCTACCCCTCTTGGCGATACGAGGAGATCGACAGCAGCAATGTGGGGGAGTGCCTGAGCTTGGAGAAGGTCTGGTTCGGACAAAGTGAGCAAGGTCAGGATGTGGTGGACGAGAAGCGGATGGTCTATCGGGCATTGTCGGAGTACGACCGGATCGGGATGATGGGGGGGTGCCTACGTGTGGATGGAGAGGTGATTGCTTTTTCGCTAGGTATGGAGATCAATGCCGACACCTACGATGTCTGTATCGAGAAGGCAGATGTGGACTACGATGGGGCCTTTGCGATGATCAATCGGGAGTTTGCCCGCCGGATACCGGAGCAGTATCGCTACGTCAACCGCGAGGAGGATCTGGGGATCGATGGTCTGCGCCAAGCCAAGCTGTCGTACAAGCCGGTGGAGATCCTGACCAAGCATACGGTGGTCCTGTCGTACAATGACTAGTATCCCCTACAGCGAGGAGTGGCGCAGGCCATTGCTCTCGCTTTTGTCTCAAGCCTTTGGGGTCGAGTACTTGGCCTACTACGAGCTCCAAGTCGACCACTGGGGGGCTCAAGCACCTGAGGCCATGCGCCTTTGCTTGGACGAGGAGGGGAGTACCCTGCTGGCCTACCTCCTTGTGGCAGACTACTTGGAGATCGGCTCTGAGGACCTATATGCCTACCTCTACTGCGTCTGCACGCTGGAGAGTAGGCGAGGCGAGGGGATCATGGGTCGACTACTCCGGTACGAGGCCGACCGACTGTGCCAAATGGGTTACTGTGGACTGACACTCATCCCCTCCTCTGTGGAGCTAAAGGGCTACTATGCCGGAGTGGGGTTTGGGCCGGTGGAGACGCCCATCTACACCCATGAGCCGGTCGGCTCTGCTCTCCCGCTTCTCTGCCCGGGGCAGGTGGCCAAAGGATACCTAAAGTCCTTGCCCCCGGCTGACCCCGACTACCCTACCCATACGGACTCGTATGGCAATACCCTACTCTCCCCTCCTGCCGGCTGGATGCTCTACCCCCTCATCCACAGGATACAGACACCGGCACTCGTCCAACCGCTGACCTAGGCCCGTTTTTTCAGCAAAAAAATTAGACTTTTTGGGGTGGTGCTGACGAAGTATGACCAAAGAAAAATAGACTTATACTCGTTAACAAATGACCCTACTCACGTTTTCACCAACACTTTTGACCTATACGCCGAAAAATACTGAATAGGCAAACATTAGATCTAGTCCGAACTCAGCACCCAAAAGAGGTTTTTGAAACGCCCACAAGAGACAATGTGGCCCTGGCGGAAGCTCCGGCGAAGCGGACAGACATCTTTCACTATGCCCCAAGATCTTACGGAGCGATGGATTACAACAATCTAGCCTGGGAGGTTGTCGAGCGGTTAGATGAATACAGTTAATAATTTACAAAAACACAGAGTTACTCAAACACATAAAGAGATACGAAAATGGCGAAGAAATTAAATCTGGACAAGATGATTGATGATCTAAAGGGAAAAGACAGACACACCCACGAAAACACACCCTACGAGTCGCACCGGTAAGCAAGAAAAGGAGGAAGTGGAGCTGGTGAAAATGTCAATGCAACTGCCGGCAGAGCCTTGGACAAAAACTAGACTACTATCTGTGAGTAGAGGTATTTCCGCAGCTGAGATTGTGAGGAGGGCGTTAAGTCAAGAAATACAAGATGCCGAGAAAAAAGGCGAGGTGCCTGTTTTATAACGCTACTAAGGGTTTTCTTTAAGAGCCGGCAAAGACCTTGCCGGCTCTTGCTTCCCATCTCCTCTTATTGTCGGGGGGATTTAGGGCTTACGTTCCTTCCACTTTGAGGATGATGTCAAGTCCATCTTCTCATTTTTCTCGTTATACCGGACGTGCAAGCAATGATTGGAGAGTTCATGGTTAGCTCCTGTGAGGAGATTTTCAAAGAAGCAACGCAGTGGCATGGGATCCCTGCTGATGCCCTTAGACACATTTTGGTAGTTGGCTCGTACCAAGGCATTGCGGAAGTACCACGAATGCTCCTCAAACAGGTGGTTATCTACCGTGAAGCCCAGTGAACGTAAATACTGGATCGTAAAGACGGCAGTGGTTCGGGTATTTCCCTCTGCGAATGGATGTATCTGCCACAGCCCTCCAATAAAGCCCGTCAGATGGGGAAGGCTTTCTTCGACACTGCCCAATGTAGAGTAGTCGAAGTTCTTTTCCTTACCTAGGTCGTACTCCAACGTCTCTTGGATCATGACGGATGGGGTATAGAGTACTGTATCTCCATCCAGCACCCACTCTTTCTTTGTGATATTAAAATCTCTGATTCGACCGGCAAAATCAAACA
Organism: uncultured Porphyromonadaceae bacterium; assembly: GCA_947253625.1. Taxonomy (GTDB): domain Bacteria; phylum Bacteroidota; class Bacteroidia; order Bacteroidales; family Porphyromonadaceae; genus Porphyromonas_A. The sequence continues at coordinate 11,395 of CAMYAB010000008.1, read as the reverse complement.
CCCCTTCAAAAATGCGCTTATGTGTGGCAAGCAAGCCGGGAACAGAGAATGAAAATGCCTTCTCACCAAGTATCTTGGCGATGTTTACTGAAACCTTGTCGGCTTCTTCTGTCCCTTTACTAATACTTGTTCTCTCGTCCCTCGTTTCGTAGTAGCTTCTTATGAGTTGCTCCACTTCTCCCATGGAACGTTCGCCATTGATGTGCTCCTCTGATCGTTCCTTTAGGTATTCAGACACCTCCAGACCATCTACCGCCTGTAGCCCCATGGCGGTATGCCACGCTTCTCTTTTCTCTTGTGGGGTGCGGGATCCATCTATGATGTATTCGCTCTCTGTCATGATTCACTCCTTTTTATGTAACTACTACAAAGTTACTGAATCATTGTCGCCCTTACAACGCTCAGAAATGTATCGGAAAATTATGTACTCTGAACGCAATGTTGTCAAAACGGCTATAAGTCAGAGTTTGTCATAAATGAAGAACGCCCCTCAAGTATGCTGTCTTTCGACTCGCCTGAGGGAGCTTATTATCCTTTAGTTATTGCCTAGAGGATAAGTAAATAATGTCATCCAAACAATACCTCTACGTCACAACTCAGATAAACCGGAATGTTTATCAAGAAGTATATGATTGGGACGAATGACTGTCCTTTATAAAAGCACAAATTATCGGCACTAATCAAAAAAAGTGCCGAAAATTTGATATCTTTGCAGCGTAAACAGGAACAACAATAATATGAGCAACGAAATAACGACATCCATACTCAATTATGCTGAAAACCATCGTGATTTTAGCATAGGGGATTTGTATGCTCATCTCCACGAAAAGATTGATATAAACAAATCGTCCTTGTCGTGGTATCTATTCAAGCTCGTGAATGAAAACGCACTGGTCAGAACAGGACGCGGAGTGTATGCCAAAATATTGAAACAGACCTTTGCACCCCAACCGATGGAGGACGTGCGGAAAGTGTATGATTTGTTACGGGAGAATTTCCCGTTTGCAAAATTCTGTGTCTATCAGGGAGAGATTATCGCACCTTTGCAGCATCACCTTTCATCCAATCGGGTCATCTATGTGGAAACGGACAGGGATTCGGCAGAGACTGTTTTCAATTTTCTGAAAGACGGGAGCCGTGATGTTTATCTACGCCCTGACAAGGAAATGATATACAGGTATGTGGATATGGACAAGCGTGTCCTGTTTGTAAAAAGCCTTGTTTCGGAAGCCCCGTTGCAAAAGGTGTCAGGTGTGCCTATGCCCACGCTGGAAAAATTGTTGGTGGACATATTGAGGGATGCGGATTTCTTCTATCTGCAAGGCAGTGAGAGCGAGCGTATCATCGAAAATGCCTTTAGCCTGTACGCCATCAACCGAAGCCGGCTTTTCAGATATGCCGACAGGCGTAAAGCAAAGGAGGAATTATCGTCAATAATAGAAAACTTGAATATACAATGATAAAGAAAGGATTATTGCAAAAGCAATTAGCTTTAGCTCTTGGTATTGATATGCCCATGTATTGTAGAATTGAATGTGGAGACAGACAAGCAAAAAGGGAACAAGTGATTCAGCTTTCTCGTATCTTTAATATAGAGCAAGATGAATTATTAAGTCTTTGGATTGCAGACAAAATCAGTTCAGTAATAGATGGAGAAAAAGACATTGCGACCAAGGCATTAAGTATAATAAATAAAACGCTATAAGATATGAACTATATAGATTTACGCTCTCTTATTCGAGAGAATTTAAATTTGGACTTTGTGACAGCTAGCAACAATCTGCAAGATATCTTGTTTAATATAAACAGAACAGATGTTTTGTCTTTAATAACGGAAATTGGTATTATTCCTGAAGATATTGGACATGATTCATCTGAAGAAAAACTATATACAAAAGTATCGGATATCTTATTTGCCAAGGCTCTCAAAGAAATGAATTTTGAGGTTACAGTTTTAAGAGAGCGCTCTAATTGTGCCGACATTATAGCGCAAAGTAAATATCACAATTATTCTTTAATTGGAGATGCAAAATCCTTTAGACTAAGTCGCACAGCTAAAAATGCAAAAGATTTTAAAGTGGACTCAATGGTTCATTGGAGAGAAGATAATGATTTTTCAGTCTTAGCTTGTCCTTATTTTCAATATCCAAAAAGTAACAGCCAAATTTACCGTTCTGCACTCAATGGGAATGTGTCTTTATTTTCTTGGGAATATCTTTATATCATTCTTTCCGAGAATGTTCGGGAAAGTGAAAATGTGAATTTACGAGAACTGTGGAATCAAAGCTACAAGATTATGCAGCAAACTAATATGGCAGATGCAAATAAATGTTTTATTCAACAACAAGATGCCAATATAAGAGAAATTATCGGATTGACAGAAGAACAGTTTGGAAACCATTTTAATAATATAAAAGGTTCTATCGTTTATAGAGGTAATGAAGAAATTCGCTATTATGAATCAGAGATTGCGAGAATTAGGCAATTAAATAGGGAAGATGCTATTAGAGAACTTCTTGTTTCCATGAAATTAGATTCAAAAATTGAAACGATTAGAAGATTTATAAATCAAGTACAGAGATGATTAGTGATTATATAAACAAGATTATAAATGGAAATTGTGTGGATATAATGAAAGCAATCCCAGACAATTCTATTGACATGTGTATCACATCTCCACCATATGACAATCTAAGAACATATAAAGGTTTTGTTTTTCCGTTTGATGATATAGTAGAACAGCTATTTAGAATAATAAAAGATGGTGGGGTTATTGTGTGGATCGTTTGCGATGCAACAATAAATGGAAGCGAAACTTGTACTAGTTTTAAGCAGGCTATGCATTTTGTTAATGCAGGGTTTAATTTGCACGATACCATGATATTTAAAAAAACAAATCCTGTTCCACAAATATATAGGAAACGATATAGTAATGAGTTTGAATATATGTTTGTGTTCTCAAAAGGTGCAGTCGCAACACATCATGCATTAAAAATGCCGTGTTTGCACGCAGGTTTAGAATTGAAAGGTACTACGTATAAAAATTATTCTAAAGGAGAACAAAAACGAAGTAAATTAGCCAATCCTGTAAAATCAGAAAAAATAAAGGGGAATATATGGGAATATGTTGTAGGAAAAAAAGCTGTTGACCAAGAAGCCAAAAACCATCCAGCTCCTTTCCCTTATGATTTAGCCAAAGACCACATTCTTTCTTGGAGTAATGAAAATGATATAATTCTTGACCCTATGTGTGGTAGTGGAACGTCTTGCGTTGCTGCGCTTGATAATAATCGTAAATTTATTGGTATTGATATTTGTGCAGAGTATTGTGATTTATCTAAAGAGAGGATAGAAAAGCATATACATATTTGTGACATAGCGAAATGTTAAGCTATCTCCTCTTGCCATTTAAGCGAGTGCAGTTTTACGATTGAGCTTGCTACACTTAGGAAAGTTGTGCCAAGGCTCTATCTTGAAAACAGAGAGTCGTCTAAACGTTCCATGCCTTTTCTGCTACTTTCTCTTGTAATGTTTATGTATGGTTTCATAGAGTCAAGACTTGCGTGTCCAGTCCAACTCATTACTACTACCGCGGGTATTCCGGCAGACAGGGCTTGTACGATAAAGGTTTTTCTACCCATGTGAGTGGTTATAACTTGCCATTTTTCATACTCCTTGTATGTTGCGGATTTTCCCTTATTGTAAACAGGCATGTTCACAACACTTGTGATTTCTGCCTTTTTTGCCAGTGTGTTGAGATGATTTCTCATTCTAGTTACTAGAGTTTTGGTATCACCTTTGAAATCTGGCAACACGTAGTCCTCTGTTTCTGGTTTTCTGATGCTTTTGAAGTAGTCCAACACTTTTCTAGCCCCTTTGTTAAGCTCGATCTCCACCGGTTTCATTCTTTTTTTGTAACCAGAATTATAGAGTTCTCTCTAATGTTTGTCCAGCGTAGATTGCAGGCATCGGAGATTCTCAATCCTGTATAACAGCAAAGCAAAAAAACATATTTCACAAGTTCTTGATTTCCTTGCACCTCTAGTTTTTCAAATCGTTCAATCTCGTCACGCTCTAAATAGATCACAGGTCTCGCAAGAGTTTGAACAAGTGTTTCGTAAACCATGACATTATCCGGCAACCTCAAATCCCGGTGTTCTTTCATCCATTTCAGAAAAGATTTTAACATGGAAACTCGGTGCTTGATGGTTGATGGTTTCAACCCTTCGTTCGACAGTTGTTCAATAAACTTGTCAATGTCTCCTTTTTTGAAGTCCAAAGCACTATTTGTTGGGAAAGCTCTGATGATGTCATTATACATGGAAAGGTATCTTTCGTAGGAAGAGTCCTTTATATGTCTTTTTGTTTTCAAGAAGTTGACATATTCTGTATATAGTGTTCTCACATCGTATAAGGTGTTTTTTCTAGAGAATCGATCAGCCTTTCTAGTAAGTCCAAGTCCTTTTTCTATGAATCGATCTTTTAAGTCACACTTCAACTCTACCATCAATGGGAATTTGTCATTGTACTCGTACTCTCTAAATAGGCTCTGAGCTTCAGCCATCATGAGTTGCAAGTGGTAGTTGACATCATTGGAATTAAGACCTTGGCAAGTACTAATATTAGGTCGCACCGCCTTTGCCTTTGGATCCCAATCATCCAAATTACCTACTTTTATCTATCCCCCTTTTGGTACTTTTTGGGTACCTTGGGTCAGAAAAAGTAATGCTTATCCACAAAGAGAGACCTTTCTCAAGAGGTCTCCATAAAGCAACAGGTATCAATCATGACACAGAAAAAACAACTCCCCACACGTCCCAACTCTGAGTGCACCACCATACTCGTCGGTAGCGAGATGAGTGCCGATGGCTCCCGCTTCGTCGCACGGTCGGAAGACTGGACATCGCTCGAGGCCAAAAACATAGAGATCCACCGAGCCGGCACCTTTCCCGGCAATACTTTCCGAGCCATCGACAGCCACTTTGGCTGTCCTCTGCCCGAGCAGGCACATGGCTACTTTGCCCTGGCACCACACAGCATGCCCGGCACATGGGGTAGCGCAGGATTTAATACCCAAGGGGTGGGAATGAGTGCCACAGAGAGTATATTCAGTAACGCACAAGCACTCCAAGCAGACCCGATGGAGCCCGACCGTATCGCCGAAAACAGTGTCTTCAACATCGTCCTGCCCTTTATCTCCTCTGCACGTGAGGGGGTGGAGCGTCTGGGACAACTGATCGGTGAGTATGGGGTGTCCGAGGGATTTGGCGTAGGATTTGTGGATGAGGATGAGGTGTGGTATCTGGAGACGGCCTCCGGACACCGCTGGCTCGCCTGCCGACTGCCGGAGGACAGCTACTTCGTCACGGGCAACCAAAGCCGATACCGGCAGTACGACCCCAAGGACAAGGAGAACTACCTGGGCTCGGAAGACCTAATGGACTTTGCCAAGCAACACGGACTATGGGATCCGACGACGGGTGACTTTGACTTTCACAAGGCATACATCCGTGACGAAAAGCTGGACACTACCTACAACTACCCACGAGTATGGGGCTTGCAGGGAATCCTCAACCCCCATACCAAGCAAGTAGTCACCAAAAATGACTTCCCCGTATTTGCCCAAGCCGAAGCAAAGATCGATCTCCCTATGATGCGTCGTCTCTTTCGCTTTCACTACAACGGCACGGAGCACGACCCCTATCTCCACAGCAATCCACACGAGCCCTATCGACCGGTATCCATATTTCGTACCACACAGACTCACATCCTCAATGTACGCCCCGAGCTACCGATGGCTATCGGTTGCGTGAACTATTTCTGCTTTGGGATGGCCGCACTAGGTGTCTTTTTGCCCATGTATCAGGGAATCAAAAGCGTGCCCGAAGCCTACCAAAAGGGTGGCAGCCACTCGGCAAACGACTCGGCATACTGGAAGTTTAGGAAGGTGCAGGCACTCGGCATGATCAACTACAACAAGTATGCCCCGATCATCCAAAAGCGCTACGCAAAACTGGAAGCGGAAATCGACCAACGGCAAAGGGAGATGGAACGACTCTACCTACAACTCTGCGACGACCAACACTTCGCCGCCGATCGAGTGTTGCAGGAGTTTTCGGACGATGTGCTCCAGCATGCACTCGAGGTGACCGACCAACTCATCGAGGACCTTTTTACACAACTGACAATCGACACGGAGCAAGAGTATCTCTTTCACGGTGCATGATCTTCGTCACCCGTATACACAAAAAAAGCTCACTATCCGGTGAGCTTTTTTTGTGGAGTATAGGGGGAAAAAAAGACCCATTATGCGGATCGTGGCAACTACTGTGGGCCGTATAAAAAAGAGACACGTTTTGCAAGCCAAAGAAATATAGTTACCTTTGCAGTAACATACAAACCAACCTCCCACCAAGGTGACGTGGATAGATTTGTGCCCGCTTGCAACCACGACAAAAAAGAATGCTAAAACTGCGCCTCCCCACTCAGATCCACACATCGCTTGGCGGATAGGGGAAACAAGGAGGCTACATTTGATTCAACATTCGACAGTCACTGCTCAAGGCACGTATTGCGTCCTATGAGTGGTGTTTTTTTTGCACACTCATGACGTCGAGCCAAGGTGGTACAAACCATTTTTTTTGAACCATGAATACCTACGACAAGAGCTATCTCTTTACCTCTGAGTCCGTAAGCGATGGGCATCCGGACAAGGTGGCTGATCAGATATCAGATGCGATCCTAGATCACTTTTTGGCACAAGACCCGGAGGCAAAAGTAGCCTGTGAGACACTCGTAACCACCGGACAAGTGGTCGTGGCAGGTGAAGTAAACTCCACGGCATACGTGGACATACCGGACGTGGCACGACAGGTGATCCAGGACATCGGCTACAACAAAAGTGAATACTTATTTGACGCACAGTCGTGCGGTGTCCTGTCCGCCATCCACGAGCAAAGCCCGGATATCAATCGCGGTGTGGTGCGCAAAGAGGCACGCGAACAAGGTGCCGGAGACCAAGGCATGATGTTTGGTTACGCCACAGCAGAGAGCGACAACTACATGCCACTGCCCGTAGAGCTGTCGCACACACTACTCCAAGTCATCTCCCAGATCCGGAAAGAGGAGCCGGAGCTGATGCCCTACCTCCGACCGGATGCCAAGAGCCAAGTGACCCTGGAGTACAATGCAGACCGGACCCCAAAGCGGGTACACACCATCGTGCTGAGCGTACAGCACGACGACTTTGTCCGACCAACCAATGGACGCTCACAGGACGAAGCAGATCGGATGATGCAAGAAAAAATACACCGAGACCTCCAAGAGATTGTCCTACCAAGGGCAATCGAAAAATACTCGCCGGAGGTACAAGCCCTTTTTGATACAACTCCGATGTTGCTGACCAACCCCACCGGGAAATTTGTGATCGGCGGGCCAGCCGGCGACACTGGTCTAACCGGTCGCAAAATCATCGTCGACACCTACGGAGGACGTGCCAGCCACGGTGGCGGGGCATTCAGTGGCAAGGATCCGAGCAAAGTAGATCGATCCGCCGCATACGCCGCACGCTATGTCGCCAAAAATATGGTAGCAGCAGGCGTGGCCGATGAGCTCTTGATCCAGGTGGCCTACGCCATCGGTGTTGCCGAGCCTGTAAGTGTATTCGTCAACACCTACGGACGAAGCAATATCCCCCTCAGCGATAGCGAAATCGCCAAGGCCATATCCGAGATCTACAGCCTCACTCCCTACAACATCATCAGCTCCCTCAGACTGAAAAACCCTATCTACCAAGAGACCTCAGCCTACGGTCACATGGGACGCACCCCAAGGACGCTACAAAAGCACTTCTCCGATAGATACATTGATCCGATCACGCTGAATGTTGATCTATTCACCTGGGAGGAATTGACCTTGGTGGACCGCATACGATCCTACTTTGGCCTATAAGGGACTTTCCCTATCCGACGAATAAAGACCGGGCAGGAGTGATGACCAAACGATCGCCACTCCTGCCTGAGCTTTTAGCACTCAGCTCCAAAAGTAGGTGCCCTTGCAGCAGGGAAAAAGCCTTGCGATTGGCACAAAAAAAAATACGCCCTAAGTCAACTAATCTGAGACTTAGAGCGCCAAAAACCAAAAACTTACAATCTATGAACACAAAACGTGTGTGCGACTGAAGGGACTCGAACCCTTACGGCTATTAACCACTAGATCCTAAGTCTAGCGCGGCTACCAATTACGCCACAGTCGCGATTCATCCCATCTCGGGAGATGCACCGCAAAGGTACAAAAAATAGTCGTCCCAACCAAACACCACTCTCCATTTCACCAAGGAGACCCTCCACACCCCCATGCAGACCGGCAAATAAAAGACAAATGGCTGTGATAGCACCTCTATAAGCTCTGCTATCGTCAGCCATTTGTCATTTTCGTCGGGGTACCAGGATTCGAACCTGGGACCCCCTGCTCCCAAAGCAGGTGCGCTAACCGGACTGCGCTACACCCCGAGCGTATCGTTTGGCATCATTACTTACGCCTAACGTGGTGCAAAGGTACGCAATTTTTTCTTCTCCACCAACTTTCCTCTCAACACGGGTGCCCCCCGACGATCTCAGCCCGGATCCGGTAAAAGCAAGCACCCCCGAGGGAGACCTTGTCTTCCTCGGAGGTGCTCAATATTTTGTGCCTAGGCGAGCAGTCGCCTAGTATCTACACCGGTTACTTCTGCGTAAAGAAAGCACTGTCGGGGACATAGGAGAGGCCCTCACCCTTGTCAAAGCGTGCCCACTGTATGCGGACATCACTCCAGGCACTTGGCCAGCCCTCGTGCACCTCTACGATATAGGTCCACTGTATCTTGTGAAGGCCCTTGGCGAGTGCAATAGTCTTGTCTTGGCGGGTAGGCCATTTCTTGATCGCGCCCTCATTGTCGATCAGCAGTTGATCATCGATCCAGAGGCGATTGTTGGTGGTGCTAAAGCGGTAGACACCATCCTCCGGGATATTGATATAGCCACTGTAGATCAGGCCGGACCACAGGATGTTGTCCATCAGGTGATCCTGAGTTTGCTTGACATACATAGGGGGCTTGGTAGCGGCGATTGCGGAGTTTTGGAGATCAGATCCACCGGACACCTTGGAGACCATGAAGTCAGTCTCGGGAGTAGCCAACAGCTCATCAGAGTCTGCGAATTTGCGATCCGCTCTCAAGACCTTGACACCACTCTCCAGCTCGTCACTCTCCTCTGCCACAGCAGGAGCATACTCCTGCTTGAGGACCTTGATCTCACGTACAGGACTCATCTTGCCACTGATCAGTACGGAGCGAATCTTCAGGGTCGCATCCTCCTTGAATACAAGGGGCTCGCTGTATTCGTTGGCCGCCTTGAGGGTTGGTTCACTGCCATCGGTGGTATAGATGATCTTGTAGACCGGATCAACCGTGCTGAATGGGATCACTACAGAATCCCCTACAAACGCCACATGGTCGATACTCTTGTTGTCTCCCTGCTCAGGTTGAGGGATATAGTAGATGTAGTCGTGTAGGTCGTAGCGGACGCGGAGGTTGTTGAGCCTACGCAAAAAGTCGTCATAGTCCTTGCGCTCCAGCGGGGTCCATGCGATCTCGGAGAGTGCGGCCACACGTGGCTGAGACATATACTCGTACTGCTCTGCTGTGTAGAAGTACTCGGACCACAGGTTGACCTGCACACCCAGTACATGGTGACGCTTGTCGGCATCAATTGCCTCGGGGATCGGGTCGTAGGCATAGACCTTGCTCAGAGGGGCATAGCCTCCGATAGCCAGTGGCTCCACATTGGGGTCACCTTGGTAGTGATCGAGGTACATTCCTCGCCAGGAGGGGGTCATGATCACATCGTGACCCATATTGGCAGACTTGATACCGCCATCCTCTCCGGTCCAAGACATCACGATAGCTGATGGAGCCAGACCACCTTGTAGGATCTCCTCCCAGCCAATCATCTTTTTGCCCTTGGATACTAGGTACTCCTCGATCTGGTGGATGAACCAGCTCTGGAGCTCTTCCTCACTCTTGAGGTTGTTGTCCTTCATGCGCTTTTGGCACTTAGGACAGGCCTTCCAGTTGGCCTTCCACGCCTCATCACCTCCGATGTGGAAGTAGTCAGTGTGAAATAGCGGCAGGACCTCATCGATCACATCCTTCAGGAACGTAAAGACCTCATCATTGCCGGCGCAGTAAATCTCGGTAGAGATTCCCCATATATTGCGCACCTCATAGGGGTACTCAGCACCGTGGCAACCCAGCTCGGGATAGGCGGTGACAGCGGCATCGGAGTGGCCGGGCAGCTCGATCTCTGGGATCACCTCTACATAGCGCTCATCGGCATACGCCACAATGTCCTTGATCTCCTCTTGCGTATAGAAGTAGGGACCATACGTAGAGCCATCACCCTCGACACGAGTGGCACCCTCTGCGGTCAGCTTGGGGTACTTCTTGATCTCGATTCTCCAGCCCTGATCCTCCACGAGGTGAAAGTGGAGCTTATTGATCTTCAGCATAGAGAGCAGGTCGATGGTCTTTTTGATCTCATTCACATCCATGAAGTGACGACCCACATCGATATGCTGTCCACGATAGGCAAACCTTGGGTAGTCCTTGATCGAGACAAAGGGGAGACTCCAGTCCATACCGGGCACCACCTTGGGGCTCTCCACCTCTGCAGGCAAGAGCTGCATGAGGGTCTGCATCGCCCAAAAAGCACCTCGGGGTGTGCTCGCCTGGATCTGCACCCCACGATCAGGAGTCACATCCAGAGTATACCCCTCCTCCTGTGGCACCACGTCCGTACCCACGAGGGTCAGCGAAATGACCTCCTTGGAGGGCTCAGCCTGCTCAGCCACAGAGATACCGAGACCGGTAGAGGTATTGAGTTTGTTGGCAAAAAAGCGAGCAATACTCTGCAGTTCCTCACCGGCACCGACGATGACCGTCTTTTTGGTAAGGGAGAGCTTGCCCTCTTGGGTCTGTTGGAGCTCGACCGGCTGGGGCACCACGTTGATGCCTTCGTTGTACGGCTTCGGCTCAGCGGCATGCTGAGCACAGCCCGTCAGTGCCACAACCATAAGGCTGAGGACGAGGGTAGATGTCTTCAGGAAGTTCATGCTATTTGTTATGAGATAATAAATGTGTAATAAAATATCCTACCACAAAGATACTCAATATAATCTAGACAAAAGATTCACCCGCAATGATGACCAAACGGTAGCTTGTCAGAAGAAGAAGAAAAGCAACTATGTTTTTTTGTGGGAGGCTGCCATCGCAATATTCAGGTGCCAAAATAAGCCTTGTCTCCCCCAAAAATTTGGCCGATCTGCCTTGCGACCCCTGGCGGGGTCGTAGGGAAGGGGG
>CAMYAB010000007.1 GCA_947253625.1 uncultured Porphyromonadaceae bacterium | reverse complement strand
GGAGTTCACCAATGGGTCAATAGTTTGGGGCACCAAACAGTCGGCAATATTGGGGCGGGGAAGTTGGTTGGCAGCACCCCGATAGGGGTGCCTCTTTCATAGCCCGGGTGTCGAGGGGCGGAGCCCCGAAGACCCCGGGACCCCAAGCCCCGCAACAAAAACACGACCCCGCTAGGGGTCGCAAAGCAGGTCGGCCGGTTGGCACCCTCTCTGCCCAAGGCACAATGTTTCTGCACCGTGATTCGTTTATTCAAGACAAAAAGGATAGCTTTGTGTGGGCGAATACTCATCCCCCCCAAAAAAAAATGACTATGGCCAAGCAAAAGAAAACAGCAGAGGCGGGTACCCCAAGCCTCGAGACCATACTTTTCAACTGCCGGGAGTATCTCCGCAGTAATGCTTCCCTCAACGATAAGCGTGACTTGCTGCTGACGCTTGTCTTCCTTCGCTTCATCGGAGAGAAGTTTGAGGACGAGCAGCAGAGACTGCGCCAACAATGTCTCGACAATGGCATGACAGACGAGGCGGAGATCAATGACTTTCTCGACCAGCCCGGTATGTACAGCGGGGCTGCTTTTGTGCCGGCTGTGGCGCGCTGGGGAGACCTCATCCTCCTCCTCCCACCGACCAAGCTCAACGCCTCCCTCGATGATGCCCTGAATGCGCTGGAGGATAGTGGCGAGACCTTCAGGGGCTGTGTGCGTCTGGGGCTCTTCACGAGCATCAATCTCGAGGCAAATGTCATCAAAAAGGTGATGGACGAGGTGAGCAAGATTTCGCACAAGACCTTTGGCACGGAGAGAGACCTCATCGGGAGGGTCTATGAGTACTTCCTCAAGAGCTTTGCCATCAATGCCACCAAGGAGGAGGGTGAGTTTTACACACCCCACGATATCGTAGAGCTGATTGCCGCCTTTGTCGAGCCTTTCGATGGCACACTTTACGACCCTTGTTGTGGCTCGGGCGGTATGTTTGTGCAGTGTGCCAAATATGTTGAGGCGAAGCAAGGCGACATCATGCAGGTCAATGTCTATGGGCAGGAGGCAGACCCTGCCACTTATCGCTTAGCAAAGATGAATCTTGCTATGCGTGGTATCTCACACCACCTCGGCGAGCGCAATGCCTCCACCTTTACGAACGATATGCACCGAGGCTTGACCTTTGATTACATCATGGCCAACCCACCCTTCAACCTCAAGAAGTGGTACGATGTTTCCCTCAGCCATGATGCACGCTGGGCAGACTATGGCTTGCCACCCGAGGGCAATGCCAACTATGCTTGGATACTCCACATGCTCTCGAAGCTTCGGCCCGAGCGTGGTGTGGCGGGCTTCCTTCTGGCGAATGGGGCGTTGGGCGATAGCGATGCGTCAAGCATTCGTCAAAAGCTCATTGAGGCGGACAAGGTCGAAGCCATCGTCGTACTTCCTCGTGAGCTCTTCTATACGACCGATATATCCGTTACGCTGTGGATCCTCAACCAAAATAAGCGTGGCGGACTCTGGCACGACCGCAAGCTCCGTTCGAGACAGGGCGAAGTGCTATTCATGGACTTGCGTAGCTGGACGGACAACCCCGTCAAGGGCGAGCAGAAGAAAAAAGTGATGCTTACCGAGGAGCAAGTCCAGCGAGCCGTAGCCATCTATCACGACTGGCAAGCGGAGGGTACAGACGGAGCCAACTATGCCGAGCCTGAGCTTTATCGCTCTGTGGGGATAGACGAGCTACGAGCCAATGACTTTACACTGGTCCCCAGTCGCTACATCGAGTTTGTAGACCGTGATAGCCACATAGATTACCAACAAGTGCTAAAGCAAACGGCAAAGAGTGTCAAGACGCTACTCCAACGTCAAGAGAAGAACGACCAAAGCCTACGCAAAGCACTCCAACAACTCGGCTATGACTGCGAATAAAACAAAGTGGGTCCGCCTCGGAGACTATATCGAGGTAGTGGACGAGCGCAATACAGAGGGGAAATACTCTGTAGAGGACGTTAGAGGCATCAGTACTGACAAAACCTTCATTGTCACCAAAGCCAATATGGACGGTGTGTCTGTGCTTAACTACAAAGTTGTAAGTCCTCGTGTATTCGCTTATGTAGCAGACACCTCTCGGAGAGGAGATAAGATAGCCTTGGCACTTAACACATCAAGCCAAACCTACCTTATCTCATCTATATACAGCACATTTCGGGTAGTAGGCGAATTGCTCCCTGAATACCTCTATATGTTACTCAGTCGAGATGATTTTGATCGCTATGCTCGTTTCAATTCTTGGGGCAGTGCAAGGGAAACATTTAGTTGGGAGGAAATGTGCCGAGTTCGCATTCCTTTGCCGAGTATGGAGGAGCAACGGGAGTTGGTGGCAACTTATGAGGGCTTGAAGCGTTTAGCCGAAGACAACGAAGCTTTGATTGCTCCACTGACCGAGGCTTGTCAGGCGTTTATCGTCGACTGCAAACGCCAATACCCCTCTGTCCCCCTCGGCAACTATATCGAGGAGGTGGACGAACGCAATACAGAGGGGAAATACTCTGTAGAGGACGTAAGAGGAATGACAATCACAAAAGAAATAATTCCGACCAAAGCAGACTTAAAACACAGCGACTTGTCAAATTTCAAAGTTGTACAACCTAAAGAGTTTATCTACAATCCGAGAACACATGGGAAGAAAATAGGACTGGGATTTAATCTAACCTCTAATCCTTTTATTATTAGTTGGAACAACATTGCTTTTAGGGTTATAAATACCAACACTCTAGTCCCAGAGTATCTGTTTATGCTGTTTTGTCGTTCTGAATGGGACAGAAATGCTTGTTTTCGCTCATGGGGTAGCTCGACTGAAGTTTTTTCTTGGTCTGCGCTATGTGAAACAATTATTCCCTTGCCCCCACTCGAGGTACAGCAGTCTATTGTAAACCTCTACCATTGTATCGAGGAGGCGAAATGCATTGCCCGAGAGGCGCGCGAAAGACTCACCACGCTCTGCCCCGCCCTAGTACAGTATGCCATCCACAGTTAAAAGGCCAAAAAGAATATGAACGGAAAATACACTATACCACAATTACCTCTTCCATACGATATTGAGACAAAAGCTGTATTGAAGCAAGTAAATGCTGCAAACCGACTGTTGGCAGAACTGAAGGGAATAGCCCAGACTATTCCTAATGAGAACATACTGATCAATACTTTAGTGCTGCAGGAAGCGTTGGACAGTTCGGCGGTTGAAAACATTGTCACCACTTCAGACGACCTCTACAAAGCCGACTTGAATATGAAAGGACACATCAGCAATGTCGCTGCTAAAGAAGTGCTACTGTACAGAGAAGCGATGTCAGTAGGTTTTCAACGGGCACGCAAGAATAAACTTCTTACACTTAATGACATTCTTGCGATACAGCAGGTGTTGGAAGGTAATACCGCCGGATTCCGTAAGGAGCCGGGCACTGTGTTGAAATCATCAAGCGGCGAGGTGGTATATACTCCACCACAGGAAAATGATGAGATCATGTTCTTTTTGCATAATCTTGAAACATATATCAACGACAATAGCCTGCACGAGGTAGACCCATTAATAAAAATGGCTATCATTCATCATCAGTTTGAAAGCATTCACCCTTTCTATGACGGTAATGGCAGAACGGGAAGAATAATCATTATATTGTACCTGATTATTAACGATTTATTGGACTTGCCTATCCTCTATCTGAGTCGATATATCACGCATAACAAGGGGGAGTACTATCGCCTTATCCAACGTATAAGGGATAAGAATACCGACAACTTTGAGGAATGGAAGCAGTGGGTACTATTCATGCTTAAAGGCATAGAAGAAACTGCAGCGCAGACCATAGGGCTTATCAAGCAGATTTCGCACCTTATGCAGGAATACAAAACCAAATTGCGTCCTGTTTTTGGCAGACAGTATAAGCACGAACTGTTAAACAACCTATTTTTTCACCCATACACCAAGATTGAATTCATGCAAAAAGATATGACGGTACAACGAAAAACAGCCACAAAGTATCTCGACATGATTGTTGACATGGGTTTACTCCAAAAGGTGAGATTTGGACGAAGTAATTATTATATCAATACAAAACTGATGGACTTGTTTATTCATCATCACATTGACGAGAGAAATAACACTGAGACTATTGAATCTGTCCAACAATAAGAATGTGTACCCAAAAAAGCAAAATCGGGTACACGTTGGCTTGGATATGTACCCAAAATCGTTATTTCGGGTACACGTTGGCTTGGATATGTACCCAAAATCGTTATTTCGGGTACATGTATAGTCTGTACCCATAGTCCTATCTATTGGCCGGTAAAGATATGGGTAATAACAACGCACGAAACATGAAGTTCTACGAAAGCGAATACGAAGTGGCTCTGATCGCACTTCTACAAGAGGTGGGCTGGGACTATACGCATGGGAGTGAGCTGCATCGCCGTAATGATGAGCTGCTATTGACGGAGGATTTGTCCGGTTTTCTCGTGAGTCGGCATCCCGGGTTGGCGTCCGAGGATGTGACGGCCATCATCGACCACCTGCGCCATACGGGTGGGCAGACACACTTTGATCGGCTTCGTGCCACCTATCGTCTCCTTGTGGACGGCTACCGCTATACACGGCAGGGAGATGGAGAGGTTTTCGATATTGCTTATATAGACTTTGATGAGGTGGGGCGTAACCGGTTCCGTGCAGTCAACCAGTTTGAGGTGGGCTATGGGCAGGGTGGTGACGTCCGGATCCCCGATGTGCTACTCTTTGTCAACGGCATACCGCTCTGTATCTTTGAGCTGAAAAACCCCACCGATGCCACAGCCACGATAGCTAGTGCCTACGAGCAAATCCATACACGCTACATGCGAGATATCCCCCATCTCCTGAGGTATTGCCCGCTCTCCTGTATCAGTGATGCCACACGCAACAACACCAAACTTGGCACCACCTACACGCCCTATGAGCACTACTATGTCTGGAAGAAGGTGCGCAACGAAGACCCCGTCGCACAGAGCGGAATCGACCAAGTACGCACCATCGTCCACGGTGTGTATGAGCCGATGCGCTTCCTGGAGATATTGCGAGACTATGTCTACTTCCCCGACGTCAAGAGCGACAGAGAGGAGGAGATCGTGTGTCGCTATCCGCAGTTTTTTGCGACGAGACAGCTGCGCGACCACGTGCTCAGGGCTTATGCCGAGGGGGATCGTCGAGGGGGCACTTACTTCGGCGCTACCGGCTGTGGCAAGACCTATACGATGATGTTTCTTGCCCGTCAACTCTCGCTACGCTGTGCGGAGTTGGGCTCACCGACCATCGTAATGATTGTGGATCGTGATGACCTTCAGTCGCAGGCGGGCAAGCTCTTTTTGCGCTCGGAGGAGTTTTTGTCACTTGGGGTCGCCAAGGTGATAGAGAGCCGTGTTGCTCTCAAGGAGGAGATGAGCCTGCGAGAGTCAGGTGGCTTTTTTATCTGCACCATTCAGAAGTTTTGTGAGGAGATGGGGCTGCTCAACGATCGGCGCAACATTGTTTGCTTCTCGGACGAAGCCCACCGCACGCAAGTGCGCCTCGACACCCGGCTCAAGGTCAAGGATAAGAGCGAGGGCAGACTAGGCGCATTTGTCACCAAACCCTATGCCGAGCTGCTGCGGACCGCCTTCCCCAACGCTACCTTTGTGGGGTTCACGGGTACGCCTATTGATGATACGATCCAAGTTTTCGGCCAGATCGTGGACAGCTACACTATGCAGCAGGCAGTGGCGGACGGTATCACCCGAGATATCAAGTACATACCGCGTGTCGCCAAAGTAACACTGGAGGCAGAGAAAGTGAGGCAGATAGATGCCTACTATCAGCAGTGTGCCGAAGAGGGAGCGACAGAGGAGGATCTCACTCGGAGCAAGAAGGCCATGAGTGCGATGGAGGTGATACTAGGCGATGACGAACGCTTGGAACGCCTGGCCGCCGACATTATTGAGCACTACACGCAAGCTTGTGACAACCGCACCGATGTGGTGCAGAAAGCGATGATCGTCTGCAGTAAGCGAGAGATTGCCTATAGACTATTGCAGAAGTTTGGAAAGCTCCGCCCGGATTGGCTCACAGAGCGAAAGTCGCCCGATGACAGTCGCTTGCCCCAAGAGGTGCTGCAGAAACTCAGCCCCATGCCGACCATAGCTATGGTGGCCACACGTGGCAGCAATGATCCGGCGGAGATGTATCAATACCTAGGCGACAAGAAGCGCATCAAAGCACTGGACGAGGCTTTCAAGATGCCGGAGAGCAACTTTCGCATCGTGATCGTGGTAGATATGTGGATTACGGGCTTTGATGTGCCTTGTCTCACCTATCTCTACAACGACAAGCCTCTCCAAAAGCACTCCTTGATACAGACCATCAGCCGAGTCAATCGCAACTACCCCGGCAAGGACTTTGGCTATGTGATTGACTATATCGGGATTCACAAAAACATGATGGAGGCGATGCGTCGTTTCGGAGGTGAGGATTTCGGCCCCAGTGAGGATGATGTGGCTCAAGCCCACGAGGCTCTGCGCATTGAGTTGGAGATTATCGAGCAGCTGTTCTCAGGCTTTGACCTCTCACCCTTTACCGATAAGGGGGCGGACCCCTTAAAACGCTTGGAGTGCCTCTCTCAAGCAGCTGAGTATATCCTCACAATGAGTGAGACACTGAATATAGACAAGGGTAAGGGTGCCCCTAAAAAGGTGGGAGCCAAGGCCTTCTTCTTGGCTCATGTGAAGCGACTGAGAGCGGCTTATGATGTGTGCCAGCCCTCCGGCGAACTCTCGCACGATGAGCTCTCCCTCTCGCAGTGCTATATGGCCGTAGCTTCGTATGTGCGTAAGACTTCAGGCGAGAAGCACGACGTGGAGAGTATGAATAGAGCGGTCGAACGTATGGTGCAGGAGGCTCTGAGCTGTAACTCCGTGGTGAGCATCCTGGATACCGATGTCGAGGAGCAAATATTCAGTCCGGAGTTTTCCGAGCGGCTCAAGAGTATTAAGCTCCCTGCCACAAGGCTCGAACTCCTGGTCAAGATGCTTCGCAAGACCATCCGAGAATACAACAACACCAATAAGGTGGTAGCTGAGAAGTATGAAGAGCTGCTTCGTAGGACGCTGGATGCCTACCACGCGCGAAAGGAGGCACTCTCTGCGGAAGAGGCGTCTGCCACTCAGAGCGAAGCCGTCGCAGCCATCATAGATGAAGCCACTAGGCAGGCGATGGAGCTCCTCCGGCAGTTGGGCGAAGACAAGGAGAGCTTCAGAGGGCTGGGCTTGACTTTTGAAGAAAAAGCCTTTTATGACATCTTGATGCACCTCAGAGATAAGTATAACTTCGTGTACGGCGAGGATAAGCGTGTAGGCTCACTCATCATCAACGATAAGTGCAAGGCATTGGCTAAGAAGATTAAGGAGCTAATCGACGTACAGTCGTCGTTTACCGACTGGCTCAACAATCAAAAAATACGTGCTGATCTCAATCAGAGGATCTACTTCTGCCTTCGAGCAGAAGGCTATCCTCCTCAGTACAACAGAGAAGTCTTTGACCAAGTGATGGAGCAGGTGGAGCACTTCAAGACCTATGCCGGGGAGTAAATGAGAGACTGTTGCACGAAGGCGATCTGCGGCGTTGCTTTCGGACTTCGGCCTAGGTCACGTACGTGAGTACGCTCCCTTCGGCCAGGTAGGCCTTGGTGCCCTACGTGCACCTTGCCCTCATCCTCAGGCCTTGCATCTCATCCTTCGTGCAAAGTCTCAGCACATTTGCTTCAAATGTGCGAGAATGGCACTTCGTGCAACATTCTCAAATGAAGTCATCCTGGGCGGTTCCGTTTTTTTCTTTTCTCGGGCCAAAGATAGTGCGGGGTGGAGGCCTCGGGCTCGGAAATAGGGGTAGAAATGTTATCTTTGTGGCATGAAAAGGAATAAACTTTACCCCATACTAGTGTTGCTCCTGCTATTGGTTGCACCCTCTGTGGAGGCACAGGAGGTCGCGCCGGTGCGTGATCTGCTGAAGGAGCTTGAGTCGGATGTGCCCGGTCAGGGTGTCATTCGTATCTATCAGTCACCGGCTATTGCGGCCTTGGTGAGGATGTGCCAACCGGGTGATCCGGAGGTGAGTGGAGATCGGCACCGCTCAATGCAGGGCTATAGGGTGCAGATCTATAGCGGAAATGCAGTGAACAGCAAGGAGGTGGCCGCAGAGCGTTCGGCTCAGGTGCGTGCTCACTTTCCGGAGCTGACGACGGAGACGATCTACAATGCGCCTTTTTGGCGGGTGCAGGTGGGTGACTTTGTGAGCCGCGAGGAGGCACAGGAGTGCCTGGAGTGCATGCGAGAGGCATTCCCGTCGCATGGCCGGGGCATGTATATTGTTCGAACCACAGTGAAGGTACCGCTATGAGTGCATCCCCCCATCACGACAACCCCTACTTCACGCAAGACCAGGATCGCGACCTGGTGGAGTACACCGAGCGAGAGCTAGCCACGAGGATAGCTGATGTGGTGCGCTTGCTCGAGCCGGAGCCCGATCGCGAGGGCTTGGTGGACACCCCTGTGCGGGTGGCCAAGGCGCTTCGCTTTTTGACCCAAGGGTATCGCCAGGATCCTGAGGCGGTGCTGATGTCGGCGAGGTTTGAGGTGGACTATCGCCACATGGTGATCGTCAAGGATATAGGCTTTTACTCCATGTGTGAGCACCATATGCTTCCCTTTTTTGGTCAGGTGCATATTGCCTATATCCCCAATGGCTATGTGACCGGGCTGAGCAAGCTCCCCCGTGTGGTGGATATTTTTGCTCGTCGTCTGCAGGTGCAGGAGCGCCTGACCACGCAGATCAAGGACTGTATCGAGGCGGCACTGAGCCCCCTGGGGGTGATGGTGGTGATAGAGGCGCAGCATATGTGCATGCAGATGCGTGGGGTCCAAAAGCAAAACTCCGTGACGATGACCTCGGCTTTTACGGGAGCCTTTAGGCAGGAGTCGACGCGGGAGGAATTCATGAACCTAATCCGGAAGTAAGTGGTACGAGATCGACAAAGCCGTTCGGACTATGAGATCATGGCTCCGGTGGGGAGCTGGGAGTCTTTTTGGGCGGCTGTTCAGGGTGGTGCGGATGCGATCTACTTTGGCATCGAGGGGCTCAATATGCGAGCTCGGTCGGCCAAGACTTTTGACACCGAGGATATGCGTGAGCTGGCTCGCCTCTGCCGTGAGCGAGGTATGCAGAGCTACCTGACGGTCAACACCATCATCTACGATGGCGACATGGAGTTGATGCGGCAGATCATCGATGCCGCCATAGATGCCGGAATATCGGCGATCATAGCGAGTGACATAGCGGCACTGGACTATGCTCATAGCCATGGTATGGAGGTGCACCTGAGTACGCAACTCAATATCACCAATGTGGAGGCGCTGAGGTTCTATGCCCGCTTTGCGGATGTCGTGGTCCTGGCACGCGAGTTGACTCTCGAGCAGGTGGCGGTGATCCATCGTGCGATCGTGGAGGAGCATATCTGTGGGCCCTCCGGCCGTCTGATCCGGATCGAGATGTTTGCGCACGGAGCCTTGTGCATGGCGGTGAGTGGAAAGTGCTACCTGAGCCTGCATGAGATGAACTCGAGCGCCAACCGCGGGGCCTGCAACCAGATCTGCCGGCGCGGCTATCGGGTGACTGACAACAGCACGGGAGAGGAGCTGACGGTGGAGAATGAGTACATCATGTCGCCCAAGGACCTCAAGACGATACACTTCATCAACAAGATGATGGATGCCGGGGTGCGGGTCTTCAAGATAGAGGGACGCGCCAGAGGACCGGAGTATGTGCGGACCGTCTGCTCCTGCTACAACGAGGCAATAGAGGCCTGCCTAGATGGGACGTTCGGAGAGGCGAAGATCGAGGCGTGGAATGAGCGCCTGAGCCGAGTATTCAACCGAGGTTTTTGGGATGGATACTATCTCGGTCGGAGGCTTGGGGAGTGGACGCATAGGTATGGCTCCTCCGCCACACGGGTGAAGGTGGCTGTGGGGAGGGTGAGCAAGTACTATGGCCAGATCGGCGTGGGGGAGTTTGAGCTGGAGAGCTCGTATGTCCAAGAGGGGGAGGAGCTGCTGGTGTCGGGGCCGACCACGGGTGCCGTCTTTTTTGCCGCTGAGGGTATGCGACTCAATGATGGTGAGCCGACCATGGCTGTACGGTGCAAGGGGACCCTCTTTAGCTGCAAGGTGCCGGAGAAAATACGCCCCAATGACCGCCTGTATGTGATGAGGAAAAAAGCGCAAAAGGAATGGACAAAAAGGAGTACCGCTATATAGAGGAGATGAAGGTGCGTGACTACGAGTGCGACCTCCAAGGAGTAGTCAACAACGCCAACTACCTCCACTACATGGAGCATGCCCGGCATGAGTTTTTGGAGGCGATGGGGGATAACTTTCAGCGGATGCATGACGAGGGGATCGATGCCATGGTGGCTCGTATCGAGATCGACTACAAGGAGTCGCTGAGGAGTGGCGAACGCTTTTGGGTGGGGATCAACTTTGAGCGGCAGGGGGTGCGCCATATCTTTCACCAGGATGTCGTACGTGAGCGAGATGGGGCCATCTGCACCAGAGCAAAGGTGCATGTGGTGGTGCTTGAGCAAGGTAAGCTCACCCGTGGGGATTACCTGGCCGACCTCTTCCAAAAGTTTGGGGAGAGGTGAGCCTCACCGCGGAGCAACAGGCTCTCCTCCGTCTCAGCCTGACTGAGGGTGTGGGACCGGTGACGGGACGTGGACTGATCGACTGCTGTGGATCGGCCACTGCCCTGTACAGTACCTCGGAGCGACAACTGGCCGATGCACCGGGGGTGGGTCGCAAGCTGGCCTCTCTCCTCCATCACTCGTCCGGTGCCTCTCGGCAAGCGGAGGAGCAGTCGCTCCTCCTGCAGCGTGAGTACCGCAGGGGAAATCCTATCCGACTGATCTGCTCGGGTGAGCCCGGCTATCCCGAGGCACTGGACCACTGTGCGGATGCACCCCTGGTCCTCTATGCCTCCGGTGACCTCCCGGTGGAGGCCCCCATGATTGCGGTCGTCGGGACCAGACGCTGTACCCCCTATGCCGAGGATGCCCTGCGCTATATCATAGGCGAGTGGGCGACGGTGTGCCCCGACTTGGTGATCGTGAGTGGACTGGCCTACGGTGTGGATGCGGTGGCCCATCGCTTGGCGCTGGAGACAGGACTACGCACGGTGGCTGTGCTGGCTCATGGGCTGCAAACAATCTACCCCGCCACTCATCGACAGCTGGCGTGCCGGATCCGTGAGAGTGGTGGGGCGCTCCTGACGGAGTATCCACTGGGGACCAAACCGCTCCCCCAGCGCTTTATCGCCCGCAACCGTATCGTCGCCGGCCTCTCGAGTGCAACCATCGTGGCCGAAAGTCCCGAAAAGGGTGGGGCTATGGTGACTGCGGCACTGGCCTTTGAGTACGGTCGAGAGGTCTATGCTGTGCCGGGGCGTCTCTTTGACCACACCTCGGAGGGCTGCAATCGCCTGATCGCCCAACAAAAGGCCACCATCCTGGAAAACCCCTCGCAGGTACTGCAGGATCTGGGGCTGATACGGTCGTCTCAACCCAAAGGCACGCCCCTCCCCTTTGCCGCACCGGAGGGTGCCGACTCTGCCGAGGTGGATCCTATCTTGCGCGAACTGACCCGGTACGGTGAACTTTCCCTGGCCGACCTCTCGGATCGTCTTGGGGAGCCGATCTCCACGATCTCCTCGCTACTCTTTGGGCTCGAACTGGAGGGACGGGTCCGCTCTCTCCCGGGTGGACGATACCGACTGGTCCAACACGGCTAATCGAGCACCAATACCGCACCAAGGTGATAGGCCGACAGCCCCCTAGGGTTGTAGCCTCAGCATGACCATAAGCCCGTAGGAGGTCATCCTGAAGGGGTGATCAAGGCCGGTGGTCAGCGGACGACGGGCGTTTTCTTCCCAAAACGCCCGAAGGGTGAGGGCTTGGGAGAGTTTGTAGTCAATGGAGGCTTGGAGGAGGTGGGTGTCCAGCCCTTGTGTGGCGACGGAACTGCCGGTGCGTATGTTGCGCGCCAGCAGGTAGGTCCGAATATAGGTGTGGGTGAGGTATGCACTGATCTCGTGCTGTGTATCCCCCAGGAGCGGAAGGGTGACTCCAAAGGGCGCAGGGAAGGCTCTCGTGTAGCCTAGTGTGGATCGTAGCTGGGTGTCGTGTTGCTCCAGTAGTCGCAGGGAGGCGAGGAGCAGGGTATTGGATCTCCGCAGGGTGTATTGCTCCCCTATGGTGAGTCCCCAGACGGTGGTGAGCTTGAGCCCGGCCAGTGGACTTAGCTCGTCGACCTGGGTGATGGTGCGTAGGCTGAGCCCCTTTGTCGTCTGCTCATATGCCGGGACCTCCAGGTAGCCACTGTAGCGGTGCTCAAGTCGTAGAGTGGAGAAGTGTCGGGCGAGTAGGGGCGATGCTTGGGTCAGATCGTAGGTGATGAGCCAAGCCGGAAGTAGTGTCCCGTAGCCGGGCAATCCACCGGTCAGTCGCCCCGACAGTGTGTACCGTGCCACAAAAGCCTGCTCTGGGGCTTGTCCATCGGCATAGAGCCTGACAAATGAGTCGTAGAGGGTGGAGGGGTGACCGGCGCGCTGTAGAGAGTTCTCGAAAAGGGAGCGTAGACCCCAGCTGCTGAGGCGAATGCTGCCCGATTGGCGGAGAGGGGTCCCGGTTTTTCGGGACAGGGTGGTGTGTCGATGGTTGCGTGCCTGTAGATTGAGCTCCAGCAACAGTCCGGGGAGTAGCCGGGCCGAGCAAGTGACCTCGTACTCTTGTCGGACGTAGTGACTGGCTTGTCGGGGCGAGGAGAGGTCCGTGAGCAGCCACCGGTCCTGTATTGCCTTGGAGAGCGTGGCCGGGCCGCTTGTCCACCCCAGTTGGTAGAGGTAGAGCTGTGGCACCCCCATAGCACTGCGGGCCTCCAGCCCCAGGCCGGGGATGGTGCTACCGGTCTGATACCCGGCGCGAAAGGAGAGGCGCTTGGGCCGGAAGGGGCTGTCTTTTGCGAAAAGGGTCTCCAGATCGTACGCCAAGCGTCCGTCGAGAGAGGCGGTGGAGCTGGCTTGATGCCCATTTTGGACAGTGGCCGTGCGAAGACCCCTCTGCCAGTCAAAAGTGGTGCGCCAGGTGGCTGAGGCGGTCAGAGGAGCCAAAAGCCGGGCTTGCAGCCGGGGTAGTCTGGCGGTGAGGTCGGTGGTGGCCCGATAGTGCTCGGTGCGGCCAAGTGACTTGATAGCCCGCAGGAGCTCACCGGAGAGGAGGCTGAAGGCTTGGTCCGTATTGGCGGTGTGCGCTTGGGCCATCGGCTCCTCGATGAGTGCTGTGGTCGATCCGGTAAGCCCCACGGACAGGCACTGAATCGGCTGGTAGCGTAGACGGAGAGCTCGGTCCCACTTCCAGTGGCTCAGGGTGACGGCCTTGTCGGCACCCGGTAGGAGTGTGTGGCGGTAGAGACGATCCCATGAGGAGGAGAGGTATAGGCTGTTGGACGGGGATGGACGATAGTCGTAGAGGAGCTCGGTGCTCATCCGTCGCTCCTTGCTGACGGGTAGGTAGGGTGACCTGGTGTCTGAGTGGTGGAGCCGGTAGGAGAAGTGGAGGTTGGAGGGGTCGTAGAAGGCTCCGGAAGCGATGATGGGCCCGAGGTGCCAATCCTCTAGGTGCCACAGGGAGGTGAGGTGGTGCCCCATGCCCTTTTCGCCATCCCGTGAGCGGTCGTATCGTAGATCGGAGTGGGTGGGACTGTAAAAGGGTGTGGTGGAGCGACGCTCGGTCGAGAAGCGAAGTGGTGCGTGGACTTGCCAGGTGGTGGGTGCCAGGTAAGAGAGGTCGAACTGGCCCGAGAGGGCTAGAAATCGAGTGTCCTCCAGCGAGGTAAAGCGACTGTCCCGGGTAAGGGAGGTGAATCCTGCGGAGGTGTAGCCCCCCTCCGCACGCAGATCTAGTAGATCCGACAGTGTGAGGGTCCCGGATGTGAGTAGGGCATCGCCTCCGAGGTGCCGTGTGCCGGATACGCTGAGCTCATTGACCCAGACCTCTCCGGAGAGGATCCCTCCAGTGCGGGAGCGCAAACCTATGAGGACAGAGGAGACTTCGCCAAGTGTGGGATAGCCCTTGAGGCAGATATTGCCTTGTCGATAGGGCTGCCCGGGATCGGCCCCTTCGTGGTCTCGCGCTTGCTTGAGTGCTGTGAGCTCGGAGAGGGTGAGGACAAGCTTGTTTTCATCGGGCCATACCAGTCGACGAAGGTCGGAAGGCGTGTAGCCGGTATAGTCACCGAGTGGCGTGAGGGAGAGTGGGTGCCGGATCTCGTAGTAGTTTTGGGTGAAATCCGAGCCCAGGCGGACAAAGAGCTCCACTTCGCCCGACCGTAGGTCTTGCTCGGAGTGGAGGTGTGTGTGTAGGGTGAGGTGATCGTAGTGGCGGAGGTCCCATCGGGGGGTGTAAAAGACAGCCACGGGTTGATCTTGGTGGAGCTGATCAAAGGTGAGGGCAAGGGCACGCTCATCGGAGCGCATAGGCGACATGGGGGTGAAGATGAGTTCTTGCCCGACTCCGGGAGGTGAGACGTAGGGGATGGGCTTGCGCCCGGAGTCTTCCTCCAAACTTAGTTGGCTGACCGCAAGGGAGGCTGTCTGGGTGTCCTTGGGGTCGATGGGGCGGTTGTAGTTTTGCCAGGAGGAGGAGACGAAGCGAAGTAATGCCCACCGAAGGTGGATGGGGGCAGTGAATCCTCGCAACACTAGGCGGACGGATGGCACATCGCGGAGTGTCGGTGAGCCATACTCGGAGTGGGGGTGATCCAGAGGTATGCGGAACTTGATCCAGCGGACGGTTGTCTGTCTCCCGGCTCCACGGTCTACCGTGTAGGTGCGCTCTCCGACAATATAGGGAGAGTGCTCCTTGGTCAAAGCCGGTGGGCTGAGGGGTAGTCGGTACCGAAAGTAGTGCTCCTCGGTATCCAGCAAGAAGTTGCGGTTGAGATCCTCCTTGTCCGGCTCCCATGTGGCCGCACTCCGGATCCCCTGAATTGTGTGACCGCCGGTATTGCCCTCTGTGCCGTTGATGTACTTGTAGCGCTCTAGGACGGTAGCCTCGGTGCGATCCCACTCCTCTCCAAGGTAAAAACGGTAGTCGTCTGCCGCAGGGTCTCTCCAAACCTCCGGGTCGGAGGTATGCCGAAGTAGTGCTTGGTACAGAGGGTGTCGTCGCTCCTCTTCCGAACTGAGCCCATCAAGTCCTCTGTCCTGAAGCGCCAAGGGTACCGCACCGGTTTGGTCAAAAGTGTAGGTGTCGGCAATCTCTGTAGGTACTCGCCCATAGTCGCTGTCGGTGTAGCTCCCCGGCCCCTCGTAGTAGAGTTGGCCATCTGGCAGAACTTCCTCGGAGAGACGCCCCAAGTCGATCAACAACTCCCCGGGTGAAGTGTTGGGGTCCAGTGTGTAAGGATCCAGTAACCAGCCCTCTAGGTAGAGGATCTGCTCCTGCTCAAAGTCGGTGACCTCCAAGGGGCGTGTGATGGAACCCCAACTCTCTCCCGGTGACACAAAATGGCCGGAGGCATCCAGTGTGTAGGGAGCGGCCGTGTATGGGCCACGCTCTTGGGGATAATAGGAGAGGTTGAGGGTGGACAAGTATTGTTGCTGTGCCGGACCCGGGTCTCGGCCGGGGAAAAGTGCCTGAGTGGCGACTTCGCATACCAACGGGTTGGTCCGCTCCGGGAGATTGTCTCGGAGGGAAGTTGGCTGGCCCGGCACTCCGTCTCTTACCAAAAGTGGGTCGACCGTGTACCATGCCAGTCGAGCTCTATGATCAAGTGCAGAGCTGTTTTCCGGAAAGGGGTTGCCACTTATGGACCAATCGTGTGGATAGACCAGTGTGATGCTCCTCCCCTTTTGCTCAAAGTCCTCTAGGACGATGGCTTGATCCTTTGGGGTGTTGTAGTTGGACTTTAGGTTGGCATAAGCGATCTCTAGGTGCAGGGCTACGGGCTTTTGCAGGCGTCCGGGGAGTAGGTGGTCGAGGTAGTCGGTGAGCCTTTTTCCCCGGTAGTCATAGGTGGCATTCATGCCCCAGAGGGTATTGTGGAGGGGTTCTTCGCCCAGTCGGACTCTCCGGGTCGGAAGGGTCTCGGTGTAGTCCAGCACGGTCCCGCCAAGTGATAGGCCGGGCAGGAGTTGTAGCTGAGCTTCCAGCCCAATGAGTGTTTTTTCCTTTTTTCGTGCCAGTTCGCGCTCTCGTATAGTCACCTCCACAGACTCTGCCTGTGGTGTGTTTAGCGTGAGTGTGCCGGTGGTGTAGTCCACAGAGTAGTCGAGCCCCTCACTCAGTATGCGTGCCGGTGTGCGGACGGTTAGGTCTCCCGGTGCGAGCGAGGTGGTCCCCAGAGGTATGCTCCTGGTCTCGCCACCTGAGAGGTCGCCTCGTAGGACAAAGCGGTCAAGCTCTGTGTCCTCAATGGCTTGCGCGGGGGTCGTCGTGTAGAGTGAGGTGTATGGCTCATCGGGAATCGTGGCAAACGGCCTCCTGAAAGGGAGAAAAAGGGTCCCCCCATTGCGCAAGAATAGTGTCCCCGGCAAGTAGTCCAGAAGTCCATCTGCCCGAGCGGAGCTACCCGAAAGATCCGTCCGGTCGAGTGCAAACTTCTCGATCCATGGTTTCCCTCCTGTGTCTGTGGGGCGGTCTATGGCTGTGCCTGGTGTCCGGTAGTAAATGTTGAGCGTCAGATCCTCGGGCTCTATTGGGCGACTGCTGTAGGGGATGCTGTATCCGTTTTTCATCATCAGCTCCCATAGAGGATCGCTTGGCAACTTGGTATCCCCGGATAGGAGAGCAGCCTCTAGGTGGTCACTTTCACCGACAAAAGTACCTACCTGATAGTCCTTTCCCTTGTAGCTGTAGCTGTAAACTACAGCGAGCTGTTGGCGCTCGGCAAGTGGAAAATTGAGAGAGATGAAGCCCAGGGTCGGGTGGACGGTGTAGTCCGACTCCTGCAGCCGTGTGGCATTGTGGAGGGAGTGCCCTTTTGATCCCGGAGTGTCGGACGATGGGGGAGTGTCCGGCATGAGAGCCCACTCCGGGTAGGCGGTGAGGTCGGCTGTCCGGTGGTCCGTCGAACGTCTACGAGTATCGGTGACCCAAAGCTCCACGTGGCGGATGTATAGGTCACTTGTGACGAGGGGAAGGGTGGAGAGAGCTTGATCGTACTTGCGTGCGAAAAACTCGGAAAGAAAGAAGTGTTGGGCAAACTGGTACTCAGAGCTACGCACCTCAAAAGGAAGAAGACGCTTCCCCCCTTGGATCCGGATCTTTCGCTCATTGTCGTGCCGGCGAGCGGCCAGTGCTGTAAGGCTCAGTGGCCCGATCCGAAAGTCCGATCGCAATCCAAGGAGGTCACTGCCGAGGGCCACCAAGGGGTTTTGACTTGTGAATTGGATATTGCCGGCTTGGACGTTTTGGACCAAATCGTACTCATCACCGACATAGGCGAGCCGGACAGACTGGCGGTCGGCCGGCAGTGTGGTGTGGGTATTGTATCGGAGGTCCATCCGTATATGATCACCGTAGGAGGCTTGGACCCCGAGTGTTGTCTCGTAGCTAAAACCTACATAGCTCCTATGACGCATCTGTACCGGCAGCATCGGTGATCCATCACGTATGGTGGTCTGCTCGAGCCGTAAACGGGCTTCACCAACGGTAGTCAGACTGAGCCCTTGGGGCTCCCGCTTGGGCGGAACTTCACGGATAGACCGTACCGGAGTGGGATCGGTAGAGAGTAACTGTGTCTCTCTATACTTTAGGTACTCCTTGAGCGACAGTACTTTTGCCAGCCGCCATGCCCCGACAGAGTCTTTTTGGTGGATCAGGTATAGGTGCCCCTCTCGGTCGTAGACTACGGAGTCCGGTCGGGTCTGAGCGACCATCTGTTGCAGTGGGAGAAGTGTCAGAAGTACGCAGAGACCATACCATACTGTCAGTAGGGCTATCCGGCTCCGTTGTCTTCTGTCCATATACTTTAGGACGCTTGTGCGCTTTGCGATCCCACCCAGAGGTGCTAAAGCATACGCAAGCCCTGCCTCACCATGTCGTTGACACTCATGTCGGGATCAAGCTTCACCAGTTTTGCCACTACTGCCCGGGCCTGACTCTGGGTGTACCCCAGTGCCACAAATGCTTTTTCGGCCTCTTCGTACTGCACAGTATGAGGTACCGCCTCCGTGCTGTCGGTCCCTCCCGGAGTGACTCCCTCATGCATGGCCTCTGCGATTTTGTTTTTTAGCTCCACGATGATCCGCTCTGCCGTTCGGGGGCCAACCCCTTTTACGGTCTTGAGTGCAGCGCTGTTTTCGTCTGCAATGTACCGTGCCAAATCCTTTGGGGTATAGGAACTCAGCATCGTCCGTGCCGAGCTTGGACCAATCCCTTTCACCGTGATGAGTAGCCTGAAGAGTATCCGCTCCTCCTCGCTTGCAAAACCGTACAGGTCATGCGTGTCCTCCCGTAGTACCTCATGCACCAGTAGCTTGTAGTTCTGCCCGACCACCAGTGCCGTAGAGGTATTGACGGATATGTAGAGCTGATAGCCTATGCCGTGTAGGTCAACTACTGCGGTAGTGGGGGTCTTTTCGGCAATTGTGCCCTGTATGTACTCGATCATAGCAGTCCGTCTCGACGAAAGAGAGCCTCGATCGAAGCCGGTCGTCCCTTGAAGTTTTTGTAAAGCACTTCGGCCTCTTCCATGTCTCCTTTTTCTAGGATTTCGCTCCGAAAGCGGTGAGCGGTCTCTCGATCTCTCAGCCCTCTCGACAAATACTCCTCAAAGGCGTCTGCATCCAGGATCTCAGCCCATTTGTAGCCATAGTAGCCTGACGCATATCCCCCGCTAAAGATGTGTCCAAAGGAGGTACTGATAGCCACTCCATCAACCTTGGGGAGTAGACGGATTGGGTCATTGACCGCAGTCTCTAGTTCGTCGATGGTGCTCGGCAGATTTGCGGGGGGGGTATGGTGCCAAGCCATGTCGAGGTACCCAAAGCCCAGCTGACGTACACAGGCATATCCGCTCAAGAAGTGGTTGCTGCGACGGATTGCCTCTACGAGATGGTCCGGAATCACTGCGCCGGTGAGGTAGTGCTTCCCAAAAGACTTGAGAAACTCCGGTTGCAGGAGCCAGTTTTCCATCAGCTGAGAGGGAAGCTCCACAAAGTCTCGTACTACGTTAGTCCCGCTTAGTGAGGCATGCCTTACACGAGTCAGTAGCCCGTGCAGTCCGTGTCCAAACTCGTGAAACATTGTATTCACCTCGCCAATTGTGAGCAGAGCCGGTTTGTCGCCGGTGGTTGGGGTGAAGTTCATCACCAAACTCACAACCGGACGCACTTCGTCGTAGGCCTCCACATAGTTGGTCATCCAAGCACCACTCTGTTTGCCTTTGCGTGGGTAATAATCCATGAGCAGTGTCCCCATGAGTTCGTCCCCATCTAGGACATCATATACCTCCACTTCGTCACGGTAGGGCTTTAGTTCGGTGTTGGGAACAAAAGCCAGCCCATATAGGTCCGATGCCAGGCCAAACATGGCCTCCACACTGTCTTGTAGCCCAAAGTAGGGTCGAGTCTCCTCTTCATCATACGCCAGCTCCTTTTGGCGGTACAGCTCAGCGTAGTAGCTCCAGTCCCACGGTTGCATGGGTTCCTGCAGCCCCTCTCGCGAGGCTAGCTCTTGTACCGTCGCCACCTCTTTCTGAGCGATGGGCAGGTAGGCATCGCGTAGTTGGTCCAGCATTGCGTAGACGGAGGTGGAGTCTTTGGCCATGCGATCTGCCAAAGTGTAGTCGGCATAGGTGTCGTATCCGAGGAGGTTGGCGATTCGTGTCCGAAGTCGTACTATATCGTAGACCAGCGTGGTGTTTTTGGTCTCCTTGTTGGTGTCAAAGCCCAGTTTGCCGTGGTCGCGGTACATTTTTTCCCGTATTGGACGACTGTCGCAGTACTTCATGATAGCCGAGTACGCCGGCATGCTAAAGTCAAATACCCATCCACTGACACCTGCTTCTTGTGCCGTGTGTGCCGCTTTGTCCAGTACGGCTTGTGGCAGTCGCTTGAGGCACTCTCCATCCATGATTGAGAGGCGGTAGGTGTTTTGTTCTTTTAGGACGTTTTGCCCAAAGTTGAGGGTGGCGAGGCTTAGCTCTTTGTGCAGGCTCTTTAGCTCGGTACGAATGTCATCGGTCAGGTAGGCGCCTCTGTTTTTGTAGCCCTCGTAGCTACGGTAGAGGAGTCGACGATCTTGTACATCGAGGTGGCTCTGGTCGGCATTGTATATGGCACGTACCTTTTGGGCCAGCCCCAGGTCCATGCCTACTTCGTTAGCGACCTCGGTGAGCTCCATGGTCAGCTCCTGCGAGAGCTCCATCAGTCGATCATCGGCATCGCAACTCAGAAGGTTGAAAAACGAGGCACTGGCTACATCCAAATCCTTACCACTCTTTTCCAACGCCAAGACAGTGTTGGCAAAGTCTGCTTCATTCTCAGGTACAGCTTTGATCCGGCTTATCTCAGTGCGATAGGACTCCAGTCCTTGACGCACTTTTTGGGCAAGGGTGTCTGGATCTCGATGCTCAAAGTCCGGGTATAGTCGTTCGCTCATTTGCGGCAAATCTTATCTATTCTTTTCTGATGTCTTCCTCCCTCAAACTCGGTTGTAAAAAAACACTCAACAAACTTTGGCCCATCATCCAGAGTGACGAATCGACCGGGTATGGCCAGAACATTGGCGTCGTTGTGTTTGCGAGCTAGCTCAGCGATCTCACGGGTCCACACCAGCGCGGCGCGGACTCCCTCGTAGCGATTGAGTGTCATGGAGATGCCGTTGGCGGTTCCACACGAGGCTATCCCATAGTCCACCTCTCCTGATGCGACGGCGATGGCCAGCTTACGCCCGTAGTCCGGGTAGTCCACACTTGCTGTGGAGTCCGTACCGTAGTCGACAAGCTCCACCTCAGGTGCCCATTTTGACAAAAACTCCTTCACCGTCTCTTTCATGCAGTAGCCGGCATGGTCAGAGGCTAGGCCGATGCGCTTGACTCCTCTGATCATCGTGCCACCTCCTTTCCAAGTAGCAGACGTAC
The DNA here is from genome assembly GCA_947253625.1 of uncultured Porphyromonadaceae bacterium. Classification (GTDB taxonomy): domain Bacteria; phylum Bacteroidota; class Bacteroidia; order Bacteroidales; family Porphyromonadaceae; genus Porphyromonas_A. The sequence goes on along the minus strand of CAMYAB010000007.1, from coordinate 49,542 downwards.
CCTGTGTGCCACATTCTCTGCTGTGAACCCGAGCTTTTCGTCCAATACAGTGTAAGGGGCAGAGAAGCCAAACGACTCTAGACCAAAGATCTGCCCTTTGCCCTCGGGAACCAATCCTTGCAGGTTGACTGGCAATCCGGCTGTCAATCCGAACCTTGGCAATCCTTCGGGCAATACCTCATCTTGGTAGGTTTGAGGTTGTGTCCGGAATACCCCCTCGCTCGGTACCGAGACGATGTTCACCTCTATTCCACTCTTGCGGAGCAGCGCTGCACCAGCTACGAGGGTGGAGACTTCTGATCCTGTGGCGACGAGTACTGCCTCCGGACGATCGCTCTTTACCACGACATATCCTCCTCTCTCAGCGCGTAGACTCTTTTGGTAGTCGTTGCCCGGGAGGTTCTTGATGTTTTGACGCGAAAAGATCAGCCCGGTGGGGGTGGATTGGTTTTCCATCGCCATTTTCCAAGCCACAGTAGCCTCATGCACATCTGCCGGACGGAGGACAAGCATGGAGTTTTGGTGGTTGTGGTTTTGGAGCTTCTCCATCAGGCGGATCTGTGCTTCTTGCTCGACCGGCTCGTGTGTGGGCCCATCCTCACCGACCCGAAAGGCATCGTGTGTCCATACAAATTTCACCGGCAGGCCCATCAAGGCGGCAAGTCGGATCGCCGGCTTTTGGTAGTCGGAGAAGACAAAGAATGTGCCACACGCCGTGATCATACCGCCATGCAGAGTCATACCCATGCAGAGTGCGGTCATAGAGAGTTCGGAGACTCCGGGGTTCAAAAACTTTCCGGAGAAGTCCCCACGGACGATAGGTTTGGTCTTTTTCAAAAATCCATCGGTCTTGTCCGAGTTGGATAGGTCGGCACTGGCTACTACCATGTTGGGCACTTGTTCAGCAAGTACACCTAGGACAGTTGCTGACGCATTGCGTGTAGGCCCATCCGCCTTTTGCTCAATCTTGTCCCACTCAATATAGTCCACAGAGGTGTTCAGCCAGCGGTGATACTCTTCTGCCAAAGCCGGATTTGCCTTCGCCCAAGCTTTGTATCTGTCCTTCCACTGTTGGTACTTCTCCTCTAGTACAGTGGTACGCTTCGCAAACACCTCACGCACCTCTGGGAAGAGGCAAAATGGATCCTCCGGGTTGCCACCCAATGCCTCAATGGTCGCAGAGGCGCAGGCACCGGCATTGGAGAGGGGCTGACCATGGGTAGATATGAGGTCCTCATACGACTCGTGGTCCTTGCCTATTGCCCCCTTGCCCATCAGCGTATGTCCAATGATCAGGGTAGGCTTGCCCTCTACGGCGATAGCGGTGTCCAGTGCCTGGCGGATCTGGTTGTGGTCATTGCCATCTATGTCGAGGACCACCCAGCCCCAAGCACGGTACTTCATCGCTACATCCTCCTCGGTCACATCGGTCACACGTGTGGAGAGTTGTACATCGTTGGCATCATAAAACATCACCAGATTGTCCAGCCCCAGGTGACCGGCCATGCGTCCCACTCCCTGTGAAATCTCCTCTTGAATTCCCCCATCGGATATGTAGGCAAAAATCCGCTGACGCATCAGCTCCTTCCCAAACTTTTGCTCATACTTCTTGGCCGCAATAGCCGCACCTATGCCCAGAGCATGACCCAGTCCCAGTGGGCCGGATGAGTTTTCGATTCCACGTGCGACATCTAGCTCCGGGTGTCCCGGAGTGACACTCTGCCACTGCCTAAAACTCTTGAGGTCCTCCATTGTCATACGACCACTCATTGCCAGCACTCCGTACAGCATAGGTGACATGTGCCCGGGGTCAAGGAAAAAGCGGTCACGCGCCATCCATGTGGGATCGGATGGACTGTACTCCAGGTACTCCGAGAAGAGTATGTACGCAAAGTCCGCACCACCCATAGCACCGCCGGGGTGACCGGATTTGGCTTTTTCAACCATTGAGAGGGCTAGGATGCGTAGGTTGTCAGCACCTCTGAGTGAGATAGAAGGGTTCGTGTTCATAGTGTGTATGGTTTTGATTGATCAGATATAGCTTAGTCTCCGAAAAAAAAGCAGGCTTATCTACTGTGTTCCTTATTCCTCCCCGACAAAAAGTCAGCCCACTACCTATACAAAGGTACGCAAAAACAACCCCTTTGCCCAAAATTTCCTCACAACCCTTCTTCCTGGTGGGTTGCGAGCCGTTGTCTGTATGGGTTTCGGTGGCCGACAGTCTCTTTTCAGCCCTCTGCATTCGGAGCGGAGGTGGGGCGCCTAAAGAGTCGATAGGCGATCCTACTACTGATCCATCCGATCAGTAGGATTACAAGGATTACGCCAAGCACATCAGGTAGCCTGAGCAGTACAGGATAGGAGTCGAGTAGGTAGTCACTACTACCATCCCCCAGCCGTAGGAACCCATATCGATCTTGTAGGATAACAAGGACCACTCCTGTGACGACTCCGATAGTGGTGCCGGAGATCGATAGCAACCAGGATTCGAGGATGATGATCTTGTCCAGCAGGGCAGGTCGTGCTCCGAGGACGGAGAGGGTTGTGGTATCCTCCTTTTTCTCAATAATGAGCATGCCGAGGGTGCTGATGACGCTGAAGAGTGACAGCAGGAGGACAAAGAGTAAGAGCAGGGCAGAGACCCACTTCTCGATGATAAGAACCCGATAGACCTCTGGGTGTTGTTCGCGACGGGTGAGTTGCTCATATCCTTTTGGCAACGAGCCGTTGTAGGGAGTGGTGCGAGCGATACGATTGACTTCCCCATTCGTGTACTGTAGTAGGCGTCGGACGGTGGCGATCGGTAGGTAGATGTCTGTGTTGTCCTCTGCTTGGTCTGTGCGGAATAGGCCGGAAATGTAGAGGTCTTCGACCAAAAAGCTGCGTATCGGTACGATGGTGGAGATCCGGCCTATGCGCTTTGGGGTCATAACTTTTAGGGGCGATAGGTAGCCTGCCCCGGCTCCGAGGTCTGCCGCTATGCCAATCCCAACGACGGCGGCCGGAGCTTCATCCTCACCGAGGTCAAAGACCCCTTCTGTCGTGTAGTGTTCCAGCGGGACAACATCAGTGTAGAGAGAGTCAACCCCTACCAAGGTGACGGGGACGGTATTGCCCTCAAAAGTGGCTACTGCCTGTCCGGTCAATACCGGTGCTCCCTCCACGTCCAGTGTGTCCGGCAAGAAGGCGGCTCCGTCGGTACGCTGTAGGACATAGGGTGCTGTGAGGTCGGAGAGTTGGTCATCGGTAAAGGCCTCAAAACCATTGAAGATGCTGAGGACACAGACCATCGCCATGGCTACCAGTGCAATGCCTAGTACCGAGACGATGGAGATGATGTTCACCGCATTGGTCCTTTTGGGGGAGAAAAAGTAGCGCCATGCGATGAAAAGGGCGACCGACAGGCTATTTCTCTTCGTTTGTGCCATCCGGAGTTACCGGTCGATTTTCGTCCAAGAGTTTGTCGATCTTGCGAGCATACTCTTCGGTGCGGTCCAACTCAAAGGTTAGTGACGGGATGCGCCTCAGCTGTGAAGCCATCCGGTTACCGAGGTTGTAGCGTATGACTCCGGTGTTTTGCTCAACCAAGTGCATTACCTCTTCCTGCTTAGCATCCGGAAAGATACTAAGGTAGGCACGGGCATTGCTGAGGTCCGGGCTGAGGTCAACGTCGGTGACGGATATGATCACGCCGCTCATCTTTTGGGTCTCCAGGCGAAAGAGTTCGCCCAGTTCTTTTTGGATCAGTCGAGCTAGTTTGGTGGTTCGTAGTGTGTCCATGTTACTTTACATATATGAGGGTTAGTCCATCCCTTAGGGGTAGCAGGACTTTCTCTACTCGGTCATCGTCGGCAACCAATTCGTTGAACGATCGGATGCCGTCGGTCTGAGGGTCATGCCCTGTTGAGTCTAGTACTTTCTCGCCCCATAGTGTGTTGTCGGCTAGTACAAAAGCCCCGCTTGGCAACCCCGAAAGGAGTAGTTCGTAGTAGTGCGGATAGCGTCGCTTGTTGGCATCGAGATATACGAGATCGTAGTGGCTGAGGTCCAGCTCCTCAAGCAGTCGCTCGGCATCTGCATATACCGTATCCACGCGGTCGCATACACCGGCCTCTTTCAGGCTTTGCTCAATGAAGGGCTTTAGCTCCTCATCCACTTCTACAGTGGTGAGGCGTGCACCCGGTGTAAGAGCCTCGGCCATGCATATCGTGGCATACCCGGCAAAGGTGCCAAGCTCCAATATATTGCGAGGCCGGATCATGCGTACCAGCATCTTGAGCAAGCGCCCTTGGAGGTGTCCGGAGACCATCCTAGGGTAGACAAGCTGTAGGTTGGCTCTGTGGCGCAATTGTCGAAGTACCTCGGGCTCGGGGTCGGAGTGCCGGCTGATGTATCGATCGAGTGCGATCTCTCGGAGCGTCTCACTCAGAGTCGGAGTGGAAGTCGCTTTCATTGGACTGGCCGTTGTCTTCGTAGAAGTCTATGGCGTCTTTTGCTCTATTGATGGTCAGTGTCGTCGTCCCCAGTTGCGTGAAAAGCGTGCCACCGATATAGGCCACGAGGTCATCCGGCCGGAGACACTCATTCTGTATGAGGATCTTGACCGCATCGTGCATGAAAGCCGCTTTTTGAGCACTTGCACGTTCACCTCTTTCGCGGAAGAAAGGGAAAACACCGTAGCTGAGAGCAAGCTCGCGACACTTACGATCCTCAAAACACATGGCATAGATCGGCGCTTTGCCACGATAGGCGGATAGGTTGCGGACCGTCCGACCGGACACCGGATCGGTGATGATGGCTTTTACACCCAGTTTTTCCACGGATTTGACTGTCTGTTTGGCAAGGAAGCTAGTGACATTGAGCTCCTCATTGTCTCCCCTTTTTATCCTCGATTCCCCATTCTTTTGCTTGTGTAGCTCAGCCTCTCGGATGATCTTGCTCATCACCCTCACCGCTTCGACCGGGTACTTGCCATAGGCCGTCTCTCCACTCAGCATCACGGCATCGGTATTCATGAGGATGGCGCTGCTCACGTCACTCACTTCGGCACGTGTCGGTCTCGGGCTGGTGATCATGGTGTGTAGCATCTGTGTGGCCACGATCACCGGTTTTTTCTTGAGTAGGCAGGTGTGTATTATTCTGGCTTGTATGGCCGGGATCTTCTCCATGTCGATCTCGATTCCGAGGTCTCCGCGCGCAACCATCACACCGTAGGCGGCATCCAGTATCTCCTCTATGTTTTCGACCCCCTGGCTGTTTTCGATCTTGGCGATAATCTTGATCGGGCTGTTGTGCTCGTCCAAGATGGCCTGGATGTCGAGCACATCTTGCTTGGATCGGACAAAAGAGTGTGCGATGAAGTCCACTCCATTCTCTATCGAGTAGCGTATGGTGTCTTTGTCGCGCTCGGTCAGGGAGGGCTGGTCGATATTCACCCCGGGTACATTGACACTCTTACGTGATCCCAACTCTGCATCATTGAGTACCTCGCAGTGGAGGACCCCCTCCTCTTTTTGGCGGACTTGTAGCTCCAGCATGCCGTCATCGATGAGTATGAGGTCACCTTCGCCTACATCTCGTACGAATCCCGGGAAGTTGACCGCAATCACCTCGCGCGTGGTGCCGACACTGGGGTCAGCGATGATGTCCACATGCTCTCCAGTAGAGTAGCGGATCAGCTCGGGGGTGACTGTGGTACGTACCTCGGGGCCTTTGGTATCCATGAGGATGGCCACGTGAGGATCTACCGACCGCACGTTCCCGATGACTCGGTCAAAGCCTTTGTGGTCCATGTGGGCTGAGTTGAGTCGCACCACGTTCACGCCCTCGGAGATCACCTGCCGTAGAAAGTCTACATCACAGCGCTGATCGGATATTGTTGCCACTATCTTGGTGGAGTTGTGCCTATTCATTGTATGAAGATCTAATATGTGTTCTTTTTTACGGGATGCTTTCAAAAAAAATGCCCCCAATCCGTTCCCTTTCTTTCCCTAGGTGGGTCACTTACGTGCCACCAGATGAGCGACTGCCAGTCGATAGCCGTCCAGACCAAAGCCCATGATCATTCCTTCACACACCTCGGTGAGCACAGTCATGTGACGGTGTGGCTCACGAGTGGCCAAGTGACTGATGTGGACCTCTACCACAGGACACGGTACCATTCGGATCGCATCTGCGATAGCATAGGAGTAGTGGGAGTAGGCGCCGGCATTGATCACCACGCCTATTGTTTCGTCACCGATAGCACTTTGCAGATAGTCGATCAAGTCTCCCTCGTGATTGGACTGATAGTAGACCAGATCCACGCTCGGAAAAAGGTCGCGCAATCGCTCCAGGTAGTCCTCAAACGCCGTCGTGCCATAGATGCTCGGTTCCCGTGAGCCAAGTCTATTCAGGTTGGGACCATTGAGGATGTGTATCGTTCTCATAATATTGTGCTCAAAAAGTAGTGACAACACCCACTTATCACAAAGGTACCAAAAAACTACACGCCGTGCAGATACATCTGTAAAAAATATCCCCGATTTAGGGACGCAACCGACGGGGCAATCCGGTGCAGACAAGCTCATAGGAGCGAGCCACCAAGCGCGCTATGAGATCCGCCGGTACCTCTAGATCCATTCGGGCAGAAGTCCAGTGTAGCTTATTGAAGTGAAAGCCCGGAATCAGCCCCTCATGTCGTCCGTACAACTCCTCCACCTCCGCACGTACGCTCTTGAACGAAAGGTACGGATTGCCCTCCTTGTCCTCGTGAAAGATCGCAAAGATCCTGCCACCAACACGATAGAGGGTTGCTTGCCACTCCGCCTTGTACTCTTCGGTTGCACCGGGGTGAGCCAAAAACGACTCCGGCAGCCGCTCGTAATCCATGCAGTCATCCTTTGACATAAGACATACTTCCAATAATGTGACACACCTCACCCACCTACGCAAATGTAGCAAAAGATCACCGTCACCCGAGATCCAGTTATTGGAGAAAAGTGAGCTTCATAGTACCGGGCGAGTGGATGGTCGATCGGGTATCCACTGTTTTTGGTATCTTTGTAGGAGAGAGAAAGATTAAGTGCAAGGTTATCAATGGCAATCATTTTTTCAAACAACAATAAAGCAATAAAAACATGGAAATTGTAAACATCCACGCTCGCGAGATCCTCGACTCTCGTGGCAACCCAACCGTAGAAGTAGAAGTACTATTGGCTTGTGGAGCTTTTGGCCGCGCAGCCGTCCCCAGTGGAGCATCCACCGGTGAGCACGAGGCGCTGGAGCTACGTGATGGTGACAAAAACCGCTACGAGGGCAAGGGTGTCCTCAAGGCTGTAGAAAACGTCAACAATGTCATCGCTCCTGAGCTCCTCGGGATGGACGCCACCGAGCAACGTCGTATCGACCACAAGATGCTGGAGCTGGACGGCACCCCCACCAAGAGCAAACTAGGTGCCAACGCCATCCTAGGTGTATCTCTGGCTGTCGCAAAGGCCGCTGCAGACGCACTCGGACTGCCACTGTACCGCTACATTGGCGGAACCAATACCTATACACTGCCTGTGCCAATGATGAATATCATCAACGGTGGTTCACACAGTGATGCCCCCATCGCCTTCCAAGAGTTCATGATCCGTCCCGTGGGTGCCAAGTCCTTCCGTGAAGGGCTACGCATGGGCGCCGAGGTCTTCCACTCCCTCAAGAAGGTCCTCAAGGGACGCGGCCTCAGCACAGCTGTAGGTGACGAGGGCGGTTTCGCTCCGGCACTCAACGGTACCGAGGATGCCCTAGACAGCATCATCAAGGCAATCGAAGCCGCAGGCTACAAGCCCGGTAGCGATGTGACCATCGCACTTGACTGCGCATCTAGCGAGTTTTACGAAAACGGAGTGTACGACTACACCAAGTTTGAGGGCGACAAGGGTGCCAAGCGCACAGCAGACGAGCAAGTGGCTTACCTCCAAGAGCTCATCAGCAAGTACCCCATCGACTCCATTGAGGATGGTATGTCCGAAAACGACTGGGACGGATGGAAAAAACTCACCGATGCAATCGGTGCCAAGTGCCAGCTCGTGGGTGATGACCTATTTGTGACCAACGTGGACTACCTCCGCAAGGGTATCGAACTGGGGTGCGCCAACTCTATCCTGATCAAGGTGAACCAGATCGGATCACTCACCGAGACACTCGACGCTATTGAGATGGCACACCGCCACGGCTACACCACTGTCACCAGCCACCGCTCCGGTGAGACAGAGGATGCTACCATCGCCGATATCGCAGTAGCCACCAACTCCGGACAGATCAAGACCGGGTCACTCAGTCGCTCCGACCGTATGGCCAAGTACAACCAGCTCCTCCGCATCGAGGAAGAACTGGGAGATCAGGCAGTCTACGGCTACAAGCGTATCAAGTAAGCCGGTAGGCCGGACATTATTATCCCAATACATGGAGGAGGGTGCGTCCATCGGACGCACCCTCCTCCATATTTTTATACTCTTCTGGCATTGTCATCGCAATATCCAAAGATTTCAACCCGCTAGTTCTGTGCGAAAGCAACTCCTAGGCTGTGGTCCGAAGACGCCTGCTCTCGGTTTCTCCCTTGCACACAAAAAAGTGCGAAAAGGCGATAAGCCGAAAAATAGGTTATGCCTCATGCTCTATTTTCTTCGTTTTATTCCGTATAAGTTCATAGACTTGTAATCAAAATAAAAACTATATGAGTACAATTCAACCATCGAATTCCCACATCTTCACCAATAGGAGGGGGAATACTTTAATGAAAGAGTTTGAGGGGGTGCTGTTGCATAATCCACAAATTAGAAATCTTGATGCTGTCGTTGGCTTTCTACGTGCATCTGGCTATTTTCCGCTGCGTCCATTCCTTGACAGGATCAACAAGGTAAGGGCACTTATTGGCATAGATGTGGATAAGTATATTACGGAAGCCTTTCGACAAGGTAAACTTTCCTTTGGCGCCGAAGATGTAAAGCAGGATTATCTTCATCGTATTCGCAAGGACATTGAAAGTTTCAACTACAGAAAGGAGGTGGAAAAAGACATATTTCAGATGGTGCAAGATCTTATTGACGATAAGTTGGAGTTACGCGTCCATCCATCAAAGAAGATACATGCCAAAATATATGTACTCTATCCTGATGACTTCAATCAATATACCCAAGGCATGGCTATAACAGGTTCCAGCAATCTGTCTTGGTATTACCGAAGAACAGCAGTATGAGTTCAATGTCAAGATGACACAACATGAAGATGTCCCGATAACTGATGTTATCTTGAATCTCAAACCATTTGTTATTGGTCTTTTTCCGGGCGTTCACTTTCTTGCCATTGACGACATGTGTTTTTCCTGTTTGTTCCAATCGTTCAATGCCGAATGAAAGTAAATGTTGCTTGACAGCTGGGTACTCATCAATATTGTAACACCGTGATGGAAAAAGTGGAATCAACCATATATTGGCCCACTCATATCCATACCTCTTAATATCCCTGCCACGCAGAGAATAGGTCGTATAAGTTCAGCCGTCCTTACTCGTTCCTCATTAGATTGACAATTTCCCAAGATTTCATTGCGCTTTGCAGTGTTGATAATAAATGCTTCATTGCAACCTGTAAGAACACCTCTGTAGATTTTTATATTCCAGTCCTTTAATGGTGTGCCAACGGCTTCTATTTTCCTCTTAATGCTTTGCTCGATAGGAGAAAGTATGATCCAGCTATCGGAAGTTGCAAAGTCACAAATAGAATTTTTTTTGTTGCACAAAAACGCTGATTTTCTACTGTTTGCTTATCGCTGCTTACTCTAATATATCCGTAAATCATTATGTGTGACAGGTATTGCATTCAGGGATACGATGATATTGCGGCAAAAGAAAGGCAATAAGTCCGGAATAATGGATTTTGGGGCGTGGAAAGAAAAAAGGATGTAAATCATGGATTGATTTACATCCTTGTTTGCGGAGGGGGAGGGATTCGAACCCCCGGAAGCTCTCACTTCAACGGTTTTCAAGACCGCCGCGATCGACCACTCTGCCACCCCTCCGGGGGGTTAAAAGCGTTGCAAAGGTAGCTATTTTATTTCGTTTGCCAAAACGAAAATGTTGCGGATGTGGTGATCGGTAATTATTTGCTCCGATATTTTGGTGGTGTCAAAAATTTTCGTACCTTTGCAGAGCAAAACAAAACTGATGAGCATTTGGTCTGGTAGTTCAGTTGGTTAGAATGCCTGCCTGTCACGCAGGAGGTCACGGGTTCGAGTCCCGTCCAGACCGCAAGAGGCGTTAAAGTGTGGAAATCAACACTTTAACGCCTTTGTTTTTGGTGTAAATAGGGCTATTTTGGTGGATTTTTGAGGCATATATCGCTTGGATTTGCGGGCATTTTAAGGCAAAAAACGAACAATTATGAGCAAATGCAAGCAAATCACGAGCAAATCACGAGCAACCGTTCCTACCCCCAAAAACACTAAGGTAACTCAAAGTGATTGGTCTAGTATTATGGCAGGTTTCAAGGAAATAAAAGTGGGGGTGCGTTTGGACAAGCGTAGGCAAAAGGAGGATGGCACGTATCCTCTTGTAGCGACTTTCTCTGTGCGTTCCACCACTGCTCTTATCCCTTTGGGGATAGACTTGGCGGAGGAGCAGTGGAGTGCGCAGACAAGGCAAATAACGGCCCACCCGAGGAGGGCGGTGCTGAACAACTATCTCTCCTCTCGGATCGGGGCTATTTCGGAGGGGCTGCTTTTTCTTCAGCTCAACGGTCACCTCAAGGGGTTGGAGACGGCCTCTGCGGTAAAGACGTTGCTCCTTAAATACTTGGATGACCCCGATACGCTCAATGAGGATGTGACGCAACCCACTGACACGCTCCTCAATGTCTTTGCGAGGGTTGCCCACTCCAAGCAAAAACCGAAGACCCGGGAGAGCTACCTAGATACGTTCAACAAGGTTCGGGCTTTTCTCGGCGAGGGTGGGGTGGGCACTACTTTTGACGACTTGGATGTGGGGTGGCTCCGCAGGTTCGAGGGCTACCTACTGGGTGCGGGGCTTGCTGTCAACTCTATCTCTATTCACCTCCGCAACCTCCGTTCGGTCTGCAACTTTGCCATTGACGAGGAGCTGACGGACAACTACCCGTTTCGCCGGTTCCGGATCAAGCAGGAGGCGACCCGCAAGCGTTCGCTTTCGGTGGAGGAGTTGCGGGCGTTTTTGGACGCTCCCACTACGGAGGATGAGCGGGTGTACATGGATGTTTTCGAGCTCATCTTTTTGCTCATTGGTATCAATATGGTGGACTTGGCCGGCGTCACGGAGGTAGAAAACGGGCGTATCTACTACCGTCGCTCCAAGACGGGCAGGCTCTACTCCGTCAAGGTGGAGCCCGAGGCGCAGGCCATCATAGACCGCTACAGGGGCAAAACACACCTCCTCTCTCCTTTTGACCGATACAAGGACTACACCCACTACCTCAGCCGTTGCAACCGTGCCCTCAAAAAGATAGGCAACACCACCATCGGCAAGCAGGGGCGTCGTACGTTTCGTCCGCTCCAGCCACAGATCAGCACCTACTGGGCTCGGCACACTTGGGCGACGATAGCCGCTAGTCTGGACATTCCAAAGGACACCATCGCCCATGCTCTCGGCCACGGGAATAACACAGTCACCGACATATACATAGACTTTGACCAAGGCAAAGTGGATGACGCCAACCGCAGGGTGATCGACTGGGTGCTGTATGGCAAAAGGTGAGGGCTACCGTTGCAAAAGGAGTGCTGATGGTCACGGCGTGCAACTCCGAGTGAGTATGCCAAGCTGAGAGAAAAGGGGGAGAATTGATTGCCCCGAAAGACAAAGAAAGACGGCACCGGTATAACCATCGGTGCCGTCTTTCTTTTTGCCCTACTCGGCTTTGAAGCAAACGTAGCTAAAGCCGTTGGGGGTCAGGTTGTCATTGTTGGTGATGATGGCTACCTCAAAGGGGTAGGCTCGGACGTCGAATACCTGTGCGGAAAACAGTTGTCCTAAGTCGTCCTAATTCTCATATATGATCTTTCCAATTCTCATATATGATCTTTTTAATTCTCATATATGACCGTTCTAATTCTCATATATGACCGTTCCGCTCAAATGTACATTTGGATCTGCTCAAATGTACATTTGGATTTGCTCAAATGTACATTTGGATTTGCTCAAATGTACATTTGGTTTGGGCGTCATTTGATCCAGCTGATGAACTCGACATACCAGGCTATGAGCTTGCCCTCGACACTGTGGGTGCGTCGTATGCGGGTCACTCGGAAGGTGCCTGCGGCCTTCTCCGCAAACTCGGTTCGGGTCACGCCCATGTCTTTTTGGCGGACCATGGCGGTGCCGTCCGTGGTCTCCAGCCCCAGCCATCGGGAGGAGTTGTTCCACGACACGTCGAGGGTCCAGCCGGGGTAGACGTCGTCGGCTCGGGGGAGGCGGACTTCGGGGTTTTTGGGGCTCACTAGCAGTAGTCGGCAGTCTATGGAGCGGACTTGGATGGGGGTGTCGGCCTCCCATATCGTGCGCACCATCAGCTCCAGCCCGTCCACCCGGAGGTGCTCAAAGTAGCCTCCATAGTTGCGGAAGTACTTGGGGTTGGCGTACTCACTGGTGGTGCCGGCCACGCCTGCGTATTTGGCAAAGATGACCTCATCTTTCATGTACTGCTCCTCTCGCTCCAGTGTGTTGTTTAGGCTAAACCCTGCGGTTGGTCTCCGTCCGTCTCCGTCGGTGAATTGTACGTCTCCCGCAATGGCTGCTCCCCCGGTCGATCCTACACTTGGGGGGTATATCGGGCAGCGTGCTCGGTTGGAGGATACCCCGTCTTTGCCGATGTAGGCTCCTTGGTTGGATCCTCGTCCTCGGTCTATCGAGAGCTCGCCTTGGCGTGCGTCGAGTCGTACCCGGTATTGGTCGGGTGCGGGGTTGTTGGAGATACTGTCGCCTTGGACGGTCCAGGCGCCGAGCTTGGCTTCTCCGTTGTGCTTGAGGTTCATTTCCTCGTCTCCGGTGTCGGCTCCCGAGGTGTCGTACTTGATCCCGGCTCGCAGGATTTTGCCGTCGCCCTTGCCGTCGTAGCCGGAGATGTAGGCGGTGATGCGGTCTACTTGGTTGGAGAGGGCTATGATCTTGGACAAAATGAGCCCGCCTGCGACTTGGGTGGTGCCTTTTTGGAGGGCGTCGAGGAGGTAGCGGATGTCGGCGAACTTGCTTGCGTCGAGCTTGCCACTCTGCAGCTCCTTGCTTATCTTGTCTAGTGTGGCGATGGCGGTGTTGGCGTTGGAGAGACCGCTCTTGACCTCCTGCACCGCCGCAGCTCGTGCCTTGGCTTCCTTGTCGATCTCTGTTATCGGTGCTGTGGCATTCTTCTCTGGCTCTAGATATCTAGTATAAGGGGCTCTTCCATAGCTCTTTTTAGCCGTCACCAGTTCAACCTTTATCTTATCAAGAGCTGCTTGCTCCCTAGCCTGCACCTCCACATAATACTTACCACCCCCACGTACTCTAGTGTAATTCACACTGTATTCGGCCACCTGAAAGGGCTGTGAAATAGGAGGCACATTTTTTTTTGTAAGTCTCCAGCTTGATACCTCTACTTGCATATTGACATCATAAGCCCCCCATTCTGAGTCAAAACACCTCCATACCAACTCACACTGAAAACCTCCAGAGTGAATTGCCCAGTTAGGTTTATTTGAATAGTATAGTTTGGCGTATACTCGATATCTATTGTGGATGCCACTTGGCGCACCTGTTATTGTAATAGGATAATAAGTGTCTTGGTCAAGCCCAGAGGTATCTATTTCTATTTCTTTTGAAACGATTGCGTCCTTACCATCTTTGCCTGGCTCTCCCTTGATTTGTATATATATTTCTGGCTTTGAATTGACGAATCTTGTCATCCGCATATATCTAGCATTACTAGGAACAGTGGTCGTTGTGTTCACATTACTCCAACTATCGGAGCAATACAGGTAATTGCCGATGTATTTCTTATCTCTGTCGTAAAAAAACAATCGGGTGCGCTCCTTGCTCTGAGCCATAGACTTAACTGGTGATTGCTTTATGACTAGCTTATCTTCGCCTAATATATCTATGAAGTTGGTCGCCCTTTCGATTGCGCTGAGATCAGTAAAAGTGTAGCCATTGTTTATGTCGTAAAAACCAGACAAAAAACTGAACAAATCCACCAAATTAGTACGTACTCCTGCTCCGTCTTTGCCTATCAAGTCATCCGGGTGCGGTAGGTAGGCGGTGGGTATTGGGAGTCCACCATCCTCTACTTCTTCCACCTTAAACTCACTAACCTCTATATACCCTTTTGTAGGGGCGAAAGCCTTGTCATTGTTGAGAATAAAATTAGAGTAATTGTCTGTGCGGTGCATGTAAATACGCACTATTTCCCCGGGCTTGATCAGATCATTCAAACTCCTTCCATCTGCTCGCCTATTGAAAGGGTGAGCAACATCATAGCCCACATCGCTCTTGTTGCGTAACGTGTAACTGTAGACAAGTGATTTCCCTGCAATTATATCACCGTTGCTCGCACCTAAAATCATCCAACCTTTATCGTGTGGGTGTATAATATAGGCTTTCTTTTGCTCGTCGTAGGTGAGGCCTCCTCTATTAACAATATCCCTTGCTCTCAAAATGTTTGGGCGGACATTTTGTGCGTCCTTTCCGGGAGCACCTGGAAGACCGTCCTTGCCGTCTTCCCCTTTGTCTCCTTTTGGTCCCGGTGTTTTTTGGATGGTATCAATAGCTTCCTTGAGGTTGGTTCGCCTGCCGTCGGGACGGCGAAACTCTATGCTGTCGCTGTAGATGGTGCCGGTCTCGAGGTCGATCAGCATGTTGCCGGTGCGTGAGCGGATGAGCTTGGTGGCGATGTGCGAGGGGCTTATCTCCGTAAAGCCGTAAAGGGGCGTAAAGTCTCGGCTCCCCTCGGTGCCGTGGAGTAGCCCCACCAGTAGTCGGTCGGGGGTGACCAGGGGCTTGGTGCTGACTACGTACCGTGGTGTGGGCTTTAGCTCGGTGTAGATGTAGGCCTGCCGGTCCTCTGCCTTGAGGGTGTAGGTGAGTGCGGGTATCGTGGTCTCCACGGTCTTTGGCTCCGGCTCTAGGGTCGTGCCCGGCACCCTCCGGCGTATCACCTGCCGGGGTATCGTCACGGCACCGCCCTTGCCCTCGCTCCAGGCAAAGGCTCCGTCCTTGAACTCAAACTGCAAAGCTGGTGAGCCGATGACGGCATACATCGTCTGCAGGGTCTCGGGCTTGAGTGCTTGGCTAAAGCCTTCCAGCTTTAGTCGCTCCACCATCTCCCGCACCGCTTGGGTGTCCTTGTAGGTGCGGTCTTGGAGCTTCATGAGGGCTTCTTTTTGCTCTCTTCTTTTAACCTCGGACTGCATTACCTCCTTGATTAGCTCGGTAACCTTTCCACCCCTTGTCGGGGTATTGGATAATTCAATCTTTGGGCTGTAGGGGTTTGTCAACCACTCTGTGACACTCTGTATCTGGATGAGTGTCGGCGTGGGGTTCCACTTGGGGTCGGTAAATGATACCCACCTACCCACTTTCAGTTTGTGCTCTATCTCGTTCCACCGCTTCTTGGCAAACAGACTATCCACTTGCGCCACGATGGTCACCTTTTGTTGGTTGCGCTCCTTTAGTAGTTCAATGGCTTTGTTGAGTAAGTTCCGCTCCGCTTGCTTTGTGTACTCATCCGGTAGCTCGCAATTGAAAACGGCGTACTTGTCGCCTACCTTTGGGACAAATACTCCACCCGGCAAAGTGATACCGTCCTCTTCTTTGGGCACGATTTGGAAACGCCTGTCTTTGTGTACATAGTTCGCCTCCAATTCCCGTCCTGCCAGCATACCGGTTTGGAAAATGATAGTGATGCTCTGACCGGGTATGGTGGCTTTTTTGAAGTCCAAAGTATCGGGTATGCTATTGTCTAAAAAGTCAAATAACCCCTCCTTTGGGCTTTCCGCCTTGCTAACCACTCCCACCCGTGACGGGTAAATCTGTGTAAGCTCTGCAACCCCCTCTGGGCTCCCCTTTGGTGCGTCCTTGAATCGTACAGACGTGCCCCGGCTGTTAGTGACAAATTCACCACTTATAAGGCCCTTTGGCATTCTCAAAGTCTTGGCTCCGTACTTTGCCGGGTCGATATTGCGGTCGCTTGAGACGACGTACAAAGTACTAATGGGGGGTTCGTTGTCGGTCACTCGCTTTATATCAGACAACAAACCATTCCCTTGGCCATACCTCAATGGCAGTGCGTCACTCTTGAATTGGTCGTTTGTAGCGATGCTAATAACCTTTCCGTCTATGTAAAGCTCGGTGTGAAACTCCTGTGCAATCTGCTCTAGCGCACTCCTGCAATTGGTGTTGGTATAGTGAATTAGCTTGGTCGCTTCATCAGTGATAATGTCACCAATTGACCACCCGCTTTCTCGGCTGTTTAGGTTGTCAATAATCAATTGCAAATGCTCGGCGGGGGTGGCTGTCAATGGAAAGTCGGTGCGTCCGTCCACTTGATTAGCGACAATGTAGTTTGCCAGGCGTCCACTTGGTGCGGTGAGCTTCAAAGCATAATTGTAAAGCTCGGTGTGCATCATCTGTAGGTCGCTTTGGCTCTCCAGTGTGTAGGTGTCGCCACGGTAAACGGCGGTCGTGCCAATCGGCACTTCCTTTGGCTCCTTTAGTGAATAGCAAACCTTTAGGGTGTCGCTTCCGTCCAGGCTCTTGACCCTGCAACTATTGTCGTCGGGGGTTACGGTTATGTGTTCGCCACTTGGGGTTATTAAGGTAATGGTGCTGTTCATATCAAATCAAATCAATTGCAATTCTAAATTCATGACTATGTAGGGGGCGTTCGGCTGGTGATACTTCTCAACTTTTGCTTGATTGAGGTAGCACTTGTGCGTACCATTTAGGGTGCATTCCTTTTGCTTTAGTAGGTAACCCACGAGTGCCTTGTAGTTCTCAATGCAGTTCGGACCGCTTGAGAATAACTTCATCACGGCTTTGCGTGTGGCAAACCTAGGTGTCGTTCGCTCTAGGTAGGTAATGCCGTCATCGAACTTCGTTGCGATGATGGTTCCTCTCTTTGCTCTCGTCACATTATCCGCGTCACTCTTCAGTAGAAGAAATCCAAACTCCGTTATTGGCTTTCTGTCTATCGTGGGTTGCTCTCCAAAATCACCACTGACGGTCTTGGGTGTCGCACCCTCTGGGGCTTTCGGTGCAAACTCTACAAACCTGCAATTCAAAGTGAATTTGGCTTTGTCTAGTGTGGCACTCTCGAAGTACACTTTCCGACTTATGCCGGTGTGGTGTGTTAGCTCCATTACCTGCCACTCCTTTAGGTCGCTTGCTAGCTTGGTGAGAGCATTTAGGTCTCCGGTTGTCAAAGGAATTTTGACAACTCGCTTGTCTAGGTACAACTCGGATAGGTCCACCTCCACCCCGTCCACTTCGTACCAATCAATGGTGGTTGGCTTCTTAGTGGGTGGGTAGCTCAAAAACTCCTCAATACCTCTTAATGCGACGTGTATGCCACGCTCTTTGACGAGGTCAACACTTCCGCTTTTGCTCGTAATGGTTATCATTGATAAATGCTTCGCTTTCCTTTTTGACAATCTCCAGCTTCGTGTCTGCCGCTCTATCAATCACTACGACCGCACGGTCTTTAGCTATTACCTTGGCCCCGGCTCCGTGTAGCATGATGATGTGTGCACCGTTCGTTCCGTCCACTGTGATTTTAGCGTCAGTATAAGACCCTGCCAATATCACGGTGTCGGGGTTTGTCAGCTCTACCTCTGGCGCCTCAATGTGCCAGTTGTCGGGGGCTTCACTCTTTAGAGCTGTGAGTAAGTCCAGGGTTGGCAAATTACACTTCGCACAATGTTCGCTTCCTCTAGGGGTTTCGATCAGCTTTGCGGTCTCTTCAAAGTCTAGTTCGGGGGTCACCATTCCACAATGCCCCGGCACTGTGAATTGTGCTTTTAGCTTCTTTAGTAAAATCCCCTTTGCAATCTCATTCATCATAACGTTTTAATCCCTTTCACTTGCATTTCAGAAATCGACCCTCGCACGGTGGTAAGTTCCTTCTTGATGTCGTGTAGAGTGTCGGTGTTCGTCCTAATCGCTGTCACCTCCGATAAGATGCTATTCGTTACCATCTTCAACTCCCGTGTGTGGCTCTCAATTAGGTAGGTATGCCCTTGTATAGCCGTGGCACGACCATTCAGTTCATCTACACTCTCCTGGCTTGCTGTGGCTATCCCTTTGCGTTCGGCTGTTCGCTTGTCTTCGGCTTCATCTGCAATCTTTAGCACCCCCTCCAGTGCGGGCGATAAGTGCTTTAAGGCCTCCATCATCCCAACTCCGGCGACTTCCAACTCCGTTGCAAGCCCAGGGAGTGAATCAGCAACTGCGTCAATTCCTTTGAATTTAGCATCACTTCCAAACCACTCCTTTTGGTACTTATCAAAGATATGGCCTATTGGTTGCTCGACTAGCTTTGAAATAAGCATGCGCTTCACAATATCAGATACAATGCCCTTGACCGTGGCTCCCCACGCTTTCGCGCCGTCCTCGCCTTTCTTGAAAGCTTCAATCAGTGCGTCACCTAGCTTTTGTGCAATGGATTGAGCTCCGCCACCCATTATATCATCAGTGGCTTTATTGATAATCTCACGGGCTTTCAGTGCATTCTCCTTTATCTTGTGCTCGTAGCCATCAATCGCTCCGGCGTCGCTTTTCTTTTTGCTTCGCTCGGCCTCTTGCTGTTGCTTTAGCTTGTTTGTCTGCTCTGCGATATTGTCGATCTGTCTAGCTACCTCCTTGAATTTGTCTGCGCCCAGCGCTTGGGTTACGGTGTAGTCCAACTCTTTATAGCTGGTAGCAATGGCTTTGGCAAACGCTTTGTTGCTCTCCTCTCCTGCTCTTGAAAAGGCTGCCCAAAGGCTTTCGCCCTCTCTAATGGTAATCAGCGACCTTGCATGCGCATCACTCAAGGCTTTAGTCACTCCGGCGACCTCTTTACCATATTGAGCAATCACGGCCCCACTCGCATCAAATTGCAATCTCTGTAGCTTCTGGGCGTTTTGTAATTGCCATTGCAAGTCTTGAATTTCGGCACCCAGTGCTTTTATCTGCTCGTCTTTTTGCTTGTCATTATTGAATAGCTTAGCGACTTTCATTCCGATTTGGAATGCGGCACTGACGATGGCTAAAACGGCACTTGCTTTCTCCACTGCACCTGCCGCTCCTTTGGCGGTGGTGCCTATGGCTTTCACTCCGTTTATTATCTGGGTGGTTCCTCCTGCCACTGTCCCTATTGTGCTGATGACCTCGCCTGCCACTCCTCCGATTTCTTGCCCCATTCGCTCAAAGGACTGTGAGGCGGTGTCAATCACAGTTGAGAGGTCGGTCCACTTCGCTTCACTATTCTTTGACCCATCGTTGCTCTTGGCTTCGGTCTCCTTTATGGACTTCTCTAGGCTTGAAACCTTGGCGCTTGCCACTGCGATTTCATTTCCGGCTGCTTTTCCCTCCGCTTTAAGTCGCTGCAGCTCTTCTCTGGCTTTCTGTGCGGCGATTTTGAGTTGCTCTAGGCTCTTGTCTCTCATTGATTCCAGCCACGCTCTGTAGGTTGCTTGCTTTTGAGCAGTGGCTTCATCCAGTGCGGTAAGGGCTTCATTTGTTTGCTCTTTTAGCTCCTCTATATACTCGGTGGGGTCCACTCCTAGGGCTTCTGCACTCTTGCGTATCTGCGCCTCCTTTTCCGCAGCCTCTTTGATTAGGTTCTCTCGCTTCTGTAGGTAGGTGAGGTAATCATTTAGCACCTCTTCATTGGCTTTGGTCTCTTCATCAACTCGCTTTGCGATGGACTGTTCCAATAAGGTTTGCTCGGCTTGTATGCGTGTGGCAAATCCACTCTCCTCCTCAGTGGTGAGCCCTTGACCCTTTGCTTGTCTGGCCATCAACAAATCCTCCCTCTCCCGCTCAATCGCTTGCACCTTTAGTCGGTGGCCCTCCTCGATTGTCTGTACCTCCTTTTGCCAACCGTCCGTTTGTACTGCAATAGATGATGCAATTTGTTTACTTAGCAAGTCTTCATAAACTCGCCTTGCCTGCACCTCCTCTTTGAGCTTCGCTTGTGGGTCGGTCTTGTTCGTGTCACCACTCTTTGAGCTGTCACGGCCTGTGAGGGTGTCTCTCCTCTTTTGCAGGTCTTGAATCTCCTTTTGTAGGTTCTCGATATGCGACACATTAGCTGTGGCATCGGCTTTTCTCAGCTCTGCCACCTGCTTTTTCTTTTCTTTGATTTGTGCTGTTATTGCTTTGGTCTCCTCTGCGACGGTGTTTAGATGAATCTTTGTCTCCTCGGCTGCTTTCTTCTCTAGTGTCCCAAAGCGCTCTCGAGTTACTGATACTTCTTTCTGATATTGAGCCCTTGCGGCACTTACCTCGCTGTAAATGTGTGCAAAGTCGCCCCCGATATTTAGATTCTTCCAGAGGTTCTGCTCAGTGCTTCCCTTTTCTAGCTTTATGCTCTTGCTGTCACCGCGTACCATTTCATACATCTCTCGGCGTAGTTTTGCGGTGGCGTCTGCTCTTTCTCGTGCTGTTTTTCCTGCTTTATCTAGCTTCTCGTCTACTCGATCAATGATCTTGTCTACACCCTCAAATGCGGACTTTAGGGCTTCTGAATATCTGCTCTGCGATTCTTCATTGGCACTTTCTATGGCTCTGGCCTTGGCACTCTCCAGGGCGGCTTTTTTCACGGCGTTATAAGCACCCTCGACATCCTTTAGGGTCTGTATCTCATCACTCAAGCCCTTGAGGTAGTTGCCATATCCGTTTAGTATGGCGTCCCTTGCTTTTGTCCATTCCTCTGTCCCCTCTTTGGCATTTCTTAGTGTGGCGAAAAGTTGCTCGATATTGAGCCGTTCTTTTTCAATATCTGCCTGCCCCTTTGCGATACTCTCATTAAATGCTTTCTGGGCTTGCTCCGCTTTGGTGGTGTTTGTGGCCAGCTTATAAACGGCAAATGCAATGGCTGCGAGTGCGGCGGCGGCTGCTGTGTAGGGGTTGGCTTGGATAGCGTTATTAAGCATAATTTGAGCCCTTGCAAGTGCGGTTGTGCGCACGGCGTGCAGTGCCTTGGCGGTTGCTACTGCTTTCTCGGCGGCTGTGGTAAGTACCAGGGCTGTTTTGTAGGCCCCATAAGCCACGACGGCGTCCGTGATAAGTGGGGATAGCTTGCTAAGTACTTTGATGAGTTCCTCTGTGGCTTTCACGGCTCCTTTGATGGCCCCCTCGTTCTCCTCGCCTATCTTGTTGAGTGCGTCCGTTATGGCTCCCCTGAGCTTGGCTTGCACACCTGCCAGCCCATCGGCTTGCTTTTCGAGCATACCATTAAACAACCCCCCGGCTTGGGTGGCACTGATAAAGGCTTCCTTTACCTCCTCCAGTGGTATAGCGCCCAGGTTCTCTTTTAGCTCTCCGACACTCTTACCGGTCTTGCGGGCAATCTCTGTTAGCGGGTTGAACCCCGCATTTATCATTTGTCGCAAGTCATCCCCCATCAGTTTACCCGCACTGCTCATCTGTGAAAAAGCCAGTGCAAGTGAGCTGAGCTTCTCTTGATTACCCATTGATATATCACCCAGTGCGGTAATATACTTTTTGGCTTCATCTGCACTTAGCCCAAATCCGAGCATTGTCTGGGTGGCACCTGCCAGGCCTTGCACCGTCAATGGTGTTTTGGCGGCAAAGTCCTTCATCCAGCTCGTAAGCTCTTGACCCTTGGCTGTGGACTGCGTGAGCGATACAAAGCTCCGCTCCAGGCTGTCCATCTCCGTCCGCACATTGATCACTTGGCGCACGAGGTCACCCACGGCAAAGGCGGCAAAGGCTTTCTTTGCCATCGCTGCCACTCTGTCAAAGCTATTAGCAGTGCCTTGATTGGCACTTGTGATTTGTTGGCTCGCACGCTTGGCACGCTCTGCGCCGGCTTCGGCGTTCTTTGAAATGGCATCCAGCTTGCGGTTCGCCTCCTCGACCTGCTGTTGTAGCTTCTTGAGGTCAAGCTCTACACTAAATTTTAATTCACTCATAGTAGCAAAATATCTTCATCTGACATTTGTTGTTGGTGGGTATTGGTGGTGGTGTCGTCACTCGCTTCATTCACGAGATTGCGGGCATATAGAATAAGGTTGGTATAGCTGTAGTCATATAGGACCGCATCGGGGGGGGTGGTGAGTGCGGTTGCGAGCCCTACAATCACACCCCAGGGGTTGTCTCTACCACTTCCCCGGCGGGCATTAGGTTCATCTGGTTTAGGAAAGTGGTAAGTCCGAAAAAATGCTCGATCTCCAGTAGGGGCAACAACTCCGTGATGGCTTCATAAGCAGTGGCGGGGGTGAGCTTCCTTTGCAGTTGGTGCGTAAGCTCCTCTATTTGCCTCCTGTTTTTCGTTTGTAGGCGGTTTTGCAACCACTTGGGTATAAGTGTCCGCTTCGCTCTTTGTGGCTCCACTCCGATAACTAGAGTGGCGATAATGCCGGCCACCTTGGATACCTCCTTGGCATTCTGTAGCACAAAAGCAAGGGCAGTGCCGTCGCTCTCTGGCAAAGTCTTTGGTAAAGTGCTTGCAATGGCTCCCACTTCAATGAGTGTCGCAAAGGTGGCGGGCTTCACTTGGTAAGCGGTCCCGCAAATAGTCACCTCTTTGGGTGCTTGGGTAATGGCGTTCGCAGCCTTTTGTTCGGTTGTCATCTGTATAGCTTTCTAAGTTTGATCACTCCTATAATGAGTACCACCAGCGTGGCACCAATCACCACGCCCCAAAAGGCCGCATTGATACGGCTCGGAATTGTGGCGACTGCGGTCGGCGGTGTGGTCACCTCCCTTATCGTATCCCTCTGCACAATGTAAAGGGTGTCCCATACCAGCTCTCGCACCTGCACGAGCTCCCCACGCTCCGATACCTCCTCCCGCTCCAGGGCTCCGGTAGGCAGATACCACCGCTCGGTGTGGCGCAGGTAGGGGAGGCGGATGCTGTCCCGCTCCAGCTTCACCCCCTGCTGTATCGTAGCGGTGTGGCTCCTTGTCGCCTCTTTACCGGGTCTGCACCCTGCACAAAGAGAAGCAAGGAGAAAGGCGGCGAGAGCTACCACGGCATACAGGGTAGCTGCTTTCCTCCTCCGCTTCATAGCCCTGCGAGGTCCAGCCCCTTATGGATGGCCGTGGGGTCGCCCGGCACGCCACACTCCACCAGCCACATCGCTTCGATCAGGCGGTAGACGAGGTCACGATTGGTGAGGTCCAGGGGGACATTCCTCTGCACCTTGGCTCTCGTACTCACCCGCTCGATGTATTGCTCGGTGTGGTTTTCGTTCGTCGGTGCGTACCGGTGCAGGATCTCGCTAAGGGTATGCAGGTGGTACCTCCTTTGGTAGTTTCGCAGAATCACAATGGCGGCACGCACGCCCCACTCGGGGGCTGTGAATTGGCAGAATGCGGGGTCGCTCTGCGTGGGCGCCAACCCTCTCCAGCGGTCGCTTGTCCGTCGTATGTTGAGGGGGTTGTTATTCCTCAGTCCCCTTGGGGTTCTCTTTGCGGTCATCATCAGTAGTGGTTACATCGTTGTTGACGTTCTTCTTTAGCTCCTCTTCAGATATCTGAATACCTATCTTGTCGAGCAGCTTTGGTACAAACTTCACTGCGAGTATGTAGTACAGTAGTCGCACGCCTCGGGTGTTGGGGTTTATCTGCATAAAGTTTTGCAGTATCTTCACGGTGTACGCCCATAGAGCTATCCAAGAGACTACCTTGATGGCGAAGAGGGCTTTTTCGTACTCTCCAAATAGATGGAATGCTAGGTGTATGAGTATGACGAGGAGCATATAAAAGAGGAGCTGGACGAAGGCTTTCCCAAACTTGGAAAGGCTGAACTTCTCTCGTCTCGTGATGTAGTTGCTTTGGTAGCCTACAAAGGCGTTGACTAGTGCGAAAATAACTAGTAGTATCAGGGCGTTGGTAGTTGGGGCTATGGTGGTTAGGACTACTGCCCAAATAGCTACGATGGTGGGTTTTATGGTGTCGATAATACTTTGCATTTTGTGTGGCTGGGGTGTAGGGGGTGCCTTGGATATAATAAAGGGGATAGGGGCGTGGACTTTCGGGTTTTCCCACTCCGCCTATCCCCTTGACGAGTTTCCACACTCGTTTCTATACAGGGTTACTTCATCATGCGGATACGGTGCCTTGCACGCCCTTTTCTGGTAGGGTGCATTCGTAGTGGTCGATAGCTCCGTTGGCGTTTGTCCACTCTCTGGTGATAATGGCGGTGGCGTTTTTGTAGGTAATGGATTTCTGTCCCTCTATCTCTAGGACTAGGTCGCCCCGCTTGATGTTGTCCTCTAGTTCGTCTAGGGTCTCTAACATAACATCAAAAGTTAGGGTACGTTTGGCGTTGCCTACTTCGGTAAATACAATCACCTCGCCCTCCTCCTTGAGTTCGATTTTGTCGCCCGGCTCAATCTTGAAAGTACAAGAGCCGTCCTTTACAAATCCTAGTGCTGTGTCCGCAATTTTTACTTTTACTCTTTTCTTGATGACTGCGGTTTTCATCTTGGTTGTTGCTTCTGCCATAATCTTTGGGGTTTTAATGGTTATATAATAATTAGTGATTAATCAGCGGTAAACTGGTAGGCTATACGCTGGGATATTATGGTGTAGTTGTCGTTCTGTAGGTAGGTGGTGGTGGGGGTGTCTTTTGGCTCCCATATTATGGGGTTCTGTGGTAGGGTGTTGGTGGCGATGGTCATCTCTTGCTCTCGACTTGTGTAGGGGTGTAGCCCTACGCCATAGAATATGAGGGTGATTATACCTCGCTGGATTTGTCCAAATACGCCTGCCGTGTGGGTGAGGGTGTAGTACTCTGTTACACCCTCCTCGGCTGGTAAGCCGTCGATATATATCGGGGTCTCCTTTATGGTGGCTTTTAGCTCCGCCTGTAGTCGGGATAGAACTTCGGTTGGGCTGAGTGTGTTTTGGTACCTCATAAGCTGTGGATTCGTTTTATTTCGTCGGTCTTGTCTCGGGCGATAAGCTCGGCGGTGTCTAGTACGTCGTAGCCTTTGGCACTTAGCGGTGAGGCGTAGTCCATTCCTGCTACTACGGTGAGCTTCAGGGTATCGAGGTCGCTCTCCTCGGTGGCTAATTGGGTGGCAACTTCTCGCCCTTTTTCTGCCCCCTCCTCTCCGCCTGCTATTGGGGTAAAGCCTCCTATGGCTAACGTCTCGCCTTGGTAGATGATGGTATAGCCTATTGAACTTCGGAGATTGCCTGTCTGCGTCTTGTAGTCTTTGCCTAGGGTCTTGGCTCCTGTCCTCGCTTCGGTGACGATTTCCTCCCCTGCATATTGTAGGTCTCGGGTGATGGTTTTTATCTTGCGACTGACGCCCTCACGGAGCTCTGCCTCAACCTCTGCTTGGCTGAATAGTGGGTCTACTCTCATTCGTGGTGGTATGGCTTAGGGTGGCGGTGACTCTCGTTTTGCGTACGAGCTGTAAGTGTTCGATCATTCGGGCGGTGGCTCTCAGGGTGTGTCCGTTCGTCTGTATCTCGATACTTAATGGCTTCGTTGGTGGTAGCGTGGGGGTGTAGGGTATAAGGGCTTCAATAGTGGCGGTCTCCCTCGGTACGCTGGGCGTGGGGGTGTTTCTGTCCTCCTGTAGGTAACGCCATTGGGTGGCTCCCTCGTAAAGGGTCGCCCCTCTTACCGTTGTTCGGGTCTTAAACCTTGGGTCGGTGGCGGTCTTTTCTGCGAAAATAGCTATCGTGCCGTTGGTTAAGTTCATAGCTTGTCGCCTTTATATCCATACGTTACTTGTGGGGGCATACTTGCTAGGTCTTCGGTGGCTCCTGCTCTGCGAAATAGGGAGCGGGCTTCGTTCTGAAAGTATAGCCTCTGGGCGTCTGAGTAGCTAATGCTGATGCCGCCTTGTGTAACGTTGGGCTGTAAGCTTATCCAAATGAGTAGCCGCCCCCTCAGAATAAGCCCCCCTTGTGGGTGGTTCTCTAGCCCCTCGGCTGTCTGCTTGATGACCTGCTCTGGTATGTCTACTCCTAGGATGCTAGCGACCTTATTTGCGTCCATTGCTCTCTAGTTGGTTAAAAAGTGTCGTGGGTATGCGCCTGGGGTGTTGCTGTGGTGAGAGAAAGCAAGGTGGCACACACCCACGACACGAGGTAAGATTAATCAGTAATCTTTAGTCTAAAGATAGCATCAGTGTTGTCAAGCACTGGTATAACCATTGCTTGGATTGCGGTAAACTCCTCAACCGGGTCTGTGCTACCAAACTTGGATACGAGGTTGTAACTACCCGCCTTTGCGTAAGTAACTCCAGCTACTGGGAAGTCCTCCTCTGGCAGTCGAGTGTATACAAGTCTACCGAGCTTGCCACTTGGTGCGGCTACCACAAACTCATCGGAAAAGCCATTGATGGTCTGTGTGGTGCCCTGGCTGTTAGAAACCTTAAACTTACCGTCAATCACTCGCACGGTAACGGCAAACTCATCCTCCAATGCACTAATCATATTCTTGCGACTTGGGCTTGGCAAAGTGGTATTACCTGCCAAACCTAGGAAGTCACGCACTAGGGCTTTACCCTCCTTTGATGCTCGAATTTGATTCAGTGCTTTCTTAGACATATAAAGCACACCCACGGACTTTTGCTCACCTTCCACCTTGTCAAATAGAGTGTAAAGGTCTGTGATTGGGGTGGCGTCCGCTTTGTCCCATCCCTTTGTGGACTGCAACTCGTTTTCCGCACGCTTAAAAGAGATGCGAATTGCGGTGCCCTCGGTCTCATCCTCTCCAGTCTGCATAATACCAGTGGAAAGGGCTTGATACAACATTTGCTCTAGTCTAAGGTCTTGACCCTTGACAAGTCGCACTGTATCATTTAGAATGTTCTTGCGTACCTCTGTTTGGTCTCGACCCGTTGCTAGCATATATTGAATAGCCTTGAGCTGACGCTCATCTAGACTGGTTTTCTTTCCAATTTTTGGAATTTTACCTCTTACCAAACCAATGCTAGGACGCTCTGCAAGTGGCAAAGGGCTTCCTAGTGCTACAATGTCACTGGCTACGATATTACCACTTATACGGGTCTCGTTAAAATCTCCTGTAATGCTCTCCTCCTCTGTTAGTAGGGTCTTATAAAGTGGTTGCTTTTGCTCCGGGTCCACCTCTGAAACCTTGCTTACAAAGGGTGCAAAGATTGATTTTATCTGCTCTATAAATAACGACTCCTTCATTTCTCTTTTGGTCTAAATGATGATTAACTTTGGTTCCTTTTAGATGTATAGAAATTCAATGCGTGGCAGCTTTTCCTTTGTGCCATCTGCTAGCTTGTAAGGAAGTCGCTTGCCATTCACTTGACCAGCTGTTAAGATAGCTCCGATTGGCTCCGCTTTCGTAACTCCATACTCCAGCACTCCAACGAGTTCTGCGGTGGCTGGCACCTCAACATAGGCCCCTTGGGCATCAATGTCTAGTGGAGATACCGTTTGGGTGGTCTTGTTTTTAATGATTAGATGACCAGCCTTGATAACGTCGGTACCGTCCTTCTCGTTTTTGTAAGTAGATAAGTCCAATGTTCTACCTCCGGGTAGACCGGCGATGTGCTTAACAATAACCGCCCCGTCGCTATTAAGGACTGCTTCTCTTGATAGGTCTGCGTAATTACTCATGATAATCTTGATTAATTAAATGTCTGATAACTTGATTAATTCGTCGATCTCTGCATCTGTAACTTCATCCTTCCCAGTCTCCATTGTTGATACTCCGGGCTTCCTGGGTGGGGTGAATCCTCCCTTAGGTAGGGTAGATGTAATTTGGTCGACGTCCGTTTTGAGCTCTTCCAAAAATGAAGTAAAGCCTTCGTCGGTTAGATTGTCGGTCTCTATATACTTGAAGGGTGCGCGTAATGGCTCGGGTAAAGTATCAATTAGTTTGTTTATAGCCGTGGTGCGCTGCTCCTTCGTGCGCTCTGCCTTTAGGGTGTTGAGCTGTTCTTTTAGTGCCTGAATCTCCCTGAGTGTGGCATCGGTGTCTGTTGTCTCGTCCGTGGCTCCCACCTGTGTGGTCTCCACGTCTTTACTTTCTTTTGCCTGCCGCCTCCATTTCTTTTGAGCTTGATTTACTCTGGCGTCTGCATAGCTCTGTGCTATGCTCGTTGCTGTTAGGGCTTTCACCTGCTCGGTCGCTTCATCATCGTCGTCCGCGGCCTTGGTATTGATTTTGTCGGTGAGGTACTCGAGCACCTCCCCGTCAATCCCTGCGTGGGTCTCCTTGATGAGCTCCCTTAGTTCTTCTTTTGTCATGGCCTTGTAGTTGCTGTATGTGGTTAACTTGTATTGCAAATATGCGGGTAATTACAAAAGTGGGGTCCGCTTATCAAAATGTCCCTTGTTTTCCTCTATATTGGTGAGTGGGAGGTCGGTGTAGTTTGGTGTGTTCATTGTAAGTGTTTTATGTACCGGGTTCATCTCTTTGGGGGTTATTTTTGTCACTTCTAACGGTCGTTTTTGGCTATTATTTCATACCTTTGCAAGGTAATAACATTATGTTCTGTCGTAAAATGGGTGGTTGTAGTGTTGAAAAAATGATAACGAGTGTGGACGTTGCTTCCTTTATTAAGTATTGGTCTATGGCTAAGTATTACCATACTCTTAATAAAACACAGGTAAATAAATTGCTGTTTATTGCTTATGGCTTTTACCTTGTCCTCCATAATGGAGAGCGTCCTTTCTCTGATGACACTCCAAAGGCCTGGCCCTTTGGCCCTGTGTTTCCCCGAGTGTATCGTCTGTATTCTTATAACGACAATTCTATCCAAAAGTCTGTCCTGGAAATGATAAGAGAGGATAGGTCTCTCTTTAATATTTTAACTACTGTTGTTGCTAGGTTTCATACTTGGAGTGCGTCACGCCTGACGGAGTGGAGCCATAGGCCGGGTAGTCCTTGGCATAAGACGGTATATGGTGAAAATGGCACAGATAAAGGGAAGTGGGGGGAGGAGATAAGCGACGAACTAATCATCTCTTTTTTTGGGCAATCGATCAAGAAATAAAATATGGGCGAGGAGGATAAGGACTTGCAGAGTATGGTTGATAGCGTGGAGCAAGACGCGAACAATTGTGACCTAGTAGACATCACGAACCTTACTTGGAAAAGACATGGTGGGTATAAGGTATTCTATTTGGTCAAAAGATTCTTTAGCAATCCAAATAGGCAAACTGAAAAGTATCTACCATTGCTTGATACCGTCATCACTTTGATTCAAAATAGCTCGGCTAGTGACACGGATAGCATAAGTGCTACAAAGGAGTTTTTGAAGCTTCATAGGCTGGTTGAAAACACGAAGGCTCGTAGACGGCTAGAGAGGTGGGCTATTAAGTTGACATGCACCTATCTCGCTGTGGTTGCGTTGATTATTATCTGCCACGCTTTCGGAGTAAGTATTGAGGTGTCGGGTTGCACTTATGTTTTTAAGCTCTCGGATGCTATTATCGTCACTTTGTTATCTACCACTACTATAAACGTGATAGGTCTGGCAATCATATTAATGAAGGGAATGTTTCCTCCTATTTATGATGAAGAAAACGGGGCGGATTCTAAAAGTTCAGTGTAGTTCATTGACTTGTAAATAGCTGTAATCTCCTGTGGTTGTTTATTGATTTTATTTACTATCTTTGCAATATAAAGATCGCTGATGGTATTTGCAGTGCGGACTGTAGTTCCGCATGTAGCACTTACTCATTGGCGGTCTTTTATATGTTTTAATATGCTATTGCTGTCTGCTACGCTGTGCAGCTGTCTTCCCCACGCAAACTCTCGCACTATTAAATAGCTTGGTTCCCCTCCTATTTTCACCTCGTAAATCCTTGACTTGAGCTGGCTATTATGATTGTCAATAACCCACCCTTTATACTCTGCATTGCTTAATAGTTCGTCAATTTGAAATATCGCTTTATCTTTATCTGCTTTGTGTTTGTGTGGTTGGTTTAGCCACTCTTTTATGCCTTTATTAGTGATGGTTATCTCATCTCTAAACTTCTTGCCTTGCCACATCTCCTTTGCTTTTGCTTTGAATGCTTTTAGCCTTGCTGTTTGTGTGGGGTAACCAAATAATGGAAATAGAGAGCCATCGGCATTCGGTATACAATTGTCTTTAATCCAGTGGGGCAGAGTACCCCGCTCTGTGGCTTTTTGAATACGACTTGCGTTGGCTTCTTGCCACTGCTTGAAGTTGTCGGGCATGTCCTTTACCTCGTGTGGGCTTGGGGTCGGCTTGCTCCATTGTTGCTGTGTGTTTATTGATTGTTTTTACTACATTTGTGACAAATACTTTGATTATGAAAAAGGTAAGTAAAATACCATCTCCAGTGGTTGAAAAAGCTCATCACATTCTATCTGTCAAGGGTGGTTTTGTGAAGTATATAGGTGAGTATAATGGCTCATCAGCATACTACTCTGCAATTAGGGGCTGCGATACCGGTTTTCCGTTTGTGTATCTCTATGATGGGAAGGTGGTAACTGAGATAACTGGCTTTGATGCTCTAAACATAGCAAACTCACTTATCAAAGATTTCTAAATACTTGGAGACAAACAATTTGTTGTCTACTCTTAGGATTCCCCTTGTGCTTATTGGCTGTTGGGCACCATCCTTGCACAATTCGGATATCGGCCTCTTAGCACCCACACGTTTATTGTATAATTGTGGTTCTATGTAGAATAGCCCATCCTTTGTTTTCTTAAGTATCGTTGCATGGCCTCCTCCGCCTTTCCAGCCTATTGTTAAAAGGTACGTTCCATCCTCTTTACACGCCTCATTAAAGTACTCCTTCCACCTCTTCTCTGTCATCCTCTTGTAATTCTTGCTATCTAGCCACTCTCTTTGGAAGATGGGCTTAACGTCCGTCCCATCGATGTTCTTCCAAGCTGTAAATGACTTTTGGCGTGATAGGTATTCAGACAAACTCCCAGCTGTATTTCCTTTTGCCTTCACGTCAAACCCCCACTCCCTCAACACATAAGCCGGACTGCATGTTTGGCAGTTTATTTCGTACTCATGCCCTTTGAGGTAGTTTGGATTTGCACTTTGTTTGTCCGCCTCCTCAATGCTCATCATTCTTCCTTTCTTTATTCCGAGTTCCTTTTCCACGTCTATCCAATGCTCTGCTAGCGCCTTTCTTTCCGCCTCGCTGTAGTGTGGTGCCCTCCTACTCATTTCACGTGTCCAAGCTCTCTTCTTTATCCCCTCAATCTGCTCGGGCGTGCGGGCGTCGTGCCTTTGCTTGGCTCGCTCCAGTATAGATAGCTCTGGCTTGCTCTCCATTTGCACTTCACCGATCACGGCTTGGTTGTCTCGGTACCAGTGTGGCAGAGTACCCCGCTCTGTGGCTTTTTGAATACGACTTGCGTTGGCTTCTTGCCACTGCTTGAAGTTGTCGGGCATGTCCTTTACCTCGTCGGGGCTTCGTCATGACCTCCATATCGTTGTTTTTACTATATTTGTAGTGCAATCAAAGAGCCACGCAACGGACAAGGCTTTACTATCTACAGTATGGCGTATGAAACAAGACGGTGGGATGCGTGTGGTTGACCAGTGGCTCTTTTCTTTTTTATCCATTACACATACATATACAAATGAAGTACTTCTACAATTACGAAGCTGATGCCGTAGTTCGTGAAGACGAGCAAGGTCGTAGGTATAAAAAATCTCTTGATATGCCTTATGAGGGGTATGGTCCTGTTAGCAAGGAAGATGATGAGGCGTGGGGTATCCCGTCCTATGGTAGATATAATCTTTTAGAGCCTATCACCAAAGAGCAATATGATACATTCGCAAAGACTTGGACTGTTTTGGATGGATACGAATAAATGAGATTAACATTTTTACCTTGTAAGTGTTTATATTACATTCCTCATTTCAAATAATCATATCATGAATAACTTAGATGCTGTCTACAAAGGGTTGACGGAAGGTCGCATCGTGTACATCATTGATGAATATGAGGGTTACGCACTAAAGTATTACCCAAGCGATGACAATTGTGTGTTGTTAAAGACCAAAGGTGGAATACCAAAGAAATTCCTAGCTTCCGATGAAGACGTTTTTGCCAGCACACTATCTGGCAAAGTCGTCTCCGAAGAAGAATTTAATAACTTCTAGTCTTGGAAGTGTTTATAATACTCCTCTGACTTTCTCTTTAGTATTGTACGTCTTGGGTCTCCCTTTTTCAGTACTCTTGCCTCCTCGTACAGTTTATGTCCCAAGCCACCCTCAAGCCCTGTCTCGCGTCTTATCTCCAGCCACTTCTCTTTCCCTATTAGTTGCTCTGCAATCTCTCTTGGCTCCTTGGCGTATATCATCTTTGGGGTGTTCACTTGCACCTCTGCAAGTAAGCCGTTTGGCATTTTGAGGTTCACAATCGTACCTGTATAGCCCATATACCTATCTGCCGTCTGTCTCTTGACGGCACTTTTCCCAGTATCGCGTTGAAATAACTTAACGGACGGCTCTTTTGAGAGTTCGTCAATTATACCTTCTATTCGTCCCCTATCAACTATAATCGTCGTACGTGCTGTATCCTTGAGGTCGGAAACACTAAAATATGGCTTCTTATCTCTAGTACTCAAAACCTTACGCATAATAGACTGCTCACTCTTGTAGTTGATAGGCGTGCAAGTGGCTCCATACCTGCCAGCCATACGCTCAGCAGTAGCTTGCACCTCATCTCCCACTTCTTTTGCCTTTGCCATTATCCTTTCCGTATCCTTTTTCAGCAACGCAGTTCAAGGTTGGTGCCACACCCCTTATCCACCAGCCTTGTATTATCTCGTAGGAAATACGGCACTCTCCCACGCTCCACGGCATCCTCAATCCTCGAGCCGTTATTCCTCGCCCACTGCTTGAAGTTGTCGGGCATGTCCTTTACCTCGTGCGGGCTTGGGGTCGGCTTGCTCCATTGTTGCTGTGTGTTTATTGATTGTTTTTACTACATTTGCGACAAATACTTTGATTATGAAAAAGGTAAGTGACTACGACTATATTAAGGAGTTCTGCAGGGACGGCGATGATGATAAAATCTGGTGGGCTGAGACTGATAAGATAGGTGAGTATCTGTTCACATTTGATAAACAAACCGTCTTCAATCTCTTTGTGGACTATCCTCGCAATCTCACCTCCGAGCAAAAAGAAATCTTTGATAGGGAAAATCCATTTTGGAAAAACTTCTTTGGTGCGTAATCACTTCGCCATACCCAATAACCCCTTTTTCTGTTTTGTCGATGCGGTGTTTATGTAGCCCATCACCTCCTTAAAATACTCGCCATTTAGATTATCTATATCCAGCATCATACTCGCCCTCAATGTCGTTCTTCCCGTTGTCACCATGAATCGTCTTCTAAGGGTGTTGTTATCGAGAAGGTGAAACCCATTCTCTCTCTTTTTAGGGTGTTGCAACTCTAGATACTCCATTCTCCCGTTTTTTAGTCTTACTATTGCGGCGTGCCTTCCAGCTGTGAAATAGTATTGCTTACCCTCTTTCATAGTTGCTAACAACTCATTTGCGGCTGCAAGTCCGCTTTTTTGTTTTGCGATGGCACCACCACACTTCTTTAGGTAGGTCCAAATGTTGTTTGACCACGAAAAGAAATCTTGACTTGCACCCCCTCTAAAGTCCTTTACATTTAATCCATTTACGTTACCAGCGTATGCCATTGCCAGAGATGAGCAAGACCCCTTTGTCAAGTCACCACCTGACAATCTACCGATGATTGCTCTTTCGCTTAATTTGTGTCGCAAAGGCTTCACCTCGTTGTATGCTATTGGTGGTATTGGATTTTTGATTCCTCTTGCTCTTTGAGATGCGATGCTCTTTGCATTAATCTTTTGTATCTCCACGAGCGTTTGGTTCCACTTCGCGCGGTCGTTCCACCGCTCCTTTATCCCCTCAATCTGCTCTGGCGTTCTGGCGCCGTGCCTTTGCTTGGCTCGCTCCAGTATAGATAGCTCTGGCTTGCTCTCCATTTGCACTTCACCGATCACGGCTTGGTTGTCTCGGTACCAGTGTGGCAGAGTACCCCGCTCTGTGGCTTTTTGAATACGACTTGCGTTGGCTTCTTGCCACTCCTTGAAGTTGTCGGGCATGTCCTTTACCTCGTGTGGGCTTGGGGTTGGCTCCTCGCCTTTGAGGATTCGCTCTCGGTCTAGTGCCATCTCCTCTCGGCTCTTGAGTATGGGGGTGGCGATGCACCTGCAGTGTGGGTGCCAGCTCGTGAATACGAAGTCCTTGGGATAATCCCCTTTGAGGTCGTCGCAAATGTCTACGAGTGTACGGAGACGGCCTTTGTGGTCGCGGTAGGTGTGGTTGTTGGATAGCTGCACCCGTACTCCGATAACGAAGTCCAACTGCTGCCATCGGTCGCTGTCTGCCTTTCGGTAGGCGTTGTTGACTTCTGTAAGGGCTAGGCGTCGGGCGTTTTTGTAGCTGCTTCTGTATACTCCTTGCCCGGGGTGGTAGGCTCTGGCGTTCTTGGATAACCTCAGTACTCCGTCCGCTCCTCTTTGGCGTCTGAATAGCTTGTTTGGCTCGTTGAGGTAGTTGCGTAGGTTTCGGCTTATTTGGTCGGCGGGTGTGCCGCTTAGCAGGTCTGCCGTCACTCTCTCCTCTATCTCGCTTTTGAATTGGTCGGTAATGTTCCATACCTTTTGGGATATGGGGTGGTTATTGAACCACCGCTTTTGAAAGGCTACCGCTCCTCCTGCCCTTTGTAGGGTGTTGATGTATAGCCGTCCGTCCTTGTCGCCTAGGTAGTGCTTTACCAGGTCTATGGCTTTGTCGGTGCTTACGGCGTACGTTGAGCGTATGGCTTCGCTTATGCTGTTGATTATCTCCCTTTGGGTCTTCTCTGTGAGGTTGTTTATTTGGGCTTCCAGGGTCGGGTACTTGGATAGGTCAAAGCCCTCGTCCGGGTCTATGCTATCAAAGGGGACACTCTCCAAGGCTTGGCTTGCTGATAGGTGCAAACCTTGGAAGGCTTGTTGTATCTTCCTCTCTATTGCATTAAGTAGCTGTCGGTGCTTTCGCTCAAATGGGTTGGGGGATATGCTACTCTTAGCCATTATGCTTTATTACTCGTATTGATGTAGTGCGTTTTCGGCTTCGCTCAACTGCTCCAGCTCTCGGTCTACGTCTCGCACCCAGCCGAGACGCTTCACGGCTTCCACGGTGGATAGCATGCGGGCATTCTTTGCGAGTGCTATATTCTCGATGCGGTCCCGCTCCTCGGAAATAGCGAATGGTTGTATCTCATAATCCACGGTTACGGCGTCGATGTCCGGGTGCCACTCTGTGGGGAGCCAGAGCTTTAGGTAGCTCTTGATGATGTTTATTTCACGCTCCAGGGCTTCTACCCAGGCCCCACTCTCCCGGCGTGCTTTGAGGTGGGCGTCTATGAATAGCTGCTTGCGTGCTTCGCCACTCATCGGGGTGCTTTTCATATTTTCGTAGCTCCAGTCCGGGAGCTGTAACGTCGTAAAGAAGTTTTTTCGCAGCTCGTCAATATGAAACTTTGTGCTCTCCGTGGCCTGCTGCCAGGTGATGTATCGCACGTCCGCCCCCTGTGGGAACTGGTAGACACCGAGCCCTTGGTTGGGGTCTCCGCTCTCGGGGTCTGCGCCTACCTCGATCTCCCGGTCCGCAAATATCCCGAGCAGGGGCTTGGCGTTTTGCTGTATGTAGTTTCCATTGCGGCTCTGCGTCCACTCCATCTCGTACACTATCGGGCTGGTATGCTCCCAAATAGGTAGCGGCCTAACCATGTAGACCAGGGGTATTTTTTGCAGTGTTATTGGCTCGTCCAGCGTTCGCTTCGGGCTGTCGCTTCCGTAGCTCCGCCATTGGATGTGTCGGTCTGCTGTGTAGGTGTCAAAGTAAGTAGTCTTTTTGTCGCTAAGCTTAGTCTCGATTGATTGTGCGACTAGGTCACCGCTGTCATCGAAAAGGGGGTATATCTCCTCACCCTGCATTGGTGAAAACGTGCGGGTTCTGAGCTTTTGCATGAACTTGTCCCCGTTGTACGAGATGGGCTTCTTGATGCTGTACCAGATGGTAGCAAATTCGCAGGCTGCGTAATAGTAGCGCGCTCGCTCTAGATTCAGGGCGTCAATTCTTACACTGTGGAGGATACCCTCTATATACCCGCGCACCTTTACTTGGCGCTCGTTCTCCTCGTCCAGGTGGTAGTTTCGCTTCGCCGGGGTTGCGAAGGTTATTTCCGTGGTGCGGTCCACCGCCAGCTTTTGGAGGGCGTGCGTGACCCTTGAAACGGGTATCACCTGCCCACTGTCGGATAGGTGGTCGGGGTACCTGCTCTTGTCCATCACGGGGTGCTTGGTGGGGTCGTACTCTTTTACGAGGTCGCTCCACTTTGGCGGGGTGAATGTTTTATTTTTGAGCTCCTGCACGATGGCGGTCTCACTGTCTAAATTCAGAATCTCCTGTATCATGTTTGTGTATCTGTGTGGTTTATAGTCTCCCTATCCTGCGGGCTATCCTGCGTACGTTTACCGCTTGGCCGTTGGCTCCGAGAATCTCACTCAGCACGACATACCGGGCTGCGTCGATGGCGTGATTATAACAGTCTATTGGTGTGTTGGTGGTGATACCGTCCTTGTCCTTTAACCACGTGTAGCTGTTAAGCTCCTTTTGGACATTGGTACTCTCTTTCGTTACCTTGAAGTGGTACTCCTGCATTTTTAGAATACCTGCGTTTATTGAGCCTGCATATTTCTTTACTGGGTATATCAGTAACCCTGCGTTTGCTATTTCGTCGTTAAGTCTGGGGTCTGCACTCTCTGCTATGATTTTATACCGTCCGTACTTATTTCGTGCGTCCTTTAGTATTTCGATTATATCCGCCCCTCCTAGGTGGGTATAATATGCTATCTCTTGGATATACAAATCGCTCTCGTGTAGTCCTATGCGTACTATTGCTGTCGGGTCGTTGGAATAGCCGTAATCAATACCGTACCATTGTTTTTTTACATAGCTTGGTATCTCGTCCACAGTGGTAAACTCCTCAAAGACTAGTCCCTCTATCTTTGCCGTCTCTCCCTCTCCGTACACTTTCCACAGTGAGGGGTTTTTCGTCTTTAGGCTCTCGATCTCCTCAATGATGGTTGCCTCTAGGAATGGGTTGTCCTTGTAGGTTGTTTTGAAAAACCTAGTTCTTTCGTCGTTGTTGACCTCTGAATGAATCCAATGGTCGGTGCCAAACGAGGGGTTATAGTCAATGATTGCAAACTTCGTGGTCCGCATTTTGAGCTGTTGCCAGGCTATGTGTGTGAGCTCGTTTGCCTCGTTGCAAAAAAGGATGTCCCGTTTGCCTCCTCTTAGCTTTTGCTCGCTGTCCGTGCTGATGAACTCAAAGTAGCTGCCATTTGGTAGCTGGTAGGTAAGCTCCGTTTTGTTTAGGCTCCTGTCACGGTAGAGGTTGAGCTTGATGAGTATGGCTTTGAAGTCCTCCAGGACTGTTTTTTTCAGTGCCGGAAGTGTGGCGCGTGCGATGGTAACCTTTGTGTTGGCGTGCTTGAGGGTGTAGGCGATGATCCAAATAAGGATATTGTAGGTCTTGCCACTGCGTGCGCCGCCTTGGGCGGATACTGTTGTGTACCCGTTTGTGTAGGCATTTTGTATCTCTCTAAATACCGGTGTTGTCTGTATGCTGGCGGCTCCGCTTGACATTACCCCTTGTCCTCTACGTCCTTCTTGTCGTCGATGATCTGAATGGATATGTTTGGGACTAGGTCTTTGCCCTCCGCCCCGGTTACCTCCACTCTGTCACCGTAGCCCCTGTCGCGTCCTTTGGTGCTGAGATAGAAACGAACGGCGCCGGAGTCTCCGTCCCGTATGAGCCGCATGAGCATGCTCTCTGCAAAGTCTTTCTGCGTCTCAATGACTGTGTCGCATTTGTCCTTGAACTCCTTGTCTGCCTCGATCCATTTGTAGTAGGTCGTGCGCTCGATACCTGCCTTCCGGGCTGCATCCGAGACGTTGCCGAGGTTAGCTTCGTACGCTTTGAAAAACAGCTCTTTTGCCTTGGCAGTCTTGGCCTCCTTGGTTATTTGCTCCGGTCTCTTGGTTGCCGGGCTCTTCCGGGTGGTTGTTTTACGCTTTGTTGTTGCTGTCTTCGGCTGTTCGGGTTGCGTTTTCTTTTCCATCGTGAATCGTCGTAAAGTATTGCCTTTTTGGCAAATATAGGCACACAAAGAAAAGTGCCCCCTGCCTACTCGACGGGGGGCACCGGACCATAACGAAACTCTCGGTAAGTACTCGGATAAAATGAAAAGTGATCTAATCCAACAAACTCAAAAAACCACTTCATGCTGTCGAAGGGTGTAGATACTCCCGTATCTCTGCCACAAAACTATCCAAACTGCGACAAATGATGTATTTGTACCCGGCGGCCTCGGCTTGTCGTTGGAATTGCTTCTGGCTCTCCTGCTGCCTCCCCTTTGGTGTTTTCATCTCGATACAGAGTCCGTGGTACGCCCCTCTCGGGTAGAGTAGGATGAGGTCACTGACCCCGGCCAGTACTCCCTCCGACTTGAGGATGGCCCCTGTGACGGCGTTGCGGTTGCCACCGTTGGGGATGGCAAAAAGGACCAGACGGGGGTACTGTAATCTAAACCAGCGTACACAGGCCTGCTGGATCCTACTCTCCTCGTTTTTCATCGTCCGGGTATTCGATTGATTTTAGTCTTTTGTCGCCGACTTCCATATTTGCGTTTCCTTGCGTTTTTATTTTCGTCCTATGGTCTTATTCGTTTCTCGGGCAAAACCTCACAGAAACGAACGTATGACCCCAAAAATGGGCTTTTTGTTGAAAGTGTCATCCCCCATCGTTTAGTAGAGGCGGCGGTCTCGTCCTCCTAAATACAGGAAATTAAACATCGAAAAGAGGCGGCTCCGCACCCGCTCCCCATACTGAGTTGCGAACTGATCCGGGGTGAGATTCGTTGTGACGAGCGTGATGAGCCCCTTGTCGTCTGCTCGGTGCTCGATGATCTGCCGCATGACGTTTGCCCGCGTCCCCATGTAGAGTGTTTCGGTCGGCTCTGTGCCCATGTCCTGTATGGCTATCACCCGGGCTTTCTTGAATTTGTCGAGTTCGCCGTTTGTCTGGTACTCGTCGGTGATGCTGTCTGCCCGGTATGTTTTCCAAAGTAGGGGCACCTCTCGGTATCCGGCTGTCTCCCCTCCCTGTGCGTAGGTGGGGCGGTGGTAGGTCATCATCTTTGGCTGCAGGAGGGTTGCGAGGGCTTCGAGGATCTCCAGGAGTAGGCTTTTGCCGGTGCCCGTGGTGCCGCTGACAAGGAGCCCCTTGGACAGGTCGCCCGGGATGGTGTGGTTGCCGTTGGGGTGGTCTGCTTCCATGGTTGGGTCTGCAAGTAGCCACTTGATGGCGTTGGTGTAGGCTCTGAAGTTGTCGGTGTCGATGGTGAAGAGGGGTGTGTACTGCCTGCCTATCTCCTCCACTAGGCTCATCACCTGCTCGGTCTTGATGCCGGCGGGTATTCTTTGGATGGTGACCAGTCGTCCCCGATCCTGCAGCATTGCCATTAGTTCTTTTGCGTTCATTGTTTTTGTGCTTGTAGTAGTTGTTGTCGTTCTCTAAATTCTCGGAGCTGTCGTGCCGATTCCTCTCGGTTTCGCTGTAGCATGGCTTGGATTTGTGGATTCCTCCAGGCGGCGTTGGGGTCTTTGTCGGCTTGGGGGGTCGGTTTTCGTGTTGCCTTTTGCCGTGCCCTGCTCCTCCGGCTGTCTATGTCGGTGGATAGTCGTAGCCACTTGACAAAGTGCCGCGGTGCTGTGTCCGGCTCAAGTGCATGAAAGTTTGTGTTGTTGCTGAGCTCGAATTCTGCCAGCTTGTCAACTACCAGGGCAGGATTCGTTTTGCAAATTGTGGCGGTATCATTGACCCAAGCGACATTCGACTTGAGACCTGCGACGATTCTTGAGTTGTTATTTCTGAGCTCCGTATAATCGTCTGTTTCTTTTCTTTCTTTTTTCGCGCAATTTTTTTCTTTCTTTTCTCCCTGTTTCTCCGTGTTTACCTGGCTGTGGCCTCCATCTAATTTTTTTTCGTTTTCGTTTTCCTTGCGCTCGCGCGTTGTTGTTGTTAATATATTATTCTTATTACTTCTTATATATTCTTTAGTCATGGCCACCCCACCGTGGTGTGCAATATTTTTCTCGTTGGCCACACTAGAAGTATCAACCCCTTCAAATCCGTTTTGTAGACTGGCTTTCCCGTTGGCCATTTCGTTGGCCGTGTTCGTTGGCCGTCCGTTGGCCATTTCGTTGGCCGTGCAATTGTGTATTTTGCCATCACTTTTACGCATTTCATCATCTCCTTGATAGGCCTCGTAATTAAGTACAGTAATTAAGGTCTGCTCTTTCCTTTTGCCTATTTGTACGACTTCCACTTTAATTTCTCCAGTATCTTGAAGTGTGGATAACGCCCTTCGTAAAGTTGTGCGTGGAATACCCGTTTCTTCGCTTAGAATTGGTTGGCTTGTCATGAGCTGGCCGCGCTGTATGGTTAGGCCCTGCCACTGTTTGTCCTCCCAGTTTGCCATGGTGAGCAGGTGGATGAAGGTGGCCAGCACATTGGGGTTGCTCCAGTGTTGCCAGTCGGTTATTTGTCGGTGGAGCTTGATCCATCCGTTGGTGGGTATCATTGTTTTTTACGGTCTTTATTGTTTGAGTAGTAGCCCATTTTCCTCAGGGCGTCTTTGGCTCCGTCGTACGTATAGCCTGCCCTTGGGGCGATGATTCGGATGCATTGCTCCCGGGAGAAGTGTGGGCTGTTGACCTCCCAGAGGTGGATGAGGTACTGCTTTCGGCGTGCTTCGATGAAGGCGCGTTCGGTCATGATTTCGACCCTTTCACTTTCGGTCATTTCGTCCCTCATAGTTCATACACTTGCTTTGGCTCTGCTACGTACGTGGGTATCCCCGTCCCTCGCTCTACTTGGTCGATCATCTCCGAGGGGGTGGCGTGTCGGCTTGAGGTGTGGATAAGTAGGGCGGAGTGCAGGGTGTCCCGGCTCGCCTCTCGCTGGAGGTTGATCGCTTGGATGGTCTGCCGGAGCTCCATGTGGCTACACTCCAGGCGGTGGCGCTCCTGTGGGTGGGTTATGCCGTTGTCGATGGCGTATTGGAGGGTGTTGTCGTCGTAGTTGCATTCGACGGCAAAAAAAGCAACATTCTGCACCCGGTAGGGGAAGGTCACGCAGTCGGTGGCAAAGACCAGTCGGCGGTTGCCGAGCTCTCGGTGCGTGATCACAAACGCATGGCACGGCACATCGTGGGTGACCTCCAGGGGGGTGATGTAGTAGCCACCCACCCAAAAACTGTCCCTAATGACGTGCGTATAGTGCGGTATTAGCGCTCTTTTGTGCCGGGCGGTGTCTTGGTTGATGTAGGTATGCAAACCTGCCTCCTGGCACTTCTTTAGGGCTTGGGCGTGATCGCCGTGGCGGTGGCTGATGATGACGCCTGCGACGCTTTGCAGCTCGTAGTTGATAGCCCTGAGTATGCGGTCGTACCTTATGCCGGCCTCGATGATGAGGATCTCCCCGGTTGAGCTCGTAAGGGTATAGCAGTTGCCGGAGCTCCCTGTTGCTACTACGTTGAATATCATGTCTCGAAAAAAAACAAAAAAGAGGGGGTGGGCGGTGTTACCCACCCCCGGCCATCAAATCCTGCTAAAACTCCATTTCGACATCGCTTTCGTCTTTTATTTCGCTTGTGACGGTAGCGTCTCCCGGCTCCTCGTCTCTAGGCTTGGGGTCTGCCTCGCCTTCCTCAAAGGGGACGTCGATCACTTGGGAGGTGTTGATGATACTTTCCCGGGTTTGGTCGTCTCCAG
Organism: uncultured Porphyromonadaceae bacterium; assembly: GCA_947253625.1. Lineage (GTDB taxonomy): Bacteria > Bacteroidota > Bacteroidia > Bacteroidales > Porphyromonadaceae > Porphyromonas_A. The sequence continues at coordinate 7,482 of CAMYAB010000007.1, read as the reverse complement.
CCGGTGCTTCGTCTGTATCATTGAGGACGGCGTCTTGCATCTCGATGGACAGGATCCCGTACTTGCTGATGAGCTGTCGGAGGCAGGTCTTTTTGGCCATGCTGTCAAAGTCTCCGAACCACCCCACTCCGCCACCGGATGCTCCTTTGCCCGCCAGTGCGGTGAGCGTCTCGGGCTTGGTGCCGCGCTTGATGCTCGGGCTGTAACGTAGGGCGTACTGCGCCATCTCCTCGGTGGTCATGTAGAACAGCTTCTCAAAGCCGTTTATCAGCTTGAAATAGGCAAAGTAACCGATCACCTTGTCGCTCGTCTTCTCGCCGTCCAGGCGTAGCATACCGGAGAGCTTGTCGTAGCCGGTGGATTCGCCCTCGTAGACCAGGTCGGTGTTGATGGTCTGGTACTGCCCACTCCTCATGGCCAGCTGGATGTAGCCTTTGTACCCCATGATGAACTGGGGCTTGTTGCCGTAGGGGATGATGTACGAGAAGCCGAGCTGCTTGTCTACCGGCAGGTCGAGCTGTGCCGCCTTGAGGGCACAGGCTATCACCTGTCCCGGCTCGCACTTGCTGAGGTTGGTGTCGCCACTGTAGAGGCTGAGCACGGAGGTGAGGAAACCGCTTGCTTTCTTTCCCAGAGCGTTTTGAAATTGCTTTTGTACCGCCGGCATGTTGAGTGCGTTTTGCATGAGCTCCGAGGGCTTCGGGGCCTTGGCGGTCTGTTGTGGGTTGGTTGCTTGTAGCTGTGTCATTTCGTTTTGAGTGTTTGTTGGTCGAAAAAAAAGGAAAGGCACCGCCGGTGGCGACAGGCTGAGCGTGGCTCCGCAAGAGCCACCGACGGTGCCGGCTATCCACTACAGGTTGCCACCCTCCTGCTTGGGCTTGGAGGGGCCCTCCTCATGGCCCGGAGAGGGGGTGGGGCAAGTGCCACCTGCCTTGGAGGCCTTGCGCTTCTGCTTCTCCTCCTCAGTCTCCTCCAGCTCAAAAGTCACCGCCTTCAAGGCCGCCTTCAGCTCCACGCTCGGCGTAAAGCGTGCCATCACGCCCCGGATATGCTCACGGCCGTACACCTCATTCGCCGGTACGGCCTTAGCCGACAGTCGGGGCGTAAAGGTCCCCATCTCGCCCAGCTCCACCGAATACCCCATCGACACATAGCGCATAGCCACGTCCGACAGAGTGGACAAGACGTTGTACACATCACCACGGCCTAGAGAGGTGATCTGCGCCACCTCCTCCGCAATGGATCGGGTCGTGATTCGCCCATGGTTCACCTGAGAGGCCACCTGCATAGGCTTTCGCTCGCCACCCTTGACGAGCCCCTTCTTTTGTACGATTCTGTACTTCATAAACAGTTGATATTAAAATACTTCCCCTACCGAATCCTTTTCACTAAAACACTCACCTCTCCCGATCGGTCGGGGAAATTTTTCGAGAGAAGTGAGCCTGTCCCACCAGATGTACATTTGGATCTGCTCATATGTACATTTGGATCTGCTCATATGTACATTTGGTCGCACCCCCTTTTTGTCGTCGAAAAGACAGGGTGGAAGAGTGGAGAGGAGGTGTGGGGTGGCCATACGGGCAAAGCAATAAAAACGACCAAGTAACAAAAACTAAAAAAACTGCCCGCTCCCGGCCACCGACACGCCCGTCCACCTCTGTGGGGGGGCTCCTCCTCATCCACTCACCCTCGTCCCATCTGTCTTTAGAGACCCAGTAGCAAGTCGATCTGACACGTGATTATCTTCGCCAAGGCCTCGTCACCCTTCCTTTGCGCCTGGCGCATGCGCCTGTAGAGCTTTGTCATCTTCGTCACATCCTCGACCGTCGTTTCCTCCATTTTCCACAAGAGACGCTCTATCTCGGAGAGTTTGTCGAAGACCTTATCCGTGGCTTTGTCTACATCACTCATCCGATCCTCAATCATAGAGACACTCTCTCCGATCTCATCTGTCAGCTTTGCTATCTCTTGTCGTTTGTCCTTTTTCATAGCTCTCTTCTGTGTTTGGTTGTTGATTACTTGCCCCCTACTTTCTCCACTTCGTCCAGATTCACTTGCCAAGCATCCCCCATGTTTTCCTCAAAGTCCAGAGACAGAGTGGCGTCTGTCAGGTCATTTCCCAGGCGCCAAAATATACCCGTCACCGTGCATTCTCCTTTGGCTCCTTTGATCCGCACCGTGTCACCGATCCTCAGGTCGGTCACCTTTAGCTCTTTACTCTCTTTCATGGTTGTTTTTCTACAAATAGATTATTGGCATTCCCAGCTCACGAGCCACTCGCCACTCCAAAGAGGCACCTCGGCTCCTCGCCCAGCCCGGTAGCAGGGCTATCCTGTCGCAGTCCAAGAGCAACCGTAGGTCCGCTCGCATGTGCTCCTCCCACGTGTGCGCTTCGGTCAGTCCGTTGGCAAGTGGATTCACCACCTCCCAGCCCATCGCCCCTAGGCGAGCCTCGGCTCGCTCAAAGTCCTCGCACACATCCTCCGGCAGGCGTCCACTGATCGCTCCGCTGATATATATTCGCTCTTTCTTCATGGCTCCCGGCTCAATACTCTATACCATCGTAGGTCTTCGAGGCCGTCCTATGTAGGACTGCCGCCACCGCTATACATACCACCGCCAGCACCTTGGACCCCAGCAAGTAGAGCGTCCAAACACCCAGCGACAAGTCGCCGACGGGCATCGCCATCAGGCTGATCACGCCTGCAATGAATAGGACCAGAGCCAGCCCGAGCTCTAGGATCACTGCTCCAAGTTTTATATTCTCTTTCATGTGTCTCTTTCGGTATTTAGGGTTGTAAAATCTCTAGGTCTCCGGCTGTCACCACGAGGTGGATCTGCTGGGCTTCGGTAGGTAGTATCTTGTTGACCGCCTCCGCATTGTCTATGAATATGGGGGCCTGCACCCCTTGGTGTACCCCTATGGCTCTACAGATGTCTACACCGGCATTGATACGGGCGGCGTTATTGGCGTCGCTGTAGGGCACGCCGTTGATCAGGGGCTCGCAAACCTCCGTCTGGCCACCATTGACCTGGTCGCGGTACATTCGCCACGTGAGGGTGTGGAAGAGGGAGTTGACCCCCTCCTCGACCATTGCCATCCGCTGTTTTTGGAAGTCGTCGATCTCCCGGAGGTCTCTCTCTGCACTTGCCAGCTCTTGGTTGAGCTGCCGGTGCTGCTCCTCCAGCTCCTGTACCCGCCGACGCTGAGCGGTGGCTCTCTGGGCGTCCCACTTGCGTTGCAATACTTTGTCGATCTCTGCCTGTACGGCGTCCCGCTCTGCCCGGAGACCCTTGGTGGCGTCGCTTGTGGTCTCCTGCTGCTTCTCCTCGATCTCTTTTTGGAGCTCCTCGATCTCTTTTTGGAGGCGCTCTTCTTTGGCGGTGACGGTGGTACGCTTGGGCGCTTCGCCTAGGTCTTTGATGAGTAGCGGGTTCGTCTGCAGGCTCCGGAGCTCCTCTTGTGCCTCCCGGATGGCTTCGTTGTTTTCGGCCATGCGGTCTAGTGCGCCCTCGATTCGCTCCTTGAGCACCTTGCCCTCGGCGTTGAGCTCTTTTTTGTCCCTGGCTTGGCGAGCGTTGAAGTCCGCTTGTGCCTGCGCCCTGAGCTCATCCAGCTTGTCCGGCGTGTAGGGCGTCCCACAGGTGGGGCAAATGCCGGTGAGCTCTATACTTAGGGTGCGTGATGATATTTCTTGAAACTGGGCTCTCAGCTCCTCGATGCGCTTCTTTGTGGGCTCGACGATCTGCGTGCGCTCTCTCTCCAGCTCGTCCTGTAGCCTTGGGATGGCGTTCTTTAGTTGTCGCACCCGCTTTTGGAGCTCCTGCTGCGCCTCCCGCTCCTTGCGCCATCCTGCCGTGGCGAGTTCATCGGCCAGTGTCTGTACCTTCTGAAGCTCCCGGTTGAGCTCGATTGCCTTTCCTCTCATGCTGAGTAGCTGCATAGCCTGCTCGCTGTCCACCGCCTCGGAGCGTTCGAGCTTGGCGTTCAGCTCTGCTCGCTTGAGCTGTAGGTCATAGTGTTGTCTGGCGAGCTCCTCTTCGTCCTCCGGCTCCGCCGGGATGGCTCGCTCCGCCTCCTCTATACGCTGGGGCATACCCTTGAGGTCCTGCTTTATGCGCGTGGCGCTGGCTTTGCGCTCGGCGGTGAGCTCTGCGATGGTCTTTGTCCGGAGGGCGGTGGCTAGTTTTTTATCCCCTAGGCGGTTGGCGATCTCGAGGTCGGTCTCGATACCCGCCATCTCGACGAGCCGGGCTCGCCTGTCATCGGTCGACAAGCCAAGGAACGTCCGGGGGTTGGTGATGAGTTGGAAAATATCATAGTTGATGAGCTCCTCGATCTTGGCGGTGAAGTCTCTTTGCGTATACGGTACCCCACCCACGTACCTGCTCTCCTCGTGACCTTGGAAGGTCTCTTCGCTTTCTCCGCGCTTCGTCACCCACAGCTCCCGGTACTCCCGGCGTATCTCCAGGCGCTCCCCATCTACGGTGAGCACACACTCTACGGCGTGCGTGAGCTTGTGGATGGGCTCGCCTTGTTCGTTTTGCGTCTTGATGGTGAAGTTGGCGGCTCCATGGCTGTCTCTGCCAAATAGGCACCAGGTAAAGGCGTCAAAGATGGTGCTTTTCCCGCAGCCGTTGCGCCCTCGTATCTCGGTGACCGTGTCGGGGGTGAAGTCCGCCTCCAGATTCCGTACCCCCTTGAAGTTCTCCAGCTTCAGGCGGTGTAGTAGTACTTTTTTCATAGTCCTGTTGTTGTTGTTTGTTGTTTGCTACATCTGCGCACAGTAGTACCTCAGTATCTCTCGTCCGGTGTAGAATCTCCGGCCGTTGTGCCTCCAGTATCCGCACTTGAGGTACCCTGCCCTCGTGTGCCTCCGCACCGTGGACGCATCCACCCCCAGTAGCTCCGCCACCTGAGCGGTCGAGTACCGATCATTCAGTTTCACGTTAGGTTCCGTTGTCGTCATAGTCTCTCCTTTCTGATGGTGATGGCACAGTTCTCCAAATCGAGACTGGTAGAGATCTTATACTCATACCGACCTGCCATTTGATAGGCATAGGATCTGGCGTTGTAGACCGTGTTGCGATCCGGCAGGCGGAACGTCTGCTCGCCACCCACGGGGATGGCATTGAATACATCAAGTGTTAGTCTTTCGATCTTCTTCATATCACATTCTGTTTTAAGTATTAAAAGTTGGAGGACTGAAAAAGAGTATGTACCTTTAGAGCCGTTAGAATTAGTTGTCGAAGTAGGGCTTCCCAAAAAGCACCTACTCTTTTTACTTTGTCCTCGGTTCGTAACTCGTTCACTTGGTTACTGAGACAAAGATAGGAAGATTTTCCAATAAAACAATAGTTTTTTTGGAAGAACTTAATAACAACTTAACTCAGTGCCTTGGATTATGAAAGAAAGATTACTAGAGTTTATAGACCATACAGGACTGACAGTCAATGCGTTTGAGAAAAAAGCGGGCTTGTCTCAGGGGTATGTGAAAAACTTCAAAGGAGATATGGGATCCAAGAAGATGGAAGATCTTCTGAAGTCGTTTCCAGAGTTAAATAGGACTTGGCTCCTGACCGGCGAAGGCGAGATGTTGGTGGATGAAAGCGGTTCACAAGACAGAGAGCTGGAGCAACCAATAGACCCAAGCAAGGGCGTGCGCTACTACCCAAACATCCCCATCACAGCCTCACACATCGAAAACATGCCCAACCCATCCTACGATGACCTGCAGTACGAAGTGATGAGCATACGGGGCTTTGAGGGCTGCGTGGCTTTTCCCGCAGTAGGCGACAGCATGTACCCACGCATATCCAACGGCGACATAGTGATGTTCAAGGAGTGGAAAGAAAGCTACATCTCCAACGGCGACATATACCTCATCGTCACCCGAAACGGCGACCGCACCCTAAAATACCTCACCCTCACCTCCATAGACGAAGACGGCGTCAAGCACTTCCTCTGCAAAAGCGCCAACCCCGACCAAAACCGATTCGCACCATTTGAGATACTAGGCGACGACATCGTCAGCCTCTTTGTTGTCTACGGCTGCATCAAGCGATTCAAGATGTAACCACCACACTTACCGACCTAATCAACAGACAGGCCAAATAAGACTATGGATAATAACACAGTTAAGTATCTAATTTATAACCTACCAGAGAGCAAGGGTGCCATTGATGCTATTATACAAGATGAAACCATCTGGGCAACACAAAAATCAATGGCTACGTTATTTGACACAACGACACAAAACATCACCCAACACCTACAGAACATCTTTCAAGAAGGTGAATTACAAGAAGATCGAACTTGTAAGGATTTCTTACAAGTTCAAACAGAAGGCTCTCGACAAGTGCAACGAAAATTGACTTTTTATAATCTTGATGCTATTATATCCGTAGGCTATAGGGTGAACTCACAAAAGGCTACTCGTTTTCGTCAATGGGCGACAAAGACCATCAATGAATACATCAGAAAAGGCTTTGTCCTTGATGACAACAGATTAAAAAATGGCACCAGAACGTTTGGTAAAGATTACTTCAAGGAGCTATTAGAAAGAGTTCGCTCAATTCGTGCCAGCGAACGCAGAATATGGTTGCAAATAACAGACATTTTTGCTGAATGTAGCATAGACTATGAAACTAACTCTCAGATAACCAAAGATTTCTATGCCATGGTACAGAACAAGTTTCATTACGCTATTACAGGACAAACGGCAGCAGAAATAATCTATTCCAAAGCTGACCATAAGCAAGAACACATGGGACTCACAACTTGGAAAAATGCACCAACAGGGCGCATTCTCAAGTCTGACGTAAAAGTGGCTAAAAATTACTTATCAGAGAATATGATAAGGCGTTTGGAGCGTTCCGTGTCGGGTTTCTTTGACTATATAGAGGATATAATAGAAAGAGAAAATACTTTCACGATGTCGGAATTTGCAAACTGCGTAGATGCATTCCTCCAGTTTAGACGATACAAAATACTTCCTGACAAAGGCTCAATATCAATGGCTCAAGCACAGAAGAAAGCTGCGAATGAGTATGCCCTTTTCAATCCAACACAAAAAATACTATCAGACTTTGACCGTGAAATTTCAAGGATTAAATCCCAAAATGACATACAACCAACTAAAGATAAATAGGTAATCCAACCCCATCGAAATCGACGGGGTTAAAACTCCCAGAAAAAGCAACACTTTCAAAGTACTCTGATTCCGAGTACATTAGATTTTCACCAACTATAAAACAAGAACAAAACAGCCCGAAAAAGAGCAAACCAAGAGCAAACAAACACCACTCAATCGTAACCATCCCACTTTTACCCACTTACGAGGTCTTTCAAATACCTGTCACGCAGGAGGTCACGGGTTCGAGTCCCGTCCAGACCGCAAGAGGTGGTGAAGTGCTATGCACTTCACCACCTCTTTTTGTTTTTGGCGTTCAGATTTTACCGACCTGTTATGCGACTCCTGG
>CAMYAB010000006.1 GCA_947253625.1 uncultured Porphyromonadaceae bacterium | reverse complement strand
CCCTGAAATAGGTAAGGGATAGCTATGATGAGGAGTGCCAGGCTAAACACAATCGGAGTATAAACTCGGGCAAAGCGACGTATGAATAGTTCGGTTTTGGGCTTTTCTTGTGCTGCCTCTTCGCTCATTTTCATGATGCGCGACAGGGTACTCTCGCCATAGGGTTTGGTGACCTCTATTCGGAAGGCTCCCATTCGGCTGACACTGCCGGCCAGGATCTCATCGCCTACGTTTTTGGTCACGGGCATGCTCTCACCGGTAAGTGCCGAGAGGTCTAGCTCGTGAGGTTGATCGCCAAGTAGTTTGCCATCCAGAGGCACGATGTCACCGGTCTGAACCAAAACAATGGAGCCCACCGGCACCTCTTCGGTCTTCATCTCCTTGTAGTCCGTCCCTGTCCATACACGGATGGTGTCGGACCGGCTGTCGATCAGCGAGGTGATACTCTTGCGTGTACTCTCAACGGCTTTGCCCTCAAAGATCTCTCCCAGTGCGTACAAGCACATCAGCATTACGGCCTCCTTGTAGTCTCTAATATAAAAGGCCCCCATGCCGGCTATGAACATCAGGGTACACTCGTTGAAAAAGGTGTCTCCTCGTGTGATCTCGACGGCTTCGACCAGCACCGGCAGTCCGACCGGCAAAAACGAAAGTAGGTACCCGGCCAACCGTATCCATGAATCGTCGGCCCATATACCCTGCATGTCCAGCACAATGCAGACAGCCATGAGTATGAGGGATAGTGCCATCCTCCGCACGGTATGTGTCGATTCACCATGTTCATGTTCATGTTCATGTTCATGTCCATGTTCATGTTCATGTTCATGTTCATGTTCATGTCCGTGCTCATGATGCTTGTGCTTGTGTTCGTTGTGGTGCTCATGATGCCCGTTTGTACAGGGTTCATTGTGCGAGTTTTCGGTTTGCGTCTTTATTGGTTGGTTGGCTGTCATGGTGTTTTGGGTCCTAAAAGGTTACTTGTGATGGTCGCATCCACAGCCACACTTGTGGTCATGGCAGTGCTGATCATGATTGTGCTCATGCTCATGCTCATGATCGTGGCAGCAACATCCTTCGTGGTGGGGGATCAGTCGCTTGTAGTCTGCTTCGGTGGGCTTGCTCACCTCGGCGACGTGCCCTATGAAGTGGAGTGCCTCACCCGCCAGGTCGTGGTTGAAGTCCATCTCCACATTGTGCTCATTCACCTTCACGACCCTTCCCTCCAGCTTTTGTCCATCGGCTGTGATCATGGGGATCCAAGCGTCCTCTACGACCAGTTCGTCGTCAAAAGCTCCATCCACAAAAAACACGTTTTTGTCCAGCGTGACCAGTAGATCATCGCGGCGTGGACCGTAGGCGTCCTGCGGAGCCAGTGTGAAGTCGAACGCCTCACCGGCACTCTTTCCTACCAGTTGCGCCTCAAATGCCGGCAACATTAGGCCGGCTCCAAAGATGAATTCCAGTGGTGCCTCTTCGGTTGTTTCTTCCACAAAGTCTTCGTCATCCGTGCCGCTTCCACAGTAGAGCTTGTATTGGAGTTTTACTAGTGCGTCGTTATTGATTCTCATGATGTTTACAACTGTTTTTTTTTGAATAATATCTTGTGTGTACAGTCTCCTCTCCCCTCAGAGTGTCGTCAGGACTTCATCTATCGGCTTCCGGACCTTTGGCCCCGGGACCGTATCCGCTGTAGCGTAGCCCAGTGCCAGTATGGATATGGGGGTCTGCTTGCCCATCTCGAGGCCAAAAAGCTCCGCACATCTCGGGCGATCAAAGGCACAAATCCAGACACTGCCCACCCCTAGCTCCCAAGCTTGGAGCTGCATGTAGGCTGTGGCGATAGCCGAGTCGATCAGGAGTGCGGTGTCCTGCCCGTCCTTGAATCTCCAGGCCTCGGCATCTTCACCGACCACGAGGATGAGCTCCGATGCGTTGCGTAGCCACTCCGGCTTGTAGCAGGAGTAGATCTTTTGGCGTGCTTCCTCACTTTTGAGGGCGAAAAAGTGCCATGGCTGAGCATTTTTGGCAGAGGGGGCCAGCCGTCCGGCCTCAAGGATAGTCCGCAGTGTCTCCTCGGGGATAGCTCGAGTGGGGTCAAATGAGCGGACGCTGTGCCGCTCCCGTATCAGCTCAGAGAGTTTGTTGGGCAGTGCGTCGAGAGCTTGCATTGTCAAAAAGGAGGTAAAAAAGAAGGGTGATCACCAGTGCGTAGCCGGCAAAAACAAACCAAGCATTTGGATAGCCAAAATACCGGACGATGTACCCGGCGGCATAGGAGCCGATGAAGGAGCCAAAGCCATTGGTCATCATCAGGAAAAGCCCCTGTGCCGAGCTCCGTAGTCGTGGCTCGACTTGCTTGTCCACGTAGAGTGAGCCGGAGATGTTGAAAAAGTCAAAGGCAACTCCATAAACCAGCATAGAGAGGAGCAGCAGCCAGACCCCGTCGCCCGGGTTGCCCAGCCCCAAAAAACCGAAGCGCAACACCCAAGCGACAAAACTGATGAGCATGACCACCTTGATCCCGTACCGTTTGAGGAAAAAGGGGATCAATAGGATGCAGACAGCCTCGGATATTTGGCTGAGCGATATGAGGGTGCCGGAGTATTGGACCCCAAAAGTATGGGCATATTGCGGGTCGTTCCCAAAGTGGTTGGTCAGGTAGTCGTTGGCAAAGCCGTTAGTGATCTGTAGGCAGATACCGAGTCCCATGCAAAACAAAAAGAAAATGGCCATCTGTCGATCCTTGAAGAGCCCAAAGGCCTCCAGTCCGAGACGTTCCTTGAGGCTCTTTTTGCCGGCAGAGGCTACTCCGGGCTTGGCAGTTGCGGGGAACGTGAACATGTACAGTGCCAAGGCAAACGACAGGCCGGCCGATACGTACAGCTGCTCAGGACCACCCTTGTACCCCATCATGTCCACAAAGATCATGGCGATGATGAAGCCGATCGTCCCAAAAACCCGGATGGGCGGAAAGTGGCGCACCGTATCCAGTCCACTCTGGCCCAGGATGGTGTAGGCGACCGAGTTGGTGAGGCCGAGTGTCGGCATATAGAAGCAGACACTCAGCAGGATACAGCCATAGAGTGCCTCGTATGTAGTCTGCTGTGCCGCCAGGATCATGGAGAGTCCGGCCAGTAGGTGACACAGGCTGGTCAGGCGCACCTCATGGATCCACTTGTCGGCAATGATGCCAAAGAGTGCAGGCGTAAAAAGGCTGGCGATCCCCATCGTCGCAAAGAAGCTACCGATCTGTATCGGGGTAAACTGTAGTGTGTCACTACCTAGGTAGGCACCGAGAGAGATCAGCCACGCACCCCAGACGGCATACTCCAGGAAGTTCATGACCACGAGCCGTAGTTTGGTCAATAGTTTGTCGTTCTCGTTCATATCGTATTGTGTTGTGTATTTGCAGGTTGGCATTCGGCCGGTCGGGGCATTACCTCACACCTCCTTTGCAGAAGTCGCTGTGGTTGATTTCGTCCAATACCTTGCGCAGTCGCTCCTTATTGGTTGCTTGCATCGGCACCAGTGGCAGGCGGAGTACGTCCGGCATTACCCCCAGCTCAGCGAGTGTGCCTTTGATCCCTACCGGATTGCCATCCACAAAGAGGAGAGGGTATAGCTCCTTGAAGAGGTGGTGGAGGCGCAGTGCATCTCTATAGTGTTCCTCCCCTATCAGGTGTACCATTTGCCCAAATAGGGTGGGGTAGGCGTTTCCGAGTACGGAGATCACCCCATCCGCTCCCATCGACATGAGCGGGAAGGTAATGGTGTCATCTCCGCTGAGGACAAAGAACCCCTTCGGACGGCGCTTCACGATCAGGTCGATCTGGGAGACGATACCGCTGGCCTCCTTTATCCCGATGATGTTGGGGCAGTCGTTGGCCAGCCTCAGCGTCGTGTCCGGCAACATATTGACAGAGGTGCGTGCCGGGACGTTGTAGAGCACGATGGGCAGCGGAGAGGCCTCCGAGATTTCACGGAAGTGCCGGTACAGCCCCTCTTGAGAGGGTTTGTTGTAGTAGGGGCATACGACGAGAGCCGCATCCACCCCCTCACGAGGCATTGTCTGCAGTCGCTCGATGGCACGGATGGTGCCGTTGTGGCAGATCCCCACCACGATCGGTACGCGACCGGCGTTTACCCTCACCACAGTCCGGATGATCTCATCTTGCTCGGCGGTGCTGAGCGTAGGTGTCTCCGCAGTTGTGCCCAGTGGTACCAAAAAGTCCACCCCGGCCTCGAGTTGGCGCTCTACCAGGGCCTCGAGGGCTGGATAGTCCACCGACTTGTCTTCGTGAAACGGAGTGATCAGCGCTGTGCCGAGCCCCCGAAGGTATAGTCTGTCGCAGTTCATGATATATTTGGAGAAAAGGGATACTACTTTTTTCTACCACAAACTTAGATATAAATCTCGGTATTTGCACTCAATTATTCAACGCTCTCGCTATTTTCTCTCCTCCTCTACCTCTACTAGAGTAGTGGGCACCGAGTGTGTGTCTATCCGGAGGCAAAATCATCCACGTGTGAGCTACAGCTACAGCACCAAACGGACATCGTCCGCCACTCCATCCCGCACGACAAGGACATACCCACCGTGCATTTTTTGCGGATATACACCGCTAATTATTAGAGTTACTCCCTCACACACTTTTTCCTTCTATCCGTCTAAGCGATTTCTTCTATCCGTGAAAAGTTTTGCTTCTATCCGTGAAACCGATCGCTTCTATCCGTGAAACTCGATGTGTCTTGTAAGTGTTTGAGTACCAGTATCTCCAAGAGAGGTGTTTTTGACTCCAAAAAATCGCCTTTTTTACTTTTTTTTTGAGGGTGCCTTTTGGTTGGAGGAAAGTACCGGATTTTGTCGATCTGTTTTGCGCCTCCGCCAAGGACCATCTCATGATCTGTCGGTGGAGGGGGAGAGATGTTCGGCTACTGTTTCGGACCATTCCGAATATTCTTTCTACCTTTGTGGGGTAGGGAGCTGTCGGCTATCCTACGTAGGAATAGTCATTATTAGATCTGTCGTATATGTTGAATGTTGTGACCTGGACAGTGGATCCCATCCTATTGGACTTCAAGGGGATCACCATCGGATGGTATGGCGTCTTTTTCGCTGTGGGCTTGGTGTTGCTTGGCCCGGCCATCATGGACAAGATGTGGCGTCGTGAGCAGCTGCCGGAGCAGTGGCTGACCTCTCTCTTTTACTACGTGGTGATTGCCACCGTGGTGGGTGCTCGGCTGGGTCACTGTCTCTTTTATCAGCCGGAGTACTACCTTGCTCGCCCGGTTGAGATTCTCAAGGTCTGGGAGGGTGGACTGGCCAGCCATGGGGGTGTGCTGGGGATCATTATTGCGGTGTACTTTTACTCTCGTCGTGTGACCCATAGGAGTATGCTTTGGACGTTTGATCGTCTGTGTGTGCCGACCGGGTTGGTGGCGGGTATGATCCGCATGGGCAACCTCATGAATCACGAGATCTACGGACATGCAACCGATCACCCTTGGGCGTTTCGCTTTATTGACAACATTGCTGCCTGGCGTGCCGGTGCCGCTCCGGTCTTTACGGCTCCGTCTCACCCCACTCAGATCTATGAGGGGCTCTGCTACTTTGCGATTTTTGGGCTCTGCATGTGGCTCTACTGGCGCACGAGTGCCCGAAAGCATATTGGGCTGATCTTTGGGGTATTCATGACTCTGACCTTTGTGGCAAGGTTTTTGATCGAGTTTCTCAAAAATGCCCAGGTGCCTTTTGAGGAGTCAATGGCACTCAATATGGGGCAGTTGCTCAGTATTCCCTTGATTGTCTTGGGGTTGTTGTCCATAGGGTACAGCTTGGTGAGCACCAAGCCGGCCGATGGGCGAATCCTCTGAGGGGTCACCGTGAGGTGTGGTGGCATGAGTGAGATGAGGCGGTATCTGATTGGTCTCTTGGTTGGGCTCTCGGTCGTTGCCGGACGTGTCGTTTGGGCGACGGAGAGTCGATGCGGGGTAGTCGTCCCCGACTCGCTTCCCCTCCTCGTGCAGGAGGATAGTGTCAATAGGAGATTGCTGGAGGATCTGCAGTGGCGTCTGGATGAGATGAATAGCCGGCGCCTCGACGACTCGATCGCTCGTGTCGCACTGGAGCGACGTCTGGCGGAGCTACGGACGGTGGACAATATCGAGAAGTCCGAGATCCTGGCGGAGCTACGGCAGATCCACGAGAAGGAGCGACTGGGGCTGCAGGAACGCAAGCAGTACCTCGACTCACTAAAGAATGTGACGCAGGGCTACCCGATCTATGGGGTCCTCAACGACACCATCGCCCTCATCTATACACGCATAGGATCCTATTCGGCGGCCGAGCGCGCCAAGCTAGTCACACGGAGAGTGCAGGCACTGTACGAGCAGGATTTTTCACACTCAGACAGCCTTACGCTCGACTTTTCCAACGGATATACGGACATCCTCCACGGAGATCAGATCCTGATGACCGTCTCCGACAATGACGCTCTACTCTACGACTACACTGCCCCGGAGTATGCCGAGGTGGTGCGTCGAGCCATCCAGGCATCGCTACTAAAGGCTGCCGAAGAAAATGGACTGAAAAACACCGCCAAGCGTGTGGCGATCGTCCTACTCTACATCGCTATAATGGGAGTGGTGATCAAGCTGATATCCCTTTTCTTCCGCTGGCTGAGGCTAAAGGTGGCGGAGGGTCGTGACCACTGGTTTAGGGACCTCAAGTACAAGGACTACACCTTCATCACCGTGGCGCAGGAGGCGATGCTTGTCTCCAAGGTGCTCACCGCACTCCAGTGGCTGATCATTGCCCTGCTATTCGTCTTTGTCGTCCCGACCCTCTTTAGCTTTTTCCCGTTTACTCGAGGGTGGTCGGCGGAGCTGTACGACACACTGTGGCGACCGGTCAAGAATATCCTATTGGCCATGTGGCACTATCTGCCGAACCTGATCAATATCATTGTCATCGTCCTAGTCATCCGCTATGCGGTCAAGCTGGTTCGCTATATTTTTAGTGAGATTGAGCAAAACAAGCTCCAGATCCCCGGCTTTCACCCAGACTTTGCCCGGCCTACCTACGTGATTGTCCGGTCGTTGCTGATCGTCTTTGCGATCATACTGATCTTCCCCTTTTTGCCGGGAGCGGGATCCGAGGCATTCAATGGCGTGTCGGTCTTTTTGGGTCTGCTGGTCTCTATCGGCTCCTCCAGCGCTATTGCCAATATGATCGCAGGTGTGGTGATCACCTATATGAGACCCTTCAAGGTGGGTGATCGGATCAAGATCGATGGCATCGTGGGTGACGTCACGGAGAAGTCCATGCTCGTGACCAAGATCCGCCAAATCACCAATGAGGAGGTAACCATCCCCAACTCCAAGGTGCTCAACAGCAGTACGATCAACTACAGTGCGTTGGTCGAGACTAAGGGACTTATCTTGTCGGTGGAGGCGAGCTTTGGCTTCGAGATTCCGTGGCGCTTGGTGGAGGAGATACTGCTGGAGGCGATCGGACGATGCTCGGATATCCTACCGGCTCCCAAGCCCTTTGTTTTGCAGTGTGAGTTTAGAGACTACGATGTCGTCTACACGGTCAATGGCTATACTGTGGAGGCCAATAGGCAGGCCGGGATCTACTCCCAGATCCGAGCACACATACAGGATGTCTGTCGTGAGCGTCACGTGGAGCTGTTGTCGCCGCACTACCACAGTGTGCGTGACGGTAATCCACTGACCGTGCCACCGGAGTACGTCCGGGCGGAAAAAACGGCAGAGCGTGCCGTCCCCAAAGTGCGTGGTGAGTAAGCCTTGATGCGCTTACAGACCACACTTTAGCTCTCGGTCGATCACTTTGATCACGTTGTAGATGGCGTAGATATCCGACTCGTGTACCGTGAAGTCGGCAAAATCGGGGTTGAGCGAGTGCAGGGTGAAGGTCCGTTGCTCGCAGTCCTGCTTGATCACGCGCTTCACGATGATCCCTTGGTCCCGGGTGACGAATATGAAGTAGAGCCACGTGTGGATATGTAGCCCCTCCCACCAGTAGTCCCGGCTGACCTTGCGCGCCAGTACCTGATCCCCATCGGCCAACCCCATCAGGGTGCCATCGTCCATAGATATGCCGTATACGGTGAATATACGGTACTCCCCACTGTGTATGCGGTCGACGGGTACGTTGAGGATCCTTAGGTCCTCTGCCGGTACCGGGTCGCCATACCCTGTCAGCCTACCGGCCACTGCCGGTGCATCGACCACCGGGATGGACATCATTGCTTCGGGCAAAAAGGGCTTGGCATTGGCTTCGGGGCATTGCTCGCCGGCCAAAGTGGCCATGATCTGATCGGTGTCTGCCTCTTGCCCGATCGGTAGAGGCTCAATCTCGATCGGTTCTTTCCCGAGTAGCAACCACTCCATACGGTATTTCGGAAACGCCTTTTGGAGTTGTTGGAGCGTAGAGGTCTGCGGACGACTAAGTCCTCGGATGATGCGGTGGGTGGCGGAGGGATCCAGGCCGATAGTGACGGCCAAGCTCCGATAGTCGAGCCCCTCCCGCTCCATCACTTGGCGGATACGTTGCCAGCGACAAGCGTGCTCAGGACGTGGACGCCAAGCATCTGCCAGCAACATCTCCCCTGTGCCGTTTAGCAACCATTCTCGGGAAAAAGTCTCGGGGAAAAGCGATGCATACTTCTCGACCAACTCTGTGCTCATATAGGGTGAGGCGGGTGCAAATATGGCCCGAAGGGTCATCGGATTGACCTCCATCAGTAGAGCGAGGTCCGAGTACGACAGATCCGGACTACGCTCTTGGAGGTAGCTCAGACTACTCCGGAGTCGTTGCTTCAACTCCTGCTTGGTGTGTTTGGTGGCTGCCGTCATTTGTGATCGCGCATCGGTGCGTCCGTAAAGATAGTGATATTTCGCACGCTTCACAAACTATACGAGGGCGTACCACAGGCCTAGGCCGAGTACACCCTCGTGTGTTGTTTTTAGTGAGATGCGCTCCTTGTGTGAGAGCGGTGATTAGAGTGCGTTGACTGCTTTCTCGATCCTCTGCATCGCCTCCTCCAGGATGGAGCGGGGCGTACCGACATTCAGTCGCATGAAGAATGCTCCTCCGGTACCAAAGGTGGATCCATCGTTGAGCATTACGCCGGCCTTTTGCACAAAAAAGTTGGCCAGATCATCTGTGGTCTTGAAGCCCAGCTCCCTACAGTCGATGAAGATTAGGAAGGAGGCTTCGGGGCGGATCATCTTGAGCCGTGGGATGCGCTCGGTGATGTATCGCTGTACCAGCTCCACGTTTTCTTCTATGTAACGCATGCAGGCTTTGCTCCACTCTCCACACTCCTTGTAGGCGGCTATAACTGCATAGTAGGTGTAGCAGGAGGCATGTGCCAGTCCGTTTTGGATCATGTAGGGAAAGACTACGTCGCGCAGGCGGGCGTTGGGGATGTAGAGCTGAGAGGCAATCACGCCCGGCATGTTGAATACCTTGGACGGTGCCATCAGAGACATACCCACCTCCTTGGCATCATCGGACACAGAGGGGAAGGGGATGTGACGATATTCTCTGAATGTGAGGTCAGCGTGGATCTCATCGCTGATGACTAGGCATCCGTGTTGCTTGGCCATGGTGGCCACTCTCTGTAGCTCCTCGGCTGTCCACACACGTCCTCCGGGGTTGTGTGGGTGGCACCAGAGTAGGACCTTGGATTGGGCCAGAGCCTTGTCTAGGGCGTCCCAGTCCAGCATGTAGCGCTCGTCTCTGAGGAGCAGTGGAGCCTCCACCAAGCGACGACGGCTACCACGGATGACGTCTGCAAAGGGGTAGTAGACCGGTGGGCAGATCGTGATCCCGTCTCCCTCTCGGGTCCAGCATTGGATCAGCTTGTAGATGCCGGCTACGACTCCGGGGGTGTAGGTGATGTCGTCTTTGGAGATCTTGAGTCCATACTGCTTGGCAAACCACTCTTGCAGAGTAGTGTAGTACTCCTCGGGCGGAATGCCGTACCCTAGGACCGGGTGCTCGAGACGTTTGCGGATGGCATCGCCGATGGGAGCGGGGGTCGCAAAGTCCATGTCGGCGATCCACATGGGGATGATCTCCTTGTACTCACTTGTAAAGTGTCCATAGCCGTCGTACTTGGTACAGCAAGTGTTGTGACGATCGATGATTTTGTCAAAGTCAAACTTATTCATGTCTCTACTCATGTTTGTGCCTATTATGTGGGATCCGGTGTGGGTTTACACCGAGTATAAAGGTACCCATAATTATTCTAAAGGGTAGGTCGATTTTGAGGCTTTGTTTTCGGATGGTGACCTTTTCGGAAAATCTGTGATCGTATTGTCGCCTTCTCCTTATTTTTATGAAATATACGCTCGCTCACCGCCCGATTTCTTTACCGAAAAGCAAGGAGAGCGTGTGCCGTCACTGAGGTGGCACACGCTCTCGCTTTGTGGAGTGAGGGGGAATGTCGTGGGGGTTACTTTTTGGGGACCTTGAGGTGCTCGTAGTTTCCGTTGTGGATCATTCGGTAGTACTCCTCGCTGTAGCCGGGTTGCTCGGGCGGTACGGCCAGTCCGTGCTCGGTCTTGAAGTGTCCGTTTTCTTCCCTCTTTACGTTGCCGTCGATGTACTTCACGAGGAGGTACTCACCGAGTTTTTTCCAGCGTTGAGTGGCGTTATTGGCGCACTGCTCGGAGTAGTCGGTGAGGTAGGCTCGCGCGGCGTCTGTCCCTTTTTCGCGTTGGATGCGTAGGGCCTCTTTTTCGATCAGGGGTTGGTCAGCGAAGTACTTGCTCTCGATCTCCTGCTGTACGGGGCGGATGTCTTGGATCATGTAGCTGTATTTGCTATAGGCCATGTTGGCCACCAAGTTGTGTATCCAAAAGGCGGACGTCCACGAAAACTCCGTTAGGCTGCCATTGTGTGGGCTAAAGGCTTCCGGTACTCGTGTGATGCACCCGTACATGGGGCTAAATACTGTGGTGTTGGCATCATCGACCCCAAACCACAGGATGGGGCCCACCAGGTCGGGCATGGTGGAGCGGAGCTGTGCGACGAGTACGAATCCGGTCTGCTGAGTGGCTATGGCGCGCTCGTTGATGTACTTCTGTCCATCCACTTCAAAGCCCATTGGTCTCCAGCGGTAGGGTACGCAGTAGGGGCCGGCACCCACGTCCTTGGTCATGTCCATGGGGGTTGATTCGTAGTGGTCTCGCATCGCCTCTTGGACGTCGTGGACGGAGAGTTTGTGGTCGGGTATGATGTAGAGGGGCATCGGCTCTGCCTCCGGGTCGTGTCCCATCACCAGGGGCAGGTAGCGGTCCATGCCTTTTTTGTGTCGGTTGAAAAATGCCCACACTCGTGCTTCGCAGCCTCTCAATCCTCCAAAGTCGTAGGGGTTGTAGACCTTTTGGAAGCTAAAGTCTTTGTCACTGCCACTGTAGAGTCCTTTTTGGCGGGCAAAGGTGATGACATCGGGTGAGTAGAGGCAGTTTTCCGGGTCGTCAAAGTCAATCTGCTGGATGCGGGCTTGGTTGGCATGTCCCGAGATGGCGTTGTCGGGGATGCGCTTGGCGACCCACACGGCTCCGGTCTCGCCTTTTCCCTTGCCGATCATCTCCAGCACCCACACCTCGTTTTTGTCGGCTATCGTGAAGGACTCTCCGGAGCTTTTGTAGCCATACTTGGCCACCAGGCCGGTGAGTGTACTGATAGCCTCTCGGGCTGTGGCGGCACGTTGTAGGGTGATGTAGATCAGGCTGCCGTAGTCCATCAGCCCCTCTGTCCCCTGGCACTCCGGTATGCCACCCCAGGTGCTTTCGGTGATGGCCACTTGCTTCTCATTGAGGTTGCCCACGACGTTGTAGGTATTGGCGACCTGTGGGATCTGGGTGGTGAATATCCCGGAGTCCCACTCCACCACGTCCATCATGTAGCCCGGCATCCAGGTGGCTCGGGGCCAAAAGTAGAGCTCGCCGTAGAGGGTGTGTGAGTCGGCGGCATAGCTGATGATCACGCTTCCGTCGGTGGAGGCACCTTTGCCGACGATGAGGTCGGTGCAGGCTTTGGCTTGAGGGGTACTCAGGGCGAGTGCGACGAGTGTGGCCAGCCCGGTGAGTAGTTTGGTTGTTTGTCTATTCATAGGTTTGCTGTGTTTGGTGGGGGTGATTAGTCCGTTCTCCCCCAAAGTTACCGACATCGGGGCTAAAAAACAACTCCTTTTTGGGGGGCACCGGTGGGGGCTATGGTGCCGGGTTGTATCGGGACAAAAAAGTGGGGGCGAAGCCATGCTGTGGCTTCGCCCCCGCTCTATTTGGTCGAATGTGCCGTGTGATTATTGGCGTTTGGCCAGCTCTTGGTCAATGATCAGGTAGCCGGCATTGCCGTTGGCGAGTTTGAGACGATCCACGATGGCTGAGGTCGATGCCTCCTCCTCTACTTGCTCAGCGACAAACTTGCGGAAAAAGTTTTCCGTGGCGTAGTCCTTTTGCTCGATAGCCGCAGTGACGATCTCGTAGATATTTTTAGACACCTGGCACTCGTGCTTGTAGGCGATCTCAAAGAATCCCACGATGTGGTCGGATGTGATATCGTTCATCTTGATATCCTTGAGCTCGGGTTGCTCGCCACGCTCCAGGACGTAGTGGATCATCTCCTCGGCATGTGCCATCTCCTCGTGGTACTGTGCTGTGAACCAGTGTGCAAACCCGGTCCACCCTTGTAGCTCAAGGTCTATGGCGAGTTTTCGGTATATGAAGGCAGACTCAAACTCAAAGTTGATCTGCTCGCTGATAAGCTTCAATAGTTCTTTCTTGATCATAGTGTAGTGTACTTCTTATAAATAATAGATGTCCCTAAACAAAACAAAGATACGACCCTTTTGAGAAGAATGCAAGTGTTAGGGGTTAATAAATCCGTTGACCCCAAAAGGGGCCTCAGTTTGCCCTCCCCAAAAAGGTTGGCACCCGACCTGGTTTTTGTCATCGGAGCTGTCGGGGAAAAAACTCCATTCCGGTGTCCGTTTTTTCCCTTTCTATCCGTCTAAGCGTTTGCTTCTATCCGTGAAAAGTTTTGCTTCTATCCGTGAAACTTTGGTCTCTCGCAATTGATTGATTTACTGTCGCTTACAAATTGTTGTTTTTGGCGCGAAAAATGGGGTGTTTCGGAATGATTTTTTTGGTATCTTTGCCTAGCAGATATGGGGAATTAGCTCATCTGGCTAGAGCGCTACAATGGCATTGTAGAGGTGACCGGTTCGAGTCCGGTATTCTCCACTCCTCCAAAGCAAAGCGGGGTATCGAAGTGTTTCGATACCCCGCTTTGTTTGTTGGTGCTTTTTGGGTCGACTTACTTGGCGCACTCGTTGAAGCGTTGCTCAACGACTGTCCAGTCGGTGATCTTCCAGATGTTTTTGAGGTAGTCCATCCGGACATTGCGGTAGTCGAGGTAGTAGGAGTGCTCCCACACGTCTATCGCCAAGAGGGGCTCCTGGTCCTTGGTGACGGGGTTGTCGGCGTTTTGGGTCTTTGTGATGACTAGCTTGCCATCCTTGTCACATGCGAGGAAGCACCATCCTGATCCGAATACGGATGCGGCCTCGGCTTGGAAGGTCTCTTGGAACTTTTCGAAGGATCCAAAGGTCTTCTCTATGGCCTGTGCCAGCTTGCCCTCGGGCTTTTGCTTGGCTTTGGTCTGCGGAGCCATCTGTAGGAAAAAGAGGTAGTGGTTGAGGCTCTGTCCGGCTTGGTTGAAGAGCTTGCCCTCGGAGGTCTTGACGATCTCTACGAGTGATTTTTTTTCGTAGTCAGTGCCTTTGATCAGTTCGTTCAGCGTATTGATATAGCCTGCGTAGTGCTTGCCGTAGTGGAGCTCTACTGTTTCTTGGCCCATGACGGGCTCGAGGGCGTTTGTCGCGTAGGGGAGTTGGGGTAGTTCGAACTTCATATTTTTATTGGGGTTTTGATCCATGGTCTTCTTGGCGTTTTGGGAGTTGCCTGTGCCACATGCAATGGTCGACAGAGCCAGCACACCGGCCAAGACCAGGGATAGGTTAGGTAAATAAGTTGTTCTCATGTCGCTTTGTTTTATAGCTTTGGTGAGAGGGAATACATTATGTATTCGCATCTGTATAACATTCGTGCCTGCCAAATGGTTCATGGAGAATGTTGCACGAAGTGCCATTCTCGCACATTTGCTAAAATGTGCTGAGACTTTGCACGAAGGATGAGATGCAAGGCGATGAGGATGAGGGCGAAGGGAGCGTACTCACGTACGTGACCTAGTCCGAATTCCGAAAGCAACGCAGCATATCGCCTTCGTGCAACAGTCTCTCATGAGGAGATAGCTCCTCAGCTCCATTTGCAGACTTTTGCCTCTTTTTCTCCAAGAAAAAAGGGTGCGTCAGAAGCAATGTTTCTGACGCACCCGGTGCTATGGCCTGTGTCGGCTTTACTTATTGCAGGGTAGAGTGGGGCGTTGCTCCTTGTAGGAGGCAAACTTTCGGTTGAGGATGAGTGCTGCCCACTCTCGTGCCTCGGTGACGGCCTCGGTGTTGTCTTTTTTTAGCCCAAAGATCTCCAGGTCGGGTATCTCGAGGACGGTCCCGGGGGGGATGTTGTTGGCATCGGTGAGGTGGTCGCTGTTTTGGATGTAGATGTACACCCAGTGGATGGTCTTGCCGTAGTGCTTGCGTGCCAGCTGTGCCAGAGATTGGCCACTGCCGAGGGTGTCGGTGGCGAGGATGTGTGTCGTCGTCGGCTGCTCGACTGCCGGCTCGGTGGGGACAATGGTGTCGGCCGGTGCCGGTGGGGTGACACTGTCGGGTGTCGTGACGGGTGTGGCTTTGACCACCGGAGGCAGCGACCGAGGCGCGGCGGGGCTGCCGTGGTCGGATGTGAGTGGGGCTCTCCATAGCCAGAGTGCGATCCCTGCCACAGCACCACACCCAAGCAGTCCGACAAGCAGTCCGACCAGTAGCCGAGAGTGGCTACGCTGCTTGGGAGCCGGGGTGGCCGGTGGTGTGGGGGCTTGGCGAGGTGTGGGGAGTGGGATCTCCTCCACTGCGGGGCGGTGTGGCTCCGGAGTGGGGTCCGGGGCAGTGTGTCGTACCGCCACTTGGAGTAGCCCATTGTCGGGCTCGGAGTCGTAGATCTCCGCCTCCGGCAGTGCCTGTCCCGCCGGCAGGGTGATAGGCTTGTAGGGGCGAAATGGGTACGAGAGGGTCTCCAAGATCTGTGGTGTCCACTCGATATTGAGCAACAAATGCCCGGACTCCTCGGTGATGAAAAAGTCTGCCAGGCCGAGGAGCTGCACCCGACGACCTCTGAAGAGTCGGGTGAAGAAAAGGGAGAAGTACTCCGTGAGCTCCTGCTCGACCACGCCACTGTCCAGCGCATGCAGATCGGCTATCGCTGTGATCATCTCCGGTGGTACGGGATGGTCGGGAGCCTCGGTGTCGAGGGTGGTGTAGTTTTTGTCGTTGAGCAAAAATGAATCTGCTCGGTAGTCCAGCCCGATGCTTGGGGGCATAAGGGTGTAGGTGCCGTCTCTATTTGCGAGGAGGTAGTCCGGGATATATACCGGGGCAAAGCTCCCAATATAGGGTAGCTGTACTGCTTGGCGATCGCTGAGGCGAGTGGTGATCCACTCCTCGGCATAGCGCAATAGGTGATCGTTGGTCGTGCTCATAGTACTTTACCTACTAGGTCATAGCCATCTGCCTCGGTGATGAGTGCCGGATAAAATGTACCCACCCGGAGTGCTTGGCCACGGAGATAGACCTCGGGGTCGACGTCCGGAGAGTCGTACTGTGTGCGTCCGACCGCCATCCCCTCCTCGATGCGGTCGATGATGACCCTCTGGATGGTGCCTACCTTGCTCTCGGCATGTGCGAGTGCGATCTCCTCCTGTAGCTCCATGAGCCGGTCCAGTCGCTCTTGCTTGACTGCCGCCGGCACATCGTCTTGGTAGTGGCGGTAGCCGTAGGTCCCTTCTTCGTGCGAATAGATGAATGCGCCCATGCGCTCAAAGCGTTGTCGCGCGACGAAGTCCAGCAGGTCCCGAAAGTCCTCCTCCGTCTCTCCCGGGTGCCCCACCATGAGGGTGGTGCGTAGGTGGATGCCGGGTACTTCGTGTCTGATGCGTGTCAGGAGTGCCTCTGTCTCTGCGGCCGTGATCCGACGACGCATCATCCTCAGCATATGGTCGCTACTGTGCTGCAGAGCGATATCCAGGTACTTGCAGACCTTGGGTTGCTCCCGCATCACTCGAAGCAGATCGGTAGGGAAGTCGGTGGGGTAGGCGTAGTGCAGGCGGAGCCACTCTATGCCGTCGATGGCACAGATCTCCTCTACCAGCTCGGGTAGGCGGTGACTACCGTACTGGTCCACACCGTAGGAGGTGAGGTCTTGTGCGATGAGCTGGATCTCCACGGTGCCTTTTTTGGCCAATCCTTTTATCTCCGAGAGGATCTCCTCCATGGGGCGTGACTTGTAGCCACCGGTCATGATGGGGATGGAGCAGTAGGCACACCTCTGGTTGCACCCCTCGGCCACCTTGACGTAGGCGTAGTGGCGAGGCGTCGTCAGTACCCGTAGGTCTGCCGGAGTGGAGTGGTAGGCTTTTCCTAGATCAAGGACTAGGTTTTTCCAGTCGAACTTTCCATAAAATCCATCCACCTCGGGGAGCTCACTCTCCAGCTCTTTGCGGTAGCGCTCACTCAGGCAGCCCATCACGAAGACTTTGCCTACATCGCCACGCTTTTTGGCGGATATGACGTTGAGGATCATGTTGATCGACTCTTCCCGGGCACTCTCGATGAACCCACAGGTGTTGATCACCACAATCTCGCCATTGAGCACCTCCGGATCGTGCTCCACCCGATACCCACCGGTCGCAAAAAGCTGCATCAAGACCTCGGAGTCGACGAGGTTCTTGGCACAACCCATGGTGATGACTTCTACTTCGTTTTTCCTCATGCTTTGCCGAATAATGAAGCCACAAACTCCGCTTTGTCGAAGAGCTGAAGGTCGGTTACTTTTTCACCCAAGCCGATGTACTTGACGGGGATCTTGAATTGATCGGATATCCCGAGGACCACTCCCCCCTTGGCCGTGCCGTCCAACTTGGTGATCGCCAGTGCTGTCACCTCGGTGGCCGCTGTAAACTGCTTGGCCTGCTCAAATGCATTTTGTCCCGTACTGCCGTCTAGGACGAGCAGGACCTCTTGTGGTGCCACATCGTGTATTTTTTGGATGACTCTTTTGATCTTGGTGAGCTCGTTCATCAGCCCCACTTTGTTGTGCAGACGTCCGGCGGTGTCGATGATCACCACGTCGGCTCCGGTGGACTTGGCATGCTGTACTGTGTCGTAGGCGACAGATGCCGGGTCGGCTCCCATCTGCTGCTTGATCACCGGCACACCCACACGCTCTCCCCAGATCTCTAGCTGCTCTACTGCGGCTGCCCGGAAGGTATCGGCTGCACCGAGCACGACCTTTAGGCCGCTGCTCTTGAACTGGTGAGCCAGCTTGCCTATCGTTGTGGTCTTGCCTACGCCATTGACGCCGACGACTAGGATCACATAGGGCTTTTGCTCATTTTGGATCGAAAAATCGGTGCCGTCGGTGATGTCGTTTTCGGCGAGTAGTCCGGCGATCTCTTCTTGGAGGATCTTGTTGAGCTCAGAGGTGTTCATGTACTTGTCTCGCTCGACGCGCGCCTCCACTCGGTCAATGATCTTGAGGGTAGTCTCTACACCCACATCACTGCTGATCAGTGTCTCTTCGAGGTCATCGAGGACCTCATCGTCGACTTTGGACTTGCCGGCGATGCTTCGGGTGAGTTTGCCAAAAAACGAGTCTTTCGTCTTTTCCAATCCCTTGTCCAGTGTCTCCTTTTTCTCCTTGGAGAATAATCCAAAAAATGCCATATCAAATAGTGTTTTTAGTCTTGCTCAATCATTAATATCATCCCGATCAATCCATGCGGTGTAGGTAATCCTCATAGCTGTATCGTCGGCACTCCTCCCAGCTCCCGTCCGACCGATGCATCCAGATAGAGGGATGTACGATGCCGTTGAACATCGTGGTCTTTACCGTCGTGTAGTGAATCATGTCCTCAAAGATCAGTCGGTCGCCCACCTTGGGTGAGGTGGAGAAGTACCAGTCTCCCTTGTAGTCACCGCTCAGGCAACTATTTCCCCCCACACGATAGGGAAGTGTGTGGGTGTCGTCGGGTACGACCGATGTCCCACGGATCTCGGGCTGGTAGGGCATCTCGAGGGTATCGGGCATATGGCATGTGAATGAGGCATCCATCATCAGGGTCTTCACTCCGCCACGCTCTACGATATCCTCTATGGTGGCGACCAGTGTGCCCGTCTGCCAGGCAAATGCACTGCCGGGCTCCAGGATCACGTGCAGGTGTGGATGTCGCTCGCCAAAGCCACGCAGTAGACGGATGAGGTGGTCGATATCGTAGCCTTTTTTGGTCATTAGGTGGCCGCCACCCATATTGATCCACTGTACCTGCTCCAGCTGTGAGGCAAACTTTTGCTCCACCACCTCTAGAGTTCGCTCCAAGGCATAGGAGTCGCTCTCGCAGTGGGTGTGAAAGTGGAGCCCCTCTATCCCGGTGGGCAATTGCTCCGGTAGTTGTGCGACCGGCACCCCCAGCCTGGAGGTGGGTGATGCGGGGTTGTAGAGCTCGGTCTCCACCTCACTGTACTCGGGGTTGATCCGCAAGCCACAGCTGATGCGATGGGCTGTGTAGGCCTCTACTTGGGGGTAAAATCGCTCAAACTGGCCAAGGCTGTTGAAGGTCACGTGCCCACTGCAGTCGAGAAAGCTCCCAAAGTCCTCGTCCCGATACACTGGGGCATAGGAGTGAGTCAGGCACTGCATGTACTTGTGTCCCATCCTGGCTTCCCAAGGCGAACTGGCGGTGCACCCAGCTATGTACTCTCGTAGGATCGGAAAGGTTTTCCAGAGGGCGTAGGCCTTAAAGGCCAGTATGATCTCTACCCCAGCCTCATCTGCGACGTGTCGGATCAGGCGTAGGTTATTGCGGAGGAGATCTTCTTCCAGCACATAGGCCGGAGTGGGGATCGTGTTGAGGGTCTGTGCGGTCATCGCCATAGGTGGGGTCAGTCTTGTAAAAGTTCGGGCGGAAGTGGCTCCATGGATAGTGTCACAAAACACTCTTGGGACACTCCGCTCTCTCTATTTTTTTTCTTGAACACAAAGCCTCGCAGTGCGCACACTTCGCCTACCGCAAGCTCATAGGGTGCGATCTCGGAGGGGAAGCTCCCTTGGAGTCCATCGTCGGTCACGATGTAGATGTTGCTCTCGTATATCTGTGCCACCACTGCTCGGACGATGGGGTAGACGGCCAAGGCCTTGTCACGATCTGCCTTTTCGGCCAGGATCAAGTATTCACGTATGCCACCGGCTGTCTTTTCGAGGAATAGGATGTAGTTCACAAAGTCTCCCACCTTGTAATCATCGGCATTTCCGGGTAGGTAGTGGTGCCTGCTTTTGGCCGTAATTACATGAAACGCTCTCAGCTCTGTATGGTATCCGGTGATGTAGCCATACTCGGTCGGAAACAGTGCTTTCGGGTCTGCATCGAGGGGCCTGATGAGGACGGCACGTAGAGGTTGGCCTGTGCGCTCCACCAGCTTTACTTGGTAGAGCCGTCCCCTATTGTCTCCGGGCAGGACTCCGGTCTCACGAGTGCCGGCAAGTGCATAGCGACCGTCCGTACCGCGTAGTTTGATCATAGGTTGGATCATCTTTTGGGGATGACGTACCTTTATCGCCATCACGTCCATTACCACCATTGGGGTCCACTCCAGCGTAGCATAGATATGCTCATCGATCTCTCGGGATGCGGGGTAGTAAAAGTCCTTGTTGTTTTCGTCCGGTTTTGTCTCAGGAGGTATTTGCCTCAGTAGGTCGTCGTAGAGAGGTGCTTTGTCCTGTCCTTTTTCGCCGGATAGCTGAGCGTAGATATTGAGTTCCCTCAGGGCATGAGTACTCAGCCCCTCCTCTATGAGCAGGGAGGCAAAGGCCAGCCTTAGGTCCAGTAGGTAGTCTTGGTAGTCGTCGGCCTCTGTCTTGAGTGCCTTGGCGTAGGCCGACCGCTTGAGGATCTTGTCATCTAGTAGCTCTCCATACTCGTACCAGCTCCGTGCTTCGTGGGTCACATATACCAGAGCTTTTTGATACAGCGTCATTGCCTCCTCTCGCTTTTTCTCCAGAGTCAGTACACGAGCTTTGGTCAGCTCTAGACTGAGGTCCTCCTCGAGCCTCCGCTCCGCCTCGTTGAGCAAAAAGTAGGCTTCCGGAGATACTTTGTCTCGTCCCAGGTCTAGGTCCTCCAGTACCAGCTCGTGGAGTGTCTCTTCGGCCGTGGATTGGGCATGCTTCCGATCGGAGCGTTTCCAGAGCCGATCGGTCATGCAGTGTCGTACATCCCACTTTTGGACAAAGTCCAGTAGCGACAGCCGTCGCCGATGCATCCGCTTCCCCTCCAGTGCCAGCTGTAGAGCGCGGATATGCAGGTCGGATCTCTGCGGTCGCTCCAGACCGGCATACAGTGCCAGTGCCGCACTGTACTCATCAGCCGAGAGGACCCCCTTTTTTTGCTCCAGATACTGTACAATGACCTCCGTCACCTGCTCGTGCAGGCGATGGTCCAGGTTTGCCTCCTCTTGCCACGACAGGATCTGCTCATAGGCTTGGTTCAGGAGTTCTCGACGCTTGTACTTGTTTTTCTCTTTCCGGAGCGATTGGGTGAGCTCTGTCAGTTCGGCATAGTGAGGGATGATCTCCTGCTCTATCTTTTGGAGTGCCTCTTCGGCCATGCCGGCTGTGGGACCCATGTGTGGGATCATTTCTCTCATTTTGGGGACGCAGCTCTCCGCCGCTTTGCTCTCTCCGTTTTCGATGCGGGCGGTCGCCAGATCCCTCAGTACCCAAAAGAGTGCCGCCGCAGACCATTGGTCCAGCTTCTCATCTACATCTTTGAGTGCCACTTCCAGGGCTTTTTCTATTTCTCCATTTTGCCTAAAGGCCATCACTTCCTTGAATCCCATGATGTCTGCGCACTGTGCGCCAAGTTGTAGGTTGTGTTTTTATAAAAGTAGCTCCGGTCAAAATACCCACCGCACTTTGTCTCTTTGTCGGGGTGTCGTGTCTCTGTTTTTCCCCTTTTGTCCCATTGTGGGTGGGGAGATTTGGGTGGCTTTTCCCAAAGCCACAGTCCCTCCTCCGCTATCGGTTTCCCTCCGTCCTCTCCGATATGCCCTTCACTCTCCCGGACCCTCCGGATGGCACCTCAGGGGTACCATCCGGAGTCCTTGGAGTGGATCATTGGCCCCGGGGTCGACTGTCCTTGTCACCCTTCTCCCTCAGGGAAGGGGTGTCGATGCCGACCGGCTGCCGGGTCGGGTGTCAGAACGGCAGATCATCGTTGGCGTCCTGCCCACCAAAGTTGTTGTTGGTGCTTGGCATTCCACCCATGGGAGCGGCCGGCTGCTGTGGCATCCCGACGCCTTGCCCCTGCATCATGCCGGCAGGCTCACCCTTGGTCACAAATTTGCCACGCACACTGGTGTACCAGCGACCGTTGTACTCGCGACTCTGTAGGCTAAAGCTCACCGTGATATAGTCACCCATCTGGATATTGGCCTGCTTGATGCGGTCCTCGCCCCATAGCTCAAAGCAAACCTGCTTGGGGTACTCCTCCTGGGTCTCGAGTACGTACTCTTGGCGGTGCCACTTCTCTCCGGGGCGTCTCTTGCTATCTCCCGAGATTGGCTCCATGATGTGGATCACCCGTCCGCTGATCATGTTTTCGTTCATTACTCCGTTCATTGTCTGTCTGTGTATAAAAATAGGTAGGTTGTTGATTTTTTTCTGCTTTTATCTCCCCTCGTGGCTCATCGTTGTGGCTGAAAACCGACGATCTCACGCACCTTTTTCACGGTCTCCGATGCACGCTCTCGCGCTTTTTCGGCTCCCTGCTTAGCCACTTTTTCCAAAAAGTCCACATCCGCCGAATACTCCAGGATTCGCTCCCGTATAGGTGCACAGAGGGCCACAATATCCTCGGCCAGCTGTTTCTTTAGGTCACCGTAGCGGATTGTGCAGTTGTTGTAGGCCTCGTTGAAGTAATTGTAGGTCTCCTCCGATGAGGCAATCCGCAAGAATGTGAAGAGGTTCTCGATCGGCTCCGGCTTCACACTGTTGGGCTCTGTGGGACCGCTGTCTGTGACTGCACGCATGACCTTTTTGCGGATCTCCTTGGGGTCATCGACCAGGTAGAGGGCATTGCCCTCACTCTTGCCCATCTTGCCCGAGCCGTCCAAGCCGGGAATCTTGAGTGCCTCCGGCCCGAAGCTGAATGACGCCGGCTCCGGAAAAAAGTCCACCTCGTAGATCTGGTTGAATCGACGTGCAAACTTGCGCGCCATCTCCATATTTTGCTCCTGATCCTTGCCCACCGGTACCTTGTTGGCCTTGAACATCAGGATGTCTGCGGCCATCAGGGTAGGGTAGGTGAGGAGACCGGCGTTGACGTTGTTGGGTTGCTTGCGTGCCTTGTCCTTGAAGCTCGTCGTGCGCTCCAACTCCCCTAGGTACGCATTCATATTGAGGTAGAGGTAGAGCTCCAGCACCTCACGGACATCACTCTGCACGTAGAGTGTTGCCTTTTCGGGATCCAGTCCGCACGCCAGATACTCTGCCAGTATCGTGCGAGTACTCTTGACGATATTGGCGGGGTGGGGGTGTGTTGTCAGAGAGTGCCAATCTGCGATAAAGAAGAAGCAATCGTACTCATCTTGCATCTTTAGGAAGCTCTTCACAGCTCCAAAGTAGTTACCCAAGTGCAGGTTACCCGTCGGGCGGATCCCACTCAGTACTGTTTCCATGTGTTGTGGTGCCTAAATATCTATATCTGTCTAATCCTTTAGAGTACAAATGTACGCAAAAAAACGCACACCCCTCAGATATACAGTACACCAAGGCTAAGATCGAAGGAAGCGTACTTGCGTAACGTGACTGGATCCAAATATGAAGCAACTAAGTATAGAAGATGTCTTGCAAAGACCACTAAAAGAGGAGATAAGAGCCTCACGGATGATTGCAAAAAGTTTGATACCGGAAACATTTTTCTTTCAAGTATCAAACTTTTCTCTCTGAACGCTCAAACTTTCCCTCCTTCTCCTCCGATCTCCTAAGCGGGTTAGCAGAACACCAAGTAGCTATATCTCTTGTTGTTCGGACTGCTAGGCTTCTACAATGTTTCCAAAGAACTTTTTCAAAACGTTCTCTTCGTCATTAGTTACAATCACATACAAGGTGGCGTATATGATCTTTAAGTCTAGCCAGAAACTTTGATGGGCTATGTAAAGTCGATTGAGCCAAAGTTTCTCAGGTAAGATATGTCGGATGTAATAGTCCTCGGGATCCTCCTTCGTTGCTAGTATATCATTCTCATTTCTAAACCGGATAGATGCCAGATCTGTAATTCCTGGGCGTACTCTAAATACTTCTTTTTCCTTATCCGTATAGAATGATACATAGTGGGGAACTTCAGGACGAGGCCCTACAATACTCATA
The DNA here is from genome assembly GCA_947253625.1 of uncultured Porphyromonadaceae bacterium. Taxonomy (GTDB): domain Bacteria; phylum Bacteroidota; class Bacteroidia; order Bacteroidales; family Porphyromonadaceae; genus Porphyromonas_A. Next base: position 56,990 of record CAMYAB010000006.1, on the reverse strand, counting down.
TTTCCTACTAGGACATTGATGAGCTGGGGTAACTCATCAATCTTGTATTTTCGTATCACGGCACCCACTTTTGTGATTCTTGCGTCTGCGCCTACCGTTATCTCTCGTCCTTTTTCTAGAGCTTTAGCCATTGACCTAAACTTGTAGATTCGAAAAGGCTTCCCTCCTTTGCCTATGCGTACCTGTCGAAAAAAGACACCACCGGAAGAGTCCAATACGATGCAGAGGGATACAATTAGTCCAATCGGCAACGTAATGACTAGCCCTATCAGGCTGCATAGAAGATCAAAGAGTCGTTTCATAAATCCTGATGGAGGGGAGTATTACATTAGTTGGATGTAGCCTCGTAAGCATTAATAACGGTTGCGACTACATGGTCTACCATTTCATCCGTCAACTGTGGATAAATAGGCAATGAAATCTCCGATGCGTAATTATGGAAAGCGATAGGGTAATCTGCAATGTCAAATCCTAGTCCTTTGAAGTAGGAAAGCATAGGCAGAGGCATGAAGTGTACATTGACCGCTACATCATGCTTTGAGATCTCCTCTATAATAGCATCTCGCCTAGCTTCATCACAATCCTTGAGGCGAAGAGCAAAAATATGACATGAACTTCTGCGCTCGCCAAGGACTCTTGGGGGAAGAATAGCCCAAGGCTTATTTGCTAAAGCCTTGGTGTACCGATCAAATACTCTCTGGCGTTCGGCTTGTAGGTAGGCTATTTTTCGTATTTGAGCCAGGCCTATTGCAGCATTGATGTCAGCCATGTTCATCTTCAGCCCGGGACCGATAATGTCGTATCGCCAATTGCCTGCCTTTGTTTTGGAGAATGCATCTTTTGTTTGGCAGTTAAGAGACAACATACGGAGCTCTGTGTAGAGCGAGTCGTTGTCAAAAGGAGTAGGTAGATTAAGGCAAATGGCACCACCTTCAGCGGTTGTGATATTCTTCACCGCATGCAGAGAAAATATGGCAATATCCGTACAACTTCCAGTCATCTCTTTTGACGAATATTTAGCTCCGATGGAGTGTGCAGCATCATTGAGGACCAATATTCGCTTTAGCTTGTCTTGTACCTCAGAGTTTGGTTGGTATATGGATCTGATGTCCGCACGCTTGACCAGCGCATTGATCGCTTCGTAGTCACAAGGTAGACCTGCTATATCTACGGGGATGATCGCCTTGGTCTTTGAGGTGATAGCCCGTTCGATAGCGCCCACAGAGATATTGAAGTCCTCTCCACAATCCACCATCACAGGTGTGCCACCGGCATGTATGACTGCAAGAGCTGTGGCTGCATAGGTATAAGCGGGGATGATCACCTCGTCCCCGGGTTGTAGACCTAGCCACTTGAGGCACAGAATAGCCCCGGAGGTCCACGAATTAACTGTCAAAACAGCCCTAGCACCTGTGAGCGCTTTGATTTCAGCTTCCAAAGCTTTGCATTTTGGACCAGTCGTGATCCACCCGGATTGAAGAGAGTCTGTTACTTCGTCGATCACATCTTGATCGATATAAGGAGGAGAAAAAGGTATTTTCATTTTTATTGGATGGTAAAATGTTTAAGAACAATAATTTCGTTGAATAGGTAATTCTTTATGAATTATGCTATCTGAAGTATTTGTAAGCCAATCTTAGCACTGTTGGGCTTGAATACTTGAAAAGTAGATAGCGTGCCCATGCTATGATATAATAGCGTCTAGATAATCCCAGCTCTTTGATGATTTTCTTTCGACATAGGTAGTCCGAGTAGCTTTGCTGTGCTCCTGATCTCCTTTTGTATAAGCTTTCATCCACCTGCATATTTACAAGGATATCAGACAGATTGGCAAATCTGCAGCCATTTAATAAGAACCCTTTGAGCCACATTATAGAGTCCTCTCCCCGAACAAAGTCAGTGGGATATAGCCCTGCTTTTTCAAAATAACTACGTCTAAACATAACTGTAGGATGTGCCATGCAATCACGTTTTCCATGAAATGATTTCATTTCATCGTGTTCCAAAGGATACTTAACCACATTGCCATCCTTATTGATTTCCTTGATCCAACCCCCTGGCTCAAAAGCAACTCAAATGGAATGATTTTCTATGGCATAGATCCAAAAAACGTGAACTGAGCTGATCCTACACTTGGGTGGAATGAGAATACCGATCCCAAGACAAGACTAAATGTGAGGTTATTACATGTATATATATGATTGCCAAATAGATACAACTTCTACAAAAACTAGTTACCTGATGGCAAAAAGTTTCCTACTGGATACCCTTCGCTTCTATCCGTGAAACATTTCTCTTTCCTATAGGAAACATTTTGCTTCTATCCGTCAAATTTTTTGCTCGACTCCAAAGTTAAAAATAAATGCGCCATTCCTTCCTCCCCTTTATACTACCTTCTGTCATGTACTCATTCCTATCTCAAGGCTCATATCTCCTTTGAGGACATTCCAAAGCTGATGTAGCTCATCAATGGAGGTTTCCCGAGCAATGTGCCCTGCCTTGGTTAGGTGCTGGGCATCAGGAAGTAGTTTTCTCTCCGTGTCTAGCTCATCTATCATGTTCTTGAACTTATAGAACTTAAATATCTTCTCGTCCTTGCCCGGGCTCTCTTGGGTAAAGATAGCCCGGTCCCTCTTATTCGCAATCGTTAGCCAGATATACACCACTAATAGCAAGAGCGACAAAACGATCAAGCCCAGCAGTACCATGCTGAAATCCAATCCCCTTTTTATCCACCTCCTCTATACATCACATCACTTATTCTCTATTAGGGAATTATATTCTTTTAGTAGTGCATTCCATACATCTTCTTGCTTGTATCTGCTCTCAATCAACGGTCTCGTTTTTGGGGACATGTATTCAGTTTTCTCTTTGTTTTCAACGAGGCACAGCATTCGTTCATAAAGTGCCTCTGTATCATGAGTGGGTACGATGTAGCCATTTTCACCCTCAATAATGATCTCATTGCATCCATTAATATCAGAGACGACTGACGGTAGCCCCATAGCCCCAGCCTGTATTACCACGTTGGGGAAGCCTTCGCGATAACTAGGTAGGAACAGAGCATTCGAAGCCACCAACCAAGGACGCACATCATCTTGCCACCCTACTTCAATGATGCCATCATTATTCTTAATAATATCAAGGATATCCTTGGGCAGTGGATCCAACTCCGGCTCCATCTTGCCCACAAGGAATAGCCTTGCATCGAGATACTTCTCTTGAAACTGCTCAAACGCAGTCACCAACTCTATAAGTCCTTTGTCCTTAACAATACGTCCTACAAAGACAAATCGATACACTCCCCCAAACTTCTTGATAATTTGATCAGCTTCTTTAATAACGTTCCTTGTCCTTTTGAAATGGTCAAGATCTATACCGTTTACATTACCGTTCAAGATCTTTTTAAGCGGTTTTTGGGTGATGTTGTTTCTTCTTAGCGTCTCTGCAACCCCATCTCCCTCCGGAATCACCTTGGTGGCACATGAACAAGTAATCTTCTCCATCGTTACCAACAACCATCTAAAGGGTCCGGTACTCGTCTCAAACCTAAGTCCTGTAACCGTATAGATCCGATGAGGTACTCTGCACCACCAAGCCGCTAACATCCCCAAGAGTGATGCTTTTGGAGTGTTTGCATGAACGATCAAGGGCTTTTCCTCTCTTATGATTTTGATTAATTGGAATAATGCTTTTAGGTCGTTGCAGATGCTAATTGGTCGAACTAAATTAGGAATAACAATCGTTCGGAAGCCTTCTCTCCTAGCTACTTTCTCTGATAACTCCGCAGGTGGACCTGAAACACCGACTACCTCATAGCCATTACATCCTAAATACTTCGGTTGCCCTTTAATCTGATCAAAAGCCCCGGAAGAAGTTACTAATCGTACTATTTTTTTCATGATCGAGATGTCTAGTTTTGATGTGTAGTGTGACTAATGTAAAGTCTATGTGGAAAATGCGCCTAATGTCGTATCGTGATGCTATTGGTGCACTATGTGTCGATGATAGTACCCTCTTTGATACGTGCTGATAAATATGCAGGCTAAGAAAATATAAAACAAAGGCGTCCTTGCTCCGTAGGTTGTGAAGCTATATAAAAGAGGTCCGATACTAATCAATGTTTCAGAGACCGTTAGTCTCCTGTACAAATTATACAGGAAAAGCAAGAAAAAGGCGAGGCCGGGGATTCCATAGTAAAAAAGTATCCCATGCCATGTGGAGTGTATTTCTCTATCTCGGTTAAATCTTTTCATATCGCCTTGTCCTGCTCCAAAAATGAGTTGTTCTGGATATTCTGAAAGTAAATTATACCCTCGTACCTCTTTTTGATCTTGAACATCCGTCGTTTTAACACGTTCAATGAAATACGAACTATTCTCGGATAGTTTCACTTTATGTTCCGTTGAGAAAAAAAACAAAGCAAATCCTGACAACACCAAAGTTATAGGAATGAAAAACTTTGATTTGTAGATTGCTTTTTCAAGTTTAAACAAAACCCCCACCATCATAGGTGCAATGCCAAGAAGTGAAGATCTTGACATTGTAATCATACAAACAATGAATACTGCTACAAAAGCCACTATTACAATTTTCAGATTTTTCGCTAACAAAGAAATAATCCCGAATGAACATAGCCCCCAAAATGCCATTTGATTGGGATCGTTAAAAAAACCGTTGTATCTTGGAGCAAAGTCATAACGGCCTAGTCCTATGAAGTGTTGGACAACAGCGGCTAGCAACGCGATTAGTAATGACCATAAAATTGTGTTCCAAATTGAGAATTGCCGTAAATAATTCAGGTAAAATGTTGCTAAAGAGAAGAATACTATTGCATTGTATAGTATGTATAGATTAGATTTTAACAAGGAATCTTCTGCATGAATAAAATATTGGATAGAGTTAACAATTAAAGCATATACGCTAAACAAGATAAAGTATATGCGAATTGATGAAGGAATTCGTCTATAATTTAAAAATAAAGACTTACACGACAGTAACGCAAAAACTAGTAGAAAAAGCTGAGATATTTGTAGTGATCCACTTGAGGATAGGTGGTATTGAAGGAGCAGTAATCCAACCGTAAGTGCGGTTAATGACGTTTTAAATTTCAAATGACTTAGCTTTATAGTAGCCATGTTTAATCCGGACTGCGTAAAGAATAGTTTTAGAAGAGGCGTTTTTAATAGTGAATTAATCCCCTTTTTGTTACTTTCGGCTGGTATTTGATCACCCTCTTAATCCAATAGTATACAAATCGCTTTGTCGATAAAAAGATATCATAAAAGTTTGGTGACACCCCTTTTAGTGCATCTTTAGCTGATTCTCGTTTGTAATTCATAGTAAGAACACTTCCTTCATTAGTAATAGAATATATGGATGTAACTTCTGGAGAATAGGCGACCCCGTATTTACGTCCTAATCTATTCCAGAGATCAATATCTTCACCATGTGTATATTTTTCATTGAATAATCCTATGCTCAACAGTGTATTTTTCTCAATTGTAACGCAAGAACTATGGATGACAGCACCCTTGCTGACCATTTTGAAGTAATTGTGAATACGTCCCTTTTTTAAATCGTTTCGATTGACAAATGTTTCTCCGTCTGGGAATCTTCGAGCGAAATTTGTGGTGAATACACGACAACTATTTCCATACTCATTTATCAAAGAATTGATCTCAGCTAGATGGTTAGGTCGCCAATGATCATCTGCGTCAAGGAATGCGATATAGTTAGACTTTGCCTCTATAATGCCTCTATTCCTAGCGGATGAAACACCTCCATTGGGTTTGTTAATCAATCTAATTTTTGAATCATCTATTTCTCTGACAATATCAACGCTCTTGTCTGTTGATCCATCATTGACAATCACTAGTTCGAAATCTGTAGAGGTCTGCCTTAAGACAGACTCTATTGTTTTCTTGATGGTTTTTTCTTTGTTGTACAATGGAATAACAACAGATATTCTAGGAGAATTATTAGACATCATGGGTGTTCCCTTCTAAATCTATATATTTTTTTGAAGCTACTAGTCTGCTTCTTAGGTGGAAATTAGTTTGAAACCAGTCTATATTACTGGTGGTATTCATGATTAATGATGTATCAATATTCGACTTTAATAATCTGTCTTTTAGGCTGAAATCATTCAGTAGAGAATTAAAACGACAGGTGCCTCTACTTATATTTCCGATTGCTAGAAATGGCTTGTTGAAGAGGATGGAAAATACGGTGCCATGGAAAGAGTCTGTGATGACAAACTCAGCGTCTACAAAGCTCCTCAACCATTGCTCTACAGGTAGTAGTACACATTCATCTAGTTCTTTAACCGACCGTATCTCTGCGAATGTCTTTTGGGGTAGGAGTTCAAAAGGAATCAGTGATTTTTCTTTTGCTACTTTATCTACCAAAGACATCTTTTCGGGTGTTCGATCTAGTACGTAGCAAAATAGACTACCTTCATTAGGTTGGGTATTTGAAGAGGCTGCAAGATCTTCATAAACCGTCCTATCTATAAGCATAGTAGGATCCAAGACGTGCTTCGCTTCTACATCCAGATAATCTCTACAGAGTTTTACTGCGGAGTCTTCTCGGACACTTATCGCATCAAACTCTTTTGCCAACATACTGTAGTACTCCGTCTCTTTCTTTCCAAACTCCCATTCATCAATGCCGAAAGAAGCGGCGTAAGCGATCTTCTTAATCTTATCATCCTCAGATAAAAAGTCTAAGAAATAATTGGACATACAGGGGGAGTAGGCCTTTCTCCATACTTGATCGCTCCCGACGATGACTGCATCCAGCTTCTCTTCTTTTACTGCTTCCTTAAGTCCCCTGGTACTTGCTATTGGCTTTGTTATAGAGATATGTTCTTGTATAAAGCGTGAGGTGTGTTGAGTAATTACCGCAAGCTCTTCTGCATTTGGCGACATCCTGAATTTAGGACGACGTCCTAAAACATAGTTGAGACCACCCCAACCCCAATAGGCTGCTTTGAAATACCATGGACGAGTCCTATTGAGCACAATTGGATCGTGTCCCATCTCACGTAGTGTATGCTGCAGAGCAAATGCTTGCAGAATGCCACCGTAATTGCTTCCTAATGGTTGCGTTAATATGCCTACCTTCGCCATTGATAATCTAGTGTGTTTCGTTTTCTTATTTTGTGCCGAGTGAAGATCTCACTTTGTTCAGTATTCTTGAAGGCAGTCGGTCAATGTGGTATAGTTCGGTAGCAAAGCGAAGAGATTTTCGGTATCTCTCACAGTTTGCATCGAAGTCAGATGCGTTCCTTGTTTCTTTCCATATCGACAGACTTTTGGATCGTGTAAGCTGTCTCTTACTTTGGACGTTCTTAAACAGTATTCCAATATCTTTGTTTGCATGTCGTTTCGGCGGAACAAGAAGCCCTTTTTCCTTGGCTTTTTCAACTCTATACTTTAGCCCTTTGTGTCTGTGGTTGAAACTACCTCTCTGGGAACGTAGGAAGCGATCGAACTTAAGCTCGGTTGCAACTAAGTCTCCACTCTTAATCCCCTCTTGGACAATGTCATCTGCAGTTTTGCTCCTAGTGACAATTACATTATGACCATTGTCATCTTGCTGGTATTCAGGCAGCCATGCATCCCCTAGAGAAACATCTGCTAACTCTGTTGTTACATCATCACAAAAGTCGCATGCATTGGCCTTGAAGTATCCCGATCCCCACATGTCACCAACCGTTCTCATTCTGAGGAGATGGACTTGGGCAGATTCTGCATCGGTACAGGCATATGAGTAGTCTAAAGCGTTATTATTGTCATGGCTTTTTACCCTAAATTCCGGGTTCCTGTATTCATCTTTGCAGCCAGCCTTTTGGGCTAGGTAGTCTGAGAAAAAAGCACTTTTAATACCTCCACAGATGATACCAATAGTGAATACTATTTTGTCCCTGAATAGTGGCTCGTAATACTGAAGTAGCCTAATTGCTTTGATGAAACAACCCACGCCTGAGATTGCTACTCGACCTGGAAATACCTTGATTTCCTCCAGTATCCTGGCATAGGTCACGGGGTAATATTTTGTTTTGGAGCCTTTTGTAAGGTCTTCAGGATTCGTGATTAACCTAAAGTCAAACCGATCTGGTGTGTGGTCAGTAGACTGTACCATCGCAACGGCATCTACTTCGCCTCTTATCAAAAGTTGCTCGGCAATGTATGTTGCTAATCCGCCGGATGAAGAGGTCATCCTGTACTTATCAGAATAGCCAACATAAGTATTGACGTACCTTCCTACTTCCTTGTCATACTTGGGTGCTGTAGTGAGAAACAACTCTGCAATTTCGTCTTCCGTTCGAACACTATTCTCGGGATTGATGTTGAATGGACAAACTTTTTCTTCCCCCATGTATTTGTACTCATCGGTAGTCTTTGGAATAAGAAAGCCATACTCATCCCAATTCATCTGTAGACCCTTAGAATTCAGTGTAGTACATGCTCCACAGCCGGTGCATAGGTCGGAGTTGAGTATTTGACTAATTTTATTAATGGACATATTTACTCCCCCAAAATTTATTCGGAATACCCAATGAGCCGTTTGATTCTTTTTTTTGTCTTGCTACTGAAGTGAGTCGAAACAAATAGTCTTCCCATATGCTCCAAAGCTAAGAAAAAACCAACAATATACGTTGACAATCTTATCCTTTTCCTCAGAGGATGATAAACGCCCTTGAACATAGGATTTCGGGTGATGGTTTCTGCAATCAAGTGCTTATAATACCATTGTTTGTGCTCTTTGTAGTATGGGATATCAAATACAGATTCGTATTTATTAAGTGCATCTAAAGAATCTAAGGCTAAGAGTGTACGAATGCACTTATTACACTTGCCACAATTATCTACGGTGTTCAAACAGACATTTAGGTACTTGAATGAGGGTGCAAACTTTTGTACTTGTCTCGTCTTTTCTAACCTTGTTGAATTAGCCCCCTCTGAGTATAATTTGAGGTTTCTCTGTGAAAAGCAATAAAAAATCAGAAGTTCATAGTGGCATGAGTCTGATCTATCGAGGTTTTTTAGCGAAAATTCGTTGATGGTACTGCCTGATGCATAATAGTAGACTGAGTACAGTTTTTGAAGGCAATATATGGCGAAGCAACTAGTAAAGGTATGTGTAAAAAAGTGGCTTTGTATTATGACTTCATGGATGTTTGAATTTGATAAGATAAACTTGTAGTTGTATTCTTCTGCAAAACGTTTTGCTAAATTCTTTCTTCCTTCGTATAGTACTTTGGCTTTTTCTTCGCAACCATGTGAGCCAACGTTATTAAAAGCTAAATGAGTAATATTACGTTTTGAAAATATTGAGTCGCTGTGGCATGCTACGGCATGAAAAGAATCTATTCCGCATGAAATACCGGTTCCAACAGCATTTGCACATGGCAAACTATTGCTGTCTACATCTGCAAAAATACGAGTGCGGTACAGTTTGGGACTTTCGCTTACCATTGCATCAATTAGATAAGTATCAATTTGGTAGTACAGTTCCTCACTAAGACACTGCTTACAGGTGATATCGTGACCATGACACATGGCGTAGTGGAGAATTCCAATCACGAAAGCATCAGAACGCTCCCACGTAAGGTATTCTCTATATTCTTGATCTACTTCGAACCAAACTTCGGTGACTACTCCATTAATGTTAATCTCTGCTACTAGCCTAGATTTTGCAAATTGGTCAATGACGTACGGAACTCCTATAGTTATCATATCGTTCTTCTTACTAACTGAATAAAATATGTTCTTTCCGACTTTTCAATGCCAACAAACCAGATTGAAAGTATTGTTGATAAAAATGAGACTAATAGTACGAATAAATTATCAATTGCTCTTTCGCCCGAATAGTGACGGAAAACAAGGGGAGCCGGAACAGACACCAAACTAACAAAAATAATAGGGATAATTACTCTTTTCAAATACTGGCCAGTCGGAAATTTGTAGCTCTTGTCTAAGATGATTATCCGTAATGCTAATCCTAAAAAGGACATAGCCAATGCTATTATAAATGCTGATACGCTGGAGGCTCCGAGTTTGAATGCAATGTAGGTGCAAAAAAACGCTGAAACGAAAACAAAAGAAATAGCTATTTGATAATGTTTTATTCTACCAGTAGCTTGTGTTATCGTTGCAAGTGGTCCATATAAGACGGTAAAGAATAGATCAATAATCGTAAGTTTTGAAAATATTATAGCCATGTCAGGGACATCAACCAGCCATAGTTCCAATATTTCCTTTGTCAACAACAATACAGGAAGAGCAAGAATAAAAACGAGAAAATATGAAAGTCTAGATGCTCTAAATGAGAGCTCATACATTTCATTTTCTTCCTTTCTTGCATATTGCTTTATTATTTGGGGATTGATAGCAGTCATGAAGTTTGTGATAAATGAATTTACGGCAGACTGTATCTGATAGGCTATTGATCTTGCAGCATTGACTGTTACCCCAAAAAACATATTGATCAGCATGTTAACACCTTGATAGCTTAACATGTTTGCAGAAGTCCCAAATAGCATCCATCCGGAGTGCTTGAAGAGCGAATTAAATAGGGAGGTGTCCCAGGTAAAACGAAACTTTATGGTACTAAAACTAAATAGAAAATATAGGAGATATATTAAGAATACGACAACAACTACCACAAATAATAGGGTACTGTATAGAATTAGTAAATCGTATTTCGCATACTTTAGCCCAATGACAACAATTAGTTTTAATAGGACATCTATGATCCCTATTAATGCGTAATGCCCCATTTGTTCGTGAGCAATCAATAGTGCACTAAATGGAATTGTAATGATTGAGACGAAAAATGAGTAAACCGAGAACTGATATACTATAATTGAAGCTTCAATCCTGGAGGGGGGAATAACCAATTGTGTCTTTACAAACCATAAACCAATCGTCTCTGCTAGGAGTACCAATATTATCCCCATAAGTAGATGCAAGTGGATACTCATGCTAAACACATTGCTCAATCTGTTATCATCGCCTAAGCCTATTTCGTAAGAATAAAAACGATTGGTTGCTGAAGCCATAGAGCTATTCAGAAACCCAAACATTAAGACTACACCTCCGACAACATTGTAGATTCCAAAATCTTCCACTCCTAAAACATTCAATACAACCCTAGAAGAGTACAGAGCTACCAACATTACAAATGCCATCCGGATGTATAGCACAAGAGTATTCTTGGCTATGCGTCTAGAGTTTTTGTGGGTTTTGGTAGGTGCCATGTATTTATAGATAAAAGAGTATTTCCAATTTTCTTAAAGTGAAAAGTGTCTTTGTTTTTAAATGGTGTAGTGATTTGTAGGTAGGTGGAATGGGTAATTTGATTTTTAGTTGGGGGTTTGATCGTGGTCGAGGGCTTCGAAGCGGCTGTTGGCGCTTTTGTACTCCGGGACCAGTGTCTTGAGGGTGCGTACGGCCTCATCGGGTTGGTTGGCTAGGGCTTGGCTCTCAATCTTGCCGTAGAGTGGCAGGATTCGGTCGTGGTCGATGGGGCGTATGCGGGCGATCATTACTTTGTCGATCGAGGTGGGGAGTGTGTTTTCTTTGGTCGAGAGGACTTCCTCGTAGAGTTTTTCGCCGGGGCGCAGTCCGGTGAACTTGATCTTGATGTCCTTGCCCGGTACGAGTCCGGCGAGTCGGATCATGTCGTTTGCCAGGTCCACTATTTTGTGCTCTGTGCCCATGTCAAAGACATAGATCTGTGCTTCGGTGGCGATTGCGCCGGCCTCGAGTATGAGGCTGCAGGCCTCGGGTATGCTCATGAAGTATCGGACGATGTCCGGGTGGGTGACAGTGATGGGGCCACCTTCGGCGATCTGCTCCCTAAATAGGTGGATGACGCTGCCTTGGCTACCAAGGACGTTGCCAAATCGTGTGGTGACAAAGATGGTCTTGCCTTGTCGTGTGCCCTCCTTGAGTTCTTTGCCGAGGCTTTGTACGTACATCTCAGCGGCGCGTTTGCAGGCACCCATGACGTTGGTGGGGTTGACCGCTTTGTCGGTGGAGACCATGACCATCTTTTCCACACCAAACTCCAGGCAGAGGTCTGCCAGGTGTTGGGTGCCTATGATATTGACGAGGATGCTCTCACACGGGTTTTCCTCCATGAGTGGCACATGCTTGTATGCGGCGGCGTGGAGGACGATGTCGGGGTGAAATTTCTCAAAAGCATAGCGCAGTCGCTCCTTGGATCGTACATCGCCGATGAAGGGTACGAATGATAGCTCCGGGTGGTTTTTCTCCAGGTGTAGTCGGATGTTGTGCAGTGGGGTCTCGGCGTTGTCGAGGAGGATGAGTCTCCGGATCGGGAGTGTGGCGATCTGCTTGACCAGCTCGGAGCCAATACTGCCGGCGGCTCCGGTGACCAGTACGACCTTGTCGTCGTACATGCGTGCTATCTCGCTGCTGTCGTGGTGGATCTCGTTGCGCATCAGGAGGTCTTCGATCTTGATGCGCTGGACGCTTTCGGCGGCTATGGTGCCGGCATCGCTCTCTTGTACTCCGGGCATGAGGTAGGTGTGTAGCCCCAGTGATTCACAGGAGTAGATGAAGTCTTCGCGCTCTCGGAGAAAGTCTTGCTTGGTCGGGAATATGATCCCCTGTATCCCCTTTTCCTGGGTGAGTTTTGCAAGGTCTTCGGTGCCTGAGATGTGGTAGATTCGTCGACCGTCGATGCGGTACTCTCCCTGACCCTCGGAGCGGGTACAAAATCCCGCTACGTGAAAGTAGGGGCTATCCTCGAGCTGTTTGGCAGCTGAGACGCTGATGTCTCGGACGTTGAAGATGAGGATGCGTGTCTTTTGGCGGACTGCCTTGGGGCTAAAGCTCTTGATCCATCGGGCGGTCATGATTATGAATAGCCGCATAAGGACATAGGCTGTGAAGAATAGTGCCGAAAAGAGGATCAGGAAGAGGAGTGTGGGCTTGGCTGTCAGAGGTCGCCTGAGTAGATGGAGTATCAGGCAGGTGACCAGGGTGATGATCAGTGGGTTGATCAGTGTCACGCACTCGATTCCACGGGTAATGCGGAGGGATGAGAAGCGAAATAGCTGGCTGTGGGTGTGGCAGGCTAGGCTGAATATCAGTGTGCTGACAAGTGTGACCACCGATAGTGTGATGGCGGTGGTAAGGCTGGCGGTCTCAAATGGCCCGGACGAAAGGAAGTAGCCACTGAGGAGCATGGAGCATAGTCCGGTAAGCACTGCCAGTGCGAGGTCTGCGATGAGTACCAAGCGACTGTTGAGGTAGCCTTTTTTGTAGATGTTGTATAGCCTTTCTTTCGTTTTCATGGTTTGGGCTTTATTGCTTTTTCATCATCCGTTTGTACCCTTTGTGGTCTCTCCCCTCTGAAAAAAGGGCTGTGGTACTTTTGGCCTAGATACGTTTTTCGAGGACGTACTGTAGCGTGCGGTAGTTGTGCAGGTCGGTGCCCGACAAGTCGTAGAGGTTGGCTTTGGCGATCTGTTTGCTTTTCTTTCTTGCCAAAGATCCATAGATTCCCAGTTCGGAAAAGAGGTTTCTCTGTAGCTTGATCCCCATCTCCTTGAGCTCTCGGTAGTCGTTCATGTCCATGTAGACATACCGCTCGGGATGTGCGAGTATGGGGAAGTATCCGGCAGACATGATGCGGTGCAAGAGTCGGTGTAGCTCCATTGGTGGGCGTACATAGGAGGTCTCCACGAGCAGATGGTTGCCGTCCGGTCCTATGGGTAGGAGGTCGTCCTTTTGCAGTCGTTCCTCAAAGAGGGAGTCTAGCATGTTCTCTGCCGCCAAGTGGAGCTCGATGGGCCCGGTGTAGGCGGTTTGGAGTAGCTCAAATCGCTCACGCAGGTGGTAGGTGGTGTTGGGGATGTCCTCCATGATGTGCGGAGTGAGCCATACGCACCGTATCCCCAGTCTCTCGTATTCGGCCAGTATCTTTAGGCTCTCGGAGAGGGTGCGCACACCATCGTCCACGCCCGGCAATAAGTGGCAGTGCCAGTCGGTGTAGTCACGGAAGGTCCCCCTTTCCTCCAGGGTTTGTCGCTTACGAAAAGGCCACATATTGTCGTGCTATCTTTTTGCTTGCCTTGTATTGGTGTACAGGCTGTCTTTAGTCATTACCATAGCCATATCCATAGCCATATCCGTAGCGTTTGCCATAGGATCCAGTTGCATACTCGGTGTCGTTGAGCAGGACGGCGAGGTTTTTGAGGGCTTTGCGGTCATAGAGCTTTTGGAGCTCGCCCAGCATACTTCTCTCCAGTAGTCCGGCGCGTACGACGAAGATGGTGCGGTCCACATGGCGTGCGATGATCTGTGTGTCTGCGATCATCTCGACGGGCGGGCAGTCGACAAAGATGTAGTCGTACTTGCCCCTCAAGCTGTCGATGGTCTGTGGCAGACGGTCACCCGTGAGGAGCTCTGCGGGGTTTGGGGGTGGTGTCCCGGCGGGGATCATATCCAGCCCCTCGTAGATCCCGGTGGGGTAGATGATTGACTCTAGGTCGTCTACCTTGCCCCCCAGGTAGTCGCTCCAGCCAGGGCGAGGAGCCGATATGTACTCGGAGAGGCTCCCCTTGCGGAGGTCTCCGTCGATTAGGAGGACGCGCTCGCCCTTGAGGGCAAAGCTGGTCGCAAGGTTCATGGCGATGAAGGTCTTGCCACTGTTGACGTTGTAGGAGGTGAATAGGATCACGTTGGTATCCTGGCCGGTATTGGAGACAAACTGGAGGTTGGTGCGTACCACTCTGAATGCTTCGTTGACGGCGTCTCGCTTGCCGGCTTGTACGATGAGTACTTTGTCGTTTCGCTCCGGCTTTTTCTTCCAAAAGAAGCCTCTTTTCTTTTTCTTCTCCAGACTGGGAATCTCGCCGAGGAAGGGCAGAGTGAACCCTTCCAGGTCTTTTCGGCCTCGTACCGTGTTATTGGCCATCTCCTTGAGTATGAGTAACGACATGGGTAGTATGAGGCCCAGTAGGAGTGCAGCGAGCAGTGTCACTGCGTTTTTGGGTGCCACCGGTTTTAGTCCACCTGCGGGGGGGGATATTATGCGGATGTTGTAGGCGGTGAAGGCTCTGGAGAGCTCGTTTTCCTCGCGTTTTTGGAGGAGGTAGATGTAGAGAGCCTCCTTGACAGCCTGCTCGCGGCCAATGGCCTGGAGGTGCATGGCTTGGTCCGGGCTGGAGGCTAGGCGGCTGTTGGTCTGTTGTCGCTCGTTTTGCAGGCTACTGATCTCGGTCGACAGGTTGACCAGCAGGTTGTCCACGGAGGTGAGGATGGCTTTGCGGAGCTGGGCCAGAGTCTTGTCGCAGTCTTCGACGAGTGGATTTTGCTCACCGGAGTTGGCTACGAGAGAGTTGCGCTGGAGCTGTATCTTGTTGTACTCTTCTATCTGTGACTCGATCCCCTTGCTTTCGATGCCGGTATTGGCCGGTATGAGTCGGTTGTCTCCGACTGCCTCCGTGAGGTGGGCGCGTATGTACTCCGCCATGCTCTTTTGGGTGCTGAGCATGAGTAGTCGGTTGTCGGTCTCTTTGGCCTGCTGGAGGTAGAGGGTGGAGGCCTGCTCTATATTGGGCATGCGGTGCTTGCTCTTGAAGCCGGATATTCTTTCGTCCACCCCGCCCAGTTCTTTCTCCAGCGTGGCCAGTCGTGCGGAGATGAAGTCGGAGGTGGCTATGATGGCCTCATTTTTGTCTTTGAGCCAGGCTTCCTTGTAGACCTCTATGAGGGTGTTGATCACGTCGACGGCTCTCTCGGTGCACTCGTCTTGGTACCTGATGTCGATGAGTGTTGCCTTTTGGTCACTGAGTGCGGTGGTGAGGTTTTGGAGGACGTGGTCTGCCGTGGAGTAGAGGTTGGTGCGGGTGATGTAGATGGTCCGATCTCCGTGCTTGAGAAAGTCCGGTAGAGTGTTGGTGCCACTGATGGTGATTCTTCCCAGTGGGGTCCGGATGGTGTCGTTGAGGTTGGCGACCAGCTCCTCCTTGGGGAGGCGGCCGCGCAGGCTACTCTCAAAGCGTGACAGGACGACCGTGTGGTCATCTCGTATGTTCAGCGTGAGCTTGGCATTCTCCTCCGGCTGTAGGTCGTGAAAGAGGAGGTGTACCGGTAGCTCGTTGCCATAGATGATGGGGTCATAAAAGGTGCTCGGCACTCGGTAGTCGACATCCAGGCGGAGTCGCTTGACGACCTCATATATATGTGATGGCGTGCAGAGGGTCTTGACTTCGTTGTGGACATTGGATTGTCCGAGGCCCATACCCATGCCGGAAAAGAGGTTGGAGACATCTCCGCTGATGGTCTGGGACTTGGAGTCCTCCTTGATCAGCAGCGTCGCTGTGCGGACATACTCCTTGGGGGTGCAGAGGAGGTAGAGCTGTGCCACGGCGAGTGCCACGACCATGGAGGCCAAAAGGAGGGGCCACCGACTGATGAATAGCTCTAGGTAGGACCTTAGGTCGATCGACTCGTCGTCTGGAGTCTCTGCGGGTATGGCTGGGCCTGTGTAGTGTCTGTTTTCTTCCATTGTTTACTTCCTGATTAGGACCACGATCGTGGTGAGGAGTGAGGCGACGGACATCCAGAAGGATCCGGTGAGAAAGGTGTTGCCGTTGACTGTGGACTGTCGAGCTCGGTTGTCGTTGGGGAGTATGTAGACGATGTCGTTTTGTCGGAGGAAAAAGACCGGAGAGGCATAGAGGTCCTCTGCTGAGGTCAGATCCACCCTGTGGGAGGTCATCCGGTCGCCCTCTTGGCGCAAAACGAGTACTCCCTTGCGTTGTCCGTAGATGGTCAGGTCGCCGGCTCTGCTGAGTGCGTCCAAGATACTGATCCGATCACGGTCGATGTAGTACTGCCCGGGCTTGTTGACCTCTCCGAGGACGGAAAAGCTGAGGTTGTGAAACTCCACTGTCACCACCGGGTCGTTGACCAGGTTGGCCGAGGTCAGTCTGGTCTTGATCAGCGTGGCGATCTCCTCACGACTCTTGCCGGCCACACTGATGCTGCCGAGTACCGGGAAGTCGATGGTCCCCTCGTTTGTGATCGAGTAGACCGAAACACCCTGTGCTCCGGACGAATACCCCTCTCCGTAGCCCACTCGGTAGTTGGTGGCAGAGAGGTTGAAGAGCTCGGAGAGCTTGGCATCTTTGCTCTTGACGATGATGGAGATTTTGTCTCCCGGCTTGACCTTGATGGTGTGTGGGAGCTTGGCCACCAGGTCGGTGCCGTCTTTCAGATCTTGTACATAAACAATACGCCGAGAGGTGTTGCAGGAGGTGCTAATGACCATGGCCAACACCATTGTCACCACTGTCAGTACTCGATGTTTTAGTCCTAGGCTCATTGGGAGTGTTTTGTATTTGTGGAGGATGTATCGGATCTTCAATTCATTGATCGCACAAAGGTAGCATTTTTTCTTCCCCTCCTCAAAAACTCCACCTCTCCCCGGTCTTTTTTGAGGTTTTCGGGAGGTTGTCCGAAAAAGGCGGAAGGTTTTTTGGGTGCGAATAGTGTCTTTTGCTTTGTCGGGCGGAGGGAAAGTCTTTTTTCTGGGAGAAAAACTCGGCAGGGTCGGAGAAAAAGATACGCTTGTCCTATGAAAAAGATAAAATCACTGTGTGATTTCTAGAAATCACTTAGTGATTTGAATAAACCACACAGTGATTTGAATAAATCACATAGTGATTTTGAGTTTTCCGGCCTGGGGGTTGACTTTTTGGTGGCTTTGCTTTTCTTTCTCTTGGGGGAGATGAAGAATCAATGTGGTGACGGACCTCGGATAAAGGGAGAGGGGAAAGAGGCGATGGATTCGTCTCTTTCCCCTCTCTCGCTTTGGGGTGTGGCTTGGTGAGCCGTGGTACTACCGTGTGGCGGGTGTGTATCGACCTGCCTTGAGGTCATCGAGTGTGGGGTTGTAGCTGTTGCCGGAGACGGTTCGGGAGGTCCAGGCTTTTTTCGGAATGCCTCCTTGCTCTACGGCTCGCTTTAGTCCGGAGTAGTCGGTCAGCTTTTTGAAGTCGCGGATCTGTATGGTTCGGAGTGAGCTGAGGTTCCGGAATCCGTTGAGGTTGGTCAGTACGTTGTTGCTTCTCCAGCTCCCGTAGAGACTGAGTTGGCCGACTGTCTCCAGTGCCGGAAAGTCGGTGGCGGAGAGGGCGAGGGCCTCGATGTTGATTGTTTCTGCCTTTTTTAGCTTGGGCATCGTGATCGTCTGTAGGGCATCGACGTTGTTGGTGATGGAGAGTTCTCCGATTGTCTCTAGGTTGTCGGCTACAATGGTGCGGATGTTGTCGCCCCCGAGGGTGAGTTTTTTGGTGACGGCTTTGAAGGTGCCGGGGACGGCCAGCCGTTCGGTCTGGATGCGCTCGAGTATGAGGGTCTCGATCTCAGCCGGTCCGCTGATCTCCGGGATGTCACCTTGTTGGCCGTTGGAGTAGTTTTCGGAGAAGATGAGTTGCTTGACGGTCGTGGGTAGGATGAGCTTGTCGAGGTTTTTCCAGGATTTTTCCAGGGTGATGCTGGGGCAGTCCAGAGCTGAGAGGTCTTGTGTGCCGCTGAGGCTGACTTCGTCAAATGTGAGCTTGCTCAGTGTGGCGTGGTCGGACCATGCGATCTCGGCGAGTCGGGGTAGCCCCTCGAGGCTTACATCTCCTGCTGTGGTGAGGGAGGAGAGGATGATGTGTGTGAGGTTGTCTCCTCCTTTGATTTTGAGGCCTTTGCCGATGCTCTTGAGTGCGGGGAGCTCCAGTCGGGTGAGCTGTTGGTTGGTGTCCTGGTAGCGAGAGAAGCTGAGGTTGACATTTCCTTTGGTACTTGCCAGGCTTTTTAGGTCTATATCCTTGAGGAGTTGTGTGCTGTTTAGCTCAATCTCTCCTGCAGTGGTGAGCTTGGAGAGGGCTAGCGTGCCGAGCTTGGGCAGGTCGATGATCTTTAGGCTGCCCTCGCAGGCCTGCAGTTGGTTGATCGTGAGGGAGGTCAGTGGTGACCGGCTGCGACCTCGGACGGCGAAGTCGCCTCTGATGACCGTGAGGTCGTCGAGGGAGATGGTCTCGAGTGCATCGCTCTCGAGGTCGGCACTCCCGATGGTTTTCACCTTGGGGGCTGAGAGGGTGCGGAGTGTGCGGCTTTTGCTGTACAGCTTTCCGATCTCGGTGACCTGAGGTAGGTCGATGGACTCGAGGCTTTTGTTTTTTTCGCTGACACTCAGTCCGATCGTCAGGGCTTGTAGCTTGGAGAGTGTGAGGGCCTTGATGTTGGGCGGGGTGCCGTTGATGACCAGCTCTCCAATCCTCTCCAGGTTCTTTAGCTCGCTGAGGTCTCCGGTGTAGGTGGGGTTGATGACGAGGCGAAAGCGGACCTCCTTGAGCTCCTGTAGCGGTGTGAGGTCGGTGACTGTCGTCTCTCCACTCTCGGCTCCAATGACGAGGTCTCCGATCAGTCGGTTGATCCCGGTCTGTCCCAGCCGAGCGACATCTTGGTCGGTGAGGAGCTGTGCGGTGTAGGCCACCTCGTCGGGTGAGGTGCTGTGCTGTGAGGCTGTCACGTCGATGGGGCGTAGGGTGATGTGGTACTTGCGGGGCTCTTGGCCACAGGTGCGGACGGCAAATACGTACTCCGTCTCTTTGCTCCAGTCGGTGATTGATTTGGGGTCGGGGGTGATGGTGGCGTAGGGGCTGAGTGTGTAGTCGGCTGTGGCACTCTGGTGGATGAGGTTGCGTGGCATAGGTACGACGACTCGGTCGCCTGTAATCTCGGCCGGGAATGCTCGTCCATCGTCTAGGGTGAGTGCAAAGTCAACAATGTAGTTGTCTCCACTCTGAGGTGTCTCGCTTGGTGTGCAGGCGACAAGAAGTGCCTGGAGTGCGAGGAGCAGGGTGGTGTAGGTGTATAGTTTTTTTGTAATCATGGTTTTGGCTTAGTTGTTGGGGCTAAAGTGACCGGCTTTCAGGTCCGATAGAGTGGGGTTGTAGAGGTTGTTGTCGGTGTCGAATGAGGTGAGCGAACCGTTTTGGACTGCTCTTTTGAGGAAAGAGTAGTCGGCCAGGGCGGTGAGGTTGGTGATAGAGACACTGTTGACCTCCTCGAGTGCTGAGAGGCTTGATAGGTCCTTGAGCTGGCTGTTTTTATTGACGGGGTAATAGCAGGCAAATTTTATCTCCCCTACCTTTTTGAGCTTGGGCATGCGAAGTGTCTCGATGATGTGGGAGCTGAACCCCAGGGATGTGGTCTCGACAAGCTCCGGGAAGTCCAGCGTGGCCGGTGGTAGGAGGTCGGCTCTTTTGCTGCCGTTGGCGTAGAGGGAGTTGATGTAGTTGAAGTCCAGCCCCTCGTCGGTGATGCGTCGGAGGTGCGGGAAGGAGAGGCAGGTGATGTTGGCGGTCTCAAGTCTCAGAAAACCCACCTCTTCTAGGGATTCGATACCGTAGGTGGGTGTCTTGTCTTTGGGGCAGAGTCCCGTGAGCTCGAGGGTGCCCTTTACTTTTTTGAGCCCTAGGATCTTGGGCAGTGTCGGCTGATCTAGGTTGACATCGGATGAAATCTTTACCTCTTGCAGCTCGGCCGGGAAGGTCAGTGAAGTGATCTTGGGGCAGGTGGAGAATACGAACTTCTCGAGAGACTGTGCGCGACTAAAGTCGAGTGCTTCTTGGCCTTGAAACTGGTTGAGCTCTATTGCCTTGACGCCCTCCAGCCGAGCGAGGAATGCTTTGATGCTCTCGAGCGAGGTGAGTTGCTTGAGCGTGAGCTTGCCTCCTAGCTTTTTCGTGGCGACTTGCTCGAGGGAGCGCACTCCGAGTGAGGTGAGCTCTAGGTCTTTTTGCACCTCAGTCAGTTGGCTGAGGTTGAGGTGTGCCAGCTCCGGGCCGTTGATGATGTTGAGTGTCTCCATGGTCCGGACTTGTGGCAGTGCCAGGTCTTTCAGCGAGACATTCTTCACCTCAAGTGCTCTGAGTCGCTCGAGGTGAGGCAGGCTGAGGGAGGTGAGGCTGGCGGTGGAGTTGACGGTTAGCTTGCCGGAGATTTCGCGGAGCTTGGGGAGATCCACTCGGTGTAGGTTTTTGAGGTTGGACAGACTGAGGTCGCCGGTGATGAGCCCCAGATTTGCCATACTGATGACACCGAGGTTCTCACTGCTTGTGTGGGTCAGTGAGCCGAGACTCTCCAGCTTGGGAAAGGCTAGCGAGCTGACGGCGGTTTTTGAGAGGTCGAGCTTGCCGGACAGGCAGACCAGCCCGGGGATGCTGACTAGGTTGACCTTGGGCGCCTCGATGACTAGGTCCCGGTAGACCGTCTTGAGCGAATTGAGCCTGACTTTCTCCAAGTGGGGGCATGCCTTGATGTGTATGGCTCCGGCACTCTCGATATTGCGTAGGCCCTGTAGGTCTTTGCCCTTGTAGGTGGGGTTGACGATGATGTCGTAGGCCACATGCTGTAGTCGAGTGAGTGCGGAGAGGTCGCCTATGGAGTCTGTCCCTGTTGGCGCACCGATGACTAGGTTGCCGGCAATATCGGTGGCTCCACTCTTGATGAATTGGGCTAGATCCTCGTCCGTGTATAGGTAGATCGAGCCTTGTGGCACCGATTCTGCTGAGGTCCTTTCGACATGCACGATGTAGGAGCGTTTGGCCGTACCGCTGCTCTTGACGGCAAAGACTTGGTCTACTGTCCAGTCTTTGGTCTGCTCCGGCAGGGGTATGATCTTGGCATTTTGGCTGAGGCGATAGCTTGGGGTGGCGTCGGTGAGATCAACGGATAGGGGGATCTGCAGTCGGACTACCTCACCGTGTGTGATGGTGCCTACGTAGGTCGCCCCGTCTTTCGTCTTGAGCGAAAAGTCCAAGAGACGACTGTCTCCGCTTGGCGTGGGGCCGTCGCAGGAGACGAGGATGAGTGAAAAGAGTAGGAGTATATTTAGAGCTAGTTTGTTCATGGCGGTCGGTGATCAGTTTTTGGGGATCTGTATGTCTATTACTCGGAGTACCTCGGTGGAGTTTTCGCCCAGCCATCCGGCTTTGGCGTTGGCACCGGTTTGTATTTTCACGAAGTCGATGTAGTCGAGCTGTACCGGCTTGCCTGTGTAGTCGATGGCATCCTCGAGCCTAAAGTGGTTGACCCCTCTGTCGGCATAAGGGCTGTCGGCCTCGGTTAGCATATCGATCGGACTAAAGTTGTCGGCATATCCCCACTCAAATTCCGGGTTTTTCCACATGCCTCCGTTGTTGATTGGGACAAAGTTCAGCCGTGTTCCGCGTAGTGTGTAGCTGTCGGGCCTTACCCACAGAGGGTAGTACTCTTGGGTGTGAAAGCTGTTCCAGTCGACCGTTCCTTGGTTGCCTCTGTTGTCGGTCCACTTGACGTCGGATTGCTTTGTGCTTGGGCGGTAGTAGGTCACCTCATAGTCTTGGATGGTGCCGGGTTTGCCATACTCGCTGCCCTTGAGCTCGTACCAGTTGTCGTCGGGGATGCCGTTACCGTTTTCGTCCTGCATGACCCATACGATACCGGGCTCAGAGCTACCGGCAAAGGCGTTGCCCTCGACGGCAAAGTCGTATCCCTTGCCTCTCGTGTTGTTTTTGATACTGTGGTCGAATCCCACTACGAGGTAGCCGCCAAATCCACCTAGTGATACGTAGTCTCCTCTGTCGAGTCTTGACTTGGCATAGTTGCAGGCATCCGCCATGGTGTTGGCGGTGTATCCGGCGTTGGTGAATTGTCCGGGTGCGGCCAAAAACTCAAAGACTTGGCTGGCATAAGCACTGCTTGTCGCAGTCGTTGGGCGTAGGTACTTGTTTGCCTCGACCCCTTGGATGATGATCGTTGCTTCTGCTACGTGCTCACCTTCTGTCTCAGCTCGTGTGCCGTCGTTGTCTTCTGTGGAGCTGTTTGTTGACTTGGTGGCGATTACTTTCAACTCGGTTTGCCCGGTTGATGTGGCGGTCATAGGGTAGTAGTCTTTGGTCTGTGTCTTGTCCTCTACTCCGTTCACAAACCACTTGAATGTCACGTTGCGCTTTGAGGGCAGGTAGGGGATGACTCTCATCGGCCGCCCCACTGTTGCCGGCTGAGTTTGGTAGGAAAAGGAGAGGTCAAGTGGTATGGACTTGACGACTGTGATTCGGAGGTCGTATCGGTCCACCCCGTCAGCATTTGTTGCTTCCAGGGTCAGGAAGTAGACACCCTCCTTGTCCTTGCTGTAGCTGTACTCCAGATCTTTGGACACCACTTTGTCGCCATCCAGCCACTGCACTGCCAGTCCTTCTTGGTTTTTGATCTTGGGTACGAGTTTTAGGTGTTCGCCGGTCTCGATGATCAGGTCATTGCCTCCATTGATGGAGATGATCGGGAGGTCTAGGTCTACGACGTTGATCTTTACTTCCCGGCGTGCGCTTCCGTCGGCTGTGGTTACCTGAAAGGTCACGTAGTATGTACCGGTGCTTTTTGCTGAGAAGGCGAGTTCTTTTTCTCGTCCGATCACTTTCCCATCGCTAATCCAGGAGTAGGCGGCAAATTCCTTGTCGTTTTTGATCGTGGGGGTGATTCTGAGCAGGCGGTCGGTCTTGACCGTGTATTCTGCCGCGTCAAAGGTTACTTCGGGTGGCAGTGTGGGATCTATCTGTCGGCAGGATTCGAGAGCCGGCAGGAGGAGTAGGAGCAGTAGTCCTAGGAGTAGTTTTTTCTGTTTCATGGATTGCTGTTTGTTTTATTTTGTCATCGTTTTTTTATCGTATCTAAATACCAGGTGTGCCGGGATGTCTCCGGTGTCCACTTTCCACCTCAGCATCCCGTTTTTGTCGTAGCAGAGTAGGGTGCCCGGGGTGACGTAGTCTATGGCGTCCGTCAGGTAAAAGTCGCCATTGAGGGGGTTGACTTTCAGTCCGTATGGGGTGCGGATATCTTCTTGGGTGCCGTCTCGGATGAGTTTTCGGGTGGTGACTTCTTTTGTCCTCGTGTCCAGGATGCCGTAGGTGGCGACGCTATTGGTCTGGGTCTTGTAGCTCCAGGTCATGGCATAAAAGTAGGCTCGGTCGCCCACAATATCCAGGTTGCTTATTGGGAGGTCCATCTGCTTGGTCACGACATCGCGCTGTGGGTCGATGAAGTAGATGCTTGGGGCCACATTGTAGTAGTCGCCACGGGAGGTGACCAGTAGCTCGCCCGATGACGTGGGTCGCAGGCGATGGAGGTTGATGGCCACATCTATCCGCTTGATCTCCCCGAAAGTCTCCAGATCCACCACGGACACTGTACGGTCGTAGTTGGGTGCCATGTAGCCTCCGGAGTTGGCGACATAGAGTTTGCCGTTGGTTACGGCCAGTTCCTCGGGCTGGTAGCCGACGTTGCAGCTTCTGAGGACTTGCAGTGTCGTGGTGTCGACCTCGTACACTGCGCCCACACGGGCATTTTGGTCCGGCTTTACCGGTGCCACGTAGGCGGATGCATAGAGCCTACCGTTGTGAAAGGTGACGTACCGGACATTGGGGATCATGATCTTGCCTATGTGCTTGGCGTTGGTGGCATCCATCACCTCTATGTAGTTGGAGACATTGACGACGGCGTAGAGCTTGCTCCCGTAGATCCCTATATCGTTGCCCACATCGCCCAGCTCCTTCACCACTGAGGGGTTGGCTTCGGCGTAGATATTGCGGTGGTAGATTCCTTTGGTGAAGTCGAAGTAGTCCAGCGTGCATCGGTTGCTCCCCATATTTCCCTCATTCAGGAGGTAAAAGCCCACCAGCTTCCCTTTTGCTCCCTCCAGCTCCATCGCTCCGAGGTCGGTACTGTGGGGCTTGGAGTAGAGGACCTCGTATTCGCCACGACAGCCGGATAGGAGGAGAAGTAGGGTGAGGAGTAGAGGGTACAGATGGTATCGGTAGTTGCTCATGGCGGTGATCCCGTTTTTTTTGTGGGGCGGTTTTATAGCTCAAATAGCAGTGTCAGCTTGTAGTTGCGACCGGGCATAGGGTAGTTGAGTACCACGTCGTAGTGTTGGTCCAGGAGGTTATTGACATCGAGCGACAGGCGTAGCTTGTGGTGGGTGTGTCTGATGCCAAAAACTTTCCGGAGGCTGAGGTCATGGGTGTACCATGGGAGCATACGGCTATTGTCGTCGTTGTACTTGGCGTTGAAGCGTTCGCCGGTGTAGACAAAGCTGTAGTTCATTCCCCAGCTCTTGTAGTCAGCGGATAGGACCACGGATCCGCTGTGCTTGGGTATGTAGACGATCTGGTGCTTGTAGTTTTTGTCCTGTTTGTTTGTGACATCCTTTGCCGCCTGGTAGGTGTAGGCTATTCGTCCGGTGATGGAGAGGTCGTCGATGGGTTGGGTCAGGGTGTTTGCGGTTAGCTCCAGCCCCTTGATGTCCACTTGTCCCAGGTTCAGCATCATCCAGCGAAACATATTTCCGGCCGGTACTGCCACGATCTTGTCGGTCACCTTGTTGTAGTAGGCGTCCACCTTTAGCTCCGCCAGTCTCAGCCATCGTGAGCTCGGAGCGATGGTGTACCTCAGCCCTAGGTTGTACTGGGTCGCATACTCCGGACGTAGGCTTGCGTTGCCGATAAGGGTGTAGTATAGGTCGTTGAAGGTCGGCATCCTAAAGATATCTTTGTAGAACGCCTCGATGAAAAAGTCCTGCTCCTCAAATGGCTTTGCGGAGAGTACCACTGCCGGGCTAAAGATGTTTTTTGGCGGGGCTTGTGCGTTGCGCTTGACCTCGTCTCGCACCATGGTCTCCAGTCCACTGACCTGCAGGGTCAGCCACTTCCACTTGGCTTCCAGTGCCAGTGCGGCAAGGAGCGTGTGCCGTGTGGGTTGCGAAAAGTTGGCAAGGTTGGACTGCATCAGATTGAGCTGGTAGTCGAGGGCGAGATTGATTTTTAGCCAATCCCACAGCTCCACCATGTTGGCCATCGAGGTATATAGCTCGTGCTGTAGGTATTTGTTGTCCACATATATGGGGCTGGTCCACTCGTTATCTATATAGCGTGTGTAGTCGTTGGCGTATTTTGCGTTGATCTTGATCCTGTAGTGGTCGGTCAGGCGTTGGTTGTACTTGGTCTGCACGAAAAAGCTCTCGTCCTGCAGCCTTTGTCCATGCTCAAATACGTTCTTCACGATCGGTCCCGGCAGTCCGCGCTTGGATCGATAGTAGTAGCCCTGTAGGTCCCATGCCCCCTCGTGGAGTGTGCGGTAGAGTCCCAGCTCGGCCCTCAGTGCGGTGAGGTCTCCATTCTCGCGTACTGCGGTGGTGTCGTAGGCTATGGTACCGTCCTGGAAGATACGCTTGTACCGAAAAGGGTAGCGACCATTGGAGGAGATGAACTCCGTGCTCGCCGACAATGAAAACCCCAGAGGCAACTTTTGCTCCCAAGTCACGGAGGGGGCCACCAGCCCAAATGAGCCTCCCTTGAGTCCGGCACGGAGGTGATGCCGCTCGCCTGTCCCGAAGTTTGGGTACCGTGTGGTGATGTAGACCGAGCCTGCGGAGCCAAAGTCCTTGGCGCACTGAAAGAGGTCACTCTTTTGCCCATTGTACAGGGTGATCTGCTCGACATTGTCCAAGGAGAAGCGCCCTAGGTCGACCTGCCCATTTTGGGCATTGCCCAGCTGTACACCGTTGTAGAAGATCCCCATGTGGTTGGTGCCGAGACTGCGGACATTGATCGTCTTGATCCCGCCGATCCCCCCATAGTCCTTGATCTGGACCCCCGAGAAGTAGCGGATCGCATCAGCTACCGAAAAGGTGCTCATGCTCCGGAGTCGCTCGCCACTGAGTTTTTGACCGGGGATTACTTCGGGGAGAGAGGCGGTCACTACGACTTCGGGTAGGGCGTGCGAGATGGTGTCGCCCAAGAGCTGACCATAGGCGGGTGCCCGGCCGATGATCACGATGAGCAGGAGCAACGTCAGCCGTGCAGCCCACCCCGAGGAGGTGAATGCTTGGGGCACCACCGGCTTGGTCTGCCCTTTTTGCCACGCAGTGCGTTTGGCTATGGTGTGCATGCTACATTGGTCCATACATTGCTTTTGGGGGCGTCTGTCGCCCCGTATGGTCGTACCGCTTTGTTCGGTCGGCTTTTTGCTTTTTTGTTTGTCTCCGGATGACGATCGCTGGGCAGGTACGCACCCGCTCTACCCCGAGCCTCGGTGATACAATTGCCCCCGGTGGGTCATGCAAATATAGTGTTTTGTCTCCAAACGACCACCGGTGAAGAGTCTTTTTTTGCGAATGAGTCCGGTGCCCTTTTTGTGGGGGTGCCCGGTTTTTCTATCCGTCTGAGCAATTGCTTCTATCCGTGAAAAGTTTCGCTTCTATCCGTGAAAAGTTTCGCTTCTATCCGTGAAAACATTTGCTTCTATCCGTGAAACTCGAGGCCCCCTGCAAGTAGTTGATTATCAGTACCCCCCCCCGGAGGACCTTTTTTGTTTCCAAAAATCGCCTTTTTGGCCCCATTTTGTTTCCCTTTTGGAGGGATGTCCGATTGGGAAAAGGGTGCCGGTGTTGCCGATCCTTTTGGCTGGTCGGTGGGGAAGAAAATCGGTGGGGAACCTTTGGATATAGTGGCTAATCTAGGTAAATTTGCAACGAACATATAGACAGACAACCCCATGAACAAAGACTATAAGCGAACGCTCGTCACGGCGGCACTCCCCTACGCCAATGGCCCTGTGCATATCGGACACTTGGCCGGCGTGTATGTGCCGGCGGATATCTATGTACGGTACTTGAGGCTCAACGACCGCCCATGCCTCTACATCTGTGGCTCCGATGAGCACGGTGTGCCAATCACACTCCGGGCCAAAAAAGAGGGGGTGACCCCACAAGATATAGTGGATCGGTACCATGCGCTGATCAAAAAGTCGTTTGAGGAGTTTGGGATCTCTTTCGACATCTACTCTCGTACCTCGAGCGACACCCATACCGAGGTGGCGAGTGCTTTTTTCCGGACCCTCTACGACAAGGGGGTGTTTGAGGAGCTGGAGAGTGAGCAGTACTACGATGAGGTGGCTCACACCTTTTTGGCCGACCGCTACATCACAGGTACATGCCCTCACTGTGGCAGCGAGGGAGCGTATGGTGACCAGTGCGAGAAGTGCGGGACCTCCCTCAGCCCCACAGAGCTGATCAACCCCCACTCGGCCATCAGTGGATCCAAGCCGGTCCTACGCAAGACCAAGCACTGGTATCTCCCCCTAAATAAATATGAGAAGTGGCTAAAGGAGTGGATCCTCGACGGACACAAGGAGTGGCGCACCAATGTCTACGGACAGTGCAAGAGCTGGCTCGATATGGGCCTGCAACCTCGTGCCGTCTCTCGAGACTTGGACTGGGGAATCCCCGTGCCGGTGGAGGGTGCGGAGGGCAAGGTGCTGTATGTGTGGTTTGATGCACCGATCGGCTACATATCCAATACCAAGGAGCTACTGCCCGATAGCTGGGAGACTTGGTGGAAGGATCCATCAACGAGGCTGATCCACTTCATAGGCAAGGACAACATTGTCTTTCACTGCATCGTCTTCCCCACCATGCTCAAGGCAGAGGGAAGCTATATCCTACCGGACAATGTGCCGTCCAATGAGTTTCTGAACCTGGAGGGAAACAAGATCTCCACCTCGCGCAACTGGGCTGTCTGGCTCCATGAGTACCTCAAGGACTTTCCCGACAAGCAGGATGTCCTCCGCTATGTCCTCACAGCCAACGCACCGGAGACCAAGGACAATGACTTCACGTGGGCTGACTTTCAGGCACGCAACAATAACGAACTGGTGGCTGTGCTGGGCAACTTTGTGAACCGTGCCATGGTGCTGACCCACAAGTACTTTGATGGGAAAGTGCCGGCAGCAGAGACTGTGACCCCTGAGGATCGGAGTGTGCTAGCGGAGATCGACCTGATCAAGGAGCGGGTCGCCACACTGCTGGAGGACTTTCATATCCGCGATGCTCAGCGCGAAGCCATGACACTCGCTCGGCTGGGTAATAAGTATCTGGCCGACACCGAGCCTTGGAAGGTGATCAAGACCGATCCCGATCGTGTCGCCACCATACTCAATGTCGCACTGCAGATTGCGGCCAATCTCAGCCTCCTGATGGAGCCATTTTTGCCCTTCTCCATGAAAAAGCTACGCAAGATGCTCGCCTACGACCGAGAGGCCACCTGGCAGGAGATCGGCTCACATACCCTACTCGAGACAGGACACCGACTGGAAAAGCCGGAGCTGCTCTTCCAAAAAATAGAGGATGCCGAGATCGCCAAGCAACTCAACAAACTCCAAGCCACCAAGGCACAAAACGAGGCGGAGAGCCGACACGCAGAGCCGATAGGAGAGGCCGTGGACTTTGGTACCTTTGAGAAGCTCGATATACGGGTGGGCAAGGTCTTGTCGTGCGAAAAAGTGGCCAAGGCAGACAAACTCCTACAATTTAGGATCGATGACGGACTGGGAGGACGAACCATCGTCTCCGGACTGGCCAAGTACTACAAGCCCGAAGAACTGGTGGGCCGGCAAGTCTGCTTTGTCGCCAACTTTCCACCTCGTAAGCTGATGGGTGTGGAGAGCGAAGGAATGATCCTGAGTGTGCAGGAGCCGGATGGTACCCTCTCGGTGATCACGCCAAGCAAGGAGGTCGCACCCGGTAGCAAGGTATCCTAATGACCGGTAGTGTGGCACTGCTCCTCTCGGGAGGAGTGGATAGCTCGGTCGCCCTCCATCTGCTCGTGGAGCAGGGGATCCGTCCGGATCTCTACTACATCCGGATCGGGGCCCAGGAGGAGGGCTTTGGTGACTGCCCCTCGGAGGATGACGAGGTCCTCGTCCGCTGGTTGGCTCGGAAGTATGGGCTGCGCCTCGAGCTGGTGAGCCTGCATACCGAGTACTGGGAGTATGTCGTGCAGTACATGATAGATACGGTGCGGGCAGGGCGGACACCACACCCGGATATGCTGTGCAACAGGGTCATCAAGTTTGGCTTTTTCAACGACTACTGGGGCAAGGACTACGACTACATCGCTACCGGTCACTATGCCG
Source organism: uncultured Porphyromonadaceae bacterium (assembly GCA_947253625.1). Taxonomy (GTDB): domain Bacteria; phylum Bacteroidota; class Bacteroidia; order Bacteroidales; family Porphyromonadaceae; genus Porphyromonas_A. The sequence continues at coordinate 26,934 of CAMYAB010000006.1, read as the reverse complement.
ACAAAGTGCGACTTGGGTCAACTCACTACCTCGCCACTGCACGGGATCCGCTGAAAGACCAGACCGACTTTTTGGCCCAAATCACCTATCCACAGCTCCAAAAAGCCCTCTTCCCCATCGGCGCTCTCATGAAAGAGGAGGTGCGTGCCATCGCTGAGGCCAATGGACTCCTAACCGCACACCGAAAGGACAGCCAGGGTATCTGCTTTTTGGGGAAGGTGAACTATACCGACTTTTTGCGCAAGTATGTGGGGATCCAAAAGGGACCAATCGTACAGCTCGAGACTGGCAAAAAGGTGGGTGAACACGATGGCTATTGGTTTCATACCATCGGACAACGAAAGGGCTTGGGGCTAAGTGGTGGCCCCTGGTTTGTGGTCAAAAAGGATGTCCCCACCAATACACTTTTCGTGAGCCAAGGCTACACACCTATCGAGCAATACGGTGATGTCGTACACTTGGATGATCTGAACTTCATCAGTGGCAACCCCATGACCGAAGCCACACTCTCGGTGACCTTCAAGGTACGTCACACACCGGATTTCACCCAAGGGATTTTGGAGCAAAAAGCAGATGGTGGCTACCGACTGCTGTCGCAAGCACTGATCCAAGGCGTCGCCCCGGGCCAGTTTTGCACCCTTTACGATGCTGACCACCGACTCTGCTACGGTAGCGGAGTGATCGAGGGAGGCGAGAGACGCTAGGGTAGGGCACCTTCGGGTGCCTTTTCTTTTGGGGTACAATGTCGCACCTCTCGGAGCCTCGCAGGACATATGAGTGTGGATTGGATAGGGGTAATGTTCTTTTTCGTATATTTGTTTGGTACGCCAAGAGAGGCGCACTCAGTAGATACGATACATATACCAACCAGCAACGAATGAAAACGCTCCCCACGACTATCTTGACCGCCCTATTTGCAGGGGTCATGCTATTTACCACCGGCTGTCGCAAAGACCGGATCTCATACGTGGAGATGATCTCTCGTGAAAAAAAGGAGATCAGTACCTTCATGGACAAAAATGGCATCCGTGTGATCCAAAACTTTCCGCCAGAGGTAGAGACACCGGAGAAGGTCTTTGTGAAGATCAATGATGGACTGTACATCAGGGTTATCGAAAAGGGAAAAGGTGCGCCAAAGGCCGGCGTGACGATTGTCTCCTCTCGGTTCAGCTTCCGTAGCATCAGCCCAAGAAGCATGGCCTCAGTCCAGCTGTATGGACCGAAGAGCGGTGGTACCTTCCCACTCCCATTCGTCTACGACCCCAAGAGTGAAGTGCCTATCCTATCTCCCAAAGCAGACCCAAACGAAAAAGGCAACGAGAGTCTACTCTGTATGGCACTGCTGGAAGCCGCCAAGCATGTCGGGGATGGAGCCAAGCTACAGATCATCTCCTCGTTTCGTTTTGGCCCAGCGGTCCTCTCGCGCGAAGGCATCCCTCTTTTCTTTGAGATGGTACATTTTGAATACAAATAACATAGCACAATAAATAGGATCATGAGTCTAATAGCATCCATCTCCGGAATACGCGGAACTATTGGAGGCCCTACCACCGAAGGGCTCAACCCCACCAACATTGCGGCTTTCACTTCGGCGTATGCTGAGTTTTTGAAAACCAACTCACCCCTCAAGTCCGGTAAAGTGGTCGTCGGAAGAGACGGACGCATCTCCGGCGAAATGGTAGAGCAGATCGTGATCGGTACGCTACTGGCTCAGGGTTTTGACGTGGTGCGACTCGGATTTTCCAGCACACCGACGACCGAGATCGCCGTAGCTCTCGAAAAAGCCGATGGGGGGATCATTATCACTGCCAGCCACAACCCGCGACACTGGAATGCCCTCAAGCTCCTCAACCATAGAGGTGAGTTTTTGAATAAAATGGAGGGCGAGCAAGTGGTGGCACTGGCTGAAAGCAAAGACTTTGACTACGTGTCGGTCGACAAAATAGGCAAGATCATTGATCGCGACTATACCGAGAGGCATGTCTTGGACGTGGTGGCGCTACCGACAGTGGACGTTCCGGCTATTGCCGCAGGAGAGTTTACCGTCGTGGTTGATTGCATCAATTCCGTAGGCGCACTCGTGGTTCCAAAGCTACTGGAGGCTCTGGGGGTCAAAAAAGTCTACCTGCTCAACGCTGATGTCACCGGAGACTTTGCCCACACCGCCGAACCACTGCCCGAAAACCTCACCTCGCTGTGTGAGGCTGTGAGAGAAAAGGGTGCCGATGTCGGATTTGCGGTGGATCCGGACGTCGATCGCCTAGCCATCATCTGCGAGGACGGCACACCCTTTGGCGAAGAGAATACTCTGATCGCCATTGCAGACTACCTGCTGAGTCTCAGCCCGGGTGGCAATACCGTCTCCAACCTCAGTTCGTCTCGGGGGCTCCGAGACATCACGATGGGGTATGGCGGACAGTACTTTGCAGCCAAGGTGGGAGAAGTGAACGTCGTCGAGAAGATGAAGGCCGTCGGGGCACTCATCGGGGGAGAAGGAAACGGTGGCGTGATCTATCCAGCCGCTCACTATGGGCGTGATGCCATCGTGGGTATCGCACTATTCCTGACCATAATGGCCAAACGCTCACTCAAACCCTCCCAGATCCACAGTCTGCTTCCCCGCTACGAGATGGTCAAGAAGCGTGTCGAGCTCAAGCCCGGTACCGATACGGAGGCACTGTTTCGCAAAATAGCCGGCGCCTACCAAGGACAGGCCGACATCTGCACTGAGGATGGTGTCAAGCTGGACTTCCCGGACGGGTGGGTGCACCTGCGCAAGAGCAATACCGAGCCGCTCCTCCGTATATATGCCGAGGCTGCCACGGCCGAGGAGGCCGACAAGCTCGCCGACCAAGTGATCCGGGACCTCTAAAACCACAGAAAAATATGAATATCCAAATCAACCGTGACCGTATTATTGAGCGCTTTAAACGCTACATATCCATCGACACCCAGTCGTGTGAGACTTCCGAAACAACCCCCAGTACAGACAAACAGTTTGCCCTAGCCCGTCTCCTCGAAAAAGAGATGCACCAGCTTGGCCTCCAAGATATCCTACTCGACGAAAACTGCTACCTCATGGGAACCTTGCCCGCCAATGGCCTTGAGGGTCAGCCCAAAATCGGGTTCGTGTCTCACATGGACACCTCTCCCGATATGAGTGGTGCCGAGGTCAACCCCCATATCGTAGACTATCGCGGTGGGGACATTGTCTTGGACGAAAAAGAGGGTATCGCCATCTCCGTCGAGACCTTTCCCGAGCTAGAGCAGTACAAAGGACAGGAGATCATGGTAACAGATGGGCACACACTTCTAGGTGCGGACGACAAAGCAGGCATTGCCGAAATCATGGAGGCTATACAATATCTGGTGGAGCATCCCGAGATCAAGCATGGTGAGATCAAGGTAGGCTTCACGCCGGATGAGGAGATCGGCCGTGGCGCAGATCGATTTGATGTCCGGAGATTTGGTGCCGACTTTGCGTACACTATGGACGGCGGACAGCTAGGTGAGCTGGAGTACGAAAACTTCAACGCCGCAGCCGCCACCATTACCTTCAAAGGACTAAATGTACACCCCGGCAGTGCTAAAGGCAAGATGATCAATGCCATGTTGCTGGCCATGGAGTACAACAGCTATTTACCTGCCGCACGCCCCGACAACACTGAGGGCTACGAGGGCTTTTATCATCTGGTCGGTATGTCCGGGACTGTGGAGGAGGCAACCCTCCAGTACATCCTTCGCGATCATGACCGTGCACTTTTTGAGCTCCAAAAGTCCTGCATCACAGAGACTGCCAAGCGCATGTGTGAGCTCTATGGCGAGGGACGCGTGACCGCTGAGGTCCGAGACCAGTACTACAATATGCGTGAGGTGGTGGAGCCCGTCATGTACATTGTACGGCATGCTGAAGAGGCCATGAAAGCAGTGGGTGTGGAGCCCAAGATTGGCCCCATACGAGGCGGAACAGACGGTAGCAAACTCTCCTTCATGGGATTGCCTTGCCCCAATATCTTCGCCGGCGGTCACAACTTCCATGGCCGATACGAATACCTCCCGATCAACAACATGATCAAGGCAACCGAGGTGATCCTAAAGATTGTCTCCACCCCCGTGAAAAAATAAGGGGAACACCAAGAAAAAACCACCGTGAAAAGTCAAAACCAATCATTTTATTGAACCAAGTCAACGAATAAGTATGGCACTAAAACAGACTCCATTTCACGACATACACCTCCGATTGGGCGCCAAGATGGGCGAGTTTGCCGGCTACGATATGCCGATCCAGTACGAGGGAATCAATGCCGAGCACATGACCGTCCTGGAGGCGGTCGGTGTGTTTGATGTCTCACACATGGGCTCCATTGTGGCCAAAGGCCCCAAAGTACTTGAGTACCTCCAAAATGTCTGTAGCAACGACATTGCCAAACTCACACCCGGCAAAGCGCAGTACAACTATCTCCCCAATGACCAGGGCGGAATCGTGGACGACTTCATCATCTACTGCTGTGAAGATCACTACATGCTGGTGGCCAATGCTGCCAACGTCCAAAAAGACTACACCTGGCTCCAAAAACACCTCATCGATGGGGTGGAGCTGATCGACCAATCCGACCGCATGAGTATCCTGGCCGTCCAAGGACCCAAAGCCAAGGAAACCATCCAAAAATGCACCGAGACCAACCTCGACGAGATCCCCTACTATGCATTCAAATCTGGGGAGTTTGCCGGACACAAGGTCCTCTTTTCCAACACCGGATACACCGGAGCAGGTGGCTTTGAGCTCTACTTTTTGGACCTAAAAGACCCCGAATTCATCTGGTCGCAACTCTTTGATGCCGGCAAGGAGTACGGTATCAAACCATGTGGACTGGGTGCAAGAGACACTCTCCGACTAGAGATGGGCTTTTGCCTGTACGGCAATGATATAGACGACACCACCAACCCTCTCGAAGCCGGCTTGGGGTGGGTCACCAAGCTCATTGAGGGCAAGGAAAACCTACCCAGCCGATCGCTCTTGGAAAAGACAAAAGAAGAGGGAATCAAGCGTCGCTTGGTGGGAATTGAGGTCATCGGACGTGGTATACCCCGTGAGGGCTACACTGTCACCGACTTGGAGGGCAATGCCATCGGGCACATCACCTCGGGTACCATGTCCCCAACCCTGAAAAAAGGAATCGGACTGGGGTATGTCCAAAAAGCGTTCAAGGAGCCGGGTACCAAGGTGGCTGTCTTGGTACGTGACAAGAGTGTTGAGTGCCAGGTCGTAAAGCTCCCATTTCGGAAGTAAACGAATCTCAGGCATACACACCCCAAGTAAGCGTGTGTCGGACGGCCATACATTGACCATAATATAGCATAGTGTGCCGGAATCTTGCCACGAAGTAACCTCCTTCGTGACACAGCCTCATAAGGCGAGGGGGTGTGTCGAGAGCCGATTAGCTCTTGACACACTCCCTCGCTCGTATCCACTTCCTGCCCGGACTCCCCCAATCGCTCCGATCGGTACAGCTATTGGATGAAAAGTGGATGAAAATGGGACGAAAAAAAGTGTGCCAAAACATTTGTTTTGGCACACCTTGTACAAATTACTGTGGAGACTTTATGCAAAAATCTCCAGCAGTGTTTCTCCTGTCAACCCGGAGAGAGCTACCTTGTGGCGTTCCCTGGGTTGATATGAGGAGTCTGTATTACTGATTGTTTTGAACTTGGTCAGCTACCTGCTCAGCACCTTGCTCTACAGCCTCGGCTGCTTGCTCAGCACCTTGCTCTACAGCCTCGGTAGCTTGCTCAGCACCCTGCTCTAGGCCTTCGCCTACTTGCTCAATGCCGTCCTCTACTTTTTCCTCAGCAGATTTCTTCTCTTGGCAAGATGCCATACCAACTGCGAATAGTGCCACACATGCAAGTGTCAGCACTGACTTTACACTCTTCTTCATAATCAATTTCCTTGTTTTATTAATCTACTACCGACTCGACCGGTCTTGGATCAAAAACTCCTCGACACACGGCCGAATCAAATTCTGCGCAAATTTAGTCATTTTTTTAAGACTGCCAAAATAATTCCTTGTTTTTAACAGCATCTCCTCTTCCAAATCGTGTGCCGTTTTTTTTTTCTATCTGTCTATGCGAACGCTTCTATCCGTGAAAAGTTTTGCTTCTATCCGTGAAACCGAATGCTTCTATCCGTGAAAAAACAGCCCTATCGCAACACTCTTATTTTCAGCGAATTGAAAAGGCCTCCAAAAACACTGTTTTTGGGGGCCTTTTTTTGACTGTTGAGCAACCTTTTTCGGTGGAGAATGTATCTTTTCTTTTCTTTTGTTGGTGGAAATATCCAAAATTGTTTTATAAGTGGTGCTTATGCACCCCTCTTAAAATAAAAATAGATCCGACTTGGGTGTTATTATAGCAAGTGCCCAATTAATTTGGGCATAAATAGTGACCAAACAATTGTTTTGAAAGAATATTTTCATACATTTGCAAAGTAAAGAACATTATAATTGTTTGGCAACATATATTTTTTATGAATCGGTCACCCTTCAATCGTCGGGTCTTTGCGCTCGGAGACTATATATTATAGGTGGAAGACTAGAGAATGACCACACCCACTGCCGGGGCTTGGGTGGTACGTGACACGACCGGAATCCGGTACGGAGATAATGAATAGGTGTTGACGATCTGATAGATACTGCAATGATCTACTTGGGCATAAAGCGAGTGCCACTCTCATTGGTGGCCTGCATTGCGACCGCAATCTTGTCCTCGGCCACCATACCAGGGTATGGCGGCCGGAGTGCACTTGGTCTGGTTGACTCGCTGATCCGACCCTCGTCGGTCAATCTGATCCCCATGCCACAGAAGGTTTCTTTCCCGGAAGAGCCGGCGTTCGGATGGCGCGGTGATGGAGCCACACTTTTGATAGAGGGGGCCGATAGGGATCTATATCCTTTGCTCCGAGAAGTGGTGGGTGATCTGGAGCAACTGGGGCAAAAGGCGAGCTTTGTCGGTGACGGATTGTCGGTACCGGCCGGTGGTGTCGCTTTTTGCAAACTGGTCCGGCTGGCCGAAATGGAGCCGGCTGAGTACCGTCTCTGCGTGAGTGCCACAGCCGGAGTCCGCTTGGAGTATGGGGGTACGGAGGGGGCACGATATGGGTTGCAGACACTTCGACAGCTAATGACGGCCCGGGGCCTACCCGCTACTAGGATCTCCGATCGCCCAAGATTTTCGTACCGAGGACTGATGCTGGACGTCTCGCGTCACTTTATGCCCAAGGAGTTTGTCCTCAAGCTCCTTGATGAGATGGCCCGGTACAAGCTAAATCGACTCCACTGGCACCTGACGGACGGAGGTGGCTGGCGTGCTGAGATACGGGCGTACCCGGCACTGACCCAAAAGACAGCTTACCGGACAGTGGCGGACTTTGAAGAGTGGTGGAGCGATGGAGATCGGGCGCATGCAGACAGTGATGCCCCTCATGCCTATGGGGGGTACTACACCCGAGAAGAGATGGCCGAGGTGGTGCGGTACGCCTCGGAGCGGGGAATAGAGGTCATCCCCGAGATAGAGATGCCAAGCCATAGCCATGAAGTACTGTATGCCTATCCGGCACTCTCCTGCACAGGTCAGCCTCGGCGGTATGATCGTGACTTATGCTTGGGCAACCCCGATACCTACACCTTTTTGTGCCGCGTATTGGATGAAATGATTGCCCTTTTTCCCTCACGACAGATTCATATAGGAGGGGATGAAGCCGATATGCAGAGCTGGAAGAGCTGTCCCAAGTGCCAGGCCGTGATACGACGGGAGGGCCTTGGCGGGGTGGAAGGGCTACAGAGCTACTTTTTTGGAAAAATAGCCGACTACCTCAGAAGCAAGGGTCGGACTGCCATTGCATGGGACGAGATTGGTGCCGGAGAGATCCCGGAGGGTACGACGATCATGTCGTGGCGAGGAGAGGAAGGGGCTATCCGAGCTGCTCGGCAGGGGCACGATGCGATCATGTGCCCGGTAGGTCTCCTTTACTTGGACTACTACCAGTCGGATCGACGCTACGAACCCTTGGCCAACGGGTGGACAACGACTTTCATGCGCACCTATGGCTACGATCCTCTCCCGAGGGTTCTTTCCGAAAAAGAGCAACAACGAATCATCGGTGTCCAAGGCAACCTGTGGACAGAGTACGTACCCACTCCAAGCCATGCAGAGTACATGATCTTTCCACGCCTACTCTCCTTGGCGGAGATTGCTTGGACCGATCCGGCAAGAAAAGACCCCAAAGACTTTAGGCGAAGGGTGAATATCGAGGTGGAGAAACTACGGCAACGAGGGGTTAATAGCTATCGGCCCTCATCGCTGCTACAGGAAAAAATAGAGGTGGATCGCATTCACAAAGCCATACGTGTGACCCTTGACGGAGAGCGTGACCCTGCGGAGATACGCTACACCACGGACGGGAGCATCCCCACACTTCGGTCGAAGCGATACTTCCCTGGTGATACTCTGGTGGTGACCGACTCGGCAAGGATCGTGGCCGCCTACTTTGTGGACGGCGTGATCAGTGGCTACCTGAGCAAAGTCAGTGCCGACTACCATCGAGCGATAGGTAAGCCTCTGATCTGGAAGACACCGCTGAGCCGACAATTTGTCACATCCGGACCGGAGACGGCACTCGTGGATGGTCGGAGGGGAACGGCTGACTTTTGCGACGGTATATGGCTGGTGACCAACTTGGCACAGGACAATATTGCCGTCCTAGACCTGCAGGAGGACTCCATGGTCCACAGTGTGTCGACTCGGTGCATGCATCAGCCCGGTCCGCGGGTCAGCCTGCCGGAGTGGATAGAGCTGTCGATCTCCGAGGATGGACAGGACTATCGACTTGTGGGGCGAATCCACCCCCAAAAGCCACCTCGGCAAACCCGACAAGAGATTGAGACCTTTACTTTTTTCCCAAACCAGAATGCGCGATACCTAAAAGTACACTACCATCTTCCACACCCCGGAGATCTGCTTGTCACGGATGAGCTGGTCGTCTGGTGAGCCATCGCTGAGTGCGGTGTATAGACAATGACAACATTTTACCTAACCAAAAACATTGGATCAGTGATTATGAATATTCATTCAGCCTTGTTGAGGCGAAGCTTAGTCATCAGCTTCTTTTCTGCGGTCTTACTAGCCATCATGCCGGTCACAGCAGTGGCACAAGCTACAGACGTGCGTGGCAAAGTAACTGAGCGTGATGGGACCCCGCTGATAGGGGTGACCGTCCAGGTCAAAAACAAATCAACCGGCACAGTGACCGACATGAAAGGTAACTACACCATCCGCGCCGGACAAAACGACATCCTCGTCTACACCTATATCGGCATGGCAACCCAAGAGGTGGCCGTGGGAGGACGGAGTACGATCAATGTGGTCCTGAGCGAGGATGTGGAGCAGCTGGGCGAGCTGGTCGTCGTGGCCTATGGTACTCAGAAAAAATCTCACCTGACCGGATCCGTTTCGGTGATCTCCTCCAAGGATATCAACCGGGTACCTGTCAGCAATACCTCTCAGCTCCTCATCGGTAGAGCACCCGGTATCTCCGGCATGCAGTCCACCGGTGCACCGGGATCGGATGGCACCGAACTGCTTGTCCGTGGCTACAATACTTACAAAGGTAGCTCAGCCCCGCTGGTGCTGGTGGATGGTGTGGCACGTCGGATGAATGAGGTCAACCCCAGAGATATCGAGTCGATCTCCGTCCTGAAGGACGCTGCTGCGGCAGCTGTGTACGGGATGCGTGCCGGCAACGGTGTGATCCTGATTACCACCAAGAGAGGAAATGAAGGCAAGGACAACATCAGCTATGCCGGTACATTTACTTTCTCCAAGCCGACAACCCTCCCGGAGTTTCTAAACGGTCTCGAGTACATGCAATGGCACAATAGAGCGAGCGAACTCGATGGAAATGCGCCAAAGTTTACGAAAGAGGAGATGGAGATGGTCAACAACAGCGACCCGACTGATGGCTACGAAAATACCGACTGGCTCTCACCGGCACTGAAAGCGACCCTCATGCAAAAGCACACCCTCTCAACTACCGGTGGCACCAAAAAACTACGCTACTATGCCAGTGGCGAACTGATGAACCAGAATGGCGTCCTTAATACCTATAAGTTCAATCAATACGGCTTCCGGGCCAATATCGACTCCGAGCCGGTCAAGAACCTTAGGTTTTCGCTCAACGTGGCCGGTCGCTTGCGCAACACGCACAGCAATGGGCTATTCAACTGGGGCAATCAACAGGCTGGAAACGTATGGGGTGTGCTCATGTATGCCCCACCGTTTGTGCCTAGAGAGTACAAGGGCTATCCCACATTCCCCACACGCGTCCATGTCAATCCCTACTACGGGATCGGACACTCCGGCTACACCGACAACAAAAACTACACCTTCGAGGGATCAACTCGACTAGAGTGGGCACTCCCCTATGTCGATGGGCTAAAGGTCGCCATGTTTGCATCCTGGGACTACAACTCTCTCAATGGTAAAAGCTTCAGCTATGCCTACAAGGGGATGGCTTACAACTTCGGTGAGAAAAAATACACCCTCGGGGATGCAACCGACCTCAAGCCGGACGGCTCGTTGTACCGAAGCAATACCCGCAATACCTCCTACATCTTGCGTCCATCTATTGAGTACAACCACACCTTTGGCAACCACAGTGTGGGAGCTCTCTTCTTGTACGAACAAAATGGCCTCTCCACTGAGTTTTTCGATGCCCGAAGGTCCGGATTTGACCTCTTCGACATCCAAGAGCTAGATATGGGTAAGCGAGTACCCGAAGCCGGTGAAGGTGCACCCGGCAACCGAGGCCACAGCAATCGAATAGCCAATGCCGGATATGTCGGTAGGCTCAACTATGGCTACGCCGACAAGTACTTGGCTGATTTTTCTTTCAGGTACGACGGGACCTACCTTTTTGCCAAAGATTTTCGCTGGGGTTTCTTCCCATCCGGATCTCTCGCTTGGGTGATCTCCAAAGAAGACTTCATGCAGGACTATGCCCGCACCATCTCCAATCTGAAGCTCCGTGGTAGCATCGGACAGCTCGGGCGAAACACAGTGGCTCCCTACCTCTTCATGAAGTCCTATCAGATCCAAAAGAATAACGTCGCTTTTGGTAAAAATCCTGCCGCACAAAACACATTGGTCACCTCTGGTGGTATGCCCATTCCCGATCTCACTTGGGAAAAGACCAGGACCTACAACATCGGATTGGACGCCTCTCTATGGGATGGACTGCTTGGGGTCGAGCTGGATGTATTCTACAAGTACACGTACGACATTCTGCAAAACCTGGAAGGCAACTATCCGCCCTCACTGGGAGGCAACTTCCGCATGATCGAAAATTCAGGGACCTTCGACAACCGAGGGTTTGAGCTGGTACTTTCGCACCGAAACCACGTCGGTGACCTCTACTATAACCTCAGTGGGAACGTCTCTTTCTCTCGCAACCGAATCCTCAAGATGGCCGAGCCCGACAATATCCTACCCTGGCAGAGCAGCATCGGCCGCTCCCTCGGCCGTGTGATGGGATTCAAGACCCAGGGCCTTTTCCAGACGCAAGAGGAGATCGACAAAGCCCCTGCACAGCCGGGTAGCCCGCGCTTGGGAGAGATTCGCTATGTCGACATCAATGGAGATGGCAGAGTCAATCAAAAAGAGGACTTTGTCGAAATCGCACGCACGCGCTTCCCCGAGATGGTCTATGCCATCAATGGGGATCTATCCTGGCGCGGTCTCGACTTCTCCTTCATGTTTCAGGGGGCCGCTCTGTACAGCCAGCTACTCCAAGGTACTTGGAACAATGGCGTACAGGATCAGACTCCGCTCACAAAGCCCTTCTATGGCAATGGTGACAACGTACCCAAGTACTTGGTGGAAAATAGCTGGCGTCCGGACAACCCCTGTGCCCGCTATCCGCGTCTCACCCTCGCCGCAAAACAAAATCATGGGTTTACCTCTGACTTTTGGGTCATCAAGGGTTCTTACCTGAGACTAAAGAATATCACACTCGGATACAGCCTGCCGGAGAAGCTTATCTCCAATGTCGGGATGCAAAGCCTGAGGGTCTACCTGGCCGGGGTCAATCTCCTGACCCTATCACCATTCAAGTACGTCGACCCGGAGGCTCCAAACGTTCTGCAAGCCTACTACCCACAGCAAAAATCGATCAGTGTGGGGCTTGAGGTGGCATTCTAAGCACATTACCAACGACTATTTTCCTATGAAACGAATATATACAAAGATCGGATCTACTCTTCTAGCACTGACTCTGGCATTTGCCTCATCGGGCTGTGACAAAGTGCTGGATATCGCACCCAACGATCGATACAGCGAGACAGCGGCCTATGCCAGCATCCGGAATCTTGATCTCTATGTCAAGAGTTTTTACGGTGTCTTGATGTCCCCCAACACGGCCGAGATACGGAGAACAGATGGTGACTTGAGTGATTTTTACACCGACCTCATGAAAGCCACCTTCTACAACCAAACCTTCTCCCACAACGACAAGGTCTTCTATCAGCCCTCTATGTTTATAGAGTCATTTCCGTTGGACAATTGGACCGATATGACCCAGCGCATCAAGCGTATCAATGAGTTTGTCGTAGACTACAACCATGGATTGCTCAAGGATCTTCCGGCCAAGGAGATCGACAAGCGAGTGGGTGAAGCCCGCTTTTGGCGAGCCTTTGCCTACCAAGAGATGATCACCCGATACGGTGGCGTCGTCCTCCGCACCAACGAGGACAAGGTAGATGATCAGGCCGACCGCTCCAAAGCCCGCTCCTCCGAGCAAGAGTGCTGGGACTACGTGATCAGTGAGTACAAAAAAGCCACAGAGCTACTCCCGGAGAGCTGGCCGGAGTATGACCTCGGCCGGGTCACCAAGAGCACAGCCTGGGGAATGATTGCCCGTGCGGCTCTCTATGCCGGCAGGTGGGACGAAGCTCTCTCTGCAGTTGCTGAGGTGGACAAGACCGGCAAGTATGCCCTCCTCGATGACTATGCCAAGATCTATACCACTCCGCACAACAAGGAGATCCTGCTTGCGGCCTACTTTGAGCGCCCCAACCTTCAGCACGTCTTCGACAACTACTACGGTGCACCAGCCGACTTCCCCGGACACAGGCAGGGAGTTTGCGCCACACCTACGGAGGAGTTTGCCGGGACTTTTGAGATAAAGATCAATGGCCGGTGGGAAGCGTTCTCTTGGGACAAAGTCAACACCCTGGGTCTGGACCCCTGGAAGGATCGCGACCCACGCTTCTACGCCACCATCCTCTACAACGGTGCGCCCTGGAAACGCCTCATCGATGTCACCTCCAAGCGGTGGGAGCGTCGCAACCTTGAGCTCTACCGAGGTGGAGCAGACGGATTTCACAAGTTCGACGTGAACGACAACGACACCTACAGCACCACCACCGGATATGTGATCCGCAAGTACCTTCAGTACGACCCACAGCTCGACTTTCAGACGGACAAGAGCGACCAGTACTGGATCGAGATGAGGTACGCAGAACTCATCCTCATCAAAGCCGAGGCACTGGCTCGCCAAGGACAGCTCACACAGGCCTACAAGGAGCTCAATAGGCTCCGCACTACACGCGCCTCTGTACAGCTCACCCCGCTGACCACCAGATCCTCCTGGGAGGACTTCTTCGGAGACCTCCAAAAAGAGCGCATCCGTGAGCTGGGGCTCGAGGGACACCGCTTCTGGGATCTGCGTCGCTGGGGTATTGCCCAGAAGGTAATGGACGGGCTGGTACGTCACGGGGTCAAGATCACCAAGGCAGGAGACGGGTTCCGCTACGAGTATATCTCCGTAGATACGCAACCACTGAGCTTCCCGGACCGCTACACGATCAACCCCATACCGGTCAGGGAGGTGAAAAACAACACCGCGCTGGAGCAAAATGCGCTATGGAAGTAAAAACCACCAAACAGCCATAAATGTATGAAAACGATATACACTATTCCTCTCTTGGCACTACTGTTGATGCCCTTTGCCGGGTGTCAGGATCCGGTCAAGCCGGGCTTTACACCCGAGGCTGATCTGCACACACTCTCCGTCAAGGGTATGCTCAACAACAACTCCCAAAAAGAGTACCCCGCCAAGATCGATGACGAAAAGGGCTTGATCACCATACAAGTCCCCTACTACATCTCCGACACCGAGCCGGTCATGGGCGATCTCACCCAGATGCGGGTCATTGCCTCTATGCCATTGGGAGCCAAGTTTGTCCCCGATATTGGTGGCGTCCGAGACTTGACCAAGGGATTTACCTCCACTATATTCTATGCCGATGGCACCAAAAAGGAGTACAAGTTTGTCGCCACCTCTGCCAAGTCCTCCGCCAACGACATTGCGGCCATCAGTATGATTGGCAAAAACAACAACAAGACTCGACTCATTTGGCGTGTTTCTCCCGAAGAGGAGGACGGAGCCTATGTGGTGTCTGTGGCACAGTTTGGCTACAAACACCTCGAGAGCCTCAGGTCCGCACGCCTCGAGGTAGAGCCCTCACCATGGTCCTCTGTGTCGGCCAACGTATCCCAGGGACCGGTCAATGTGACCGACGAGTCCTTTAGGTTCACGATCACCGCGCAGGACGGCACGCCACGCACCTATCGATTCAAGATCGTCGATCCGACCTATGTCCCCGAGGGAGTCCCGGGTAGTATCACGCCACTCTTTGGGGTCAAGGTGCTGCAGGGAGACCGCTATGGCTGGCAAAAAGACCAAAACCGCTCCATGGCCGTCATCGGCGACGAACTCATCATCGCCAACCTCAAGGAGGGCCTACTCAGGCACAACCGCTTCACCGGTGAGCCGACCGGCAAGACTGTGAACCGAACCGGTATCACAGGTCAGATACATGGTATAGCCAACGACGACGCCGGACACCTCGTCGCCACCACCATTGCCTCTATAGGCAATAAGTACATACCCGACCACCTTCTGGAGATTTTTGTCTGGAAAGATGGCATCGAGGGCACCCCGACCAAGATCTACAGTATGGACCTCTCGACTGACCCCTCAATGGCCGGCAAAAACCCCAACGCCAACACCGGACGCACGATCGGCATTGCCGGCAACATCCTGAGTGGCAAAGCACGCGTCGGACTGATATTCGGAGGACTGAATGAATTCTTAGTCCTCTCCTTCAACAACGGAGCGTTCGCCAAAAACAGCGGACTCATCAAGCCCAATGCGACCATGTCCGCCGGAAACGCCACCAAGTGCGTACCCACCGGAGTGGAGGATACCGACCCCGTCGTGATTGGCATGACCAGAGATCGCACCATGCTCAAGGTACAGATGGACGGCAGTGCCAACGTCTTCAGCGCAGGCGCAAGCTGGTGGCCAACCTGGAGCAATACCAAGGGTTTTGCATACACTCGATTCAACGGCATGGAGCTCGTGGCCATCGGTAATGGTGAGGTAGCAAGTTGGGATGGTAGCCTCGACTGGCGCAACCGACTGATCGTCGCCAACATCATCGACGGCAGTGCCGGAGCCCTGACCTCCCGAGAGATCCTGGACTCCTACAACCCCAAGTACGATCCCAGCCAAACCGGTGATCTGGGAGAGTACACTCCGCAAAAAGCCGTGAACGAAGATGCAGCTAGACATGCAAGTACTGCCCCATACGGGCGTCTCTACGGCTGGGAGGTTAATCGGGTCGGCAAGAACGAAAACAAAGTGGGTGATGCCTGCTTCTCCATCAGCTCGGATGGTGCGACCGTACAGGTCTACCTGATGGCGACCGATATGGGATTCTTGGGCTGGGAGATCACCAAGTACGCTCTATAGCACTATCTAGGAGGATGCGCACAGCATCGCATCCTCACGCACACTGATATCGCCACCCCTCACGACAGTCGTGAGAGGGTGGCGATTTCGTACCGGAGACCCACCGCCTGTAGGTGATTTTTCCCCTTCCTTTGGGGACTAAAATAGGTACATCGCAACCCATTGATAATCAAGATCTCATACGGGCCAAGTTTTTTTACGGATAGAAGCGTTTGGTTTTACGGATAGAAGCAAAAGTTTTCACGGATAGAAGCGTTTGGTTTCACGAATAGAAAAAATGGCCGGAGGGATAGGGGGGCAAATTTTTTGTCTGCAGGAAAGGACTATGGCTATGTCAAAAAAAAATATTAACTTAGCACACTAAGTACGGCGTAAGCCCTCCCCTTGGTAATCGAATACAAAAAAGAACAAAAGATAAGATATCTATCCAACACACCCCCAACACTTCATTGCCATGAAAAAGCTATCTCATGTCTTGCTATCACTCTGTCTCCTCCTATTCGGAGCCTCGGCTCTGACTGCGTGCGGAGGACCTTCGGCCAAGGATACGGCCGAGAAGGCGGTCAACTACCTAATCAACGATGACCTAGAGTCTTTTTACGACCTGCTCTGTACCCGAGACAAAGAGTCGATCAGCCTGGATAACTTCCGGGGAATGTACCGTTTGCCCGAAGCCATCACCGAGATCGAGCCTCTGGCACCCGAGGTGCGGGCCAAGGCGTACAAGGCCAAGGACTTCAAGGAGACCATCACCGGAGAGTCGGCCGTGGTCACCTATGTCCTGATCCTGCCGGATATCGACCAAATCGGCCGAGGGGCTTTTTCGCTCCAGGATATAATGACGCTGGCCAAGCTAGGCAAGGTGTCGAGCGTGAATGACCTGCCGGAGGAGCTCAAGAGCAAGGTGGTGGAGTATGTGGACAAAAACGGTGTCCCCACCAAGGAGACGGCCCTGAATATCAACCTCGTCCGTGAGGATGACAAGTGGAGGATCAGCCTGGACATCCCCGTGATGCTGCAATCCGGAAAAAAGATCACTGTATTTGACTGACACCAATCATAAATCAGACAGAAACCAAAAAGAATGGCTAAAACAACGACAACAACCGTAGACATGACTAAGCCCTACGTGGTAGGGGTGGATATTGGTGGTACGAATACCGTATTTGGTATCGTCGACACACGTGGCAATATGATCCGCTCGGGATCCATCAAGACCTCTACCCACCTCGAGGTGGAGGACTACATTGCCGAGCTGTCCGATGAGATACGGAAGCTCTGTGACGGAGAGGGCGGCCTCTCCAAGATCCACGGTATAGGAGTGGGTGCCCCCAATGGCAACTACTTCACCGGCTCAATAGACTTTGCCCCCAACCTACCGTGGAAGGGACGTATCCCGCTGGCCTACATGCTCAGCGAGTCGCTTGACCTGCCGGTAGCCCTCACCAATGACGCCAATGCCGCCGCTATCGGTGAGATGACCTACGGAGCTGCCAGAGGTATGAAGGACTTCATCGAGATCACCCTGGGTACCGGTGTGGGTAGTGGTATCGTCGTAGGCGGTAAGCTGGTCTACGGACACGATGGCTTTGCAGGAGAGATCGGACACACCATCATCCGCCGAAATGGACGTATGTGTGGCTGTGGACGCCAAGGCTGCCTGGAGACCTACTGCTCCGCCACCGGTGTGGCGCGAACGGCACGCGAGTATCTGGCTATCCGTGAGGATGACAGCCTGCTGCGTGACCTGAATATAGACGAGGTCACCTCTAAGGATGTCTACGATGCAGCTGTCAAGGGTGACAAGCTGGCACTGGAGATATTTGAGAGCACGGGAGCCATCCTCGGCGAGGCACTGGCAGATGCTGTGGCCTATACCAGCCCCGAGGCGATCGTACTCTTTGGTGGTCTCACCAGAGCCGGAGACCTAATCGTGGAGCCCACCAAGAGACACATGGAGAAAAACCTCCTGAATATCTACCAGGGTAAGGTCCGCATCCTCTTGAGCGAACTCAGTGAAAGCGATGCCGCTGTACTTGGCGCAAGCGCAATGGGCTGGGAGGCTGATCGGGAGTTTCTCGTCAAGCTGGTCAAGTGACCCAACCAACCAACAGACTATATATAGAGTAAGACTATAGAGTAGGTGTCCCTGCCCATCGGCCACTCGATGGCAGGGACACTTTTGCTAAATAATCCAAATAATGAGGAAGTCCCAAATATTTGGTACTTTTGTCGCTGAATAAAAACAGATGCAACCATTCGAACCATGAGCAACAAGCAAACTACGCCTGACATACAGGAGCAGGCAGACGAACAACTGAATAAGGGCGTGCAGTACGTCCAGAACAATGGTAAGAAGATCGGGATCGCTGTCCTAGTGGTCCTCCTCCTCGTAGCCGCCTTCCTGGCCTACCGAAACCTCTACAGCATCCCGCACCAAAAAGCAGGTGATGCGGCGATCTATCAGGCGGAGCGCTATTTTGCCATGGATTCTTTCCAGCTGGCACTTGATGGCAACGGAGCTGATGTGGTCGGCTTTTTGGACATCATCAAGGAGTACGGGAGCACCCGTGCCGGCAACTTGGCACAGGCCTATGCCGGCATCTGCTACTACCACCTAGGCAATACGGAGAGTGCCATCAAGCACTTGGAGAAGTTTAGTGCCAAGGACATCATGGTCGCTCCGGCCATATATGGGCTGATCGGTGACTGCTATGTGGATGCCGGACAGATAGAGAAGGGTATCTCCTACTTTGAGGACGCTGCCAAGCGAGCTGACAACGACCTGCTCTCTCCTATTTTCTTGCAAAAGGCCGGCCTTGCTTACCAAAAGCTCGGCCAAAAGGAAAAGGCCCTCGAGGCATTCAAGACCATCAAGGATAAGTACTATGCCTCTCCTTTGGCAACCGAGGTCGATAAAAATATCGAGGAGCTCTCGCTGAACTAAACTCCTGAGATTGTACATAGGTAAATAAAAAGATAAGGCCGAGCAAGGAGATCCTTGCTCGGCCTTATCGTACTCCCCTCTGTCGGGGATGGTGTGGAGCTGGATGCCGGATGGGGCTCTAGAGTACAACCGTGTTGTCGGCATCCGGTTGGCTGTTGGCGCCGGGTGTAATGAGCTTGTATCCTTTGCCGTGTTTGTTTTGGATCTCTACTCGCTCATCGCAGGACAAGTGCTTGCGGAGCTTGGTGATGTAGACATCCATGGATCTGGCATTGAAGTAGGTGTCCTCGCCCCAGATGGTCTTGAGAGCATAGGAGCGCTCCAGTAGCTCATTGGCATATAGGCAGAGCAGGGTCAGTAGCTCCGTTTCTTTGGTGGTGAGGTTGACCGGCTCATGATCCTTGTAGGTCAGAGTCTGACGCTGGGTGTCGAATACAAAGTCACCGATGCTGTAAAAGGGTACGGGTGCGGACTTTTTGTTTTGCACACGTCGAAGTACCGCATCGATACGCATGGTGAGCTCCGAGGTATTGAAGGGCTTTTTGAGATAGTCGTCTGCACCAAGTTTGAAGCCTTTTTCCACATCTTCGTTGAGGACACGTGCGGTCAGGAATATGATGGGCATATTGGGGTTGATCCCACGGATGTCCTCGGCGAGCTCGAACCCATCTTTTTGGGGCATCATGATGTCGAGGACACAGATATCCCACTTGGTGGGGTTGGCGGAAAAAGCCTCATAGCCCTGCTGGCCATCCTGATATAGATCTGTCACATAGCCTTTGGCGTTGAGAAACTCGGTCAGTAGTGGTCCTAGATTTTCGTCATCCTCGCAAAGGAATACTTTTACGTTATTTTCCATAATGTTCTGCTTTTAATAGTGGTATTTTGATTTCAAATGTTGTGCCGACACCGACCTTGCTTTCGGCCTTGATGGTGCCTTTGTGGCTTTGTACCATGCGTGCCACATAGGCAAGCCCTAGACCAAAGCCTTTGACATTGTGTTGGTCTCCTGTGGGAACGCGGAAGAAGCGGTCAAATATCTTTTTGAGGTATTCGCGCTTGATCCCTTGTCCATTGTCACTGATGCGGAGGATGAAGTTGTTTTTGTCACTGTTGGTCTCGACCCGGATGATGGGTGGCACGTCCGGTCGCCGGTACTTCATCGCATTGTCCAGTAGGTTGAAAACGATATTGGTCAGGTGCATCTCATCTCCCAGGACCATCGTGTCTTGCGCATTGAGGTCGACATCCAGGACACCGTCGGCGTTTTCGATCTTGAGGCTGGAGATACTGGTGACATTGATCACCAGCTCCTCCATGTCTATCTCTGTGAGCTTCAGAGCAAGGCGGTTGTCGCTCCCGTCAAAGAAGGACATTTGCAGTACTTTCTCGATCAGGAGGTTGAGGCGGTTGCCCTCTGCCGTGATCGAGGTCAGGGTGCGCTGACGCTTCTCCTCATCGAGGTAGAGGTCTTGGTCATAGAGGAGGGAGGTCCCGATCAGTATGGAGCTGACAGGGGTCTTTAGCTCGTGTGTCATGTTGTTGATGAAGTCCTTGCGCATCTCCTCAAGCCTTTTTTGCTTGAAAAGGTTAGCAATACTATAGGCAAAGGTCAGGAACAGCAGGGCCGTAAAGATCACACTCGGGATCAAGAAGTCGATGGTGCTGGAGATGTACTGCCGCTTACCGGGAAAGTAGACTCGTAGGTAGTACATGCGAGAGGGATGGTCGTCACCAAATAGCGACTGGCTATAGACGGCATAGCTATTGTCCCGTGGGACGTTGCCTGTGCTGTAGTAGACTTGGTTGTCGTTGCCAATCACCTCGTAGATATAGGGTAGGGTGATACCGGATTTTTGGAGATAGGTACAGAGGTAAGCCTCCAGTTGTGGGGTCGTCATTCGTTCGTAGAGTGGCAGGTTGTACCGATCCCTGACCACCTCGAGTGCCAGCTGGACGACCATCTGACGGATACTCCGATAGCGGTTGGTCAATTCGTCCTGCATCAGCTTGGACAACTCCGTGATCCTATCCTGCTCTGTGACGATGTCTTTCGGGACTTGTAGCCCCGCATGTGGCGGACGAAAGTACTGGAATGGTCCCGGGGTGTTCGTCCCTTGAGCGCTCTCGTTTTTGAGCAGGTCTTGGACCATGGGCGTGGGGATACCCAGCTCTTCATTGACCAGCCGTGCCATCTCGTCTCGCTCAAGGCTGGAGTTCACCTCGTACAGTGCACGGGCCACAGAGTTGTCGAACTGTGTATTGCGTGACTGATACACCACACTGATGTAGCCCACCTGCATGTATAGGAGACCTACGAATGCAACGAGCATCACACCTACTATGAGCCACAGTGACTGTTTCTTCATATCCACAAGTTACAAAGATTTTGATTGCGAGTTAACACAATTGCGGTTAAAGGTGATTTTTTGTCTGTTAAATAAGCATAACCGACTGAGACTGACCGCCTGTTTATCTCCTTTGAAAAAAACAGAAAGTGACCACTACGGCCTCTTTTCTTCTTCAAAAAAATGCGGCCTCCGATGGACAAACCAAAAAGGGGAGTGTGCCAAACTTTCGGCACACTCCCCTTTGTCTAGCTAAATGGTTGGCTATATATGGATGGGCATTACATCATGCCACCCATTCCGCCACCCATTGCGGCAGCAGCCGCTGCGGCATCATTTTTCTCCTCCGGCAGGTCCGTGATGACACACTCGGTGGTCAAGAACATTCCGGCGATGGAGGCCGCATTTTCTAGGGCTACACGTGCCACCTTGGTTGGGTCGATCACGCCTGCCTCTGTGAGGTCCTCGTAGGAGTCCGTGCGGGCATTGTACCCAAAGGCACCCTTGCCTTCACGCACTTTTTGGACAACCACTGCACCCTCCATGCCGGCGTTGGCAACGATCTGGCGAAGTGGCTCCTCTATGGCACGGTGGATGATCTCGATACCTGTCTGCTCATCCTGCGTGCTTCCCTTCAGGTTGTCGAGGACATGGGTAGCGCGGATGTAGGCTATACCACCTCCGGGGACTGTTCCCTCCTCGATTGCGGCGCGGGTCGCACTGAGGGCATCCTCTACGCGGTCTTTTTTCTCCTTCATCTCTACCTCGCTGGGTGCACCTACATAGAGTACGGCTACACCACCCGCTAGCTTGGCAAGACGCTCCTGCAATTTCTCGCGATCGTAGTCGCTGGTGGTCGTCTCGATCTGGCTCTTGATCTGGTGTACTCGGCTCTTGATGGCTTCGCTGTCGCCACCACCGTTGACGATCGTGGTGTTGTCCTTGTCGATCGTGACTTTTTCGGCCGTTCCGAGCATGTCCATAGTTGCGTTTTCGAGTTTCAGCCCAGTCTCCTCGGAGATGACGGTTCCACCGGTCAGGATAGCGATATCCTCAAGCATTGCTTTGCGACGATCACCAAATCCGGGGGCCTTTACGGCGGCGATCTTCAGAGATCCACGCAGACGATTGACTACGAGTGTGGCTAGAGCCTCGCTCTCGATGTCTTCGGCAATGATGAGCAGTGGACGACTTGTCTGGACGACTTGCTCCAGGATGTTTAGGAAGTCTTTCAGCGCACTTATCTTTTTGTCAAAGATGAGGATGTATGGGTTTTCAAACTCCACGGTCATCTTGTCCGTGTTGGTTACAAAGTAAGGAGAGATGTAGCCCTTGTCGAACTGCATACCCTCTACGATCTCCACAGTGGTTTCCATACCCTTGGCTTCCTCTACTGTGATGACACCCTCTTTGTTGACCTTGCCCATGGCTTCTGCGATCAGCTTGCCGATCTCCTCGTCACCGTTGGCTGAAATCTTGGCTACGTGTTCGATCTTCTTTAGGTCTTGCCCCACCTCAGTGCTTTGTTTGCGGAGATCCTCCACCACTGCGGCTACGGCTTTGTCGATACCTCTCTTGAGGTCCATAGGGCTTGCACCTGCGGCTACGTTCTTTAGCCCAACACCGATGATGCTCTGTGCCAAGACTGTGGCAGTCGTCGTACCGTCACCGGCATCGTCATTGGTCTTTGAGGCCACTTCCTTGACGAGCTGAGCGCCCATGTTTTCAAAGGCATCCTCCAGTACGATCTCTTTGGCTACCGATACACCGTCCTTCGTGATGTGAGGTGCTCCAAACTTTTTATCCAAGATCACGTTGCGACCTTTTGGTCCGAGGGTTGTCTTTACGGCATCAGCCAATTTGTCCACTCCATTCTTGAGGAGATTGCGGGCCTCTGTGTTGAATTTTATCTGTTTTGCCATATCTGATATCTGTCTCTATGTGTGTTGCTGTGTTGTGTGTTTGATTAGCCTAGTACTGCGAGGACATCGCTTTGTCTCATGATGAGGTACTTCTCACCCTCGAGCTCAATCTCTGTACCGGAGTATTTTCCAAAAAGGACCTTGTCACCCTCCTTGAGGATCATTTCTTCATCTTTCGTCCCTTGTCCCACTGCTTTTACGATACCTTGTAGTGGCTTCTCCTTGGCGGAGTCTGGGATGATGATGCCTGAGGCTGTCTTTTGTTCAGCGTCTGCAGGGAGGATAAGCACCCTGTCTGCTAGAGGTTTGATGTTCATAACTTATCTGCTTTATTATTTATGGTTATATAAGTTCGCTGTCAAGTAGTATGGAAATTCTGTGCCAAGCAAGTGCGGACAAGTGCCAACCTCTGACAAAATGTCGCCCATGACACCTTGGTGGTAGGTTTTGTCACCTACTCGGGCAAAAGCTCTGCCAGGATTGCCCTAGAAGTAGTCCGTACTCAAAAGGCTACCGCCTTGCGTCTTGGCCCCACATGAGCTTGTTTCGGAGGGTGGAGTAGTAGGAATAGCGCTTTCGGATATGAGCCACTTTCACGCTCTTTTCGCTTGTCTCAAGTGAAATGCGTGATTTGTTGGATAGCGCAGTACTCTTCCCATCCAGTGCGAGCAAAAAAGTGCCACTTCGGCTCTCGACACTTAGGTCAAGCCGTACACTGTTGGGGACGATGAGCGGTCGCATGTTGAGCATATGTGGAGCAATCGGGCAGAGCAAGAGCACCTCACACTCCGGATGAATGATCGGGCCATTGGCACTCAATGCATAGGCAGTGGAGCCAGTGGGCGTGGCGACTAGGACACCATCGCCCTCATAGGTGGCCACAAAAGCATCGTTGATGTGCGCTCGCACCGAGATCATACTGGCCATATCCCGACGGATGAGCCCCACTTCATTCAGAGCTTCACCCTCCAAGCAGATTTTACCGCAATCATCGTAGATGGTTGCATGGATGAGGTGCCGCACTTCATGGCTTAGAACTTCACCACATAGGATCTCATGCCAAGACTCTCTCAGCTCATCGGGCTGGGTTGTCGCCAAAAAACCCAGTCGCCCTGCATTTACCCCCAGTACTGAGGCATCAGTGCCTGCCGCTTGCTTGGCGGCTCTCAAAAAAGTGCCATCACCACCAATACTGATGAGGAGATCGCATGCACCATCGCTCATCACCGACACGGAGCGAGCATTTCCCATCGACACGCCTTGCGTATGTAGATAGCTGTAGTAGCGAGGCTCTATCCGAATACTAACCCCATCCCTCGGCTCCAGTATGGTAGTCGCCAGATCAAGTAGTGCTTGTGTTGGCTCTTGTTCGCTTACGGAGCCTATGATACCTATTATCATTGGAGGATCAGTAGTGAGTCTTTAGAGGTACTTTTCGGTTTGCCCCGGACGGGGACGTTTGATCCGTAGTCACGGACCGATTGCGTGCGGGAACGGGGTTGGGGGCCGCCTGACTGCTACCGTGCATGAAGAGCTCCACTTTCGGCAACTCTTCCAAAATAGCTTCGACACGCTTGGCACTTGCCGGGTGTGTGCTCAAAAAGTCGCCACCGCCACCCCCCGATTCACTGCCCGCCATCCGACGCCAAAAAGTAGGGGCTTGCTTGCAGTCGTACCCGGCCATGGCCATTAGATACAGACCGATCTTGTCGGCTTCAAACTCGTGCTGACGACTGTACGGCAACTCAAAAAGCACCTTCGTGCCAATCGTGTAGGCAACACTCCCGGCAATCTGGGCCCCCGTGCTGCTTCCGCTCAATATCTGCCCCAATACCTGGGCTCCTGTGCGTTGTAGGAGTTGTTGGCTCATGCGTTCGTTCGCATGCTTGGCCAGTGCGTGAGCCACCTCGTGTGACAGCACAGTGGCCAGCTCATCATCAGTCTGGCAAAAGGGAAGAATACCCTCGTACACGACGATCTTTCCCCCCGGCATACACCAAGCATTTGCGAGATCACTTCTGATGAGATTAAATTCCCACGAAAACTTCCCGGTCTCAGCTTCAAGGCCACAGCGGATCAAGTACTGCTCCGTCGCAGCAGCGATCCGACGACCAACAGTCCGAACCCGCTCCGTCTGGCGGATATTCCCACTGATCGGGGCTTGTCGGATGAACTCTCGGTACTGCTGATTGCTCATGGCGAGGACCTCACTGTCCGAGACAAGATTCATTTGTCGACGTCCACTCAGAGGAACCGACGAACACGACACCACGCACCAGGAGAGCAGTAGTGCTATAAAGGGTTGGAAAATAATACTTCTTCTCATCAGTTTTTGTTTGCTCCGTATTGGTGGTGAGCGAGATACCACATTTGGTCGCGCCCATCCACCACAAACCAAAGATACAAAATATCCGCACTCTGTCACCCTCATAGCTTCAAATACGACCCCGCTAGGGGTCGCAAAACAGATCGACCTGCTTTGCGACCCCTGGCGGGGTCGTTTTTTTATTTTGGGGGCTTGCGGACCCGGGGTCTTCGGGGCTTCGCCCCTCGACCGCCGGGCTATGAAAGAGGCACCCCTGGCGGGGTGCTGCCGACCCAACTTCTCCACCCCAATATTGCCGACTGTTTGGTGCCCCAAACTATTGACCCATTGGTGAACTCCATCAATACTTCCAAAACGAAAAATAGGGTCGACAAAAACGGGTCTGCCGACCCCGCTAGGGGTCGTGCTTTCATAGCCGGGTGGTCGAGGAGGGGCGAAAGCCCCGACGATGACCCCCGGTAAAAGGCGGTCACCCCCCACCACCTCCCGACCCTGCCAGGGGTCGCAAAACAGATCGGCAAATAGGACTAAAAAAACTCCTTTTGGGAGCGTTGGTAATCAACTACTTACATGGGACGTTGAGTTTCACGGATAGAAGCGAAACTTTTCGCGGATAGAAGCAAAAGGTTTCACGGATAGAAGCGACCGTTTGGACGGATAGAAGGAAAATGTTGATTCGGAAACTCCTTTTTATTCGCCTAGTTCTTAGCTGATTGCCTTCGGTTTTGAGCTCTAGGAAGGTTGTGTGTTTGGTGGAATGAAAAGTTGTGTGTACCTTTGCAGTCCGAACCGATGAAAAGGTGACCTCAATGGAGGTGCCGGGTTCGGACGAAAAAGAGATCATAGACATGTTGGCAAAGTAGAAGATACTTCGGGTTGTTTTTTTATAGGACGATCCGAGGTAGCGTTAGAAATAGAGTAAAGACAAAAGATGATGTAGTGTTTTCTCTTGGCCTTTCGGGGCTTTAGAGGAGGATGCTACGCCACGCGAGTAATATTTATAGAAGATCAGAGTTTGGTTCTACGGCATTTGTGTGCATCGTTTGGGTGCGTTCGGTGTCGTTGGATGCTGTCTTTTCGTTTTTGACATTGTGATGATGTCCGAATCAAGTATGCCGTGTTTGTTTTTCCTTTGGTGCTTTTTTGCTTACCCTGCGAGAGTGGGGTAGTTGAGGTGACCGAGGGGATGTGCATGTGTGTATTTGGCGTGGGTGCACTGGTGTGTTTGGGGTCCGGCCTTTAGTGGCGTTGGGGCTTTGGATATGCGAGTGTTTGTGATATGATTTTTTCTGAGCTCGAGCGATAACGAAATAGTATACTGTATATATATATCATATAATGAGTTACGAATATAATCGTCTGCCCGCATAGGTCGGGCGGATAGGTTTGTTGATATCTGTCAGTTTTCTTTTTTTTTGTAGAGAAGTGGTTCTGCGATAGAAAGTGGGAGGCTTTTCGATAGGAAAGGAGAAGATCTAGATAAAGCAAGATAAGGGCACATGGTGGATGCCTAGGCTCTAAGA
>CAMYAB010000005.1 GCA_947253625.1 uncultured Porphyromonadaceae bacterium | reverse complement strand
TACTTTAGAACAAAGATCGTTTTTTTTTTTTTTTTTTTATTACAAATGGGGCCCTGGTTCGCTATAGGAGGGATCGTTGCTTTTACTCCCCCGAGTCGCAACAAGGGTGATAGTGAAAGATGAAACTCACAAAAATCAACAGTAAGTTTAGACGACTGGCGGAGTGGATACTGTGTCATCGGCTTTGGGTAGCAGGGGTTTTTGTCGTGCTTCTTGCCCTCTCGCTTGTGGGGCTAAAGCGTATCGTGATGAAAACATCCTTTGAGGACTACTTTGTCAGCGGTGATCCGATGTTGCTCAAGACGGATGAGTTCAAGGCTGTCTTTGGCAACGACTACTATGTTGCAGTGTTGGTGAAGAGCCCGGACCTCTTTTCGCACCGAGGCTTGACCCTCCTCCGAGAGCTGAGTGATGAGCTACGGGATAGCCTGTCCTATGCCGAAAGGGTGACCTCACTCACCGACATTGAGTTTACGCAAGGGACCGAGGAGGGGATCTCTATCGAGCAGATTGTCCCCGAGGAGATCCCATCGGATCCCTCCGCACTACGAGCGATCAAAGCTCGTGCCTACAGCAAGCCACATTTGGCGGAGCGACTACTGTCTCGGGATGGGACGATGACCTGGATCATGGTGAAGTTGCGCCCTTTCCCCGGCGAGAGCGATAGAGCGACAGGAGAGGAGGCCCCGGATATGCTTACGGGCAGGGAGGCCGCTCATATAGTCAGCAAAGCAAAGTATGCCGAGCTGTCGCCCAATGTAGCGGGGATGCCCTATATGGGCTACGAAAAGGTCCTGTACTTCCAAAACGAGACCATGCGACTGTTTCTTTTTGCTTTCATCCTATCGATCATTGTGATGTTCATCGTGACTCGGTCGATCCGCGGTATCATAGCTCCGTTGCTGACCACCCTGTTTGGCCTGACCATAGGGGTGGGGACCATGGGATGGCTGAGGTGCTATGTCGATATGGTCTCAATCATGATAGCGGTGATCCTGACTTTTGCCTGCTCTATAGCCTACAATATCCACCTGTACAACTACTTCAAGACCGAGTTCGTCCGGACCGGTCGACGTCGAGAGTCTATCCTGGAGGCTGTGGGTGAGACCGGGTGGAGTGTGCTTCTGTCCGGTGTGACCACGATTGTCGCGATGATGACCTTCCTTGCGATCAAGATAGTCCCCATGAAAGCGATTGGGATCAATACCTCCCTCTGTCTGCTTTCGGTACTGCTTACCTGCCTGGTGCTTACACCGATCATTCTCTCCTTCGGGAAGGATCGCCGGCCCTCACCCGACATGCCGAGGAGTTTTGAGGGTGTCATGGGAGAGTCGTTTAGTCGCTTTGGAGACTTTGTGATGGTGCACCACCGCTCGATATTTGTCTACTCCACACTCCTCACGCTCTTCTGTGGGGTAGGGCTCTTCTTCATCGAGCCGGCTTTTGATGTAGAAAAAACCATAGGTCGAAAGGTCCCCTATGCTCGGAAGTTCCTCGAGTTGTGTGAGACAGAGTTGGGCTCCATGTACTCCTACGACCTGATGATCACACTCCCTCATGAGGACGATGCCAAGAAGCCGGAGAATCTCCGCAAGCTGGACGAACTGACCAAGGTCGTGGCCGGCTATGACCTGACGAAGCGATACAGCTGTGTCACCGATATCATCAAGGATATGAACTGCACACTCAACGGCAATGAGGAGCGTTTTTATGCCATCCCGGACAGTGCCGACATGGTGGCACAGACTCTCCTACTCTACGAAAATGCAGGCGGTACGGAGTCGGAGTACTGGATGGACTATGAGTATAAGCGTCTGCGCCTACAGGTCGAGCTCAACAACTACAACTCATGTGAGGTAGAGAGAGAGATGGACAACCTACAGGACGAGGCCCGTCGCCTCTTCCCCGGTGCACAAGTGTCGGTGGTCGGAAACATCCCACAATTCACCGTGATGCAACAATATGTGGAGCGTGGCCAGATGTGGTCGATGCTACTCTCCGTATTGGTCATTGGGGTGATCCTGCTACTCATCTTTGGGAGCTGGAAAGTCGCCCTCGTTGGCATGATCCCCAATATAGCTCCTGCTATCATCGTAGGAGGTATGATGGGATGGCTGGGGTACCCGCTCGATATGATGACCGCTTCGCTGATCCCTATGGTGCTGGGTATCGCTGTAGATGATACGATTCACTTCATCAATTGTGGCCACGTTGCCTATGATCGGTGTGGCGACTATGCGGAGTCTGTCAGGAGGACTTTTCGGACAGAGGGGCTGGCGATTGTTATGTCCACGGTGATCATCTCCTTTACTTTCTTGGGCTTTGCCTTCTCGGATGCCATTCAGGTCCGAAACTGGGGTATCCTGGCAGTGGCCGGTATGATCTCTGCCCTGTTGGCGGATCTCTTTTTGACCCCCATCCTTTTTAGGTACCTCCGTATATTCAACAAATAAACCAAGTAGTATATGAAAACAACGAGACTTTTCACCCTGTTGGTCGTTATCCTATTGGCCGCCTGTTGGGCGCAGGCACAAGCCCAAAACCTCTCGGGACGGGAGGTGATGCAAAAAGCCAAAAACCGCCCCGATGGCGACACACGCTATGCGATGGTGGAGATGACACTCCTACAAAAAAGCGGACGAAAGCGTGTGCGCAAACTGGAGTCGTGGAGTATGGATGAGGGTCAAAATACGAAGACGATTATGTTTTTTACCTACCCGGGAGATGTCAAGGGGACCGGCTTCCTCTCTTGGACCTACAACGATCCCTCCAAAAACGACGACAAGTGGCTCTATTTGCCGGCTATGAAAAAAACTCGCCGCATCAGTGGCAAGTCCTCCCGGACGGACTACTTCATGGGAAGCGACTTTACCTACAACGATATGAGCAGTCGCAATGTGGACGAGGAGGAGCATACGCTCCTGAGAGAAGAGACTGTGGCGGAGCACAAGTGCTGGGTCGTGGAGTCGAAACCCAAAGACAAGGAGGAGCTCTACTCTCGGCGTATCACGTGGATAAGGCAGGACTGCCTGTTGCCGGTCAAGGCTGAGTACTACGACAAGCTCAACAAGCTACATCGTCGGCTCTCTGTCTCGCAAGTCAAGCAGGTCGACGGCTATTGGACCATCCAAGCGATGAATATGGAAAACGTCCAGACAGGGCATGCAACGGAGATAAAGATGAGTGGCCAAGAGTATGACCTCAAGCTGACTCCAAGTATGTTCACCGTCGCTAGGTTGGAAAAAGGACTATGATGACCAAAAAATCAATAGGGGTGCTCCTGCTCCTCCTTGTCTCCCTACTGCCACAGGCATGGGCGCAGACCGACTCCGGAGCAGAGGAGGGGGAGGAAAAGCTGCAGGTCCGGGTAAAGGGCTTTTTGGACTCCTATCATGCAGTCTGCTCCGAAGGGAAGGCTGAGTGGATGGCGTCACGAACCAGAGCTCGAGGTGAAGTGACGGTCGAAAAAGGTGATGCCGGACTCTTTCTGTCGCTGAATGCCACCTACAATGCACTCCTCAGAGATCGAACGGGGGTGGAGCTGCGTGAGGCCTACCTCTCCTATACGACCGAAAACCTCGACCTGCGTATCGGACGGCAGATTGTGGTGTGGGGAGTGGCCGATGGACTGCGCATCACCGACTGTGTGTCGCCCTTTGACTACACGGAGTTTTTGGCTCGGGACTACGACGACATACGGATGCCGGTCAATGCCCTGCGTGCACAGTACACCCTGGGGAGTGTCACTCTTGAGGGGATCTGTACCCCCATCCCCGAGCTCTGCATACTCCCCACTGATCCCAATAACCCCTGGGCCATACATTTGCCCGGCTGGACGGACTCGGAGAAAAACCGGCCGGCACGGACGCTCAAAAATATGGAGTATGGGGGTAGGATCAAAGCATCACTGCAGGGGGTGGACTTTTCCCTCGCTTTGTTGCGAACGTGGAATAAGATGCCGGCTTTCGAGATCGGACTGGCGGAGGATGGACTGTCGCTCATCACCATAGGCCAATACCGCCGCATGACCATGCTGGGTGCCGACTGCGCCTTGCCCATAGGGGAGTTGGTCCTCAGAGGTGAAGTGGCCTACAATATCGGAGAGGCACAGAGTGTGCGGGTCGGACACAAGGGGGAGCGTCGCAATACGCTCAATACGCTTGTGGGTGTGGACTGGTATGCCGGCAACGACTGGAATATCAGCGTACAGTACAGCCACAAGGTTACGCCCAACCCCGGCGATGGTCTCTCAGCCTATCGGCATGCCGGGCTTGCCACAGCAAGGATCTCCAAGGAGCTTTTGCAGAACACCCTGAAGCTCTCCACTTTTGCCTACGTGGATCTCGCTGATGGAGGCCTCTTCAATCGCTTTGCAGCCACCTATTCTTTGACCGATCAAGTGGCTCTCTCCGCAGGTTACGACTACCTCTCGGGCAACAAAGGCCTTTTCGCCCAATACCGCCACAATGATGAGGCTTGGATAAAACTGAAGTACAGCTTTTAGCCCGGCTCCACACCTCATGCCCACCATTACGGATTTTGTGTACATTTACCACGCAAATGTATCACTTAGTACCAAAACAAGATATGAAGAACTACCTATCAGAGCGACTGTGTCGCAAGGGCGCACCGGCCATCTGGATTGCTCTCCTATCAACACTCTGCCTACTCACTTCGTGCAAGCCTGACCTCTCGGAGCGTGATTTTGTGTTGGCACAAAAGCGAGACAGTCGGCTTATTGGCTCCTGGGTGAGTGTGGCGATGCATGAGGATCCCTCGGACAACCCACTCATTGTCTTTGAGTACACCCGTGAGGGTGAGGTCAAGAGGTACCAGAATGGTGAGCGGTTTTTCCTCAAGTACTACTTTTACACCAAGGGAAACATCCTGTACGAGCTGGAGCTGGGCGACGGCTTCAAGCGATCCAATTGGACCCGTGAGTACGAGTACCGCTTCTCTGAGGATGGGGATACACTCTATATCAAGGAGCGAGGAGGCACCATGGTGCGGCAATGGCGACGCATACGTGATGTAGACTAAAAGGTGACCTAGTGTGGAGGGTGGGTCGGTGCCGACCTATTTTTCCCCTTCTCTCCGTCTAAGCGATTGCTTCTAGCCGTGAAAAGTTTTGCTTCTATCCGTGAAATCGATCGCTTCTGTCCGTGAAACTCAAGGCTGCTTGTAAGTACTTGATTATCAAAGCCCCCAAAAGGGGCTTTTTTGATCCCCAAAATAGCACTTTTGGCCCCTTTTTCAGGGGCTTTTTTTTGTCGGAAAAAGTGGGTCGGGACTTGGCCGATCTGTTTAGCGTCATCTCAATCTTTGCGTCATTCCCTATTTATAAGCGATCTCGTAAGTCCGATCTGCCGACAATCCTCGTTGAGGCTTTTGTAAGTCCTTTTGTCTAAGCGATTTACTCCTGTTGTGGATTATTTTACCGTAAAAGTTTGGTAGTTTGCGTATATAGTTATTATCTTTGCACTACCGATTATTGTCCTCAACACTTTATTCTAATTATTGATTATGAAGATAACTTATTCGAGTATGCCATCATGGCAAAAACGTACCCCCACGCTTCCGACTCCGGAGCTGATCACGCACATGCTGGAGATCACTGCTGTGGCACGTCCGATCAGCTTGGCGGTGATCCACTGCAGTGCCTCACCGATCCGAGTGCGGTATACGCCCATGCAGCTGATCCGTGACCATCTGAGCCGAGGCTATACGCACGCCGGCTACCACTACTACATTACCCGTGAGGGAGACCTGTATGGGTTGCGCCCTCTGAGTATAGTGGGCGCCCATGCACGTGGTCACAATATCGGTAGTGTGGGGATCTGCTACGAGGGTGGCCTGGATCGCAACGGTCTGCCGGCCGATACCCGCACTCCGGCTCAGCGACAGATGATGAGCCAACTACTGGGTCGCCTGCGCGAGCTCTATCCCGACCTGACCATCGTAGGGCATAGAGACCTCAGTCCCGACCGGAATGGCGATGGCAAGGTCACACCGGAGGAGTGGACCAAGAGCTGTCCCTGCTTTGATGCCAAGCTGCTCAACTAAGTCTCGCAAGAGAGGCAACCCACTGATGCAGTATGGTGAAAAGTAAGATAATTTTTGCACGCGTAGAGCCTGCCCTGCACCACCGACTCCGAGAGGTCAAGCGTGTCCTGGGTGTCTCATCGAGTGCGTTTGTACGACTGGCGGTTACGCAATTTTTAGGAGAACTATACAATGACGAAGGTTACATCAAGGAGGAGTATATCCACCGTGCAGAAAAACTACATGATCATCGAGAAACACTACGGACGCCTCCGGCGCGAATTTCTGACTCAGAGTGAGCGGAACAAGGTCTTTGACGGTCGAACCCCCGAGGATCGACTGCACGACCAACTACTCCGGCTGGCTCTGGGGCCCCTCCTCAGTGAGGAGCAACTCCGGAGTATACACCCCGCCTGATGCGGGTAAGAGGAGGTACCACGGCACGAGGGTGGTACCTCCTCCTTTTTTTGACCACTAGGGGGGAATGGGGAAGCTGTGTAAGCGTTTTTTAGATTAAGAGAGGCGGTTTTTTGGAATATTGGGAAAAATGCGTAACTTGTCCAAAGACTGCAAAAGTGGAACACTAAACACCGAAGCAAACCAACTAAAAAAAAAGAAAAGGGCTCACCTTTGGTTGACCCAAAGAGACGAACCGAGAGGTGGACCGGTATTTATGAAAAACCAAATTAGCGCATGAAACAACTGCTTGTAAAGTTGCTACTGACTATGGTCTGCACAGCAGGTGTGGCACTAGGCCAGAAAGTGACAATCAAAGGAAAGATCCTAGAGGACAGCACGGGAGAGCCTATCGCGATGGCCCCCGTCCAAGTCAAAGGAGAGAGTAAGGGTGCCTATGCCGACATGGATGGAGCTTTTTCCATTGAGGTGCAGGTGGGGAAGACCCTGGTGTTTAACTACGTAGGATTCACGCCCTACGAATACACCGTAAAAGGAGCCAAGAGCGGCCTGGTGATCCGCCTCAAGGAGGAGGCTACGATGCTGGAGGGCGTGGTCGTCGAGACCGGGTACCAAAAGATCGATCGCCGGCTCTTCACCGGAGCCGCCACCGCTGTGGACGCCGACAAGGCCAAAGTGGACGGAGCGACGGATGTCAGCCGTATGCTACAGGGTAAGGTAGCCGGCGTACAGGTGCAAAACGTCTCCGGGACCTTTGGGGCAGCACCCAAGATCCGAGTACGTGGAGCCTCATCCATCTATGGCAACTCCAAGCCCCTGTGGGTGGTCGACGGAGTGGTGCTGGAGGATGTGGTGGACGTCAGCGCCGATGACCTCGCCAGTGGTAATGCCAATACCCTGCTCGCCAGTGCAGTTGCAGGACTAAATGCCAATGATATAGAGTCCTTCCAGATCCTCAAGGACGCCTCGGCCACCGCACTCTACGGTGCACGGGCCATGAACGGTGTCGTGGTGATCACCACCAAGAGTGGAGCGGCCGGACGCACCACGGTGAGCTACTCGGGAGAGTTTACCCTGAGGGAGCGACCTAGGTACAGCGACTACAACGTCCTCAACTCCGCCGAGCAGATGGATATATTTATGGAGATGTACCAAAAAGGGTGGCTCAACTACTCCTACACCAGCCGGACCAGCAATGCGGGAGAGTTTTATGTCATGTCCAAGCTCATCAACCAATGGGACCCGGAGAAGCAGACTTTTGGGATGCCTAACACACTGGATGCCAGGATGGACTTTTTGGAGGCGGCAGGCAAGCGCAACACCGATTGGTTCGGTCTGCTCTTCCGCCCATCCATACAGCAAAACCACGCAATCAGTATCTCGGGAGGTAACAAGACGACCAACTTCTATGGCTCACTCTCCTTCCTCTACGACCCGGGGTGGACTGTGGCCGACAGGGTACAGCGGTATACCGGCAACTTCAACCTGAACCACAAGTTTTTTGACAACCTCTCGCTCAAGCTCTCCTCCAACCAGAGCTATCGCCAGCAGAGAGCACCCGGTACCCAAAACCGTGCCACTGACCCGGTGAACGGTACGGTATCGAGAGGATTTGATATCAACCCCTTTAGCTACGCACTCAACACCACACGCACCATGCGTGCCAAGGACTCTCGAGGGGAGCCGTTCTTTTACCAACGAAACTATGCACCCTTCTCGATCCTCAACGAGCTGAAGGAAAACAATATCCTCATCAACCAACTCGACAGCAAGTTCCAGATGCAACTGGACTGGAAGCCCATCCGACAGCTGGAGCTGAGCGTGCTGGGGTCTGCGAGATTCGTGAAGACCACAACCGAGGAGCGAATCACCGAACACTCCAACCGCGCCATGGCCTATCGTGCCGCACAGGATGCAGTGGTCACACTCAACAACCAATACCTCTACAGAGACCCGGAAAACGTCGACTCCTATCCGGAGGTCGTGCTGCCTCATGGTGGATTTTACAACACCACGGACAACCTCATGCACTCCTACTACTTTAGGACAAGTGCCAACTTCAACGACACCTACAACGACGCACATATTGTCAACCTACTGCTCGGAAACGAGATCAAGAGTGCAGACCGCATGGAGAGGTGGAACGATGGATTTGGAATGCAATTCGACAAAGGCAACAGCGTCTTCACCGACTATCGGATCCTCAAGCAACTGATCGAGAATAACAACAACTACTACGGCATGGGCAACTCGTACGACCGCTTCGTGGCCTTTTTTGCCACGGCATCGTACTCCTATATGGGGCACTACACCCTCAACATGACGGGACGATACGACGGCTCCAACCTCCTCGGTAGAGCACGGTCGGCACGCTGGCTCCCAACTTGGAATATGTCCGCCTCCTGGAATATACTGGAGACCCTCCTGCGTGACCAGAGCACCATATCCCACATGCTCCTCCGTGGTACCTACGGACTGACCGCCTCCATGGGACCGGCCCGCAACTCCCTCCCCATCTTTTACAACGGTAGGACCTACAGAGGACTCTCCAAGTACGACGAGTCCTATATCTATACCTCCTCTCTCGCCAATAAAGGACTGACCTGGGAAAAGCAGTACGAGACCAATATCGGGCTGGACTTTGGCCTGTGGCGAAACCGAATCAGCTTTAGCGGTGATGTCTACTGGCGAAGAGGATTTGACCTGATCGGGGATGTGATTACCTCTGGGATAGGCGGACAGCAATTCAAGACCGGCAACTACGCCAATATGGCGAGCCATGGATTTGAGTTTTCGCTCAACACCCAAAACATCATGACCAAAGACTTTAGGTGGCGAAGCAACTACACCTTCTCCTACAACCAAAACAAGGTGACCAACCTCCAAAACAACGCTCGACTCATCGACCTCGTACAGGAGTACGGCTCACCACTGGAGGGCTATCCGGTACGATCGATATTCTCCATCCCCTTTGCAGGACTCAATGAGTTTGGCGCACCCACCTTTTACCTCAACAAGGAGCGCAACAACCCCACCTACTCGGGTGTGGACTTTCAGCAAAACAAGGGATTGGACTTCCTGAAGTACGAGGGAACCGTCGACCCATCCATCACCGGAGGTATGGAGCAGACATTTGAGTACAAGGACCTTGCCCTCAGCCTCTACTTCACCTACCAAGCCGGCAACGTGATCCGCCTGCCGTATGAGTTCTTCTCCAGCTACAGCGACCAATACGCTATGCCCCGAGAGATGCTCAACAGATACCGTGGCAATGGAGACGAAAAGAAGACCAATATCCCGGCGATCCTGGACTACCGCCTCTACCGAGCACTGTCCGAGGGAAATATATCGCAGG
Source organism: uncultured Porphyromonadaceae bacterium (assembly GCA_947253625.1). Taxonomy (GTDB): domain Bacteria; phylum Bacteroidota; class Bacteroidia; order Bacteroidales; family Porphyromonadaceae; genus Porphyromonas_A. Next base: position 74,751 of record CAMYAB010000005.1, on the reverse strand, counting down.
CCTACAGCGCATACAACTACAGCGATGTCCGACTGGCAAAGGGAGACTTCTTTAGGCTAAAGGATGTCACCCTGAGCTACAACATCAACACACAGTGGCTCCAAAAGCACGTCAACGGACTGAAGAATGCCCAACTGCGCTTTGTGGCCTCCAATGTCTGGCTCATCTATACCGACAAAAAACTTAACGGTGTAGACCCCGAGTTTGCCAACTCCGGTGGAGTGGCACTGCCCACACCACACCAGTACACGCTGACCCTCAGACTAGGATTCTAAACACAAGACCCGGAATAACACATTATGACACGACATAACAGACTATATACAACTGTAGCGTCATGCGGGGCGGTCTTGCTCCTGCTGATGGCTACCGGATGCAATAAGTTTTTGGACTACGCACCCGACGATCGTGCACAGCTCAACAACCTAGACGCTATAGCCGACCTGATGGTGGGCGCCTATCCGGACAATACTTATCAGCCACTGTATGAGATCCGCTCCGACAACGCTGTGGACAAAGGCATGCGTGCCTGGACACAAACTCAGTATCAGCGCGAAATATATGCCTTCCAAGAGCAGATCAACAATACCTACCAGGATAGCCCCGTAGGCTACTGGCGAGCTCTCTACTGGGCGACCTCGGCCGCCAATCAAGCACTTGAGAGCTTGGACGAACTGAAAGACCTCACAGCACAGGACAAGCAGCGTGCCGACGAGATCCGTGGTGAGGCTCTGCTGGTCCGCTCCTACAATGGCTTCATGCTGGCTGAGACCTTTTGCAGACCATACGACCCGGCGACGGCAGCGCAGTTCCTCGGCTTACCCTATCCGACCAAGCCGGAGGATGAGCTGATCAAGCAATACGAGCGTGGCAACCTCAAAGAGCTATTTGACCACATCGTGGCAGACTTTGAGGAGGGCTACAAGCTCATCGGATCCAACTACAAAAACCCCAAGTTCCGCTTCAACAAGGTATCGGCGGCCGCCTATGGCACACGTCTGTACCGAAAACTGGCCAACTGGGACAAGGTCATCGAGATGGGGGCCGAAGCCCTCGGCAGTACTCCTGGATCCAGGATACGTGAGTACCGGAAGTTTGCCAATATGACCTGGGCCGGATCCAAGGCCGCTTGGTCACTCCCGGAAGAGGAGTGCAACCTCATGGTTGCCTCCTGCCTGTCACGCTGGAACTGGCAGTGTGGAGACAGCCGCTACTCAGTGGACGAAGCCACTTGGCGCACGATCAATCCCACCAGCTCTTTCCTGGGTAATGGCGTCAACGTCGGTACCCGAATCTACGGTAATGGCGATGGCGGACTGTACCTCAACTTTGCCAAGCACGCCGGCTACCTCAAGTACACCAATGCTCAGCGGTCCAACTACTACGAGTACACCGGCGTGGTGATCTTCACCGGAGAGGAGGTCCTCTTCAACCTAGCCGAGGCGTATGCCATGAAGAATGACTTCGCCAAAGCCAACGACCTGCTCCAACTCTTTGTCGCACGATGGTTCTTGGGCTACAGTCCCGACTCCTATCTCTACAAAGTGACCTCCGACAAGATCAAAGACTACTACGCACAGGACAATCGGGAGTTCAAGCCTTACTACCCGCTCTCCGAGGAGCAGACGTACTATGTCAAGGCCATCACGGACCTAAAGCGGTTCGCCTTTGTGCACGAAGGACTCAGGTGGCTGGATATCCGCCACTACAACCTACCTGTAGACCACAAGCTCTTGCACGACAACGACAAGCGCACCTCCGACCACCGACTAGAGCCCGGAGACCCCAGGTATGCCTATCAGTTGCCCTCCTCCGTACTCGGCTACAATCTAGAGCCCAACCCCGGATATGAGGCCTCCAAGCCTATTGACTAACCCTGATCCGAACACAACTATGTATACCAATATCATCACCAGACGACTAGCCACCCTCTCTGTGGCACTTGTCGCTCTTCTCGCCATCGGGTGCAGCAAGCAAGATACCGTGTGCGATCTCGACTTCTCACGATACAAAAAGAGCCTTGCCACACCCACGACCGACACCGACAAGTGGATTGAGGAAAACCTCCGCAATCCCTACAATATACAGGTACTCTGGCGGTATGCCGACATTGAGACCAATATGGGCTACAATGTCATCCCGCCCAGTGAAGAAAACGTACAGCCCTTTCTTGCGACGCTCAACGACGTCTTCATCAAGTCCTACATAGACATCTACAAGGGTAACCCCACCTATCGCGACTCTCGTGACTTCATACGCACCTACGTCCCCAAGCAGATCCTACTCTTGGGCGAGTGGGAGTACACCGGCAATGGCACGATACGCCTCGGGGTCGCTGAGGGAGGACGTCGGATCGTCCTCTCCGGTATCAACTACTGGCGAGATGCCAGCCAGATGGAGCGTTTTCTGCACACGATCTTCCACGAGTTTAGTCACATCATGCACCAGACCAAGCTCTACGACATCGAGTTCGAAAAGATCACCAAAGAAGGCTACACCGCTCAGTGGTCCAACCCCACCGACAACTACTCACTCCGCATGGCTCAGGCCAGAGAGCAAGGCTTTGTGAGCGACTATGCCCGCAAAAACCGCGACGAAGACTTCGTCGAGACCATCGCCTACTACCTGATGCTCACCCCCGAGGGCTGGGAAGACTTCCTCCGAAGCATCGATGGCTCCGTCAAGTACGATGACACCATGGAGAGCGTCCAAAAGGCCGGACTCTCACCCGATGAGCGACAAGAAGCACTCCGTGACTTGGACAAAAAGGTGATCACACAGGGCGAGATCTGGGACCGTCACCTCGACAACATCTGGGACCTCCTCCAAAAGCACATCGACTCCGGCGAGATCACAGCAGAGATCCGTGAGCAGATCATGACGGCATTAGACCAAAATAAGGTTACCGAAGACCAGTGGAACCTGATCATACGGCTCACCGGCAAGTCTCTCGACGACCACTACAACGACATCCTTGCCCGCTCTCCCAAGCTCGTGGTCACCTACGACGAGGTCTGGAGTGCACACTCCAATGTGATCCTCAAGATCCTCAACAAAGCGGTCATCAGAGGCGAGATCGCTCCCTCGATACTCGGAGATATCGGCCAAGCTCTGAAAAACAAGAAGCTCACGCCCGAGCAAAAGACGCTGATCGAGGAAAAGGCCGGCAAGTCACTGGACGACCTCTACGTAGAGCAGTCCGTACCGGCGGCCAAGGAGACCAAGGTCCTAGGCTCCGCGCTCAATGAAAAAGCTGAGCACCAAGCCAAGGCCGCCAAGATAGAGGCTGCCGCCAAGGCACGTGACAAGATCCGCCAAAAGCAGACCTTCATCGCCGCATACCTCAAGGAAAAATGGGGCATCGACATGGACAAGCTACGTGACATCGTCCTAGCCAACCTCGCCGCCGTGCGCAACCCCTCTCCCACGGCAGAGCCCATCGTCTCCGGCATGGATGCCAGGATCATAGAGCAGGGACTCGACACCGAGTTTCGTTGCTGCACAAATGATAGCGACAGCCCAAAACTGCCCCAAAACGGCAAGGGTCAAAACGCAGAGATAGCCACCGAAAAGTAATCTCTTTTGTCAGAAAACAAAGACCATGACACGATATAAAAAACAAGCTCTCACAGCTCTTTCACTCGGCCTGCTCCTCTTGGTAGGGACCACCTCCTGCCAGCGCACCGAGGATCTACTCTTCGACAAATCCTACGGAGAGGGTACACTGGATCGGATCGATGAGACCGACCGTATACTCCGTGCGGCACCCAACGGCTGGGAGACCGACTACACCACCGGGTCCGGAGATACATTCAAGCTACAGTTCAAGTTTGGTGACAACAAGCAGGTGACCACCTACAGCGACTTTGATCCCAGCCCCACAGTCAGCTCCTACACCTTCAACCTCAGTCGTGGTGCCGTACTATCATTCGACACCTACGGCCTACTGCACCGGCTTGCCGACCCCGTTGTCCTCCCCAACATCTACGATGAGGGCCTAAAGGGAAAAGGCTACCAGGGCGACTTTGAGTTTGAGGTCCTCAGTGCCACCCCCGAGCAAGTGGTACTGCGCGGGATGAAAAACCGCAGAGACACCACCATCCTCAAGCCCCTCAAGCACGCACCGGATGCCAATGCCGACGTGCTCAATCTCCGGGCGCTCAACCAAAGCCTCTTTCCCGAAGTCTCCACACTCTACAAGAGCATAGACGTCAACGGCAGCCCCAGGGCAGACTTTGCCGTAGAGCCAAGCAGCAGTGCACTGCTCTCTGCCACCTTCTACCGCAACGTCGCCATCGTCAAGCAACTCTCCGCCACAGGTGAGCCCATCGAGAGCCGGCATGAGCTAAAGCCCACCGCAACAGGGTTTGAGGTCACTCCGGCCATCTCTATCGAGGGCAAAAACTATGGAGAGTTTGTACGAAACAGTGAGGGCGACTTTGTGGCCAAGGAGGCACCGGAGGTGAAGTTCAACCTCATGAGCAACAAACCCCTCGTCCCCAATAGACACGGTGAGTATCTGCTTCGGACCCACTACTACTCCCCGATCAATGGCAACCACTCCACCCTATTTGTGCGAGACATCATCGACAACTACCGCAAAAAGGTCAACGGTAGTCTCTCAGAGGTCTACGTCGGTTTCTTCAATAACACCGATGCGTGGCGTCCGCTCGGCTTTTGGAACTCCGACAGAACCCGAAGGGTCTTTGAGGTCAATCCCCGACTGATCGAGGGCAACACCTGGACCTACGATGGCGTATGGGCCAATCCTGAGACGAAAAGTCTGATCGAGCAAGAGGGCACCGGCCTCCACGAGTTTGCCGTCTACTTCACCACCTACTTCGACCCCAACAACACTGTCTACATCGAGGACATCTCCGAAAATGGAGACAGCAGCTACCTCCGCATCGTGAGCGCCAAGGATGCTCGCTACTGGTACACTGTCAAGAGCTAAGGAGAGCCACTCCGGGACATATCGCAAAGCGTGGGACCCACACTCCGTGGGCCTCACGCTTTTTTTTAATGAACGAAATCCGCCCTTGCCACTCGTTTCCGCTTGGTACCCCCTCCTCGCCTATACAAGAAGTGGCGAATCCCGTGACAAAGGAACATTCCTATCACAACGGCCCTCTAAAAGGAGACTGTTGCACGAAGGCGATATGCTGCGTTGCTTTCGGAATTCGGGCTAGGTCACGTACGTGAGTACGCTCCCTTCGCCCTCATCCTCATCGCCTTGCATCTCATCCTTCGTGCAAAGTCTCAGCACATTTTAGCAAATGTGCGAGAATGGCACTTCGTGCAACATTCTCCAAAGGTGAAAAACAGGCGAATTTTGAGGTCCCAAAAGCCCCCTTTGGAGGTCTTGATAATTAAACACTTATGGAGGACCTCGGGTTTCACGGATAGAAGCAATCTTTTTCACGGATAGTAGCAAAACTTTTCACGGATAGAAGCGATCGCTCAGACGGGTAGAAAAAAGACACCCCCTCAGGATCGGCCGAAAAAAGGACACTTTAGAAGTGATCACCTGTGTTGAAACTATGGTTTTTTCGGTAGCCACTTTTTCGGAGGTCTCTTTTTTTTGAATCTCATCCGAATGTGGTACTTTTGAGCGGATATGGGGGTAGGGTGCCAGAGGGAGACTGATACATTATCTAACTATAACCACCAAACAACTATGTACGGAAAAGTAAAGGACTTTCTTGCCCGGGAGTTGCAGGCCACCAAGGAGGCCGGTCTCTACAAAAACGAGCGAATCATCACCAGCAAGCAATCAGCGGCCATCACGATCCAAGATGGCCAGGCGGATAAGCCGGTGCTCAACTTTTGTGCCAACAACTACCTTGGCTTGGCCGATAATCCCGAGGTGATCGAGGCGGCCAAAGCAGCGATGGATCGGAGGGGCAACGGCTTGGCGTCGGTCCGCTTCATCTGTGGTACACAGGATATCCACAAGGAGCTGGAGGCAGCTATCTCGGACTACTTTAGGACCGAGGATACGATCCTGTATGCCGCTTGCTTTGATGCCAATGGCGGATTGTTTGGCTCCCTCTTGGGCGAGGAGGATGCGATCATCTCGGATGCACTCAACCATGCCTCGATCATAGATGGTGTGCGGCTCTGCAAGGCGCAGAGGTACCGCTATGCCAATGGTGATATGGCAGACCTGGAGGAGCAGCTCAAGCGTGCACAGGCGCAGAGGTTCCGGATCATTGTGACGGACGGAGTCTTCTCGATGGATGGCAACGTCGCACCTATGGATCGTATCTGCGACCTAGCCGAGAAGTACGATGCTCTGGTGATGGTGGACGAGTGCCACTCAGCCGGTGTGGTCGGCAAGACCGGCCATGGTGTGGCCGAGCTCTATGACCTATATGGGCGCATCGATATCTTCACCGGCACTCTGGGCAAAGCCTTTGGTGGTGCTGTGGGTGGCTTCACGACCGGACGCAAGGAGATCATAGATATCCTGCGCCAGAGGTCTCGCCCCTACCTGTTTTCCAACTCATTGCCACCCTCAGTGGCCGGTGCCGGGCTCAAGGTCTTTGAGATGCTCAAGGCCTCGGACACTCTGCACACCAAGTTGATGGACAACGTGCAGTACTTCCGCCAAAAGATGGAGTCGCTAGGCTTTGACATCAAGCCGACCCAGAGTGCGATCTGTGCCGTGATGCTGTACGATGCGCCTCTGAGCCAGCGTTTTGCAGCACGCATGCAGGAGGAGGGGATCTACGTGACCGGCTTCTGCTTCCCCGTGGTACCTCGTGGCGAGGCCCGTATCCGTGTGCAACTCTCAGCCGCGCACGAGCATGCACACATCGACAGGTGTGTGGAGGCCTTTGAGAAGATCGGTAAGGAGCTAGGGGTAATCAAGTAAAGACCCCGAGAGCAAAAAAAAGCGACTTGTATCTGTCGCCAATAGAGGGCGGGTGTGTCGAGGTCCGACACCCCGCCCTTATTTTTTGTTTTTTCTCCCCCCTCTTCCCCCCTTTTTCAGACTCTTGTTCGTAGTGTTTTTAGCGTGGAAAAGAAGCCTTGCCCTCAAGACCTACCTGTGGCTCTCAACAACTTGAAAAAGGAAGGTTGGCCGTGGGGAAAAACGGCTACCGGCCACTCGGAAACTTCGTCTCCAAAGCGTCTGCTCAGCTCTTTGCGGGTTGAGTTATCTAGATGAGACTGTTGCACGAAGGCGATATGCTGCGTTGCTTTCGGAATTCGGGCTAGGTCACGTACGTGAGTACGCTCCCTTCGCCCTCATCCTCAGCGCCTTGCATCTCATCCTTCGTGCAAAGTCTCAGCACATTTTAGCAAATGTGCGAGAATGGCACTTCGTGCAACATTCTCTAGATTGTTACACTCACAGAAGACCCCCACTTCTATCACTTCCGGCCCTTCGGGCAGTGTGATGGAGGCGAGGTGATGGCAACAGGAGAATGCACGTCCTCCAACTGTTTCCAACCCCTCCGACAGTCTTAGGGCTATAGGACTTTCGCATAATGCGAATGCATTGTTTTCGATCGCTCTCCCTGATCATCAAGAACCGGTACCATGTGTGTCAATTGTTTTTCCCCATCCGAGATCGGTGGTGCAGTGTGGAAGAGCCCGCTTGGGATAAGGGATCGAGCATGTTGTATAACGTTTTGGGAAGCTATAGTATAGAAGATGCGCAACTTCGGACGAACCAATCTTGTTTAACCAACCAACTAAAATTTCAAAAAACTATGGCACTAAGATACCGTGTATATGAACGCAAAAACACCCTGCAAAATGCTAAAAGACCTCGCATAGCTTGTGCGGTACCCACGATGCTGGGGCGTATCTCCATCCGAGAATTGGCTGAGGATATAGCTGACCGCTGTACAGTCCACAGAGCCGATGTGCGTGCGGTGCTGGATGTCCTGTCGGTGTCGAGTATGAGCTTTATGACCAAGGGCTTTGGGGTTGATCTGGGTGACCTGGGTAGCTTTTCGTTCCGACTAAAGAGTAAGTCTGCGCCAAGCAAGGCCGACTTTACCAATGACCTGGTGAAGCGGGTGCTGATCCGCTATACACCGAGTGCGGAGATGAAGGCACGCTTGGCGGAGACCTCTGTCCTCAATGTCGACAGCCTGCTCAACCAACAGACGCCCTCGACGGGTAAGAAAGGTCAGAAGGCTCCGGACGCTGAGACACCGTCCAATGCCGGCACAGAGGGTGGTACACCCCAAGGTGGCAACCTCTAATGTGTGCTCCGGCGTATTTAGGGAATGGTGTGAGCAGAGCTCAGGTAAGCTGAGAGGATAAGTATGGGCGGAGATCGTCTCGGAGTGGTCGAATGATCGGAAGAGATGGTCTCCCCCTTTTTTAACCAAAATAGGTAATAAGTGTATGGATATAGGAAGTGTACAGGTACTGCTGACGACTCTCCTGACGATGGGGAGTGGTGTGAGTGGATGGATCGTGGGGCGACGGAAGCGGAATAATGATTTTTTGACAGAGCAACAGGAGAGTATCGAGCTGCTGGCAGAGAGCAACAAGTCGATGATGGTACGCTTCACTCAGGTGTTGCAGGAGGTGGTGCAGCTACGAGGAGAGAATGCGGTACTACAGAGTAGGGTGAAGCGACTAGAGCAGGAGCTGGAGGAGCTGCGTGTATCGAGCCAAGCGATGCAGGCGACCCGTGAGGTGCGCCAAAAGTGGAGTGAAGCCAAGGTGGCTGTGGTATGAGTGTCGGTCGGGCTTTTGGGCGGTCGATCTGCCTGCTGGTGGTCTGTGCTGTGCCCTTGGTGTCGGGGTGTCGCAGCCACCGACAGGTGGTGATGGAGGAGGTGGTGAGTGCCGGGGTGCAGCCGGTGCAGATCTCGGGCGATACGGCTGTGGTGCGGTATCGCCTGAGCGCACCGGTCACTCTGTCTCCCTTGATGGCCTCCGGAAAGGGGGTGAAGCTCCGAGCCACGGTGGAGGATCGTGTGCTGACGGTGTCGGCTCGGAGTGAACCTAAGGAGGTGCAGGTGCCCTATGTGGTGGTCCGGCAGGTGCATGCGACTCCGGAGCGTGAGTCCGGTCGTGGGTACGGTGGGTATTGGTGGGGAGGGGGTGTCCTGGGTGTGCTACTGCTCCACCTATGGGTGAGCCGTCGTAGGAAATGAAAAAAAGGTACATTTGTGGAGCAACAGTACCAAAAGATAATCATATGAAGACATTAGTAGTCGTGGGGCATCCCCACATTGCCACATCAGTGGTCAACAAATCTTGGGCCGAAGTCGTTCGCACACTGGAGGGTGATTCGGTGACACTGCACCTGCTGGAGGAGGCCATCGGCAAGGATGGAAGATTCGACTTGGCGGCGGAGCAAGCCTTGATCTCTGCTGCGGACCGGATTATCCTACAGTTTCCGCTCTACTGGTATATGCCCCCCGGAATTATGGTGGAGTGGATGGATACCGTCTGGGCAGAGCATTGGGCCTGGGGCGAAGGGGGCGATGCCATGGTGGGCAAGCGTATCGATGTGGCTGTCTCGTGCGGTGCACCTGAGGTGGCTTTTTCGGGAACCACTCTGCAGCAATATCTTTCATTTGTGAAAGGATCTGCCGGCTTTGTGCGTGCGGAGAGTGGGTACTTTCATGCCTTTTATGGTGCGGAGGGAGACGGTGTGGCAGAGCGTTTGGAGGCCAATCGTGAAGCGTATAGAGCATTTGTTTTGGACCAAATAAGAGAGCAAAAATTATGATCAAACTACACATAGGAGACGAAGTCAGCACCCTCCGCAAAGTGGTGGTGGGCCTTGGAGACCACAATGGTCCTACACCTACACTGGAGGAGGCCTATGATGCCAAATCGTACAGCACGATCATCGCCGGAGTGTACCCCTCGGATGCACAGCTGAGTCGTGAGGTGGAAGGCTTGGCCCGTGCAATAGCGGCAGAGGGCGTGGAGGTGCTACGTCCCAAAGAACTGGAGGGAGTGAACCAGATTTTCTCGAGAGACGTGGCTTTTGTGCTGGAGGATAAGATCATACGGGCCAACATCATCCCGGATCGTGAAGCCGAGATGCGTGCGTATGATGAGATCTTTGCCCAGATCCCTGAGGATAAGATCGTGACCCCTCCGGAGTACGTACATATAGAGGGTGGAGATGTGGTGATGCTGGGAGATAAGATCTTGGTTGGTTGCTACCTCAGCCCTGACTATAGCACCTACTCCATGGCTCGGACCAATAAGTATGCGATAGGCTTTCTGAAAAGTCTCTTTCCCAAAAAAGATATTGTCCCACTGGAGCTGATCAAGCATGATACTGATCCCTATACCGGGGTGTTGCACTTGGACTGCGCTTTTCAGCCGGTCGGTGGGGATAAGTGTATCCTTTTCCCCGGTGGCTTTAGGCACACAGAGGACTGGGAGTATATCATGAATCTGTATGGAATAGAGAATACCTGTATCATCAGCCGTGAGGAGATGTATGAGATGAACCCGAATATCTTTAGTCTCTCCCCCAACAAGGTGATACTGGATGAGACCTTTGGCCGTCTCCGTCACTGGTTGGAGAGTAGAGGGGTGACCTGTATCCCCCTGCCGTACCGCCAGGTGAGCAAGCTGGGAGGCCTCTTTAGGTGCACCACGCTACCACTCTATCGCGACTGATCTCCTCATCCTCTCTCTCTGCCCCCCTTTCATAAAACAAGTGAGATGAATGTATATGTGAGCTTGCCCGAAGGCACGGAGTCCTATTTTAGGGCATTGTACCCGGACAAACGGTATGTCATCGGGCATGACCCCTGCGGACAAAAGGTGGGAAGTGGAGGTGCGCTGAGGTACCTCCTGGATGAACACCCCTCCGGGGAGCGGTGTCTCGTGATCAATGCAGGTGGCGAAAGTCGTCGCCTGCCGGCCTATGCCTCCTATGGTAAAGTGCTACTACCGATGCCGGTACTGAAGTGGTCTAGGGGGCAACGAGTGACTCAGCGCTTGATAGAGCTACAGGAGGACTACCTAACGCAGCTGGCAGGTAAAGCCCCAAACCGAACAGTGGCGGTGGTCGCCAGTGGTGATGTGCTCCTGGCACTCCCCGACAAACTTCCCGACATGCCGGAGGCCGATGTGGTGCTTGTGGGACTGTGGAGTACGGCCGCCAAGATGACGGCGCATGGAGTCTTTTTGTGCCATCCGGATGAGCCAAACAGACTGGATGGAATGGTCCAAAAGCCTACTGTCGAAGAACTAGAGACGCTCGGGAAAAAGCACTTGCTGATGATTGACAGTGGGGTGTGGCTCCTCTCGCAACGGGCAATCGACAGGCTCCGTGGCATGACGGGCTATGTAGACCTCTATACCGACTTCCTCACCCAGAACAGCGACCTAGAGGTGGCGGTGTACCCGATAGGTGAGGCGACATTTTACCACTTTGGAAGCACTTCGGACCTCGTCGAGAGTACGCAGGAGTTGCAAAATCGGAGGATCGACCAGCGAGATATCCTCTCCGGTCGCTGGAAACGACATGGATCGGCTATTGCCCTAAATGCCCGAGTGGAGCAACCACTCAATGACCGAAATCACCACATATGGGTGGAAAATAGCCACATACCTATGGGGCTAAGGCTCACCGACCACAATGTCGTCACAGGGTTGCCGATGAGTGATCTGGAGCTGACCTTGGAGCCGGGTATCTGCCTGGATGTGCTCCCGGTAAAGCGTGGAGGATATGTGGTGCGGATGTATGGATATGGGGATACGTTCAAGGATCAGACCTATCTGGGGCGGCTCCAAAGTTGTGATCCCTATACCACACCGATATTTCCTCACATTGATAGGGTGGAGGAGCTGGAGGAGCTCCTACGGGCGGTGATGGATGGGCAAGCGGTCGCCAATGACTGCTATGCGGCCTGCGAACTCTCCGCAGAGGTGGACTGGGAACGGGTAGAGCGACAGCGAATGGCTTTTTTGTCGGAAAACCTTGTGGCCATGCAACGCAACTATGCGGGAAGTGTCCTGTACCACTCGGATCTCTCGGTTGCGGGGCGACTGCTTGGTAAGGTGCCGGCTCAGCTGCCTGCTGAGGCTCCTCTGCTGATCCGCATGCAGGATGCGGCCATGCGACATGCTCTCACGGGGGATGAAAACGAGGCCAAAAAGGCGGATGAGTATTTGTGCGAATTGGTCTCCTCCACTACCGGTGCGACTTCGTCTCCTCGGCGGGATGTCTACTCTGACCAGATCATTTGGGCCCGTGCCCCAATGCGGATCGACCTCGCCGGAGGGTGGAGCGACACACCACCGTACTGCATCTATGAGGGTGGGGCGGTGACCAACTTTTCCCTCACGCTCAACGGGCAAGAACCCCTGCAAGTGTACGTCCGTCCCAATCCATCGGGGCAGATTATCTTGCACTCCATCGATATGGGGTTGCGCGAAATGATAACGACACCTGACCAACTCACGTGGTATCGCCGGCTGGGTGACCCTTTTTCCATCCCCAAGGCTGCGCTATGCCTCTGTGGTGTTTATCGTCGTGGCGAGTCTATGCCGGACCTCTTGGATCGAATAGGAGGCGGGCTGGAGGTGACCTTGCTGTCGGCTGTTCCGGCCGGCTCCGGGCTGGGAACAAGTTCTATTTTGGGTGCAACGGTTTTGGGCGCACTCAGCAACTATTTCGGACTGCACTGGACGAAAGAGGCGCTGGCGTCTCGGACTCTACTCTTGGAGCAAATGCTGACGAGTGGTGGTGGCTGGCAAGATCAATGGGGAGGTGTGTTTGGCGGGGTCAAGCTGATCACGACCGAGAAAGGACAACAGGAGCCACGCATGCAGTGGTTGTCGGACTCTGTCTTTCGGACCCCGGAGTGTCATCTGCTCTACTATACTGGGCTCACACGGCAGGCAAAAAGTATCTTGGGCGGGATTGTCCGGCGTATGATGCTCAATGAACACGACACTCTGGCTCACCTCCGACAAATCAAGCAACTGGCATATGATATGGCTGATGCTATAGGTAAGGATGATCTAGACGCCTATGGTAGTATATTGACCGAGTCCTGGAGTGCCAACAAAAAGCTGGATGAAGGCTCTACCACGCCTCAAATCGAGGCCATCATTTCAGGCATCAAGGACTATGCTCTAGGGTATAAACTCCCAGGTGCCGGCGGTGGAGGGTTCCTGTATATCGTTGCCAAAGACCCCGATGCAGCTCGGTATATATGCAAACAACTCAAGGGAAACACCCCAAATAGTACGGCAAGAATGGTGGATATGCACCTGTCTCAGGATGGTCTCATCGTAACACGATCCTAATGGCTAAAAGTAAACTAAAAACCGTATATATCTGTACTGAATGCGGTGCAGACTTTCCCAAGTGGTCCGGAAAATGCCCGACCTGTGGCGAATGGAATACCCTGAAAGAGTACAAGGTGGGACCCGATGAACCTGGTGTCCGTATCCGAAAAGATCGCTTGGCAACAGACAACTATCCCACTCCGCTATCCGAAGTATCGGGTGACTCGGCTCCCAGAATGGATCTGAAGGATGGAGAGCTGAATCGTGTACTGGGCGGAGGATTGGTCAAGGGCTCTTTGGTCCTGATCGGAGGCGAACCCGGTATAGGCAAGAGTACACTAATCCTGCAAAGCGTAGTGCGTAACCCCGAGCTGAAGACCCTCTATGTCAGTGGGGAGGAGAGTCCGGGGCAGATACGGCTACGCGCAGAGCGATTGATTGATGCCGACCGGGTAGATCATTGTCTACTATATAGTGAGACCCAGATGGATGTAATCCTCGAGACCGCCATGGAGGTCCTTCCCGACCTTTTGGTCATTGACTCCATTCAGACCATGCAGAGCTCCCGCTCCGAATCCTCGCCAGGTAGCCCCAGCCAAGTGCGGGAGTGCACAGCTCAGATGCTTACCTTTGCCAAAGAGTACGATATCCCGGTCATTATTGTCGGACATATCACTAAGGATGGCTCCATTGCCGGTCCCAAGATAATGGAGCACTTGGTCGATACGGTGCTACGGTTTGAGGGTGATCAAAATCACCAGTACCGCATCCTTCGGGCTATGAAAAACCGATTTGGCAACACCTCAGAGATAGGACTCTACGAAATGCTCCGCGACGGGCTCCGCCAGGTGGTCAATCCTTCCGAGATGCTCCTGACCGGAAATGACTCCTCCCTCAGTGGTATCTGTATTGGGGTCAGTGTGGAGGGACAGCGTCCACTCCTGCTCGAGGTACAAGCATTGGTCAGCTCTGCCGTTTACGGTACACCGCAACGCTCAAGTACCGGCTGTGATCTGCGACGTGCCAATATGCTCTTGGCGGTGCTGGAAAAGCGTGCCAACTTCAAGCTGATCCAGAAGGATGTCTTCCTCAATATTGCCGGAGGCCTTTATGTCTCGGATACAGCTATTGACCTAGCTGTGCTGAGTGCCGTGCTTTCCTCTAGCCTGGATATCCCAATTTCTAGAAATGTCTGCATAACGGGAGAGGTGGGCTTGAGTGGCGAGGTGCGAGCTGTCTCGCATATCCTGCCACGGATCAAAGAAGCGGCCAAGATCGGGTTTCAGACCATTATTCTCCCCGCCGACAATATCAAAGGCCTAGATCTATCTGAGTTTCCTATCCAAGTCCTACCGGTCAGTCGAGTGGACGAGGCTTTTCGTCTCCTTTTTAGATCCTAGCCGGAGTGTTCTGTTGATATGAGTATAGGATTACCATTTGCTCGACCACTCTACGTGATGGCCAAGCCGGCCGGATCCTACTGCAACCTAGCCTGCACCTACTGCTACTATCTCGAAAAGTCCAACCTCTTTGATGGTCGGGCTGCTCACCAGATCATGAGTGACGACCTCCTGGAGCGATATGTGCGTGAGTACATCACCAGCCAGACAACTCCGGAGGTCCTCTTTACATGGCATGGAGGTGAGGCACTCATGCGCCCCCTTGCCTTTTACCAAAAAGCCCTTGAGTTGCAACGCCGGTATGCCGGAGGCAGGCGCATCGACAACGCTATACAAACCAATGGCCTACTCCTCAATGACACCTGGTGCGAGTTTTTTAGGAAAAACAACTTCCTCGTCGGGATCTCCATAGACGGAGGCAAAGCGGCACACGACGCTTATCGCCAGACCCCCACCGGACAACCCACCCATCACAGAGTACTCAGGGCTATCAACTTACTCAAAAAGTATGGAGTCGAATACAATGCACTTGCCGTGGTCAACGACATCAATGTCGGGGACCCGGTTTCTTTTTATCAGTTCTTCAAGGAGATAGAGTGCCACTATATACAGTTTACGCCCATAGTGGAGCGCACGACAGCCCACCCCGATGGGACCAAGCTGGCGCATGTGTCAGAAAAAGGCGAGCTCACCCCCTTTTCCGTTACCCCCGAGCAGTGGGGCGATTTTCTCATCGGGGTATTCGACGAGTGGGTCAAGTCCGATGTCGGCACCTACTATATCCAGCTGTTCGATGCCACCCTCGCCAATTGGGTCGGAGTCACTCCCGGGGTATGCTCCATGGCGCAGTACTGCGGACATGCTGGGGTGATGGAGCACAATGGCGATGTCTACAGTTGCGACCACTTTGTCTTTCCCGAGTATAAGCTAGGCAACATCCGCTCCAAGACACTTGTGGAGATGATGTACAGCGAGCGTCAACAAAAGTTTGGCAGAGACAAATTCGACACTCTGCCACGCCAGTGTCGCGAGTGTGAGTATCTTTTTGCCTGCTGGGGTGAGTGTCCCAAAAACCGCTTCGCTTGCGACGAATACGGTAATCCTGGGCACAATTATCTCTGCTCGGGGTATTTCCGCTACTTTCGGCACGTTGCCCCATATATGGACTTCATGAAAGAAGCCTACCTCAACGGTCGCCCCCCCGCCTCTGTCATGACCGACTTTCACCCGCTTAGAGCTGGGAAATAAACGGTCGAGAAGCACCACCGGATTGCTAAAAAAGTAGTAAATTTGCCACCAAACAAAAACAAATAAACCCTCACAACCAATGACAACTGCCGCACCTACTAGCCCCATGACCGGAGAGAAACCCTTTACCATGCTTGCCAAGACCCTCTTCGGACTAGAGGATATCTTGGCAGAAGAGCTCCGTACGATCGGAGCCACAGATATCCAACCCGGACGGCGAATGGTAGCCTTTAGTGGCACGTTGCGAACCCTATACAAGGCAAATGTTTTTTTACGGACTGCGCTGAGGATACTGGTGCCGATCGATCAGTTCGATGCCAAAAACCCCGACGAAATCTACGACCATCTGTACCACAAAGTCAACTGGTCACAGTATTTCCGGCCAAAAGATACATTTGCTGTGGATACAGTGGTTTACTCAGCGACCTTCACGCACAGCAAGTTTGTAGCCTATCGTGTGAAAGACGCCATCGCAGACTACTTCAGGGATCGCGAGCAACGTCGGCCCAACGTTTCGGTGACCGACCCTGACCTCTGCTTTCATGTACACATTGCCGACGAGCGAGTGACCATAGCCTTGGACGCATCCGGCGAAAGCTTGCACAAGCGGGGCTACAGGCTTAGCCAGACCGAGGCCCCCATCAACGAAGTCCTAGCTGCCGGGATTCTGCTCCGCGCAGGCTGGCAGGGTCAGTCCAACTTCCTAGATCCTATGTGCGGGAGTGGAACCTTTCTTGTAGAGGCGGCTCTGATAGCGGCGAATATCCCACCGGGACTTTTCCGTGAGAGCTTTGCTTTTGAGCGGTGGAGCAACTACGACAGCGAGCTATTCAGTGAGGTGATGGAAGATTGGGAGGAGCGACGCTTCGAGTACAAGATCTACGGCTCCGACAGCAACCCCAAAGCGATCGCCATGTCCCGTGGCAATGTGCGCAAAGCGGGAGTGGACCGATACGTCGAGTTGGCAGTCCGAAAGATAGAGGACTACACCGAGGCACTCAAGCCCTCAGAGACCGGGCTGCTCGTGACCAATCCTCCCTATGGTGAGCGACTGCGACCGGACGCACTGGAGGAGCTGTACAAAAATATAGGCACCACCCTCAAGCACACATTCACCGGATGGAATGCTTGGATCATCTCTTCAAACATAGAGGAGGGGTTCAACGCAATAGGCCTAAAGCAGTTTCACAAAGAGACACTCTACAATGGCTCTCTCGAGTGTGAGCTGAGAGGGTATGAGCTTTTTGCCGGTAAACGCAACGACTACGTGCAAGAGCAGACCGAGCAGGGTGTCTGGCAACGAAAGCGGGAGTACCGCATGCGCAAGCGGGAAGAGCGCGAAGATTTTAGGCGCGCCCGCAAGACCTACCGCCAAAAGCAGTGACCCCGGTCGGCCGGTCCACTGTCCCCTAAAAAAAACTCAAGCCCCGAGGCATCTCCTGATCAAGGAGACGCCCCGGGGCTTCGTCGTTTTGCAAGGCCTGGTTTCCCAAAATAGAAAGTTTTGGTATCTTTGCCGGTGAGAAAGACGGCTCCCTATGGGGATCGTTCGCTCTCTCAGGAGCATTTTTGTGCCGTCTCTCCCGATGAGGTGAGGGCGATACAGAGTGTTCTTGGTGTGTATTTGTGATGACAACAACATCTATAATTTTATTTATTTACCAAACAAACAGATGATGAATCACTACGAAACCGTTTTCATTCTAACTCCCGTTTTGTCTGCTGATCAGACAAAGGAAACGGTAGACAAGTTCACTACCCTGATCACCGACAACGGTGGTGTGGTCGTGAATAAGGAGGAGTGGGGCCAGCGCAAGCTCGCTTATCCTATCCAACGCCTGTCTACCGGCTACTATGTATTTGTAGAGTTTGATGCAGAGTCAAACTTTGTAGACACGTTGGAGGTCAACTTCCGTCGTGACGAGCATGTTATTCGCTTCCTGACTTTCAAGCAGGACAAGTATGCCCACGAGTACGCTGAGAAGCGTCGCCGTCTCCGTTCCGAAAAACCGGCAACTGTTGCCCCGGAGACCGAGCAAAAGGCAGAGGAGAGCAATGAAGTAGAAAACACGGAAGAAAACTAAGTAAGAGACCATGGCAATAAAGAATACGAAATCCAGACGCTTCAGAGGGCCTATCAACCAGCCAAAGAAGTACTGCCGCTTCAAGAAGGCAGGCATCAAGTACGTGGACTACAAGGATCCCGAGTTTTTGAAAAAGTTCCTCAACGAGCAGGGCAAGCTCCTTCCTCGTCGTATTACGGGCAACTCGCTGAAGTTCCAACGCCGTGTGGCACAAGCAGTCAAGCGTGCGCGCCATCTGGCACTGTTGCCCTACGTGACTGACCTGATGGACTAGTGGTCCGGACAAGTCGGTAGTAGTATAGAATCATAGCAAAAACAAAAGGAGACAGAATATGAAAGTTATTTTGAAAGAAGATATGCCCAACCTAGGCTTCAAAGACGAAGTGGTTGAGGTGAAAGCCGGGTATGGACGCAACTTTCTAATCCCGCAAGGCAAGGCAGTCATTGCCAGCGATTCAGCCCTGAGGCAACTCGCTGAGGACCAACGCCAGCAAGCACACAAGCTCGCCGCTCTGCTTGCCAAAGCACAAGAGCAGGCAGCAAAACTCAAGGACGTAAAGGTAGAGCTGAGCGTAAAGACCAGCAACACCGGTCGTATCTACGGCTCCGTAACCCCCACCATGGTGGCCGATGCCCTAGAGGCACAGGGACACGATGTCAACCGCAAGATGTTGCTCATCGCCGGTGGTATCAAGGAGGTAGGTGAGTATGTGGCTCGTGTGCGTTTTCACAAGGATGTGACCGTGGAGATCCCCCTGATCGTCGTGTCCGAAAACGCAGCTGAGATCGCAGCCGCCAAGGCAGCCGCCAAGGCTGAAGAAGAGGCACACCAAGCTGAGCGTGCACGCCAGCTCGCCACCGATGGCGAAGAAGCCACCGAGGAGACCGAGGTGGTCGCTGAGGAGCAAGAGGAGTCAACCGAAGCCTGACACACAAGTGATAAAGCTAAGGTGTGATGGGAAAAACAAATTCGTGGCAACTGCACACAGCAGAGCGTGACCCTCTCGTGCCGGCGAATTGGATTTTTTGAGTAACACAACAACACAATACCAATGAAAACTTATTCACTAAAAGCGCAGGCGCGCGAAAACATCGGCAAGTTTGCCGCCAAAGCCCTACGCAAGCAAGACCTCATCCCCACTGTAATCTACGGTGGAGAGAAGAACCTCAATCTCGTGGTGTCACAGCGCGATGTGCGCAACCTGGTATTCACCCCGGATATCTTCTTGATCAACCTGGATGTCGACGGACAGGTACACACTTGCATCCTACAGGAGCTACAGTTTCATCCCGTGACCGATGCCATCATTCACATTGACTTCTTGGAGGTTTATGCCGACAAGCCCATTGTGATAGAGGTACCGGTGCAGCTGGATGGTCACGCTATCGGTGTGCGTGCCGGTGGTAAGCTCAACCAAGACATGCGCAAGCTCAAGGTCAAGGGTCTCTACAGCAATGTGCCTGAGCGTCTGCACGTAGACATCAGCAAGCTCCGCCTGGGCAAGGTACTCAAGGTGGGTGAGCTGGAGTTTGAAAACCTAGAGATCCTCAACTCCAAAAACGCCGTAGTTGCCGCTGTACGTGCTACACGTGCCGCACGTAGCGCAGGAGCTGTAGAGGAGGAAGACGAGGAGACCGAAGAGGGCACCGGAGACCAACCGGCAGAGTAAGCCCGACAAAATACCCCACGAGGGGATACAAAACTGCCCAAAGTGGTGTAGTGATCCTACCTATCGAGAGATGGTACGGGCCCACCACTATGGGCAGCTTTTTTTAGAAGAGTATCAAGCAAATGAGTATACTAGACGTAGATGGCATCCTGGTCAGCAGCGAAGTCATCGACACCTACTTCTGCTGTGACCTCGACGCTTGCCACGGAGCCTGCTGTATCGAGGGAGACAGTGGAGCACCGGTGCTGGCACAGGAGGAACCCCTTCTGGAGAAGACCTATCCCCTGGTCCGCACCTACATCCCCGAGGCCCAGCAACGCTACATCCGCAAGCATGGCCTCACCTACACCGATGAGGATGGGGAGACAGTCACCATGATAGCGGCAGGCAGGAGCCAGTGTGTCTTCACCTGCTTTGAGGCAGATGGGTCGGCGCGCTGTGCCTTTGAGAAAGGCTACACCGAGGGTGCCAATCCCTACTTCTACAAGCCCCTCTCCTGCCACCTATTCCCGATACGCATGCAGCGTATGGGTGACACAGTGGCCCTCAATTACGAGCGTTGGTTCCCGATCTGCGAGCCGGCGCGCAAGCACGGACGCGAAGTAGGCGTGCGGGTCTACCAATTTGTGAAAGCCCCCCTGGTGCGGGCCTTTGGAGAAGAGTGGTATGAACAACTTTGTACTGTGGCTGAAGCGTATCTTCAGTGGAAAAACGAACGAAATGAGCTCAAGTAAATACCTCATCGTCGGCCTCGGAAACCCCGGAGCCGAGTACGAGCGGACGCGGCACAATGCCGGATTTATCGTGCTGGACCATCTCGCCGCTGACACGGGCGCCACTTTTGCCCCCGGGCGATACGGAGAGACAGCGGAGATCAGGGTCAAAAACAAGCAACTCCTGCTCCTCAAGCCCTCCACGATGATGAACCTCAGTGGCAACGCCGTCCGCTACTGGTTGCAAAAAGAAAACATCCCCGTCCAAAACCTCCTAGTCGTCGTCGATGAGCTGGCATTGCCCTTTGGGACACAGAGACTTCGGGCAAAAGGCAGCGATGGTGGGCACAACGGACTCAAGCATATACAGCAGACCATCGGGACACAAGCCTATGCGCGCCTGCGGATCGGTATCGGACACGACTTCTCGCGCGGAGAGCAGATCGCCTACGTACTGGAGCCTTTTTCGCCCCAAGAGGAGGCCGAGATGGAGCCCCTCTGTGCCCAAGCGGTAGAGACGATCCGAGACTTTTGCCTCATCGGTATCGAGAGGGCCATGAATATCCACAACACCAAGGGAAAGCAACATGACTGAGATACGCCTCGACAAGTGGCTCTGGACCGTGCGGATATTCAAGACCCGAGCACTTGCCGGCAGAGCCTGCAAAAACGGCCGAGTCCAAGTAGACGGACGTCCCGGAAAACCCTCGACGATTGTCAAGGTGGGCGACACGGTGAACGTGCGCAAGCCTCCGGTCACTTTTTCCTTCAAGGTGCTGGCCATCACCCCGGGACGCGTGGGGCCAAAGTTGGTCCCCAATTTCATCAAAAACACCACCCCACCGGAGGAGTATGAGCTCCTAGAGCTGCAGCGAGCCGCCAACCAAAGGCAAAAAGGACTCGGCAGACCGACCAAAAAAGAGCGACGAGACCTTGAGAGCTACATATTTCCTGAGTACGATGACTGGGACGATACAGAGACCGACGACGAAGAGGAGGACGAGGTGACCGACTACACTCCGGAGGACGAGCAGGAGATGCTCGACAGCATGGGCTTTTGGGATTAGACCGGACCGGGAGGGGGTCGCACTCTTCCGGACCGGCTTTGTTTTAGGAACCCTTTTCGAGGGGGCTCTTTTTTTTGTTGAGTGAATTCCATTGACCATCTCGATTTATACCCAATTTTTGCTTATATACAAGGACGTCAATTCTTCTATCCGTGAAATCATTTGCTTCTATCCGTGAAACCGAACGCTTCTATCCGTGAAAAAATGGGGGCTGTCGGGGACTTTGGTTTAGAGCGAGTTAGGGCCCCCTTGATTTTGGGCAAATTCATTCGGTCGGAGTGGGCGAAAAATAGGGGAGATGTGAGATAAAAACCTTAACTTTGTACCCTGACTGTGTGCCAATTTTTTGCCACGACCTGCCGGTCATCGTTCGCTCCACATGGCGTGTTGCGGAGCTGACCCCTAGTCGCAGAGGAGGGCACACCAAGCCAAAACTATAGAATACAGAAAGCATGTCAACCGAACTAAGTGCGAAGTACAATCCACTCGAAGTGGAAGATAAGTGGTACGCCTACTGGCAAGAACACAAGCTCTTTTCCAGCCATCCCGATCACCGGCCGGCCTTCACGGTCGTGATCCCACCCCCCAATGTCACCGGCGTCCTCCACATGGGGCACATGCTCAATAATACGATACAAGATATCCTGGTCCGTCGTGCGCGCATGACCGGCTACAACGCCCTCTGGGTGCCCGGGACCGACCACGCCTCTATCGCCACTGAGGCAAAAGTGGTCCAAAAACTGGCCAAGGAGAGAATCAAGAAGAGTGACCTGACCCGTGAGGAGTTTCTCTCACATGTATGGGACTGGACTCATGAGCATGGTGGGATCATCATCAACCAGCTCAAGAAGATCGGTGCCTCCTGCGATTGGGATCGGGAGGCCTTTACCATGGATGAGCCACGAGCCAAAGCGGTGATAGGTGTCTTTTGTGACCTTTACCGAAAAGGGCTGATATACAGAGGGGTGCGGATGGTCAACTGGGATCCGGAGGCACGTACCGCCATCTCCGACGAGGAGGTGATCCACAAGAGCGTGCACAGCAAGCTCTACTATGTCCGCTACTATGTGGAGGGGATGCCCGATAAGTACATCATAGTCGCCACCACGCGTCCGGAGACGATATTTGGCGACACGGCAGTCTGCATCAACCCCACGGATGAGCGGTACCACTGGCTGCGAGGCAAGCGAGTGATTGTCCCCGGGGTGGGGCGCTCTGTCCCGATCATAGAGGATGAGTATGTCGATGTGGAGTTTGGGACCGGTTGCCTAAAGGTGACTCCCTCGCACGACATCAACGACTACATGCTCGGACAAAAGCATCGCCTACCGGCGATCGAGGTCTTCAACGACAATGGCACCCTCAACGACCAGGCGGGTAAGTATGCCGGTAGGGATCGCTTTGAGGTGCGGGAGACTTTTTCACAGGAGCTGGCCGACCTGGGGCTGATGGAGCGGGTGGAGGACTACGATAATACGGTGGGCTTTTCGGAGCGGACCTCCGTCCCCATTGAGCCCAAGCTGTCGATGCAGTGGTTCCTGAAGATGACCGACCTTGCCAAGCCGGCTTACCGAGCCGTCATGGACGACACAGTACGCTTGGTGCCCGAGCGATTCAAGGGCGTCTATGCCCACTGGATGGAAAACATCAAGGACTGGAATATCTCACGCCAACTCTACTGGGGACACCGCATCCCGGCCTACTATCTCGAGGATGGTAGGATCGTCGTGGGGGAGACTCCAGAGATCGCACTGGATGAGGCACGACGACTCACAGGCGATGACTCGCTCACGCTCGAGGCACTGGAGCAAGATCCGGACACGCTGGACACCTGGTTTTCATCGTGGTTGTGGCCGATCAGTGTCTTTGGCGACCCACTTAAGCCCGACAATGACGACCTAAAGTACTACTACCCCACCTCCGACTTAGTCTCCGGACCGGATATCCTCTTTTTCTGGATTGCCAGGATGATCATGGCCGGCTACGAGTACATGGGGCAACCACCATTCCGCAACGTATTCCTGACCGGTATTGTCCGCGACAAGCTCGGACGCAAGATGAGCAAGCAGCTCGGCAATAGCCCCGACCCTATCAAGCTGATAGAGCAGTACGGTGCCGATGGGGTGCGTATGGGGTTGATGAGTGCGGCATCCGCAGGCAATGATATCTTATTTGACGAGGGACTGTGTGAGCAGGGACGAAACTTCAATAATAAGGTGTGGAACTCATTCCGACTGATCCAAGGCTGGGAGGTCTCCGATACGGTCTCGCAGACACCGGTCCAGAGGGAGGCTGTCAAGTGGTTTGGCCACCTCCTCAGTGACACAGCGACCCGACTTGCGGACCACTTTGGCAAGTACCGCATCAGCGATGCGATGCTGCTCCTGTACCGAGTTGTCCGCGATGATTTTAGCAGTACCTACCTAGAGCTTGTCAAGCCGGAGTATGGCCGTCCTATCGATGCCGAGACACTGGAGGCAACCAATGGCTTTTTTGAACAACTCCTGATGTTGCTGCACCCCTTCATGCCCTTCATCACCGAAGAGTTGTGGCAGGCTCTCAGAGAGCGCCGAGATGGGGAGAGTATCATGCTGGCGCAGCTACCCAAGTATGCAGAGCCCGACAAGACTGTCCTCGCCGATATGGAGGTTGCCAGAGACATTATTACCAATATCCGCAATCTCCGTGCCACCAAGGGCCTTTCGCCTCGCGACAGTCTGAGCCTCTATGCACCCAAGGGGGTGATCACAGAGTCGATGAAAGCTGTGGTGAGCAAGATGGCCAATATCAGCGAGGTGCTAGAGGAAAAGCCGGCAGAGAGTGCCACACTCGAGCGTTTTGCAGTAGGGGTGCACGCCTTTGGGGTTCCCATGGAGGGACATATTGATGTCGCCGAGGAGATCGCCAAGCTCCGGGCCGAAGAGACGCACCTACTGGGATTCCTCAAGGGTGTGCAAGGAAAGTTGAATAACGAGAAGTTCGTCCAACATGCCCCCGAGAGCGTGGTCGCACTTGAGCGACGCAAAGAGCAAGACACACTGGCCAAGCTGGAGAGCATCCGGACCAGACTTGCCCACTTTGGCCACACCGAAGCATAGAGGCACTTCACTAACCATCCTATAAGTTATTGGCCATGTCCGATTTGCAAAAAGAGCAACAGCTTATCCGAGGAGCCTTTGAGGACTTTTACGAGGCACTCGACAGCAAGAGTGTGGTGATCCTCAGCGAGGTCATGATCCAGCTCGACCTCACCGGAGGCGAGGTCACGATCAGCACCCCCGACGAGGCCGTGTCTGTGACCCTTACGGTCTATGCGTGGATCTCCGAGGACCCCGACAGCCTCTCGCAAAATGCCGACCGGGCTTTGGCTGCGACCTCGACGGTTATTCGGCAGCTCAAGGCGGAGGAGTTCTTTGAGCGTCCTATCTTTCAGGCACCCATCACCGTCCGCTACAACGATGGAGTCGCACCCAAGGATCGGATTTTGCTGAACCTTTCCAACGACTGGTCCGTCACCGACACCCCTCTCCTCCCGGGGATGGAAAAAGAGCTCCAAGCATTTCTCTCCGATCTATTGGCGGTGCATTGAGATTTTTGGTACCTTTGCCCAACAAGCCGAAATAGCTCAGTTGGTAGAGCAACGCATTCGTAATGCGTAGGTCACGAGTTCGAGTCTCGTCTTCGGCTCAGATACACAGGCGGAGCAGGATGGTCATTGGCCCTCCTGCTCCGCCTTTTTTGTATCAGGCCCTCTAGGTCAGTGGTGTCAAAATACCTACACTGTGGTATTGCACGGCACCCGACTTATCTCCACCTTTGCAGTGTTATGAAAAGAGAGCAGGACTCCGTGATTCGTGACCAGATCGTCACCGCCACCAAGGGCGCATTCTTGTCCAGAGGGTATGCCGCAGTGGGTATGCGGGATGTGTCCGAGTTGTCGGGCATTGGGCTGAGTCAGCTCTATGCCTACTTCGACAGCAAGGAGTCGATCCTGCGGGCTGTCTTGTCGCCTCTCGACAGGTCTATCTCCAAACTTTTCGAAAAGGAGGAGACGCAGTTGCAATCCCCGGACTTGCTCTTTTCGTCAGAAGCCTATCAGGAGATGTGGGTACGGGAGATGGTCACTTTTTCCATCAACCACCGACAAGAGCTAGCCTTTGTTCAGCGCTACCTCGGAGAGCCGGAGGTGAGAAAGTACTGGACCGAACAGCTGGAGAAAGCAGTGGACAGGAGCATGCACTTCATGTCTAGGCTGAGTCTTCTTTTGTCCGAAAAGATCGAGCCGGTCTCGCCACTTTTTATCAGACATCAGACGACCAACTGGATGAATGTCATGTTGCTCGTGGCCTCAACCGACGACCTGAGTGAGACTGGCCTAGAAGACTTTATAAAAGACTACGTCTACTTCGGGACCGGTGGCTGGCAATGGTTGCTGCTACCGGAGTGTCGAGTCGCACTACCTAGAGACAATGATCGCGTACCAAAAGCATAAGACAGCAACCATAGTACGACAAAAAGCGGTGAGCCACATGGATAAAAATTTCATGTGGCTCACCGTTTCCTTTTTCAGAACAAGAAGCAAATTTGTTCATCAATCAAAACGTGAAGAATATGGAGAAAAAAGTAATGACGGAAAGGATTACGGACGGGGTGCAGGATACTCTATTCATCCCCCTGCTGATGCGCTACGAGGATGTGCAAAGCAAGCATCCGATCCTGGATGATCCGGTAGTGACAACCATCTACGAACACCTGGACTACGACTGGTCCGCCTATACCAAGGGCTCGCACAGTATGAGCTACATCGGTTGCCTCGTTAGGGCACGAGAGATAGATGCTCAGGTGAAGCAGCTCAGTGACACATCCGGGGTGGCTCCAGTGGTGGTCAACGCCGGTTGTGGACTGGACACTCGGTTTCACCGCCTGAGTGGACGGATGCGCCAGGATGCAGTGCTCGTCGACCTCGACTTCCCCGAGGTGATGCAGGTGCGCCGGCAGGTGGTGCCACCTCTCCCGGGTGGGCGGGAGGTTCACAGCCTGAGCGGCAGTGTCTTGGACGAAAAGATACTGCGGCAGATCAAGTCGCTCGCACCCTCAGAGCAAAGCCCCTTTGTCCTCTCCATGGAGGGGGTACTGATGTACTTTACGAGGGAGGAGGTGCAGACCTTGCTGGAGCTTTTGCGAAAGTGTCTGGGCTCCCAAGTCCTATTGGTCGCCGACGTCGCCCATCCCATGATGGTCGGGCGGGGAAAATACCATGACGAGCTGAAACACTCGAGGGCCAATTTTGTGAGTGGATTTGGGTCCGGAGCCGAAATGGCCGCTTTGCTCCCCGGTGCCACTTGTCTGCGGGGGTCGGCTATCATGGATCTGATGGCACCCTATTCGCTTGTCGCACGTCTCTGTCGCATTATCCCGCCACTCCGAAAAAACATCCAAGTCCTGACCCTCTCCCTCGGGTGACCTCCGTATGGAGCAGGAAACAACACACAGAGGAGAGCGCGAGGGTGGTTGTCCCAATGTTTTTTATTACCTTTGCCCTGGCTCATGCGACAAGTCGGTGAGACGAGTCGCATTAGAGCCTAGATAAAAGATGAATGTTTATTAATCAATTAAATTACGTAAAACGATGAAAAAGAGTATTCTTGCAATCGCACTGAGCGTATTTGCGCTCACATCAACCAGCGCACTGGCACAGACAGAAGCCGGACACTGCTTTGCTAAAGCCAACACCGGGCTCAACTTTGCAGCCACCGTCTTCACCAAGGCAGGCAACCAGACCGTGAAAAAAAACCTTCCAACCGAGTTCAACCTCGCTGTCGATGGGGGTTACTTTGTGGTGGACAACCTAGCTTTGGGAGCTTGTGTGGAGCTGAAGCATGAGGGCCAAGCCGGAAACAGCGCCCTGGCGTACGTAGTGGCACCAAAGGTTACCTACTTCCTGCCACTTGAGTCCGAGATCAAGCCTTATGCCAACCTCTATGTAGGATATGCAGGTGTGAACGGAACTGTAAAAGCCAATGACGTAAAAGTCTCAACCAACAAAGGTGGCCTTGCCTTTGGTGCCGGACTTGGTGCAGCCTACTTCCTGCAGTCCAATGTGGCCGTTTCTTGCGAGCTTGGCTACCAGCAGACTTCAATGAAGCTGGACAAGGTGACCTCGACCGTAGGCCGTATCGTTCCGACCATTGGCTTTAGCCTATTCTTCTGATCAGGCGACGGAAGATTACCCCCACCACTGTCAAGCGACCTAGGTCGTGAGGAGTGGAGAGCGGTAGACCAAAATATCGGGAGACTACTCTCCCACAATGATGACGAGGGTGCGCAACAGCTGTTGCGCACCCTCGCTTTTTTTGGGGGGGAGCTCACCGGAGTGCAAAAAGTCACCTCGTGGCGATCCGAATTTTTCTTCTATCCGTGAAACTATTTTCTTCTATCTGTGAAAAGTTTTGCTTCTATCCGTGAAACCAAACGCTTCTATCCGTGAAAAAACGGTGCCTCTACAATGCGCAGATACTTAGGCGTTTACAAAAGAGTTCAGAAAAACGTTGAAAAGTGGCTCGGAAATAGCCCCTTTTTGCCCAGGTCCAAAGGTGAAACACGAGGCGGAAAAGAGGCGAGGAAAGTCGCTCCCCGGGTGATGACCAAGCCCGAGTGCCAGAGGCCCCACCGAAAATAAGAGGGTGCCCCCCAAAAAAAAATCACACGAAAGAGGTTTGGCAGACACAGATATTTTCTGTACCTTTGCAGTCGATTAAGACTTGCCCTGTGGGTAAGTAATTGAGAACTAACTAACAGAGTAATAAAGTAAATGCCAACGATTCAACAACTCGTCCGCAAGGGCCGTGAAACGATGGAGGAGAAGGGCAAGAGCCCTGCTCTGGGTGCATGTCCGCAGCGTCGTGGCGTGTGTGTGCGTGTATATACCACTACGCCTAAGAAGCCTAACTCTGCTATGCGAAAGGTGGCTCGTGTCCGCCTGACCAACGGCAAGGAGGTCAATGCCTACATCCCCGGTGAAGGTCACAACCTTCAGGAGCACTCGATCGTGCTGGTGCGTGGTGGTCGTGTGAAGGACCTCCCAGGTGTTCGCTACCACATTGTGCGTGGTACGCTGGATGCCAGTGGTGTACAGGGACGCACGCAACGCAGAAGCAAGTACGGTGTCAAGCGACCAAAGGACGCCAAGAAGTAAGTAGGTTGCGTCCCCTGAGTGGGCGCACTTGTCTTTGGGAGAGGGGATAAGTGTGGAGGTGTCCACGCTGAGTAAAAGATCGAAATAAGAAATGGTGACGGCGAGGTGAGGCTCGCCCGGTAAGGCCGTGGCTGACTAAGAACAGCAGGGTGTCACTAGAGTATCGAAATCCCGGTGAGTGCATACTCATCGCCACTTGTGGCCGAGGGGCTCCTCTCTTGAGAGAAGGGCGTGATCGTGTCAGGCATCCTATGCCGAAGTGGGGCGGGTCGTGAAGGCTTATGGGCTAGCCCGGACGAAGAGAAGTGGAGAAATCACCGACGTGGGTGAGCAGGTGCGGCACAGAGCGTGTGGCCTGCTGAGATCCTGATCTGGTCGGATAGACGCTCGTCACAGCCCCCCCCTATGGGGCGTCTGTGTGGAGTGAATGTGAAAACAAAAACAATCTAGAGAAGTCTAGAGCCAAGTTGCGGAGGTCTTTTCCGTATCTGCTTGCTCTACTTTGCGCACACCGAGGCTATAGGTGGCCCGGGGTGAGTGGTGTGAACGAAATCAATGGGTGTCGGAATGGGGCGCCCCATGCCACAGGATCAAAGAGACAACGGTGCAAGGACAAGCCGGCTTGGACGTAAATTGCTTATTTTTTTTACTCGTGGCCTTTGCCAACGAGAAGCTATCTCACCGGAGTAGTCTGCAGGTGATGGGCATAAGGGCCCTGTCGCTTGCGTGAGGATGAAAGGTGGGTCAACTTACTTAGAGAACAAAAATGAGAAAAGCTAAACCAAAAAAGAGGCACATCCTTCCGGATCCCGTGTTTGGAGAGGTGAAGGTAACCAAGTTTGTAAACCACATGATGTATGATGGGAAGAAGAACTTGTCTTTCGAGATATTCTATAAGGCTCTGGAAGGCGTGAAGAGCAAACTTCCCAACGAGGAGAAGACTCCTCTGGAGATCTGGAAGTCCGCGCTAGAGAATGTGACCCCCCATGTAGAGGTCAAGACACGTCGTATCGGTGGTGCCAACTTTCAGGTGCCTGTAGAGGTACGTCCGGAGCGTAAGGAGTCTCTCTCCATGAAGAACCTGATCAACTTCGCTCGCAAGCGTGGCGGACGCTCCATGGCCGACAAGCTCACCGCTGAGATCGTAGATGCCTACAACCAGCAGGGAGGTGCCTTCAAGCGTAAGGAGGATATGCACCGTATGGCCGAGGCCAACCGTGCGTTTGCACACTTCCGCAGATGATCGCATCGTCGCGGTAAAGTGCAGATAAAATGACTTTTTGAAACAAACACAAGCATAAATAATGGCTAATTCCACACATCTAGAGCTGACAAGGAATATCGGGATCATGGCCCACATTGATGCCGGTAAGACTACTACGTCTGAGCGCATCCTATTCTACACCGGACTGACCCACAAGATAGGTGAGGTGCACGATGGTGCGGCGACTATGGACTGGATGGAGCAGGAGCAGGAGCGTGGTATTACGATCACGAGTGCCGCTACCACTACATTTTGGAAATACAACGATCAAAAGTACAAGATCAACCTTATCGATACCCCAGGGCACGTGGACTTTACCGTCGAGGTGGAGCGTTCGTTGCGTGTCTTGGATGGTACCATCGCCGCTTTTGACTCAGTGAGCGGTGTCCAGCCACAGAGCGAGACCGTATGGCGCCAAGCTGATAAGTACAAGGTCCCCCGTATCGCCTATGTCAACAAGATGGACCGTTCCGGTGCCAACTTCTTGGAGGCTGTGCGCCAAATGAGGGACATGCTGGGTGCCAACGCCGTGCCGATCCAATTGCCCATCGGTGCAGAAGAGGACTTCAAGGGCGTGATCGACCTCGTGGCCATGAAGGCTATCCTTTGGCACGATGAGACAATGGGTGCCGAGTACGAGGTGGATGAGATCCCCGACGAGCTACTGCCCGAGAGCCGTGAGTGGAGAGAAAAGCTGCTGGAGGCACTGGCCGAGCTGGATGATGCCTTTATGGAGAAGTTCTTTGAGGATCCGGAATCCATCACCGAGGATGAGATCAAGGCCGTAATCCGCAAGGGTACTGTGTCCATGAAGATGAACCCTGTGATGTGTGGCTCCTCTTTCAAGAATAAGGGTGTGCAGACTCTGCTGGATGCTGTCTGCGCTTACCTCCCAAGCCCAATCGACACCCCGGAGGTGATCGGTCGCGACCCACAGGACGAAAGCAAAGAAATCGTGCGTGAAGTGTCCGAGGATTCGCCCCTCTGCGCCCTTGTATTCAAGATCGCAACTGACCCCTATGTCGGCCGACTCTGTTACTTCAGAGTGTACTCCGGCAAGGTAGAGTCCGGAAGCTACGTCTACAACAGCCGTACTGGCAAGCGTGAGCGCATCTCCAGGCTTTTCCAGATGCACTCCAACCACCAAAACTTCAAGGAGGAGATCCTCTGTGGTGATATCGGTGCCGGCGTGGGCTTCAAGGATATCCGCACGGGTGATACCCTCTGCTCCGAGGATCAGCCAATCACACTGGAGAGCATGGAGTTCCCCGCACCTGTGATCTCTGTCGCTATCGAGCCAAAAACCCAGAAGGATATGGACAAGCTCGGTATGGGACTTGCCAAGCTGGCAGAGGAGGACCCAACATTTACCGTGAAGACCAACGAAGAGACCGGCCAGACCGTGATCAGCGGTATGGGAGAGCTTCACTTGGAGATCATTATCGACCGTCTCAAGAGGGAATTCAAGGTAGAGTCCAACCAGGGCCGCCCAATGGTGACCTACAAGGAGGCTATTACGCAACCGGTAGAGCTGCGTGAAACCTACAAGAAGCAGACCGGAGGACGTGGTAAGTATGCGGATATGATTGTCCGTGTGGAGCCTGCCGATCCCGACTTTGAGGGTGAGCTGCAGTTTGTGGACGAGGTTAAGGGTGGTAACATCCCCAAGGAGTATATCCCCTCTATCCAGAAGGGCTTTGAGCGCGCTATGAAGACCGGTGTCCTCGCCGGATATCCTATGGATAAGCTGAAGGTGACCGTCATCGATGGATCGTACCACCCAGTGGACTCCGATCAGCTCTCATTTGAGGTCTGCGCCATGAACGCCTTTAGGAGTGCGGCCGCCAAGGCGGGTCCCGTCCTACTGGAGCCGATCATGAAGGTAGAAGTGGTGACACCGGAGGAAAACATGGGAGACGTCATCAGCGACATGAACAAGCGTCGCGGACAGGTAGAGGGAATGGACTCCACTGTCAATGGTGCACGTGTCGTAAAGGCAATGACTCCGCTGAGCGAGATGTTTGGCTACGTAACCGACCTGCGTACCATCACGAGTGGTCGTGCTACCAGCTCCATGACTTTTGACCACTTCGAGCAAATGTCAACCAGCATAGCACAGGCTGTCCTCGAAGAGCGTGACGGACGTGTCGACCTCCTCAAGTAATGCTGTAGAGTATATAATATAAGATAGTAGAGATAAGTAATGAGTCAAATTATCCGAATCAAGATCAAGTCTTATGACCACACCCTTGTGGATAAGTCTGCCGAAAAGATAGTGAAGGCTGTGGAGCCTACCGGGGTACAAATCTGTGGCCCGATCCCCTTGCCTACACACAAGCGGATATTCACGGTGAACAGGTCCACTTTCGTGAACAAAAAAGCTCGCGAGCAGTTTCAGCTGTCCACCTTCAAGCGTGTGATTGATATAGTCAACGCCACTACCAGTACTGTGGACGCTCTGGCACGCCTGGAGCTCCCAAGTGGTGTGGAGATTGAAATCAAGACGGACATCTGATAAGTGTCCGAGATAGTGTAATAGATAAACGAACTAAGACGTTAAGACTGAAATGCCAGGATTAATAGGAAAGAAAATCGGAATGACATCCGTATTCAGTGCCGAGGGAAAGAACATTCCATGCACTGTTATCGAAGTAGGTCCTTGTGTGGTTACGCAGGTTAAGACGGTAGAGACTGACGGCTACAACGCCGTTCAGGTGGGCTTTGAGGACAAAAAAGAGAAGCATACCACCCAACCTCTACAGGGTCACTTCAAGAAAGCAGGCGTAACACCTAAGAGACACTTGGCCGAGTTCAAGTCTTTCAAAGAAGACTACAAGCTTGGTGACGAGCTGACCGTTGGGCTTTTTGAAAACAGCCACTACGTAGATGTAGTAGGTGTCAGCAAAGGTAAGGGCTTCCAGGGCGTAGTGAAGCGTCACGGATTTGCGGGAGTAGGGCAGACCACTCACGGTCAGAAGAACCGCCTGAGAGCCCCCGGATCTGTGGGCGCCAGCTCAACCCCCTCAAAGCTATTCAAGGGCCTCAGAATGGCCGGACAGCACGGCAACCGCAGAGTGACTGTCCAAAACCTCGAGGTGATGAAAGTAATGCCTGAGCACAATGTGCTTCTCGTGAAAGGAAGTGTACCCGGTGCAAAGGGAGCCATCTTATTAATTGAAGACTAAGTAATAAAATGGAAGTAAAAGTACTCAATATAAAGGGCGAAGAGACCGGACGTACCGTGACTCTGGAAGACTCTATCTTTGCGATCGAGCCAAACGAGCACGTGATGTATCTGGACGTGAAGCAACACTTGGCCAACAGACGCCAGGGTACAGCCAAGACCAAGGAGAGAAGCGAAGTGGCATTTAGCACCCGAAAACTCTTCCGTCAGAAGGGTACCGGTGGCGCACGCCGTGGTGATATTAAGAGCCCGCTACTGAAGGGCGGTGGTACTGTGTTTGGCCCTAAGCCAAGAGACTACTCCTTCAAGCTCAATAAAAAAGTGAAGCGCCTGGCACGTATATCCGCTTTGAGCCTTCGTGCAAAGGAAAATGGAATCATCGTACTGGAGGACTTCGCTATGGATGCCCCCAAGACGAAAGAATTCAAGAACATCCTCAAGGGCCTGAATATCGCTGACTGCAAGAGTCTTTTCTTGCTGGAGAATGCGGATAAGAACACCCTGCTGAGTGGACGCAACCTCAAGACCGTGACCTTCGCTCCTGCATGCCAGGCCAATACCTACCGTATCCTGAATGCACAGAAGGTTGTTTTGACAGAAAGCAGCCTCAAGCGGCTAACCGACGTACTCAACGCATAACGAGCAGTAATAATGAAAACTCTAATAGCACCAATCATTACAGAAAAGATGTCCGACATCACCGAGACCATGTCCAATAGGTATGGCTTCAAGGTTGTCCCTTCTGCTACTAAGATTGAGATAGCACAAGCGGTCGAGAAGATGTACGGCGTGAAAGTGACACAGGTGAACACCATGCGGTACGACGGAAAGCGAAGCTCTCGTTATACCCGCGGTGGTCTCATCCAAGGGAAGAAGCCTGCGTTCAAGAAAGCTATTGTAACACTAGCAGAGGGTCAGACCATTGACTTCTTTAGCAATATCTAAGCAAAGACATGGCAATTAAGAAACTAAAGCCCACGACTCCGGGCCAAAGACATAAGATTATTGGTACATTTGAGACCGTCACAGCAAGTGCACCAGAAAAGTCTCTCGTAGTAGGTAAGCGCAAGACCGGTGGCCGCAATAACACAGGTAAGATGACTGTCCGCTACATCGGCGGTGGCCACAAGCAACGTCTTCGTCTCATCGACTTCAAGAGGAAAAAGGACGGTGTGCCGGCTACAGTAAAGGCCATAGAGTACGATCCCAATCGCTCGGCGCGCATCGCGCTTCTCTACTATGCAGACGGTGAGAAAACATACATCCTGGCACCCGATGGACTGAAAGTGGGACAGCAGGTGATCTCCGGTGAGAATGTTGCTCCCGACTTGGGTAACTGTCTTCCTCTCGGCAAAATGCCGGTCGGTACGGTCGTACACAACATAGAGCTACGTCCCGGACAGGGAGCCAAGCTCGTCCGCTCAGCAGGTGTTTTTGCACAGCTGACTTCGCGCGAAGGCAACTATGTGGTGGTCAAGATGCCCTCCGGTGAGACCCGCCGTATCTTTAGTGGTTGCAAGGCAACCGTGGGCAGTGTCGGCAACTCAGACCATGCCCTCGAGCAGAGTGGAAAGGCCGGTCGTTCGCGTTGGCTTGGTCGTCGTCCTCACAACCGTGGTGTCGTGATGAACCCAGTGGATCACCCAATGGGTGGTGGCGAAGGACGTGCGTCCGGAGGTCACCCAAGAAGCCGTACTGGCCTATATGCTAAGGGCTTGAAGACACGTGCTCCTAAGAAACACTCCTCTAAGTACATCATAGAGAGAGCGACCAAAAAGAAGCGCAAATAACAGATACTGAAAACATATAGAGTCAGATAAATATTATGAGCCGATCACTAAAGAAAGGACCGTATATAGACCTAAAGTTGGAGAAGCGAGTGCTTGCCATGAACGAAAGTGGCAAGAAGAGTGTCGTGAAGACTTGGAGTCGTGCCTCGATGATCTCGCCTGACTTTGTGGGTCACACAATTGCTGTACACAACGGGAATAAGTTTATCCCTGTGTTTATTACTGAAAACATGGTGGGACACAAGCTCGGAGAGTTTGCGCCAACGCGTACCTTCCGTGGTCACAGTGGCAACCGTAAGTAATACTCCGCTACTGTACGGAAGATAATCATTAGTAAGAATAGAGAATAAATAGTAGAGAATATGGGTCGAAGAAAAAAGATGTCCGCAAATGCTCGCAAAGAAGCTAGGACAACACAATACTTTGCCAAGCTCACGAATATCCCCTCTTCACCACGCAAGATGCGCCTGGTGGCTGATATGGTACGCGGTATGGAGGTCAATCAAGCTCTAGGAGTCCTGAGATTTTCGAGCAAGAATGCGGCACGTCCCGTAGAGAAGACACTCCGCTCGGCTATCGCCAACTGGGAGCAAAAGAATGAAAGACGTGCAGAGGAAGGTGAGTTGTTCGTTTCCAAAATCTTTGTAGACGAGGGCGTAACACTCAAGCGTATGCGTCCGCGTGCCCAGGGAAGAGGCGCGAGGATTCGGAAGAGAAGCAATCATGTCACGATTTTCGTGGATACCAAGAAGGACGCTAAAAACAACTAATTTTTCAGATGGGACAAAAGACAAATCCAATAAGCAATCGCTTAGGCATTATCCGCGGATGGGATTCCAATTGGTTCGGTAAAAAAGAAAACTTTGCCGATACCCTCCTCGAGGATCACAAACTCCGTACCTATCTACAAGCTAGGTTGGAAAAAGCAAGTGTATCCAGGATTGTTATAGAGCGGACACTCAAGCTGGTTACGATCACAATCTGCACCGCACGCCCCGGCTACATCATTGGCCGCGGAGGCGCAGAGGTCGACAAGCTCAAGGAAGAGCTCAAAAAGATCACCGACAAGGAGGTGCAGATCAACATCTTTGAGATACGCAACCCCGATGTCGACGCCACCATCGTTGCGGACAGCATCGCTCGTCAGCTCGAGGGTCGTATGAACTATCGTCGCGCCGTAAAGCTCGCCATCTCCAACGCCATGCGCTCCTCTGCAGAGGGAATCAAAGTACTGCTGAGCGGACGACTCAACGGAGCTGAAATGGCACGAAGCGAGATGTTCAAGGAGGGACGTACACCCCTTCACACATTCCGTGCAGACATCGACTATGCACTTGAGGGTGCTCTCACCAAGGTGGGCCTCATCGGTGTAAAGGTTTGGGTGATGCGTGGTGAGGTCTATGGCAAGCGTGATCTTGCGCCCGACTTCAGCCAGCAGCGTGACATGGGCGGTCGTCGCCCCCAAAACAACGCCCGTGGCGGTCGCCGTGGCGGACGTCGTGGAGGTCGTCGCTAAGTATTTTGTAAAAAACGAAACCAAGTGCCATGGTCGCACGCCCGACACACCTGCCAAGCAGAGACAGTCATATAGTGCATCGTGGTATATAATGTGCAGATAAGCAATGTTACAACCAAAGAAAACCAAATTTAGAAGAATGCAGAAGGGCCGCTCCAAGGGTATTGCTCAGCGCGGTAACCAACTTGCATTTGGGTCGTTTGGCATAAAGTCTCTCCAGACAAAGTGGATCACCGGTAGCCAAATAGAGGCGGCTCGTGTGGCAGTAACACGTTACATGCAACGTCAGGGTCAGGTTTGGGTCCGGATTTTCCCCGATAAGCCCATCACTGCTAAGCCTGCAGACGTACGTATGGGTAAGGGTAAAGGTAACCCGGAAGGGTTTGTTGCCCCGGTGACACCCGGTCGCATGCTCTTTGAGGTAGAGGGAGTCTCCTATGAAGTGGCCAAAGAGGCCCTTAGGCTTGCCGCTCAGAAGTTGCCGGTCACAACCCGGTTCGTTGTCCGTCGTGACTACGAAATGAAGTAAGCAGACACCTTGCTTTCTGAGTGAAAAATAAACCTAGCTATCGATAAGATAAGTCAGCATGAAGACAAAAGAACTACGTGACCTCACCATTGAGGAACTCAACCAACGCATCGAGGCCGAAACCGCCTCCTATGTACGTATGCGCATGAATCACAGGGTAAATCCCCTGGATAAGCCGAGCACCCTCACTGAGCAGCGCAAGCTAATTGCGCGCCTCATGACTGTGCGTCGCGAGAAGCAATCACAAAACAATAACGAATAATATCCGCTCTGAAAATGGAAGAAAGAAATTTGAGAAAAGTAAGGCAGGGCGTCGTTGTCAGCAACAAGATGGACAAATCCATCGTAGTCGCTGTGCAGTGGAAAGAGAAGCACCCGATCTATGGGAAATTCGTGAGCAAGACAAAGAAGTTTCACGCTCATGATGAAAACAACGAGTGCAACGAAGGCGATACCGTACGTATCATGGAGACTCGTCCTCTGAGTCGCACCAAACGCTGGAGACTGCTGCAGATTGTCGAGAAGGCAAAG
This sequence comes from uncultured Porphyromonadaceae bacterium, assembly GCA_947253625.1. Lineage (GTDB taxonomy): Bacteria > Bacteroidota > Bacteroidia > Bacteroidales > Porphyromonadaceae > Porphyromonas_A. The sequence continues at coordinate 37,315 of CAMYAB010000005.1, read as the reverse complement.
TAATTCAATATAGACGTATAAGTATACAGAGATATGATACAGCAAGAATCAAGGCTAGCGGTAGCTGACAACAGCGGTGCTCGCGAAGTCCTCTGCATCAGGGTGCTTGGCGGTACTCGCCGGAGGTACGCTTCCATTGGCGATATCATTGTGGTGAGTGTCAAGAGCACGATCCCCAGCAGTGACATCAAAAAAGGAGCAGTGACCAAAGCTATCATTGTCCGTACAAAAAAAGAGATCCGCAGAGCAGACGGCTCCTACATCCGCTTTGACGACAACGCATGCGTCCTCCTAAACAACTCCGGAGAGATACGTGCCACACGTATCTTTGGCCCGGTTGCTCGTGAAGTACGTGCCGTGAATATGAAGATTGTCTCACTAGCTCCCGAGGTGCTATAAGTATAGTCACACTACTGCGATGGATCACTCACACAGAGCCCGATCCGGAGTGGTAACAAACCAACAGATCATATGAGAAAGTTTCATATAAAGAAAGGCGACATCGTATTTGTCAACGCCGGTAAGTACAAAGGCAAGACCGGACGGGTCTTGATGATGGACACCAAGAACGAGAGAGCTATCGTCGAGGGATGCAATATCGTCACTCGTCGCACCAAGCCAAGTGCCAAGCATCCACAAGGAGGTATGATCAAGCAAGAAGCCCCCATCCACGTCAGCAACCTCAACCCCGTAGACCCAGTCACTAAAAAGCCTACACGCGTGAGGAGACAACTGAACGAAGCCGGGAAGCTCGAGCGTGTGTCAGTAAGTGGAAATAAGCTCTAACCACTCTTGGTAGGTAAGGAGAGATGCTTGACCACCATGGACAAGCCATCCCAGATTTAATCCCCCACACATTAAGAGACGACGACAAACAACATGTCAAGAGAAAATAGCACAAAAAAAGACTACAAGGAGCGCATCGTACCGGCCCTGATGAAAGAGTTTGGGTACACGACACCCATGCAGGTGCCCGTACTCGAGAAGATCGTCATCAACCAAGGTATCGGCGCTGCAACAGCTGACAAAAAGCTCATCGAAGTGGCTTCCAAGGAGCTGGCGCTCATCACAGGTCAGAAGCCCATCGTACGCACCTCCAAAAAGGATATCAGCAACTTCAAGCTCCGTAAGGGTATGCCCATCGGTGTCATGGTCACCCTTAGACGCGAGAGAATGTACGAGTTTTTGGAGCGTCTCATCCGTATCGCACTCCCACGTATCCGCGACTTCAAGGGTATCAAGAGCGATTTTGACGGACGAGGCAACTACACACTCGGCATCCAAGAGCAGATCATCTTCCCCGAGATCAACCTAGACTCGATCACCAAGATCATGGGTATGAATATCACATTCGTCACCTCAGCAAATACCGACGAAGAGGGATATGCACTCCTGCGTGAGTTTGGTCTACCATTTCAGAAGAAGAACTAAATAATAGCATACACACAGATACAATGGCAAAAGAATCAATGAAAGCGCGTGAGCGCAAACGCGAGAGGCTTGTGGCAAAATACGCCGCCAAGCGTGCTCAGCTCAAGGCCGAAGGCGACTACGAAGGTCTGCAGAAGCTACCCAAAAACGCCAGCCCTGTGCGCTTGCACAACCGTTGCAATGTCACCGGACGCCCGAGAGGGTACATGCGTCTGTTTGGCTTGTCACGCATACAGTTTAGAGAGATGGCATCCAAGGGGCTGATCCCCGGAGTCAAAAAAGCCAGCTGGTAAAATGTTTCGGTGGAGGGTTCCCTCCACCGAACACTACCGAGCAAGATCTGAGACGGGGGATCTACCTAGGTCTATGTGACCAGGCAGCCTCATGTCCCCACTCATATCTGCCAGGTGCACACCAAGGCAACAACAAAGGCCTGAAAAGTTTATCCCATGTGTCGTCAGTGACGACCCAAAGGGGTAAACTTTTTTGCTTTTATCCCCCCCCTGACAAGGCCCCTTTTGGCCAATCTCAATAGGGAAAAACAGGCGATTTCCGACCCTGAAAAAAATCCCCTGCAACCCATTGATGCCCACCTAATTGCACGAGACCTTGAGTTTCACGGATAGAAGCGAAAGGTTTCACGGATTAAAGCAAAACTTTTCACGGATAGAAGCAAACGTTTTCACGGGTATAAATTTTGAGAAGCGGTAATTTTGTCGTTTTGCTCGGACGCTGCCCGCTATTTTTGTGTGACGAACACACCTCGGAAGATCAGCGCAACGAAAAAGAAGCTCACTTTGGCAGAAAAATCCCTTTTTTGGAAGTGCAGATCTTCAACTTATTAGGAGAGTTGGACAATTTTATTTACCTTTGCACTGCAGTTTTGGTATCGGTATAGCCGGTGCCGATACAGCGACCGAGGTCTGCAAATGCTGATGAGCCCTTGTGGCGTAAGGCATAGCGGATGCTCGAGTATAGTATTTAAATATTATCTGTCGGTCTTTTGGGAGCTGATGCTCGGGTGGTCGGCAGAACAATTTAATCAACATTTTTATGACAGATCCTATAGCAGATTACCTGACGCGGGTCCGTAATGCCATCATGGCCAATCACCGTGTCGTAGAGATTCCTGCCAGCAACATCAAAAAGGAGATGACCAAGATCCTTTTTGAGAAAGGCTACATCCTGAACTACATGTTCGTGGATGGCGAGAATCCTCAAGGGAGCATCAAGATCGCACTCAAGTACGACAAAGGCTCCAAGAAAAACGCTATCCAGCACCTGGAGCGCGTATCGCGCCCCGGACTCCGTAAGTACGTGGGTCACAAAGACCTGCCCCGAGTCCTCAACGGTCTTGGTATCGCGATTCTGTCCACTTCGCGTGGCGTGATGACTAATAAAGAGGCCGACGAACTCCGAATCGGAGGTGAGGTCCTTTGCTACGTCTACTGATTTTTTTTAGAAACCACTATTTGTAAGAATACAACATGTCAAGGATAGGTAAACTACCAATCGAAATTCCTAGCGGTGTTACGGTTTCTATCAAGGATCACGTAGTCACTGTGAAAGGCCCCAAGGGTCAGTTGACTCAAAGGGTTGACCCCTCAATCGAGATCAACGAAGAGGACGGATGTCTGCACTTTGTTACCACCAACAATGAGAAGCAGACCAACGCTTACCACGGGACATATCGTTCCTTGGTTCATAATATGGTTGTCGGAGTCACCGAGGGCTACAAGAAGACACTGGAGCTGGTGGGTGTCGGATTCAGAGCATCCAACCAAGGCCAACTACTGGAGCTGGCTGTCGGCTTTTCGCACCCGATATACTTGATGCTCCCTGATGAGGTCAAGGTGGAGACCAAGATGGAGCGCAACAAAGCACCTCTGGTGATGCTGGAGAGTGCCGACAAGCAACTCCTTGGTCAAGTATGTGCTAAGCTGCGCTCACTACGTAAGCCGGAGCCTTATAAGGGCAAGGGAATCAAGTTTGAGGGCGAGGTGCTCAGACGTAAGTCGGGCAAGACCGCTGCGAAGTAATTCGATCACTAGCTAAAGCAAAGCACTATGTTAACGAAGAGAGAAAGAAGACAAAAAATAAAGAAGCGCGTCCGCAAAAATATTTTTGGAACACCGGAGCGCCCACGTCTCACAGTATTCCGCTCCAATAAGCAGATCTATGCTCAGGTGATAGATGATGAAGCCGGAAAGACTCTGGCGGCTAGTGATTCTCTGGGTATCGCTGACAAGCTACCCAAGAAAGAGATCGCCGCACAAGTCGGAGAGGCTGTAGCCAAGAAGGCCCTAGATGCCGGAGTGAAGAGCGTTGTGTTTGACCGCAATGGATACCTATTCCATGGGCGTGTGAAGGAACTCGCAGACGCAGCTCGAAAGGCAGGTCTGGATTTCTAAGCTGTTGATGTCGAATAGAAAGAAGAATACCAAAGAGATATGAAAAGAGTAACCTCTATAAACGGCTTAGACCTAAAGGACAGACTCGTTGCCGTGAATCGTGTGACGAAAGTGACCAAGGGTGGTCGTACTTTTTCGCTTGCCGCCATGGTCGTGGTCGGTGATGAAAATGGAATCATCGGCTATGGACTGGGCAAAGCCGCAGAAGTAGCCACTGCGATCAGCAAGGGAACCGAATCCGCAAAGAAAAATTTGATCCAAGTGCCGGTACACAAAGGTACAATCCCTCATGAGGTAAGTGCCAAGTTTTCGGGCGCACGTGTCATGCTCAAACCCGCATCCGAGGGTACTGGAGTAGTAGCCGGAGGTGCCATGCGTGCCGTCTTGGAGAGTGTGGGTATCACGGACTGCCTAGCCAAGAGTAAAGGCTCCAGCAACCCCCACAACCTCGTGAAAGCCACTGTGGCCGCTCTGGCACAGCTCCGTAGCCCGCTGGATGTGGCTCAGGCAAGAGGTGTTTCTGTAGAGAAGGTGTTCAAGGGCTGAGCCCAAACCCAACCCAAGACACTTGTCTAAAGTCGAAATATAATCAACCTAGATATGGAAACAATCAAGATAAAGCAGGTGAGGAGTCGCATTCGTTGCCCCAAAGACCAAAAAGCGGCACTCGATGTCCTAGGCCTGAGAAAGTTGAATAAGGTGGTCGAGCTGGAGAAAACCCCATCAGTATTGGGAAACATCCGCAAGGTAAGCCACTTGATTCAGATAGTAGAAGACTAAAGTAGATAACGAATGGTGATAGCCACATCTCGGCCGACAAGGCTCAAGTGTGTGGCCACTATAATAAAGATTAGAGCAATGAGTTTATCTAATTTGAAACCAGCAGCAGGAGCGACCAAGAGCAGACGTCGCATAGGTCGTGGTCAAGGCAGTGGCTACGGTGGTACCTCCACCCGCGGTCACAAGGGTGCCAAGAGCCGCTCCGGATACAAGTCAAAGTTTGGATTTGAGGGCGGTCAGATGCCCTTGCAACGTCGCGTACCCAAGTTTGGCTTCACCAGCCCCAATCGTGTGGAGTATCGTCCGATCAACTTGGATGTGGTCGCCCAATTGGTTGCGGCAAAAGGCAGCAATGAGGTGTCGCTCGAAGACTTTGTAAAGAGCGGTATGGCTCGCAAGAGCGACCTCGTCAAGGTCCTTGGCAATGGCCAACTGGAAGCTAAGGTGACTGTGCATGCTCACGCATTTTCGGCAAGCGCCAAAGAGGCTATCGAAAAAGCCGGTGGCGAGGCATGCGTGATCGGTAAGTAAACTTGCGATAAAAGAAGACGATATCCATGAAGTTTATTCAGACGATCCGGAATATTTTGAAGATAGAGGACCTGCGAAATAGGCTGATCACCACTGTGTGGCTGGTCGTCCTATATCGCTTGGGTACCACTATCGTCCTACCCGGTATAGACCCGGCGTCTCTGGTGGCACTACGGGAGCAGACACGAGGCGGCCTGATGGCCCTGCTCGATATGTTCTCCGGAGGAGCTTTCAGCAACGCCTCTATTTTTGCACTCGGTATCATGCCCTACATCTCTGCATCCATCGTGATGCAGTTGATGGCCATTGTCGTGCCCAGCATCCAAAAGATGCAACGTGATGGCGAGAGCGGCCGCCGAAAGATCAACCAATGGACACGCTATCTGACCGTATTGATCCTCCTGATCCAGGGGCCACTCTACTTGGTCAACCTACGCACTCAACTCCTCCAGAGTGGTGCCGACCTGCCGGGTGGTTTTTGGTTTGGCTTCTCGTCCACACTCTTCATGGCCGCAGGGTCGATGATGACCCTTTGGCTCGGAGAGAGGATCACGGACAAAGGAGTGGGCAACGGTGTGTCTTTTATAATCCTTGTGGGTATCTTGGCACGCTTGCCTCAAGCCTTCGTGGCAGAGGTTGTCCTGCGCTACCAGCTACCGGGAGGACTTTTCGTGATCATCCTGGAGATTATCCTGCTCCTCTTGGTGATGGCCGGTGCCATCCTTTTGGTACAGGGGACCCGTCGAGTACCGGTGCAGTACGCCAAGCGTACCATCGGTAACCGCCAGTTTGGTGGCGCCCGGCAGTACATTCCTCTCAAGGTGAATGCTGCCAATGTGATGCCAATCATTTTTGCGCAGGCTATAATGTTCATCCCACTCTCCTTTATCGGATTTAATGCCAACAACTCATCATCGTTTTGGCAACACTTCGTTTCCGGTCAAGGATTCTGGTACAACTTTATCTTTGCGCTCCTCATAATCCTCTTTACCTACTTCTACACGGCAGTGACCATCAACCCCGGTCAAATGTCCGATGAGCTGAAACGCTCCAATGGATTTATCCCCGGAGTGAAGCCAGGTAAGTCTACCAAGGAGTACTTGGACGAGGTGATGAGCAGAATCACATTGCCCGGTGCAGTCTTCCTTGCACTGGTTGCCATTATGCCGGCCTTCGCTCAGGTGTTTGGCGTCTCAAAAGAGTTTTCACACTTCTTTGGAGGCACATCACTGATCATCTTGGTCGGTGTGGTACTGGATACCTTGCAGCAGATTGAGAGCCACCTCCTACAGCACCACTACGATGGACTATTGGAGACTGGGCATATCAAGGGTCGCCAAGGAAACTTGTACTGATCGACAGCGTCAATACGATAGATATAGAGTAAGATGTTTGGTAGACAAAACAATATCATCCTGAAGACAAGAGATCAGATCGATCTTTTGTACCAAGCCAACCAGCTTGTCGGACGGACACTTGCCGAGGTCGGTAAGCATATCGCCCCTGGTGTGACTACTAAGCAACTGGATACCATAGCCCACGACTTTATCCTAGACCATGGTGCAGTGCCTGCATTTCTCGGATACGATGGCTTCCCCGGAAGTATATGCGCATCGGTCAATGATGTCGTAGTCCATGGGATACCGAGTGACCGAGTTGTCCTCAAGGAGGGCGATGTGATCAGCGTCGACTGCGGTACCATCCTCAATGGTTTTACCGGAGACAGTGCCTTCACCTTCCCTGTAGGCGAGGTGGATCGCAAGGTCTTGCACCTTCTCAACACAACGAAAGAGGCCCTGGAGAAAGGAATCGAAGCCGTCCATGTCGGACGCCGAATCGGAGATATCGGACATGCTGTCCAGACCTACTGTGAGCACGAAAACTTTAGCGTCGTACGCGAGTTTGTCGGACACGGTATCGGACGAGAGATGCATGAGTCCCCCGATGTCCCCAACTACGGGCGTCGAGGTGTGGGACCTGTGATTGAAGAAGGTCTCTGTATCTGTATCGAACCCATGATCAACATGGGATCGAAAAATGTATTGATAGACGATGAGGATGGCTGGACCGTCCGTACAAAAGATGGAAAACCCTCCGCCCACTACGAGCACTGCATAGCAGTGGTTGACGGACGTGCCAAACTGATGAGCTCATTTGAGTTTGTGTACGATGTTCTCGGAGTAAGGCAATTTTAGGGACCTACGAAGCGTAGTCACTTTTATATCAGAAACCGAAAAGAAGAGCGTATGGCAAAACAACCAGCTATAGAGCAGGATGGTGTGATCCTTGAGGCTCTCTCGAACGCAATGTTCAAGGTAGAGCTTGACAATGGTCACCAGATCACGGCGCATATCTCTGGGAAGATGCGTATGCACTACATTCGTATCCTGCCCGGAGATAGGGTGAAGGTAGAGATGTCCCCTTATGACCTAACGAAGGGTCGTATCTCCTACCGCTACAAGTAAGAAAAATAACGACAGAAATAGAAGAGATACCCACCATGAAAGTAAGAGTTTCACTAAAGAAGCGCACACCGGACTGCAAGATCGTACGTCGCAAGGGACGCCTCTATATCATTAACAAAAAGAACCCTAAGTTCAAGCAACGTCAGAAGTGATGTCCGGCCATCGCTTAGAATGATGTACAAGCTATCAAATAAGACAATATTTACAATATGGCAATAAGAATTGTTGGTGTTGACCTACCCCAGGAGAAGCATGGTGCTATAGCGCTCACCGCCATATACGGCATTGGACGGAGTGCTGCATGCACGATCCTTGACAAGGCTGGGATCCCCCATGATGTCAAGGTGAAGGATTGGACGGACGACCAAGCAGCCGCCATCCGTGAGATTATTTCTGCTGAGTACAAAGTAGAGGGAGACCTTCGCAGCGAAATCCAGTTGAATATCAAGCGTCTGATGGACATTGGTTGCTACCGTGGTATACGTCATCGTATAGGCTTGCCACTTCGCGGTCAAAAGACCAAGAACAATGCTCGCACGCGCAAAGGCCGTCGCAAGACCGTTGCTAATAAGAAGAAGGCAACAAAGTAACGTAGTAATCACACCCTATAACTAGTATGGCAAAAAAAACTACTGCAAAGAAGCGGAATGTTCAGGTGGACTCCATTGGGCAAGCCCATATCCACTCCTCATTCAACAATATCATTATCACCCTTACCAACAACCAGGGTCAGGCTATTGCTCAGTCAAGTGCCGGTAAGATGGGATTTCGTAGCTCCAAGAAGAACACTCCTTATGCAGCTCAGATGGCTGCGGAGGATTGTGCAAAGGTTGCCTACGATGCAGGTCTTCGCAAGGTGACTGTTTATGTAAAGGGACCCGGCAATGGCCGTGAGAGTGCGATCCGTACCATTCATGGTGCGGGTATTGAAGTGATGGAGATTGTGGATGTGACGCCTATGCCACACAATGGCTGTCGTCCTCCCAAGAGACGCAAACCCTGATCCGCTAGATACACCAGTCCAACGATAAGAGTGAGAATGAGGGCTGTACGTAGATATATAGTGGTCCGGTTGGCTATTTTTAGCCATAGTCTCGAGCTACTTCTTAGCTCCCATCCGTACCAACGCGGCTGTGCGTGCTGATCCTCATGATATACATTAGTATAAACCTCTAGAAAATAAAAAATATAATGGCAAGATATACAGGCCCAAAGGCCAGGATAAATCGCAAGTTTGGTGAGCAGATCTTTGGCAACGTAAAAACCAAAAAGAATTACCCCCCGGGTCAGCACGGCAACAACCGTCGTCGCAAGACCTCTGAGTATGGTATTCAGCTGCGCGAAAAACAAAAGGCAAAGTACACGTATGGAGTTTTGGAGCGTCAGTTCCGTAAACTTTACGACCAGGCATCTCGCATGAAGGGTGTCCGTGGTGAGATTTTGCTCCAGCTACTAGAGCAACGTCTCGATAATATCGTCTATCGTCTTGGCCTTGCACCTACGCGTGCGGCTGCTCGTCAGCTCGTCAACCACCGCCACATTGTGGTCGATGGTCGTGTCATGGATATTCCCTCCTACAGTGTACAGCCCGGCCAAGTGGTAGGGATACGCGAGCGCTCCAAGAGTGTGGAGGTGATCTCTGACGCTGTGCATTCGCTCAGCCACAACCAGTATCCTTGGTTGTCCTGGGATGCCGCCTCTATGAGTGGATCGTTGCTCCACATCCCCGAGCGTGCTGACATTCCGGAGAATATCACCGAGCAGGCTATTGTTGAATTGTATTCTAAGTAATACGAACTACCTAACCCCGTTTTACTTACACTTATTCCTAAATATAGAGACATGGCATTATTAGCATTTCAAAAACCCGATCGTGTGATCATGCTCGAGTCTTCGCCTACACACGGCAAGTTCGAGTTCAAGCCACTTGAGCCAGGATACGGAATGACGATTGGTAATGCACTCAGGCGGATCTTATTGTCTTCGCCGGAGGGCTATGCTATCAACTCGATAAAGATCGATGGGGTGCAGCATGAGTTTGCCACCATTCCGGGTGTACTGGAGGATGTGACCAATATCATCCTCAACCTCAAGAAAATCCGTCTCAAGCATCGCCCGGATGCCGATGTGGAGGAGACCGTGATGGTCAGTGTCAATGGTAAAGAGAACACACAGTTTACCGGTAAGGACATTTCTGACCAGCTTCAGGGTTTTGATGTGCTCAACAAGGATCTGGTGATCTGTCACCTAGATCAATCTGCCGCCTTTACGATCCAGCTGACTATCGACAAGGGTAGGGGATGGGTCCCGGCGGAGGATATTGCTGAGACTTTCAGCGATCCGTTGCAGATTGCGATTGATGCCATATACACCCCTATTACCAACGTAAAGATTGATGTCGACAACACTCGTGTGGGGCAAAAGACCGACTACGACAAGTTGACCATTGATATCGACACCGACGGCTCGATTTCCCCGACAGATGCGCTAAAGGATGCGGCTGATATCCTGATGCACCACTTTGCTCTCTTTACCGATGAGCATATTGATGTCGAGATCGAGGAAGAGGAGGAGGTCGTATTTGATGACGACACACTCCGGACTCGCCAGTTGCTAAAGACTAGGTTGGCCGACGTAGAATTGTCGGTACGCGCCCTCAACTGCCTACGCGGTGCCGGTGTGGAGACCTTGGGTGACTTGGTGGGTAAAAGCCACAGCGACCTCCTAAAGTTCCGCAACTTTGGGAAAAAATCGCTCTCCGAGATCGAGGAGCTGTTTGAGAAGCTGGGTCTGACCTTTGGCATGGAAGTGAGTAAGTACAAACTTGATAAAGAGTAACAGACGATAATGAGACACAATAATAAATTCAACCACCTTGGCCGTACAGCAAGCCACCGCAGTGCGATGCTATCCAATATGGCTAATTCGTTGATTCAGCATAAGCGTATCACCACCACATTGGCCAAGGCTAAGGCTCTCCGAGTATACCTCGAGCCATTGGTGACCAAATCCAAGGAGGACACTACCCACTCCCGCCGTGTTGTATTCAGCAAGCTGCAAAACAAGCATACTGTAGCTGAGCTTTTCTCCAACATTGCCGGAAAAGTGGCTGAGCGTCCGGGCGGTTACCTGCGTATCCTCAAGCTTGGTCGTCGTCAGGGTGACGATGCCATGATGGCTATCGTTGAGTTCGTAGACTTCAACGAGGAGCGCACCAAGGTGGCCAAGAAGTCAGAGGCAACCAAGAAGACTCGTCGCTCTCGCCGTGGAGGCAAAAAGTCCGAGACTGCACAAGCAACTGAACCTACTTCTACCGAAGCAACCACCGAGGTGGCTGCTCAAGGTGCAGACAAAGAGGCAGGCAAGGAGGAGTAATCCTCTCCTGACCCAATCTATTTTTAGAGTGACCATTTCGAGCCATCGAAGTGGTCACTTTTTTTTTGATCCTTTACGGGGGTCCAGACTTATCGGGTGGGAGCCGGCTCATCTGCTCACCGGGTGGTTGTCTTTCCCGCTGTCACCTATCGGCTCCCCTTTCCGTTGGCCATATCGCTGATTGTTTGTATCTTTCTATGTGGCAGAGGGCGGATAGGGCCTCTGCGGAGAGGCGATTTACTTGATTGCCATTGGGGATTTGGAGCCAAACACGTACTTGGTCATTTATCCCCGAGCATTGGAGCGAGAGCCTGTTTGTGGTAGTGCGTGCCGATGGCTTTGTTTTTGGGGCCACTGCTATTTTAGAGGAGACAGTACTATGGCTATCTACGATACATTGGGGGTGAGAGACGCTGTATGGTCGACGAGTGAGGGTAGGATACCACATAGGTCGCTAGGTTTCTCTGTAGGTGGGCTATGCGCCATTCTAGTACGGGTCGTGCTGTCTCATCATTATTGCTTCGTGACCCTTTGTCTCCTTCTTTCTATAGCCTGTTTGTCCTCATGTCACCCGGCTCCCAGGCTTGATCCTCGTACCGAGCCACTACTGGACAGTCTGGATTACCTGATCGATAGTCGTGCACACTATGCTGACCTCACGGAGGGACGCCTTGCGGAGCTTCGTGAGGCTTTGGCAGCGGCTCCGGATCGTCCGTCTCAGTACTATGCGACCCTTCGTCTTGCCCGTGGCTATCGCTCCTGTCGCTTCGACTCCGCTCACAAGTATGCGCTGGAGGCGGTGGAGCTGGGTCGCCTGTTGGGACCCAATGAGCTGCGCGCTGCCTCGGTGGACCTGGCCTATTGCTACCTTGCGTCCGGGCTTTTCATGGAGGCGTCTGAGGTGATTCGGCAGATTGATCGCCACGGCCTTAGCACGGATGAGTGGGTGGAGCTGTACCGACTGGAGATGAAAAAAAACTTTGACCTGGCGCAGTACACCGGCCACACCTCCGACCTCTCGGAGCAGTATCGCCGTAGGGGGCTTGCCTATGCCGATTCGGCCCTCCGGCTTTTGCCCGATGGGTCGGCTATGCGACTCTATATACTGGCACACTACCAGCTGGAGCAGGGGCAGGTGGCTCCTGCACTTCGGACACTGGAGAGCTATATTGCGCTGGATGGACTTGCGGATAGCGATAGGGCCATCGCCTATTCCCTCATGGGTCAGGCCTATATGCGGCAGGCCGACCTGACATCAGCCATTGAGTGCTTTGCGGTGTCGGCTGAGTATGATATCCTGTCCGGCACACGTGAGACTACTTCGATCGGGCAGTTGGCCACTCTTTTGTACAAAAAAGGGGAGACGGTGCGAGCCATGCGGTACATAGATGTGGCACTGGAGGATGCCAACTACTACGATGCCAAGCACCGCAAGACGAGTGTGGGCGATATACGCCCTGTGATCGAGGAGAGTCGGTTGCGAGAGACAGAGTTGCGTCGCCGTCAGATGGTGATCTATAGTGTCTCCCTCTCGGTGCTGTGCCTTTTGTTGGGTATCGCTGTTGTGGTGATCGTCGTGCAGATGCGTCGGTTGCGCCAGGCGACCCGTACGATCCTCCTCAAAAATCGGGATCTGAGCCGGACCAATGAGCGTCTCTTGGAGGCCAATACGATCAAGGACGAGTACATTGGTCTTTCCTTTAGCCGCCAAGCGGAGTATATGCGTGAGCAGGAGGAGCTTAGCCTATTTGTTCTTCAAAAGTTGGAGTCTGGTCAGTACGATGCGTTGCGCAAGAGCTTTCGTCGGAGCCATATCGTCCGGGGGCGCAAGGAGATGTATTTGGACTTTGACGAGACTTTTACCCGCCTTTTCCCAACCTTTGTCACGGAGTACAATCAGCTCTTTCCGCCTGAGGAACGTGAGGAGATGCCTGCCGGTAGTGCCATGACCCCCGAGATGAGGATCTTTGCCCTGATACGTGTGGGTATCATAGATACGGAGCAGATTGCACGCTTCCTCAACTACTCCACCAATACGATCAACACCTACAAGACACGTGCCAAAAACCGCTCCTTGGTGGACAACAAGGATTTTGAGAGCACGGTGATGAATATTGGCCGATTGAGGTGAAATTTTTGCCTCCAAAAAGAGCTCTTCTCAACTCATTGGTTGTGAGTGGATTGTAGATGACTGTTTCCTTCACGGATAGAAGCGATCTGTTTCACGGATAGAAGCAAAAGTTTTCACGGATAGAAGCGATCGATTTCACGGATAGAAGCAAAAGCGTCTTCGTATTTATGTCTTTTGGGGCAATAAAACTTCGGTGCGTTTTTCACTCGCTTGCAGGGATCAATTTGCGTCCTATTGGTGTGCGTGTTTTGCTTTTTCTCCCCTCCAAGAGGGATATATTGATTATATTTTTGTGGTGGCTTTATTTTATTAAGTGGCTATGAATTAGGGATATATAATTTTATTTGTCCTTGATTCGTTATATTATTTTAGGGTTATTTGATTAAGTGGATCTTTGGACGCAATTTTGTCCTAAATCCGTATTTGATAGGAGTCGTACAGAGATGCTTTTTGGGCTGTACCTCCGACGACAGAGAGTAAACAAATCACAAAACCACTAAAGTAGTAGTCATGAAACCACGTACACTTCTTTGCCTAATTTTTTCATCGCTCATGGCCTTCGTGTCGGCCGGTGCACAGGAGACGCTTGTGTCGCCCAATGGAAAGTTGAGCATGACTTTTGCCCTAACCTCCGCCGGAGAGCCGACCTACCGGCTCAGCTATGGTGACAAGCCGGTTACGGCGGTCAGCAAGCTTGGTTTTTACCTCCACAACAACCCTGATGGCGATTTGGTCGAGGGCTTTGAGGAGGTGGAGGCTGTTCGCTCCACTTTCGACGAGACTTGGCAGCCCGTTTGGGGTGAGGAGCTGGAGATCCGCAACCACTACAATGAGCTACTGGTATGCCTCAAGCAGACCTCCAATGGTCGGCTGATGAATGTCCGCTTTCGCCTCTTTGACGATGGCTTGGGCTTTCGGTACGAGTTTCCGGATCAGGAGCGTCTGACCTACTTTACGGTACGTGAGGAGGCGACGGAGTTTGCGATGGTGGGTGACCCCACAGCGTGGTGGATCACGGGTGACTACGATAGCCAGGAGTACAACTACACGGAGAGCCGTATCTCCCAGATCCGGAGCCTGTACGACCGGGCGAGGATGTACAATGCTTCGCAGCAGGATTTTTCCAAGACGGGCGTCCAGACCCCTCTGCAGCTGAAGGACGACCGTGGCCTCTATATCAATATCCATGAGGCGGCGTTGATCGACTTCCCGGCGATGAATCTCGAGCTGGACGATCGTCGTATGGTCTTTCATGTCCACCTGACTCCGGATGCGATCGGGAACAAGGGGTATGTCCAGACCGAGTTTAATACCCCGTGGCGTACTCTGATCGTGAGCGACGATGCCCGTGACATCCTGGCGAGTCGACTGGTCTACAACCTCAATGAGCCTTGCAAGCTGGAGGATACCTCCTGGATCAAGCCGATGAAGTACATGGGTGTATGGTGGGAGATGATCACCGGTAAGAGCACTTGGGCCTATACGGATGACCTGAGGAGTGTGCACCTAGGTGTGACGGACTACTCCAAGGTGAAGCCCAACGGCAAGCATGCGGCCAACACCAAGCGAGTGAAAGAGTACATCGACTTTGCAAGCAAGCACGGTATCACCGGTATGCTGGTGGAGGGATGGAACGAAGGCTGGGAGGATTGGTTTGGCAAGCAAAAGGACTATGTCTTTGACTTTGTCACGCCGTACCCGGACTTTGATGTCAATGAGATCCAGCGGTATGCCAAGTCCAAGGGTGTGAAGATGATCATGCACCATGAGTCATCCAGCTCTGTGCGCAACTATGAGCGTCATCTGGATCGTGCCTACCAGTTCATGGTCGACCACGGCTATGGTGCGGTGAAGAGTGGCTATGTGGGAGACATCATTCCTCGTGGCGAGTACCACTATGGCCAGTGGATGGTGAACCACTACCTTTTTGCCATCAAGCGTGCCGCCGAGTACCGCATCACGGTCAATGCGCATGAGAGTGTGCACATGACCGGTCTCAGCCGTACGTACCCCAACCTTTTGTCGCAAGAGTCCGCCAAGGGCCAAGAGTTTCAGACGGGAGGCAATCCCTCCAACCACCTGACCATCCTGCCCTTTAGTCGCCTCGTGGGTGGTCCCATGGACTATACGCCGGGTATCCTCAATATGGACCTGAGCCGTCTCAACCCGGACAACCACAACGTAGTGCACTCGACTGTGTGCAACCAGCTCGGTAGCTACCTCACCATGTACACACCGCTGCAGATGGCGGCCGACCTACCGGAGTACTACGAGGAGCGGATGGATGCTTTTGCCTTCATCAAGGCTGTGCCTGTGGAGTGGAGCCAAAGTGTCTACGTGGAGGCCGAGCCCGGACGGTACGTGACTGTGGCTCGCAAAGACAAGTCGAGTGAGGACTGGTACCTGGGAAGTGTCAGCGGTGTCGATCGCAAGACAGTGATCAAGCTGGACTTCCTGACCCCTGGCAAACGCTATACCGCCAAGATCTGGCAGGATGCCGAGGACGCACACTACCTCACGAACCAATATGCCTATACGATAACCGAAAGGACAGTGACTTCAGCGGATACACTCAGCCTCAATGAGGTGGAGGGCGGAGGCTTTGCGGTGATCCTTTCGGCCGAAAAATAATCCTTTTTTCCTAAAAACCACATTTAGCTTATGAGCAAAAATATCTCAAGGTATTTGTTTCTCTCGGCAGCCCTGATCCTGGGACTGTGCGGGATGCCCCTAGCCTCGTTGGCACAATCGGTGCTTGCCACCGGGACCGTCGCAGACGCTCAGGGCGACCCAATGCCCGGCGTGACCGTGCGTGTGACGACCAAGAGTGGCGTGGGTACAATCACCAATATCAATGGCGAATTCAAACTAAAAGTAGAAAAGAGCGACAAACTGTTGTTTTCGTACGTCGGCTATGTAGACCAAGAAATAGAGGTGGCTGGCCGGACTTTTCCGCTGCATGTGATCCTCAAGGACGACTCCGAGCTCCTCGATGAGGTGGTAGTGATCGGCTACGGATCGGTGCAGAAAAAGGACCTCACCGGCTCCATCACGACAATCTCCAGCAAGGACTTCCAGAAAGGGGCTATCGCCACTCCGGACCAGCTCATCACCGGTAAGATCGCCGGTGTGCAGATCGTCCCAGGCGGTGGAGCTCCCGGCTCCGGTGCTATGATCCGTATCCGTGGCGGTGCCTCGCTCAATGCCTCCAACAACCCCCTCATCGTGATTGACGGGGTGCCGATGGAGGGTAGCACACTGCCCGGTGCACCTAGTCCGCTTAGCTCCATCAACCCCGCAGACATCGAGTCGATGAACGTCCTCAAGGACGCATCCGCCACTGCGATCTATGGATCTCGTGCCTCCAATGGTGTGATCATCATCACCACCAAAAAAGGTAGCCTAGGACAGCCGATACGCGTGCAGGCCTCTACTCGATTCTCCGTCTCCACCCCGCGTAAGTATGTCGACGTCTATACAGGCGACGAGATCCGCGCAATCGTGAAGAAGAGTGGCGAGCAAAAGTATATCGACATGCTGGGCAAGGAAAATACCGACTGGCAAAAGGCAATCTACCAGACCGCCCTCGGTACGGACAACAACGTCAGCATCAGCGGGGCCACCTCTTGGCTCCCCTACCGTGTCTCCGTAGGCTATTACGACGAGAAGGGTATCCTCAAGACCGACCACATGCAACGCGTCACCGGTGACCTGAGCCTGACCCCTCACTTCCTCAACGAGGACCTCACCGTGACCCTAAACGTGAAAGGCTCCTACACCCGCAATCGCTACGCTGACAAGGGTGCCATCGATGGCGCTGTCCGGATGGATCCGACTCAGCCTATCATGTCCAAGGAGGCGATCTACAAGCCTTTTGGCGGCTACTGGTTCCTCACCGGCGAAAATGACAAGGGCCAGGTGATCCCCCGAGCCCTAGCCCCTCGCAATCCACTTGCCCTCCTGATGGAGAAGGATGACCGAGGCACCACAGGACGGATCATTGCCAACTCAATGATCACCTACAAGCTCCCTTTCGTCAAGGGACTGAGCATGAACCTCAACCTAGCCTATGACTACGGAGTGGGACAAGGACGAACCTATATCCCCGTGAATGCTCCGCTCAATGAGTACACCAACCAAAATGTCATCGGCAAGGGCGGACTAGACAAAAAGTACCGTCAGGAGAAGACCAATAAACTCCTCGACTTTTATGTCAACTACAAGAAAGAGTCCAAGGCCATCCTGGGCAGCCTCGATCTGATGGCGGGCTACTCCTACCAGGACTGGATGACCAAGGACTACAAGTACTCCGAAAAGACAGCCGCAGGCACGGAGTACAACAAGCCGGTCTTCCCCTACGATCTGCCACGGAATACCCTTGTCTCTTTCTATGGTCGTGTCAATTATTCACTGCTCGATCGCTACCTTTTCACCGCCACTGTGCGTACCGATGGCTCCTCTCGCTTTGCGCCCAAGTATCGCTGGGGTGTATTCCCCTCATTGGCACTGGCGTGGAAGGTCAAGGAAGAGTCCTTCCTCAAGGAGGTAGACGCAATCAGCGACCTAAAGCTCCGCCTTGGCTACGGTCTGACCGGACAACAGGACGGTATCGCCAACTATAGCTACCAGTCTGTCTATGCCCTCAGTGGCAACCAGAAGAGGTACCTTTTTGGCGACAAGTGGTACAACATGTACAAGCCGGCCGCCTACGATGCGGAGATCAAGTGGGAGCAGACTGCCACCACCAACATAGGTCTCGACTATGGCTTCCTCAAGGGACGCCTCTACGGCTCTCTCGACCTCTACGTCAAGCACACCAAGGACCTGCTCAATACGATCCCGGTACCGGCGGGAGCCAACTTCTCCAACAAGCTCCTCACCAACATCGGCTCCATGACCAACAAGGGTGCCGAGCTGTCTGTGAACTACATCCCGATCGAGACCAAGGACTGGAACTGGGTGCTCAACTTCAATGCCACCTACAACCAGACCAAGATCACTCAGCTGACTCAGGTCGAGGATCCTACCTATCTAGGTGCAGAAGTGGGCGGTATCAATGGTGCTGTCAGCAACAATGCCCAGATCCACTCGGTGGGCTACGAGCCCTATTCCTTCTTTGTCTACAAGCAGGTCTATGATGCGAAAGGAAAGCCTATAGAGGGCGTATTTGCTGACCTCAATGGCGATGGCAAGATCGACAACTACGACAAGTATCACTGTGGCAAGCCGGCACCGGACTTCCTATTTGGCTTCGGCACTTCCCTCCGGTACAAAGGGCTCACCATGTCGACCTCGTTGCGTGCCAATGTCGGCAATAAGATCTACGACAACGTCTCCAGCGACAATGCTACCCTCACATCGATCAAAGATCCTCCGGGATGGATCCGCAATGCGACACACGACTACAGCGCATCCGGGTTTGTCAACAACCACTATCTCTCCGACTACTACGTACGCGATGCATCATTCCTCAAGATGGACAACCTGACCCTGAGCTACGACTTTGGTCGGGTGTTCAACAACACGGTAGGTATCAACCTTGGAGCAACGGTACAGAATGTCTTTACCCTCACTTCGTACAAGGGCATTGACCCCGAGGTGGCAAAGAATGACAACGACCCCGGAAAGGTCTCCACAGGTATAGACTATCAGTTTTACCCCATTCCTCGTACCTACTCCATCAGTCTGGGACTCACCTTTTAAGCCATGCAAAAGATTATGAGAAAAACTACCATACTCGCTTCAGCCCTACTGACCGGGCTTCTCTTTTCGTCCTGCGTCCGTGACCTCAACCGGGTGCCTACCAATGATGTCACCGGACCCAAAGTCTTCACCACAGAACTGGGTACTCGACAGGCTTTGGCCAAGGTCTATGGCGCCTGGTCGCTCACGGAGGATGATGTCGTGGGCATCGATGACGGATTTACAGGCTTTACCAGAGCATTTTTCAACCTACAGGAGCTTCCGACGGACGAGGTCAAGTGTGCCTGGAACGATGAGGCAGTAAAGGGATTGAGTGACTGTACCTGGGATGCCAGTACCGGGTTTGTCGCCGGAGCCTACTATCGCTCCATCATTCAGATCAAGTACGCCAATGAGTTTTTGTCCAATGTGGACAAATCCCCCATCAAGTCTGAGGAAAAGGAGCAGATGAAAGCGGAGGCTCGCTTCATCCGTGCCTATCAGTACTGGGTGCTGATGGACCTCTTTGGGGATGTTCCATTTGTCACGGAGAAGACACCGACCGGAAAGACGGCGCCCGAGAAGATCGCCCGCAAGGAGCTCTACGACTACATTGTCTCGGAGCTAAAGGCCATAGAGCCACTACTCAAGCCCGCACGCCGGCAGGAGTACGGTCGTGCCGACCAAGCCGCAGCACAGGCGCTCCTCGCTCGTGTTTACCTCAATGCAGAGGTCTACACCGGCACCAAACACTATGCCGAGGCGGCAGAGTATGCTGAGAAAGTCATTGCCGCAGGATACAAACTGCATGGGAAATACAGCGAGCTTTTTGGGGCGGACAACCACAAGTACACCGATGAGATCATCCTCTCCATCGTGTCTGATGGGCAAAACGCTCAGAGCTACGGTTCTGCCACCTTCCTTGTCGGCGCCTCCTACAACGATGATATGTGCAAACTGCTGAAGGAGAAAGGTCTCCTCCCCATTCTCGGTACCAATAGCAAGTGGGGTGGCAATCGCGCCACACCGACCTTTGCCAAGCTCTTCGGCACGGCAGATAGTCGCAATCTGCTCCTCAAGTCAACCGACACCATCGAGAAGCTCTCCGACTTTGACCAAGGTGTCTATGTCTATAAGTACACCAACGTCACCAGCGATGGCAAGCCCGGCAGTCACGCCGACTTTTGCGATCTGGACTTCCCCCTCTTCCGTCTCGCCGAGATGTACCTCATCTATGCTGAGTGTGCCGCTAGAGGAGAGGCTGACAAGGGCAAGGGGCTAAACTACCTCAACCTCGTCCGCACCCGTGCAGGTGTCGCACCGGAAAACAACCTCGTCCTCGCCAAGATCATCGACGAGCGTGGGCGAGAGCTCTACTGGGAGGGACATCGTCGTACCGACCTAATCCGCTTTGGACTCTTCACCTCCGGTAGCTACCTATGGGAGTGGAAGGGTGGAAGGCCCGGCGGAGCAGCACTGACTGCCGACAGAGTACTCTACCCCATCCCTGCCGCAGATGCGCTTGCCAATCCTAATCTTCGTCCCAAAAGCAAATGACTCAGACTATGAATAAAATACACTACCTGGCATCCGCCACTCTGATCATACTCATCCTCTCCCTCGCAGCAGGATGCAGCAGCAAAGATCCTATGGAGAGCTTTGACGCTGTCCTCTCCACCAAGGTACCTGCCACGCTGGACAAGCCTGCCTCCACTGTGCTGACGATTACGCCGGAGAGTACCGGTACCCTTGACCTCCACTGGAGTGCCGCCAAGTACGGAGACAAGCTCTCCGCCACCTACACTCTCGTCCTCACCCGAGCAGGGAGCAAGAAGCGGATTGAGCTCCCGATAGCCACGGGTGTTCGCCGGATCTCTCTGCCCCTCACCGAGCTCAACAAAAAGCTTGTCACCGAGCTGGAAATGGAGTGCGACAAACCCGGAAAGGTCGCTGTCACCGTAGAGGCACTGCCCTTGGCTATCAAAGGCAACCCCGCTACGCTTGAGAGCTACAAGACCACTTCGGCACCACTGGAGCTGACTGTCACCCCCTTCTTTGTCGCTGTTCGCCCCGATCTTTACTTCCTTGTAGGAAACCTCAGTGGTAGAGACGGCGCACCTGTGTGGCAGGAGAAAAACAACGATCACCTCCTCTTTGCCGACGACAACAACGCCTTGAAATACCACTACTACGGCTACCTCAAGGCGGATGCCGCCTTCAAGATCTTCCCCGAAGCCAGCATCGGCGCATGGAATAATATCCTGGGGCTAAAGGACGGCAAGCTCGATATGAGCGGTGGCGATATCAAGCTACCAGCAGGGTCAGCAGCCGGGTACTACCACATTACCTTCACGGTCAATAGGGGTACGCTCGATCCCTCCAAGGCGACCATTGTGTTTGAGCCCTATGATGCATCCGCCAAGGATACATACGACAAGATCGGTATTATCGGTACCGCCGGTATCGACTGGGATCACGACCTCTCCCTCGAGCAGTCCAAGACCGAGCCACACCTCTGGATCGGTAGAGAGATCACGCTCAAGGAGGGTGAGTTCAAGCTACGTGCCAATGCCGCTTGGTCCAAAAGCTGGGGTGGCGAAAAGAAGGATCAGTTCCCCACCGACTTTAGCATTGCCGCCGGGGGTCAAAACTGGAAGGTCACGGCCAAAGAAGCCGGGATCTACACGGTGTACTTCAATGACCTGACCGGCAACCTCTTCTTTCATAAGCACAAAAAGTAAAGTTGCCCCGACTTAGTTAATACACAACAAAAACAACAGGCTTCCGCAGGAGGAGTGGATCGTGATTCACTTCCCTGTCGGAGGCCTTTTTCTTTTTCCCCTTATTATTATGCCTCACCGTTCCGGGCTACTTGCCCTTTTACTCTTTTGAGACTGTTGCACGAAGGCGATCTGCGGCGTTGCTTTCGGAATTCGGCCTAGGTCACGTACGTGAGTACGCTCCCTTCGGCCAGGTAGGCCTTGGTGCCCTACGTGCACCTTGCCCTCATCCTCAGGCCTTGCATCTCATCCTTCGTGCAAAGTCTCAGCACATTTGCTTCAAATGTGCGAGAATGGCACTTCGTGCAACATTCTCTTTTTTTGTGCCAGCCTAAATGTGTCGATAGCGTCTGCACGTCCCACCATACAGCTACACCTCTGGTGGGTCGGTATGCAGGACCCCAAGCTCCAGCTCCTACTGTACGGCGAGGAGGTGAGCGTACTTGCGCAGGTGACCAAGCCCGTCGCCCGAAAAAAAAACTAAGCCGATCGCCTTCGTGCAACAGCCCTTTTTTTTTGACCAAAATAGGGGGCAAAAGACTCCGGAGGAGTGGGGTGTCAATTTTTCTTCTATCCGTCTAAGCGATTTCTTCTATCCGTCTAAGCGATTTCTTCTATCCGTCTAAGCGATTGCTTCTATCCGTGAAACTCGACGTTCACTGTAAGTGTCTGATTGCCAATGCTCCCGAGAGGGGACTTTTTTGACCCCCGAAACGTCGTCTTTTTACCCTTTTTGAGGGGTTGTCCGGAGAGGAAAAGGCATCGGATTTTGCAACCTGTGTCGATACTCTGTTTTGCGATCTCCGGTGGGTCAACAAGACTTTGGAGGAGGGCGGAGACTTTTTGCCGAACAGGGTTTTTCCAAATCAGACTGAAATGAGTATCTTTACGAGGCAAGGATATTTGGAGAGTGTCGTACAGAGTCCAGCTCTACTTTGCCGCTTTTGTTGTCTTGTGCAGAGTCAAGTCTCTGCCCCAATGATTGTGCCCCAAAAGCCACTTCGTGCGACGTGCTCTCTTTACGAACATGCTGTCCAATGTGATGGCCAAAACCCCTTAATGATATAGACAAGTTATGATCAACCTAGAGCCCAAAATTGTATTCAAGTACTTTGACCAACTGACCAAGATCCCCCGTCCGTCCAAGAAGGAGGAGAAGGTGATCGCCTACCTAGAGGCCTTTGCAAAGGAGCACAACCTGCCGTGCAAAAAGGACAAGGCCGGCAATATCCTGATCTCCAAGCCGGCGACCAAGGGGTACGAGGATCGCAAGAGCATTGTCCTACAAAGTCACATGGACATGGTGTGTGAGAAAAATAAGGATGTGGACTTTGACTTTGAGACCGATGCGATCCAGACCTACATTGAGGATGGTTGGCTAAAGGCCAAAGGGACCACCCTGGGTGCCGACAACGGTATCGGTGTGGCTATCGAGCTGGCGATCCTGGCATCCGACGATATTGAGCATGGTCCTCTGGAGTGCTTGTTTACGGTGGATGAGGAGACGGGTCTGACCGGAGCGATGGAGCTGGAGCGGAGTTTTTTTGAGAGCGATATCCTGCTCAATCTCGACAGTGAGGACGAGGGGGAGATGTTCATCGGCTGTGCCGGTGGCAAGGGAACTATGGTGGAAATGAAGTACACCAAGACCTATGCCGACCCCGACCAGGTCTATCTGCGGATAGATGTGACCGGGTTGCGTGGCGGACATTCAGGCGGAGATATCCACTTGGGGCTGGGCAGTGCAGTCAAGATCCTGGCTCGGACGCTGTATGAGCTGAGTGCCGATGTGGACTATGAGCTGGCCGAGATCGATGCCGGCAACCTGCACAATGCGATCGCACGTGAGGGCCATGCGGTGATCGGGGTAGACCCGAGCGACAAAGAGAGCGTGGTGGCCTGTGTCAACCACTTTTGCGCACAAGTACAGGGCGAGCTAAAGGGGGTCGATGAGGGTGTGAAGATAACGGTGTCGACGACAACCAAGCCGGAGTTTTGTATCGATGAGGAGACATCGGATCGCTTGATTGCCGCTTTGATCGCTTGTCCGCACGGAGTGCTCACGATGAGCCATGCCATCGAGGGCTTGGTGGAGACCTCTACCAACCTGGCCTCGGTGAAGATGCAAAACGAGGACGGTTATGATGTCCTCTTCGTGGAGACCTCGCAACGTAGCTCCAATGAGTCTCTGCTGGAGATGGCGGGCGATATGGTGACCACCGCTTTTTCGCTGGCAGAGGGTTATGTCTACGAGCGTGACGGCTATCCCGGATGGGAGCCCAATATGGACTCTGAGATCCTCAAAGTAGTCGTGGATAGCTACAAACGCTTGTTTGGCAAGGCTCCGGCCGTGAAGGCAATCCATGCCGGCCTGGAGTGTGGCCTCTTCAAGCAGAAGTATCCGCAGCTGGATATGGTCTCCTTTGGCCCGACGATGCGTGATGTCCACTCGCCAAATGAGCGAATGGAGGTGTCGACCATGCAACATGTGTGGGCGCACCTACTGGATATCCTCAAGCACGCTCCTGTAAAGGCGTAATCACTTGGGACCGGTGTGCTTGCATCTCTCGAGCCAAGGACCCACTCTCACTATGGTGTCACCGACGGGGTGTGGCGTGGAAGCGTCCGCCCGGGTCGGTGGCTCTTCGGCTTGGGGTGGATGCTTGGGGTGGCTCTCTCGCTGCTCGTGATGGAGGGCATGGTGCTTGCACAGGAGGGAGGAGCGCGGCTGAGGGTGGTGTCGTACAATGTTGAGAACCTCTTTGACACCTCCGATGACCCTCGGTCGGCCGATGAGGCGTTTTTGGCCTCCGGTGCCTACCACTGGACAGAGGGTAAGTACCACACCAAGATCAAGCAGACGGCCCGTGTGCTCTCCGACTTGGGCGAGTGGGGCTATCCGGCTGTGGTGGGGCTGGTGGAGGTGGAGAACCAAGCTGTGGTGCGAGACCTCGTCGACCACCGGATCCTGCGCTCGCAGGACTACCGCATGGCCGTGAGCCGTGGTGCCGACCCGAGAGGGATCGATGTGGCGTTGCTGTGGCACCCGAAGCACTTTAGGCAACTGGAGGCGTACGAGATCCCACACTATGGGGAGCCCCTGTACTATCCTATCCGGCGTGACCCACGTACCCGACAGGAGCGGTCCGGATCCGGGCGCAACTCCCTATGGGTGGTGCTGGAGGACAAAAAGACGGGAGAGCCACTGGATGTGCTGGTGGTGCATCTCCCCAGTCGCCGAGGAGGGGTGCGTGCCTCGGAGGAGAAGCGGGGCAGAGTCTGCGCCAAGATCCACCGTGTGCTGGACCACATTGTAGATCAGCGTCCGACCCCCAGGATAGTGGTGATGGGAGACTTCAATGATACCCCCGGTGACAGAGCTGTCCTGGATTCGCTCCGGACTTTTTCGGCCAAAGAGGCCCACGGAGACTATCGGAGTGATCGGCTGTACAACCTGGCGTTGCCACTAGAGGAGGAGGGAGTGGGCTCCCACTACTTTGAGCAAGGAGCCTGGTTGCCGGACCAGATCATGGTGTCGGGTGCTTTGCTGGATGATCGACAGAGGTTGCATGTGGACACGATCGGACAGCGGGTCTTTAGCCCCGAGTACATGAGCTTGGAGGGACGACCCAAGCGTTCTTTTCGCGGAACGCACTACAGCGGAGGTGGATTCTCGGACCATTTCCCGGTATATATAGACTTAATCATCAACTAATCAATACCTTTAGTAGTTTTTTGTATTTATGAAGCGTTTGATCCCTCTAGCTGTACTTGCTCTCTTTTCGCTGGTATCGGCATCGGCTCGGCAGTCTGAGCCCTCATGGCTCAGGTATCCGGCGATCAGTCCGGATGGCCGTGACATTGCCTTTTCTTACCGTGGGGATATCTACACGGTGCCTGTGGCCGGCGGAAAGGCTACCCAGATAACCTCCAACCGAGCCTATGAAAAGGCCCCCATCTGGAGTCCGGATGGCTCCAAGATTGCTTTTGCCTCGGACCGAGACGGCTGCAACTTCAACGTATATGTCACCGCCCGAGAGGGAGGAGAGGCACGACGGATCAGCTATGTCAATAGCAAGAACCAGGTGCCGGTAGCTTTTTATGACAACGATCACCTGCTCTATACGGCCAATATCCGACCGGCTGCCAATATGGGGATCTTCCCGTACGGCTCTTTTGAGCAACTGTATGTGCAGTCGATAGAGGGCGGACGTCCGCGTATCTTTTCTGCCGTCACGATGCAGGAGCCCTCGCTTGGACAGGATGGGCGAATACTCTTCACGGACGTGAAAGGGTACGAGGATCCTTATCGGAAGCACCATACTTCTCCGATCGCACGTGATATATGGATGTGGACCCCGGGCGATGGGGGCGGATCGTACCGAAAGGTGACTACCTTCAAGGGAGAGGACCGTAATGCGGTATGGCTACCGGGGCAGACGTCCTTTTTGTACACCAGCGAGCAGGATGGGACTTTCAATGTCTACCGTGCCGCTGCGGAGGGTGGTCCGGTAGAGCAACTGACTCACTTCAAGAAGCACCCGGTGCGTTCGCTGAGCGTGGATAGGATGGGCAATGCCACCTTTTCGTGGAATGGCAAGATCTACTACCTCCCACAGGGCGGTACCCCTCGACAAGTACCCGTACAGATAGTGGCTGACTACAACACAGCACCGGTGGAGTACCAGACATACACGGGCGGATTTGGGTCAGCGGACATCTCACCCAACGAGCAGGAGATGGCCTTTGTCGTACGTGGGGAGGTCTTTGTGACCAGTATTGAGTACAATACCACTCGCAGGATCACCAATACTCCCAGTCAGGAGCGTGATGTCTCCTTCGCTCCCGATGGACGCCGGCTGGTCTATGCCGCTGAAAGAGATGGCAGCTGGAACTTGTATATGACCGAATTGGTGCGGAAGGACGAGAAACTCTTTACCTACGCGACCGAACTGAAAGAGCGTCAGCTGACCAATGATGTCGCACCCTCTCAGCAACCTGTCTTCAGCCCGGATGGCAAGAAAATCGCCTTTTTGCGCGATAGGACGGCACTCTATGTCCTGGACTTGGAGAAGGGAACAGAGTATGAGGTGATGAACAAGGTATTCAACTACTCCTACTCGGATGGCGACCAGCACTTCGCCTGGAGCCCGGACTCAAGATGGCTCCTCTCCAACTACATTGGCGTAGGTGGATGGAACAACACCGACGTCGCACTGGTCAAGGCTGATGGGTCCGGCGAGATCATCAACCTGACAGAAAGCGGGTATTCGGACAGCGGAGCCGACTTCGTCATGGGCGGAAAAGCGGTGGCTTTTTACTCCGATCGTCGGGGCTATCGTAGCCATGGCAGCTGGGGATCACAGTCGGACATCTTTTTGATGTTCCTAGATCAAGAAGCTTACGACCAATACAACCTTGATGCTGAGGAGCGTGAGATCCTGCTGGCAGACAAGGGTGAGGATGAGGCTAAGTCCGGTGATGAGAAGACGGAGGACCAGGTCAAACCGCTTACTTTTGAGCTAAAAAATCGCATATATCGCACTCAGCCCGTGACGCGTACGACCGGGTATCAAGGCGGATTTGCCATGGACAAAAAAGGCGAAAAACTCTACTATCTTGCCCTTTTTGATGGCGTGACCAGCCTCTACGCACTCGACCTCGTCAAGGGGGATACAGAGTTGCTCGTCCCTAATACCGGTATGGGTACGCTCAAGCTGGGCAAGGACGACAAAACACTCTACCTCATGAGCTACAATGGCGCAAAAAAGATTGAGGGCAACTCCGTGACACCTATCACCTGCGCCGCTGAGGTGGAGAATAATCGCCCCGAGGAGCGGGCATACATCTACGACCATGTCGTCAAGCAAGTGGCGAATAAGTTTTATGACGAAAACCTCCACGGAGTGGACTGGGAGGGCTATGCCAAAAACTATGCTTCGTTCCTCCCCGAGGTGTCGAATAACTACGACTTTGCCGACTTACTCAGTGAGCTACTCGGCGAACTCAATGCCTCTCATACCGGAGCCAGGTACAGAAAGTCGGCCGAGCGTCCGACCGGTAGCCTCGGACTCTTCTATGATGATGAGTACAGTGGTCCAGGTGTGCGGATCTTGGAGGTGATGACTGCCGGCCCTATGGATCGTGCGCAGAGCATAGCCAAGCCCGGCGTGGTGATCCTCAAGGTCAACGACCGGGAGATTACCCCGGACAAGCCTATCGAGTATTACCTCAACGGCCATGCCGACGAGCGACTCCGGCTGACGATGCGAGACACCGACGGCAAGGTGGTGGAGGAGTCCGTGAGGTCCATCTCCCTTGCTGAGGAGGGAGAGCTACTCTACGAGCGATGGATCGCACAGCGTGCCGAGATGGTGCGTGAGTGGAGTGGCGGTCGTATTGCCTATGTCCACGTGCAGGACATGGACTCCCGCTCCTACCGGACGGTCTTTAGGGATCTGCTGGGCAAGTATCGCAATTGCGATGCTGTCGTCGTGGATACCCGCTTCAATGGTGGCGGGTGGTTGCACAACGACCTGGCTATCCTGCTCAGTGGCCGAGAGTATGCTCGATTTGTGCCACGCGGACAGTACATTGGCAGTGAGCCTTTCATGCAGTGGCACAAGCCATCTGTCATGCTCATCTCCGAGGGAAACTACTCCGATGCCCACGGTAGCCCCTGGACCTACAAGGAGCTGGGGATCGGTAAGCTGGTGGGGGCACCCGTAGCCGGAACCATGACCGCCGTGTGGTGGGAGACACAGGTGGATCCCTCGCTGGTCTTTGGTGTTCCACAAGTGACGGTCAAGGATCTCAGGGGAAATACCTTGGAAAACACCACTCTGCACCCCGATATCGAGGTCTACAATACTCCGGAGCAAAATCTCCAAAACTACGATGCTCAGCTCAAAGCGGCTGTCGACGAGCTACTGCGACAAGTCAAAAGCAACAACGCACAGTGAGCATGAAAGTCAGCGAATTACTTCGTTTCTTTGAGTCCAAAGTCCCCCCTCTCCTCCAAGAAGGGTACGACAACTCCGGACTCCAAGTCGGTGACACCGATCAAGAGCTGACCGGGGTACTGGTGGCGGTGGATGTCTCCGAGGCGGTGCTGAAAGAGGCACTCAGTGTGGGCGCAAACCTTGTGATCACGCACCATCCGATCCTCTTTCATGCGCTCAAAAAGATCACCCCACGGAGCTATGTCGAGCGGTGTGTCGCCTATGCGCTCAAGCACGATCTAGTCCTCTATGCCGCACATACCAACCTCGACAACTCCCCTATCGGGCTCAACCACTATTGGGCGCACAAAATGGGGCTGCAGTCCTGCCGAGCACTCTTGCCACTCTCGGACTACCACTACAAGCTCACCACCTACCTGCCGGTAGGTGATGCAGACCGCTTGCGGACCGCCTTTTGGGGCGCACAGCTGGGGCAGCAGGGCGACTACACGGGGTGCTCCTTTAGTACCGATGGGGTGGGGCGCTTCTGCCCCGGAGAGCAGGCGCATCCTCATGTGGGCAAGCCCCACGAGTGGCATGCCGAGCGCGAGGAGATGGTCTCCATACTTCTACGCCGGGATCAGCTGACACTTGCCCGAGAGGTCATCGCTGCCACACACCCCTACGAGGAGCCGGCAGTCGACCTCTACCCACTTCGCTATCGGGATCCGCTCATTGGTGCCGGCATCATCGGCACTTTGCCCACCCCGATTCCCTTTGGAGAGTTCATGGAGCGCCTGAAATCCTGGCAACCCATCCGGAATGTCGCACACAGCAAGATCCTCAGAGATCCTATCCAGAAAGTGGCCTATTGTGGTGGCTCCGGAGCCTTTCTGATCCGCGAAGCAGCCGGACAGGGAGCTGATCTATTCATCACCGGAGAGGCCAAGTACAACGACTTTTGGGATGCACAGGACTTGGTGACACTTGCGACAATCGGCCACTACGAGAGCGAGCAACTCTCCGTACAGCTCCTGACCGACATTTTGTCGGAGAAAAAAGGTACCTTTGTGCTTCACAAGGCAAACTCCTGTGAAAACCCCATTCATTACGTCAAGTGACATATGGCTAAGAAAAAAGAAGAGACACCTAGAGAGGTAAGCGTAGAAGAGCGCCTCAAGGCCCTCTACAAACTCCAGACTGTAGCATCTCAGATCGACCGTATCCGCACTATCCGTGGCGAGCTGCCACTAGAGGTGCAGGAGCTAGAGGATGAGCTGGAGGGACGGCATACTCGCTACACCAAGTACGAGGAGGAGATCAAGCGTCTCGAGGCTAAAAATAAGCAAAACGAAGAGGACGCACGTGTCGCCCAGCAAGCGATTGAGCGATTTTCCGAGCAACTCAACTCCGTGCGAAACAATCGTGAGTATGACCTCCTGACCAAGGAAGTAGAGTTTCAGCACCTGCAAATAGAGGGGTACGAAAAGAGCACTGCCACCAACAAGGAGCGCATCGCCAATATCCAAGAAGAGATGAAGACCCTTGCCGAAGAGACGGCAGAGCGTCAAAAAGACCTCGAGCACAAGCACGAGGAGCTCGACCAGATCATCTCCGAGACCAAGCAGGACGAGGAGCGACTCCGACTGGAGGCACGTGACCTGGAGGCCCTCATTGATGAGCGACTGCTCGCCGCATTCAACCGGACCCGAAAAAGCTCCCGAAACGGACTCGCCGTCGTGTCCATTGACCGTGACGCCTGCATGGGGTGCTTCAACAAGATACCGCCCCAAAGGATGCTCGATGTACAAGCACACAAAAAGATCATCGTATGTGAGTACTGTGGTCGGGTGCTGGTAGATCCGGAGCTCGCTGAGGAGGTCCGTCAGGAGGTAAAAGCAGACTGACACTCCCCACCCACCCCATACCCTAGGTCCACCGTGGACCATGAAGTGGGGATTGGGAATTGGTATTGTATCGATGAGTAATAAGGACGACGGAAGGACCGCCTAAATTGGCCGGTACTCCGTCGTCTTTTTTTTGCACCTATGGCACTTCCCCAACCCGACAAAAACGACAGAATCATACTCGGACTCAGTGGCGGGGCAGACTCTGTGGCCCTCCTCGACAGACTGTGCCGGCAGGGCTACTCAGTCATTGCCGCACATGTCAATTTTCACCTCAGAGGCAGTGAGAGTGATCGAGACGAAGCCTTCGTCCGAGAGCTGATAGCCGATCGCTATCCCACGGTCCAGCTGGAGGTCTACCACGAGGACACCATCCGCTATGCCGAGCGAGAGCACCTATCTATAGAGATGGCCGCACGAGAGATTCGCTATCGCTGGCTGGAGCGACTGCGAGAGCACTACAGCGCTGCATATATAGCTGTCGCACACCACGCTGATGACCAGGTCGAGACGATATTGCTCAACCTCGCACGTGGAACCGGAGGTGAGGGCCTCATCGGCATGCAGGAGTACAATGGGTACATCTGGCGGCCACTCCTCACCACCACACGAGCCGAGATCCTCGACTACCTGCACCGCCATAACCTCCCCTACGTAGAGGACTCCACCAACTCCGACACACGCATCAAGCGCAACTACATCCGACATGATCTGATCCGAGCCTTTGAGAAACTAAATCCCGCCTTCCGAAAAAGTCTCCTCCGCAGTCGAGAGATCTATGCCGAGGAGCAAGCGCTCATCAGCGACGCTGTACTGGACTTCCGAGACCGCTATCTCGATCCCAAGACGCACAGCATAGCCCTCAACGATCTGCCTCCCCACGCCGGGCTCTACCTCTACCGCCTCCTGAGCCCCCATGGCTTCTCGAGACGTCAGATCGACCAACTCATCTCCTCACCGGACGAGAGTGGTGCAAGGTTTCAGGGGCACTTTTTACTCGAGAGGTTCAGACGGAGAGCCTACATCTGTCAGCCCCAGCAATTGTACGAGCGTCCTCTTTCGGAGCGAGAGGTTGACCTCCCCGGGGTCGGCACAGTGAGCGTGGTCCGAGAGGGGCGGCTACGGATCTCAGATGCCTATGCCCCCGAGACCCTATTGCTACGCAGTGCCCAACCGGAGGACCACTTTCGGGCACTCGGCATGAAGCAGGGGCGCAAAAATGTCTTTGAGTACCTCAAGGAGCAAGGCATCCCCCCCTACTATCGCCCCTACTGCCCTGTACTGGTGAGCCATTCCGGGAAAATCTTGGCCGTCCCACCACTTCGGGTGTCGGAGGAGGTACGTATCGGTGCGGGCTGTGGTGCTTGGGGGCTCGACTTCCGCCCCGCACCGGGTAGTCCTATCGGTGAGCTCCTCAGCCCCAAAAGCGGTTGTTGAGTACCCCTCCCCCCACTCATCTCCGCGGTTGTAAAAAGGTGTGGCAACTTTCCGTCCATTTTTCCACCTCGAGATCCCCCAAAAAAAGGCGCAAAAAGAGGCATTTTGGGGGCCAAAAAAGCCACCTTTTGGTGGCGTTGATAATCAAATAGTTATAGCGGACCTCGAGTTTCACGGATAGAAGCGAAAGTTTTCACGGATAGAAGCAAACCTTTTCACGGATAGAAGCGATCGCTTAGACGGATAGAAAAAAATATTGATCCGGGATGTGCCCAAAAACAGGTCTTGGCGTAGCGTGCTTTTTGGACACCCGATGGGTCTCTTTTTGCTTGAGAATAGGGTAGGTGATACCCCTCTTGCACATTTGTACTAAGTGTGCTGAGAACTTGCATGAGTAGCGACAAACCGGTCGCTACTCGTGTGACAACAGACTCTCCCTTGGGTCAGTGGAGGGAACTGGACACTCCCTCGCAAGTAAATGAGCGTGTGCTCAGTGTTTTTTGCCGGAGAGTGCGTTGTAGATAGCGATGAGGATGACGGCACCGACCGTTGCCACAGTCAGTCGTCCCCACACTCCGCCGTTGGACTCGAGTCCGATGAGCCCAAAGGCCCAGCCTCCAACGGCACTGCCAACCAGTCCCAGTAGAGTATTCCATAGACAACCTTTGGCTCCGCCCGGCATGATTGCGGAGGCTATCAGTCCGGCTATTAGTCCGATGATGAGTGATCCTATTAGTTCTGCCATAGTTGATTTAGTTTGTTTGATTGGTGAAAAATGAAAAGTGAACGGCACCGTAGTGGCGCAGCTCTAAGAATCCGGTTGCCTTGCTTAGGTCAACCGTTTTGGGGTGCTCGACCACCAGCAGGCCCTTTTCGCTCAGTAGCCCTGAGGTGAGGATCAGTCCGGGTAGGAGGGTCAGCTCTGTGGTCATGGCGTAGGGTGGGTCGGCAAATATGAGGTCGTACTTGTCCGTATGTCCGTTGCTTTTGAGCCACTTCATCGCATCCATCTGCGTGACTTTGTAGGCGGGGTCTTGGAGGGTGGTGGCTACTTTTTTGATGAATGCCCAGTGTTGGCGGTCTTTCTCGATGGCGAGGACACTTTTTGCTCCACGAGACAGCATCTCCAGCCCAATGCTCCCTGTCCCGGCAAAGAGGTCCAAGCAGTCGCAGTCGCTCCAGTCCACTTGGTTGTCCAGAATATTGAAGAGGGCTTCCTTGGCGAGATCCGTGGTGGGTCGAGCCTTGAAGTTTTTGGGGACTTGGAAGCGTAGCTTGCCGTACTTTCCTGCGATTATGCGCATATTAGTCTGAACTGTAGGAGTGGGGGTAGCTCCGGTGGTAGAGCCGGTCGTTTGGCACCCAGTGCGGCGTAGTCGTTGAGCGTGAGGTGTGCGATGGAGTCGGTGAGTAGATCTCTGAGACTCTTGAGCATATCGAGATTTTCGCCAAAGAGTGCGAGGTGATCCGATGCCCCTATGAGTCCAAAGTGTCTCCAGGCTGCAGATATGTAGTAGAGTGCGTCGACTTCGTTTTGGATGCGGTAGCGATTGGCGAGCTCCAGCCGATCATCTCGGTAGTGGATGAGGTCTATGGTCGTGGAGTGGAGGACTGCCACAAGTGTGGGCTGTGGGTTGCGTCGGCTATGGGTGGCTACGCAGGAGAGCAGTGGGGCTATAGGGTGTCGGTAGGTCTGGAGCGAAAAGGAACGCTCGCAAAACTCATGGATCATGCGCGGAATGGAGTAGATGATGCCATACTGCTGATCGGGAAGCAGACTCTTTAGGACGTGGGTCTCCTCGTCTTTGTCGCCCAGCCAAACGGCGGAGGGAATCCCCTGGCCCAAAAAACTCTGTGGCACGATGCAGTACTTGCCTCCGTAGTCTATGTACAGAGTGGTGTCGGTGTAGGGTTGCGACAGCTCCGGCCGCTCAAAAAAATGGGTGGATACGGACTGTGGCGTGCCGTCGGTGTCGATGCAGAGAGAGGACACTAGGTGCCCATCGGTCACATCCTCCACGGCGAGATAGATCTTGTCGTTGGTGAAGAGGACGTGTGCTCGACTTGGGGCTGGATGCGCGTTGGACATGTCGGTCAAGAGAGGGGGATGGCGAAGTGGTAAAAAAAGCACCACCAGTGCTTCGTCCCCGAAGGGGCGTGCAGAGGTGGTGCCTAGGTCTGTTTTTGGGGGTGTATCCCCATCGGGAGAGTGCTTACTCCCAGTTGCCTGCGTAGTTGTTGACTTCGGTCAGGGAGCCCACCTTGAGTCCGGGGTAGCGTCCCAGTTGCTCTTGCTTGTCGATCAGGTTGCCCAGCTCACGCTTGTCGAGGTCACCGAGGTAGGCGGTGTAGGGTACTTTGGCCTCAAACACCTTGATGTCGTAGCCGGATCCGGTGATGACACTCGCGGTATCCATCTGGAACTCCACCCCACTCAGCGTGGGTACGTAGCCAAACTTGCTGAGGTCATAGCCTTTTGGGAAGAGGGTCTCGGCAGGGTTGGCCTCAAGCGTGTCGCGACGGAATGAGACACGCACCCCGTTTTCGATACGAGAGAGTCCCTTTTCCTCGGCTTCTTTCCACTTGCCGGTAGCCTCGGCTTTTTTGACGATGTTGACAGCCTCCTTTTCGGTCATGCCGTCCTCGAGTTGCTTCTCGGTCAGCTCCAACTGCTTGCGGACTGTCTTGACCTTACCGTTGGCAAGCCAATCACGGAGAGTGTCGATCGAGGGAGTGTGTACCAGGTACTCCTGCTTGTACGCTATCTGGGCGGTACGTACGTCCATCAGCGCCTGAATGATCTCGGCGTCACGGGCTTCTTTTGTGCGGGCAAAGGAGATCGATCCACGAATGCTGGCGATGCACGCATACCCAAGTCCAATAATGACGAGGACCAAAACAATCTTTAAAACATTCTTCATACGGGGATTATACTTGTTATTTTATGCTTTCAAATCAGGTGAGCAGACCAAAATGTGGTATCTTGGTCCACCGTTGCTACAAAGTTAGTAAACTTTGGCCAAACTACGTATCTTTGGACATCCAAAATCACTGCTAAGGTAAGATAAAAATGCCAATTGAGCAAAAAATCCTCAACTATTTCCCTTTTACGCCTACCGAGTCGCAGTTTCGAGTGATGGCGCAGCTGGAGGAGTTTTTGGGCTACAGTGCGCCACATGCTTTTTTCGTGCTGCGTGGCTATGCCGGTACGGGAAAGAGTACGCTGGTGGGGGCTTTTGCACGGATGGTGGCGACAAGTGGGATGAAGGTGTGTCTGCTGGCCCCTACCGGTAGGGCGGCAAAGGTGCTACAAGCCTACTGCGGTCTGCCGGCGAGTACGATCCACCGTGCCATCTATCGGGAGCGTGTGGTGGGGGGGATGGAGTCGATGTATGAGCTGGGCTACAATAAGGAGAGAGAGGGGATCCTCTACGTCGTGGATGAGGCATCGATGATCAGTAATGTCCCGGATGGGCCGACTACTTTTGGGTCGGGCTGTCTGCTAGATGATTTGCTGGAGTACTGCTGCAACACCCCAAGCTCCAAGGTCCTTTTTGTGGGTGATGATGCCCAGCTGCCACCTATAGGGACGGAGCTCAGTCCTGCGTTGAACGAAGCTTATCTGGGGGGGTATGGGTACCCGGTTTTTTCGGGTGCACTGACGGATATCGTCCGCCAGGAGTCGGCCGGAGATATCGTCCTGACTAGCTATGAGCTGCGCACCGTGATCCTCAATCTCGCCAATCACCACCCTTGGACGGAGCCCCTACTGAGTATGCCGAGAGAGGGTGGCGAGATCACCATCATCAACGGTCGGGACCTGCCGGAGTATGTGGAGGACTCTTTTGCCAAAGTGGGGGAGGAAGAGACGGTGGTGGTGACGCGCTCCAACAGGGATGCAGAGGAGTTCAATCGAGGAATACGGCATCGGACGCTCTACTATGACGAGGAGGTCTTGCCCGGTGAGCAGGTGATGGTGGTGCGCAACAACTATCTACACGTGCCAACCGATGCGGACGGGAAGCCGATCAGTGGCTTCGTGGCCAATGGGGAGCTCCTGAGGGTCATTAGGAGCCGTGGTGAGAAAAAGCTGTATGGCTTTACGTTTCGTGACGTGGAGCTGGAGGACTCGGAGGGGGGCATAGTGGAGGGTAAGGTGATGCTGGACAGCCTCTACTCCGGTACCGCCTCGCTGACCCCGGAGCGGCGTCAAGAGCTATTTGACGCTGTCTCGAAGGACTATCCAGAGTGTACCTCTCGGCAGTCTCTCTTTCGGAAGCTGCGGAAGGACCCTTACCTCAATGCCCTCCAGATCAAGTATGGCTACGCTATGACCGTACACAAGGCTCAGGGTGGACAGTGGAAGCATGTTTACCTGAGCTTTGGGTACTTGACACCGGAGATGATCGATCTGTCGTTTTGTCGCTGGCTCTACACCGCCATCACCAGGGCGTCGGAGCATCTGTACATCATCAATCCGCCTACTTTTATTTTTGGAGCTCCGGTTGAGTCCCTCTGAATCGTAAGATCCTAGCCGCATTGAATACCGCCAGCAGTGTCACACCGACGTCTGCGATAATCGCCAAGGTGAGGCTGGCATAGCCGATGGTGGCCAGTACCATGACGACGACCTTGAAACTGAGCGAAAAGACGATGTTTTCGATCACGATCGTATTGGTCTTTTTGGCAATGTCCAGCGCATTGACCAGTGCGTAGGGATCATCGCCTTGGATCACTATGTCGGCGGCCTCTATGGTTGCATCGCTACCGAGCCCTCCCATGGCTATCCCGACCGGGGCCATGTTCATCACCGGTGCGTCATTTAGTCCATCACCGACATATGCCACGGTGTGCTCTTGCATGATGGCACGGGCTTCGCGCACTTTGTCATGGGGGAGTAGTCCACCTTTGGCTTCGTCCAGCCCGAGCTCCTTTGCCACATGGGTCGCTACATCCTCCTTGTCTCCGGACAGCATTACGATGGGCTTGATGCCACGCTTGTGCAGCTCCGTGACAGTGGCATGGCTGGTAGGCTTGATGGCATCGGAAAGGGTGATCGTGGCGGCAAGCTGACCGGATCGACTAAAGTAGAGGACGGTCTTTCCGGGGTATGAGGTAAGGTCAGGGATGGGTACACCGTTTTCTTCCATCAGGGTTAGGTTGCCTAGGCAGAGCGTCTCATCACCGTACTTGGCGACCATTCCACGTCCGGCCAGCTCTTGCAGGTCACGGAGCTCAACCGTGGAGGCCTGTGCCAAGCTCTTGACGACAGCTTGTGCTACGGGGTGGTTGCTGTGTTGCTCCATGCTCTTGACTAGTCGTGCGGTGTCGTCGTGGTCGTTTGTGCCGCATACAGTGAGCTCTACGTGCTCAAAGGTCCCCTCGGTGAGGGTGCCGGTCTTGTCGAAAATGACACCGGTGATTCGGCGCAGAGCTTCGAGGTA
>CAMYAB010000004.1 GCA_947253625.1 uncultured Porphyromonadaceae bacterium | reverse complement strand
AGAAGCGATCGGTTTCACGGATAGAAGCAAAACTTTTCACGGATAGAAGAAATCGGTTTCACGGATAGGAGCAAAAAAAAAGGGGGTGGAACAAGAGGTTTATAGGACGAATGCTATCGGGCAAAAGGACGCCATTTTTTCGGTATCTTTGTGCGCTTATGAGACCTTATTTATAGGAGTATCCTCATGGTCATGCACGAATGGGCGTGGCAGGAGCACTCGCAATGAGTCACTATGCCTCCGGTCCCCACCCTCCTCGGAGAGCGACATGACACTATTTTATAGCAACGGAAGAAGACATTATTTCAGAGAACAGCCCAATCCAATGAAGCATATTCGCAACTTTTGTATCATTGCTCACATCGACCACGGGAAAAGCACACTTGCGGACCGTCTGCTGGAGTACACTCAGACGGTCTCGGAGCGTGATGCCCAAGACCAAGTATTGGACAACATGGACCTGGAGCGCGAGCGTGGAATCACGATCAAGAGCCACGCCATACAGATGGATTACTCACTCAACGGAGAGGACTATGTGCTCAACCTAATCGACACACCGGGGCACGTGGACTTTTCGTACGAAGTCTCGCGCTCCATCGCCGCCTGCGAGGGGGCCCTCTTGATCGTGGATGCCTCACAAGGGATCCAAGCCCAGACCATCTCCAACCTCTACATGGCACTTGAGCACGACCTGACGATCATACCTGTACTCAACAAAATTGACCTCCCCAGTGCAAGGCCGGAGGAGATCGGAGATGAGATCGTGAACCTACTTGGCTGTGAACGTGATGAGATCCTGCAGGCCAGCGGAAAGACGGGCGAGGGAGTGGAGAGTATCCTCGAAGCTATCGTCCGGCGTATACCGGCACCCACAGGAGACCCGGATGCGCCCCTGCAGTGCTTGATTTTTGACTCCGTATTCAATGCTTTTCGGGGGATTATCGCTTACTTCAAGGTTGAGAGCGGGGTGCTCCGAAAAGGCGAGCAAGTGAAGTTCATCAATACCGGCAAGGAGTACGAGGCAGACGAGGTAGGGACGCTGAAACTCGGAATGATGCCCAAAGATGAGATCAGGACCGGTGATGTGGGCTACATCATCTCCGGGATCAAGACCTCCACAGAGGTAAAGGTGGGAGACACCATCACGACCGTAAAGAATGGAGCGACAAAGGCCATCGCCGGATTTGAGGAGGTGAAGCCCATGGTCTTTGCCGGAGTCTATCCGATCGCCCCGGAGGAGTTTGAGAACCTCAGATCCTCCCTCGAGAAGCTCCAGCTCAACGACGCCTCGCTGACCTTTCAACCGGAAAGCTCAGTCGCCTTGGGCTTTGGTTTTCGCTGTGGGTTTCTGGGCCTGCTCCACATGGAAATCATACAAGAGCGCTTGGATCGTGAGTACAACATGAGCGTAATCACGACTGTGCCCAACGTATCCTACAAAGTCCACACCAAGCAAGGGACCGTACTGGAGGTGCACAACCCATCCGGCATGCCCGATCCTGTAAATATAGACCACATAGAAGAGCCCTACATTCGAGCAAGTGTGATCACCACAACGGACTACATAGGTCCGATCATGACCCTTTGTCTCGGAAAGCGTGGAGAGCTGATCAGGCAAGACTACCTTTTTGGCAACCGAATAGAGCTGACTTACGATATTCCGTTGGGAGAGATCGTCATAGACTTTTATGACAAACTAAAGAGCGTCTCACGGGGCTACGCATCATTTGACTACCATATCCACGACTACCGACCCTCCAAACTGGTAAAAGTGGACATCCTGCTAAATGGCGAGCAAGTGGATGCACTCACGCTACTGACCCACGTGGATAATGCCGAAGCTCTCGGCAGACGCATGTGCGAAAAACTGAAAGAGCTAATCCCTAGACAACAGTTTGAGATCGCCATACAAGCCGCTATCGGAGCAAAGATCATCGCACGAGAAACAATCAAAGCTGTACGAAAAGATGTGACCGCCAAATGCTACGGAGGAGACGTCTCACGCAAACGCAAACTCCTAGAAAAGCAAAAGGAAGGCAAGAAGCGCATGAAGCAGATCGGCACAGTGGAAGTGCCACAAAAGGCCTTTTTGGCTGTACTCAAGCTAGACTAACCCCCCAAGCCACCGCAACAACCCAATATGTCTCCCAAAGATAACAGTGTCGCAAGCAACCTCCCCGACGAACCCACCGAAGTGCTGAAAGGGCCACTCTCCCAACGCACCTCGCTGATTCCGCAAAATGTTGCCAAAGTACTCTCCAACACCATTCCGCCCAACAATCTAGAGATAGAGCGTCTAGTGCTTGGAGCCTTGGTCCTGGAAAAGGATGCCTTCTCGCAAGTAGATGAGATCCTAGAGGAGGAGTGCTTTTACGACCCCAAGAACAAGCTGATATTTCGGGCCATCCAAATGCTCGCACTGGAAGAAAAACCAATAGACATCCAGACGGTAATCGAGCAACTGCGAGTCAATGGAGATCTCAAAGAGACACAGGGGCTGACCTATATCCCCACACTGGCGGCGATCGTCAACAGCACAGCTCACCTAGAAGCACACTCACGCTTGCTGTACGACAAGATGGTACAGCGCCAACTCATCTCCTTTGGCAACGAGGTGATCAAAAACTCGTTCAACGACGAGATCAGTGTGGTCGACACCATGCAACAAGCAGAGACTCGACTCTTTGAGATCACCCAAGGTGCCAACAAGGATGATGTACAAAGGGTCAATGAGCTGATCAACAACACGATCAATGAGATCCAAAAAGCCGCGGCCCGAAGCGATGGTATGAGTGGGGTCGAAACAGGCTTCCCGGATATCGACAAGGTGACTTCCGGATGGCAAAAAAGTGACCTCGTGATCATTGCGGCACGTCCGGCAATGGGAAAGACCGCACTTGTCCTCTCTATGGCCCGCAGCATGGCAGTGGACTACCATATACCTATCGCCATTTTCAGCTTGGAGATGAGTAAAAACCAGCTGATGACACGACTTGTGGTCAACCATACAGAGATCCCCAACGACAGCATCAAGAGAGGTATGCTCACCGATGCCCAGATCGGGCAACTCACCTCCGGCCTAGGCGACCTGGAGCGCGCTCCGATATTCATCGACGACAATGCCGGACTGACCATTTTCGACCTACGCTCCAAAGCCCGCCGACTGGTCCGATCCGATGGCGTGAGAGTAATCTTCATCGACTACCTACAGCTGATGACCGCCAGCGGACTAGGCAAAAATGCCAACCGTGAGCAAGAGGTCAGTACAATCTCTCGATCGCTGAAACAACTCGCCAAGGAGCTAGACATCACCGTCATCGCACTCTCACAGCTCAACCGTGGTGTTGAGCAACGAGAGGGCAAGCAACCACAGCTCTCCGACCTACGTGAATCGGGAGCGATTGAGCAAGACGCCGACATGGTTTGCTTCATCCACCGACCGGAGTACTACGACATCCTCGAGAGCAAGGATGGAAAAGACCTTAGGGGACTGGCCGAATACATCATTGCCAAGCACCGTAATGGTCCCACCGGCACCATTTACCTACAGTTTCAGAGCGATATCATCAAGTTCCGGCCGGAGCACCATTCATCGGCCGGAATGGAGTATATCAAGACTGTAGACTCCAAACTCAACGCACACACGCACGCACTTGCAGATCCTCTGGAGGACAAGGGAGATGACGGTGCTTTCAACCCCTAAACGCCAAAACAACAACTATCTATCACCACTAAAACCGAATACACATGACAACATTTTGGAAAGAATTCAAGAGCTTTGCCGTCAAAGGTAATGTCATAGACATGGCTATCGGTGTCATCATCGGTAGTGCCTTTGGCAAGATCGTCTCCTCCCTTGTCAGTGACATCATCATGCCACCTCTGGGAGTAATCCTTGGACGAGTAAACTTTTCTGATCTCAAGATCGTACTCAGCCACGCCGTCACCGAGGGAGACAAAGTCGTCACACCCGAAGTGGCCATCATGTACGGCCAGTTTATCCAGACCGTTGTGGATTTCTTGATCATCGCCTTGTGCATCTTCTCTGTCATCAAGGGCATCAATGCACTGAAACATGAGAAAGAGGGAAAAGAGGAGACAGAGGCACCCAAGACTCCGGAGGACATCCTACTGCTCAGGGAAATCCGAGACGAATTGAAAAAGCAACAGAAGTAACCTCAAACGACCCTGCGAGGAAACCCCGCATTGCAAAAGAGAAACCCCGGACCGCATAGCGATCTGGGGTTTCTCTTTTCATCGTCCTTGCCGAACCTTTCATCCGGCAAGACGCATCTCTATATTACATTAGTCAATCGGATGATAGCGCACAAAAGCCTCGATAGCCTCGTATGTAGCCAAACCGAGACGTGCATAGAGTCGTGCGGTAGCCTTGTTGCGATCCTCAGAGCGTTGCCAGAAGAGTCGCTCATCATCACCAAGGAATGGCGCGGCCTCCATCTGTGACTGGTGCTTGAGGATAGAGTTGCGCTTGAACCTCAACTGCTCGGGGCTCATCGGCACAGCCATCTCAATATCCTCAATATCCCACTCAGCCCAAGCACCGCGATACATCCATATCCAGCAGTCCTTCATCCAAGGCTCGTCCTTCAGTTCATCTATCGCCGCCAGAGCCGCATTCAGGGCCACTCGGTGCGTACCGTGTGGGTCAGCAAGGTCACCGGCCACGAAGATCTGCTGTGGCTTGATCGAGCGGAGCAAATCCATCACAATGTGTACATCCCTTTCGGAAATGGGGTTTTTCTTGATCGCACCGGTCTCATAGAAAGGTAGATCTAGGAAGTGCACATGATCCTCCTTTAGTCCGATGAAACGATCCGCTGTACGGGCCTCCTCTCTTCGGATGGTTCCCTTCAAGAAGCGCACCTCCTCCGTCTCCACAGAGCCCTCCTCTTTTTCATGCAGGAGGAAATGGCGGAGACGCAGAGTATAGTCCATCAAGTCACTCTTTTCCAGTCCCTTTTCATTCAGGACATTGCGCAAAAATGATAGGTACCGAATCACCTCCTCATCGTTGACGGCAATATTACCCGAGGTCTCGTAGGCCACATGCACATCATGCCCCTGCTCCACCAGTCGGTGAAAAGTCCCGCCCATCGAGATCACATCATCATCAGGGTGCGGGCTAAAGACTAGGACACGCTTGGGGTTGGGGACTGCACGCTCCGGGCGATTGGTATCATCGGCATTGGGCTTGCCTCCCGGCCATCCGGTGATGGTGTGCTGGATATCGTTGAAGACCTTGATATTGACATTATACGCTGATCCATACTGAGTCAAGAGCTCACCGAGCTGGTGATCCGAGTAGTCCTGGTTGGTTAGATTCAGGATCGGCTTCTGCACTTCATCGCAGAGCCATACGATAGCACGGCGAATAAGCTTGTCCGTCCACTTGATCGAGGTCACGCGCCACGGATGCATGATACGTGTCAGCTGCTCAGCCGCGTGTAGGTCACAGTAGACCTGTGCATTGGGGTGAGATTGTAGGAGAGATGCCGGCACACTGTCTGTGGTACCACCCTCCACCACCTTCCTGAGGATTGCAGACTTGGCCTCCCCAAAAGCCAAAAGGATAGCCCGACGAGCCTTGAGGACTTCGCCCAAGCAGAGGGTGATCGCCGTAGTGGGGACATTTTCCTTGGTGTTGAATGTACTTACCGCCTCATTGCGCGAAGTCTCATCCAAGACGGTCAGCCGAAGCCCCATGCTCACGACAGAGCCGGGAGGATTCAGCCC
The DNA here is from genome assembly GCA_947253625.1 of uncultured Porphyromonadaceae bacterium. GTDB lineage: Bacteria > Bacteroidota > Bacteroidia > Bacteroidales > Porphyromonadaceae > Porphyromonas_A. The sequence goes on along the minus strand of CAMYAB010000004.1, from coordinate 90,864 downwards.
CACGGAAGCCCTACGTCCAACCCCTAGGATAATGGTGTCTATACCACCCAAGGCGGTCAGATCGCGGTAGTACTTCTCCCAAGCCCTGTTGATCCCATTTTCGTTGACGGAGAGATCAAAAGAGTGGATGTTTTCGGCCGGAATATCGATCCGGTCCAAAAACTCTGACCGAAGGTTGGCCAAAACCCCCTCATCCATAGACTTGAGTGGGAAAAATTCATACATCGGAAAGACGTGTACGTTCTTGAACGACAGTCCATCCGTCTTGTGCAACAAGGTCAACTCCCGGAGAATGGCATTCGGACTGACCCCACCGGAAACAACCAATGTATAGTGGTCGCCAGATGAAGCCTTGGCACGAATATCCATGGCAATACTCTGTGCGGCAACACGAGCCGCCTCATCCTCGGAGGCAAAAATATTGGTGTTTAGCCGCTCAAAAGAGGTTAGGACACTTTGCTCATAAGCGTTGATAGGCTTATAGAGACGTTCTTCCACTTGATCTAGGACAATTTGTGAACTAAGATTGAGTCTCATAGTTTATGTGATTAAAATGTGGAACTACTTGTGAGCAGTAAAGGTAATTAAAAAAACAACATCAACCCTTCGGTGAGAGGCGACTAATGCGCCAATCACCCGGAGAAATAAACCCTACGCTGAATTTTCTCTCAATCATTTTGCAAAGACCCCGAGTTTTGGTATCTTTGCACTCGGATAGCAAAAACATCCACTGATCCGCTAGCTCAGTAGGTAGAGCACAACACTTTTAATGTTGGGGTCTTGGGTTCGAACCCCAAGCGGATCACAGACAGCCCTGCGAAAACACCGTAAAACGTAGCAAAAAGGGTTGCAAGATAAAAAAAATACCCCACATATGCACAAAACAGCATATGTGGGGTACTTTTTTTCCCACTTTTTGGGGTCACGGACGCTTTTCCCCACCCTACCCGGGGTCACCTCAGCACGAAGCGGCGAAAAAGCGCAGGCGCAACAAAAACAACAATCCCCCCCAAAAAAAATTCCCTTGGAAGCCCCAAAATCGAAGGCAACACATCTCACTAAAAACCAGCACATTGCAATAGCCCTCAAGTTTCACGGATAGAAGCGATCGGTTTCACGGATAGAAGCAAAACTTTTCACGGATAAAAGCGATCGCTTGTACGGATAGAAAAAAGGATTGGTCCAAGTATGGTGCCAAAGTTTCATTGTCGGCTGTGGCACAAAAATAGGTTGACGCACCAAAAACAACAGGTCCGAGCTTTTATTTTTCACCGCACGACACAACCTGCGTCCAAAACATGAGTGGCTCCGACGACTTTCAGCACAGGGCGGATGCGTGAGCCAAACGACATGGAGAATGACTGCGGAAAATAGTACCTTTGTTCAAAATTTGTGCCAAGATATATTTTCGCACCAGATAAAATCGTAGCTGATGAAAAAGAACACTAAGTACATTTTCGTAACCGGCGGAGTGGTTTCGTCGCTCGGAAAAGGGATTGTCGCTGCCTCTCTCGGCAAACTTCTTTTGAGCAGAGGACTAAAGGGAACAATACAAAAGTTTGATCCCTACATCAACATTGATCCGGGGACACTCAACCCCTACGAGCATGGCGAGTGCTACGTCACAGAGGATGGCTACGAAGCGGATCTCGACCTTGGTCACTATGAGCGTTTTTTGGATGTTCGGACCTCACGCAACAACAACGTCACGACCGGCAGAGTCTACAAAAATGTGATTGAGCGTGAGCGACGTGGCGACTTTTTGGGCAAAACAGTACAAGTCGTGCCCCATATCACGGATGAAATCAAGCGTTGCGTCAAGCGCACAAGTCTGGCCGGAGATTTGGACTTTGTGATCACTGAGATCGGTGGTACAGTGGGAGACATTGAGTCCTTACCCTTCTTGGAGAGTGTACGTCAGCTCAAGTGCGAGCTGGGCGACGAAAACTGCCTGGTGATCCACCTGACCTATGTTCCCTACCTGCGCGCCGCCAAAGAGCTAAAGACCAAGCCCACCCAGCACTCTGTGAAACAACTCCAGGAGGAGGGCATACAGCCCGACATGCTGGTTCTACGCACCGAGATGAAGCTGGACGAAAAACTTTTGGAAAAAGTTGCACTCTTCACCAACGTACCGGTAGAGGCTGTCGTGCAGTCGTACGATGTCCCCTCTATATATGAGGTTCCGCTATTGCTCCAGAGCCAAAAGATGGACGAAGTGATCCTTCGTCGCCTAAAGCTCCCCGTAGGTCCGGCACCGGAGATGAAACCATGGCACAACTTTTTGGCCAAAGGACGTGCGGCCACAGAGCAAGTGCGGATTGGACTGGTAGGCAAGTACGTAGAGCTACAGGATGCCTACAAATCCATCGACGAGGCATTGCACCAAGGTGCAATCTACAACGACCGCCTACTTGACTTGGAGCGAATCCAAAGCGACAACATCACGACCGAGAATGTGGATGAGCTACTGCGTGACCTGGACGGTGTCCTAGTGGCACCCGGATTCGGCAGCAGGGGGATCGAAGGCAAGCTGATTGCCCTGCAGTGGTGTCGAGAGCATGATATCCCCACCTTTGGGATCTGCTTGGGGATGCAGTGCATGTGCATCGAGTATGCTCGCAACGTATTGGGCCTCAAAGATGCCGCCAGCACAGAATTTGTGGAAAAGACCCCCACCCCCATCATTGACCTCATGGAGAGCCAAAAAGAGGTCATCGACCTAGGAGGCACTATGCGACTAGGTGCCTACGAGTGCATCCTGACCCCCGGTAGCAAAGTGGCCAAGATCTACGGCAAAGAGACCATCCGTGAGCGCCACAGACACCGCTACGAATTCAACAACAACTACACCGAGGTTTTTGAAAAAGCAGGCGCACTCTTTTCCGGACACAACCCACACTCAGATCTCGTAGAGGTAATCGAATTGCCGGACAAGCGCTGGTACATCGGCACACAATTTCACCCAGAGTACTCCAGCACTCTACTACACACGCACCCGCTATTCTTGTCATTCGTGAAAGAAGCGATCAAGTACAGCCAAGAGCGGGCCAAAAAATAAGCTAACCCCCACCCTCCAATACGAATGGATAAAAACTCTATCACCGGTCTGGTCTTGATAGGCGTAGTACTAGCCATCTTCACCTACTTGGGACGCCCAACCGAAGAACAGCTGGCACTACAACAACAATACCAAGACTCGCTAGCCAACAGTGCAGCACAACAGCAACTCACAGAAGAGAATGCCGAAGTACCTCACTCCATGACAACAGAGCAGAGTATGCTCTCCGACAGCACACTCACTGCGGCACAAAAGGACTCCCTCCTGGCACTCAATCATGGCGAGCTCGCCCCATCTGCGACAGGGACTGAGGAGCTACTCATGCTCGAAAACGACTCCATCTCCTATACATTCAACACCAAGGGCGGAGTACCTATTGCCACAGAGCTAAAGACCTACAGCACCTTTGATGGACAACCCGTCCGACTGATGAAACCCGAGGATAGTGACTTCTCATTTACCTTCATCACCCGGACCAATCGCGTAATCAGCTCCAAGGATCTCTACTTCACACCGGAGCGCGTCAGCCCCACTCAGCTCCGCATGAGTGCCAAAACAACCACCGGTGGTACCCTCAATATCCTCTACACCCTCAAGAGCCGGTACATGCTGGACGTCCGGATCTACTCCGAGGGAGATTTCGCACAAATCCTGGCCCCCAATGCGGCCTACCTGGATACTCATATAGCGATCCCCATCTACCAAAACGAAAAATCGGCCAAGACCGAGCAACGCTACTCCGGCTTTGCGTACGAGTATGCTAGCGGTGAGGTCGAGAAAATGAATGCCGCCAAGAGCAGTAACGAAGAGCCTAGAGGCACCACGAAGTGGCTAGCCTTTCGCGACATGTTTTTCTCCACCATCGTCTACAGCCCCCAAGGTCTAGAGGGCGTCTCGATGACCCAAAAGGTCTTCAACGATCCGGAAGACGGAAAGATCAAGGATCTGCAGGCAAAGTTTATCCTACCGATAGATCGGAGCAATGCATCAACCCCCATAGGGTTTACGATCTACTCAGGCCCCAATGACTACAGTCTGCTACGAAGTATAGAGAAGAGCATGGTCGACGATAGCGTCAACTTCTCTCACGTGGTGGATATGGGGTCTTGGTTTAGGTTCATCAACGTTTGGCTGATCGCTCCCACCTTCAGCTTTTTGGAGCGTTTTTTCACCAACTATGGAGTGATCATTTTATTGATGACCATCTTCATCAAACTGATCGTAAGCCCCTTTACATTCAAAGCCATTCAGTCGCAAGCAAAGATGCGTGTCCTACGACCAATGGTAGATGAGATCAACGAGAAGTATCCGGGGCAGGATCAGATGATGCTACGTCAGCAAAAAACAATGGAGCTCTATCGAAGTGCCGGTGTGAACACCCTGGGAGGATGCCTGCCGATGCTACTGCAGATGCCTTTCTTGGTGGCGATGTACCAATACTTCCCGACAAGTATCAACCTGAGAGGCGAGAGCTTTTTGTGGGCAAAAGACCTGAGCACCTACGATGACCTGATTAGCTGGCATGGCTTTGACCTCCCGCTGATTGGTGACCACATTAGCTTATTTTGCTTGCTGATGACTGTCACGCAAGTCGTGTACATGAAGGTGACTCAATCCACCACAGGCGGAGACAAACAACAGATGGCGATGATGAAGTGGATGACCTACCTCATGGCCGCTATGCTGTTTGTTTTCCTCAACAACAATGCCGCCGCACTCTCCTACTACTACTTCCTCTCCATGCTGATCAGCATCCTGCAGACCCAGCTATTTAGATTGGCAATAGATGAGGACAAGGTACTGGCTCAACTAAAGGAGAACCAAAAGAAACCCCGAAAGAAGAGCAAGTTTATGCAACGCCTCGAAGAAGTCCAAAAGGAGCAAATGCGCCGAATGCAAGATCAAAAGAAAAACTAACCCACAGAGACCGAGCTAGATCTACGCAAACCGGAAATTCGTAGGTTTTGGTAGATTTGCAAGGATACGACAGGGAAAAAGAGTGTGGACAAAGTGCCAAAATACCGACACCACAGCCAAGACTCAAAAGAGATAGACACAGAATGCTCAAACAGTATAATAATATAGCCTGGACGATGCTCCTACTGGCAAGCATGAGCCTGCTAGGAACATCGTGCCGAGATAGGCAACAGCAAGTGACCAACCCATGGTACAGCGGGCACTACCACCCCAAGTACATGGAGATCATTTTGGACAACAAGAAAGGCAAAAAGGTGGAAATGCAGATCGACCATATCCGCCAAAGAATCTACAACAGCACCCCACTACCCTATGGAACCAAGCTGGACAGTGCCTATATACAAGTCGTCATGTCCAATCAACTGGAGGCAACACTACGCAATGTGTCCGAGGAAACAAAAAAAGCCTTTTCGTCAACAGATACCGGAAAAGTCTGTATCAAGGGGGGGAAGCTCGAGCTGACCATTCACCGAAAAGGACTCCCAACACTCAACTACGACCTCCGGATCATGAGCTATGGCTATGACCCCAACAAACTAACGTGGGACAAAAAGGCAAACACCACACCTCCCGGAGTGGTAAATGGCAAAATAGTGACTCGCCAAGGGAAACACTACTACATCACAAGCAGTGCCACAGGACAGGGTACACTCTATTTGGCAGACTTGGAGCACAGCCACTTTGAGCCCCAACAAGCAACCCTACCAATAGGATTGATCCCCAGCTCACTGTTCCTGGACCACAATGGACACGCATGGATGCTGGACCAAGATGGGCACATCCACTACAGCACCGACCTCCTATCCTGGGAAGACAAAAGCCCTACAGGGGTGACCGTGACCCAAATACTGTATGATCAAGAGTTGTCCTCTGGCAAGCCTGCCCGCTTGTCCCTCACAGGAAAATCTACCGGCAATGGAAACAATACCCCCCACATATACACAGGCACCATAGACGACATCCGACAGGAGAAAGAACTTCCGACCGGATTTCCGACACACGATGCCTATGTGTACAGCTACGTTGTCTCAGGCGTTCAACACTCCTATATCATGGGTGGCCTGCAAGCGGATGAGCGACCGGCGAAGTTGAGCTTCTTTACCTCTGACGGAGTAAACTGGGGCAAGATACCCTACCAAGGTGCGTCCAAAGTTCCCTACGCTGGCGGACTCTATATCATGAGACAAAATGGCCAACAGATCATGCTCGTAGGCGGTGCATACGAAGATCAGCCGGTCAGCAACCGAATAAAGGTAAGCGATGATCGCGGTATTACCTGGCATGCATTGGGCAAAACCCAACTACCAGGAGACGACTTCACCCCTCGGAAAAACCTCTCGGGAACAACAATAGTAGACCAGAAGGGTATCGAGCATATCTACTTGCTCGGAGGTATACTGAGCGATGGTACGCCATCACAAGAGTTGTGGCATGGCTACCTCGATGCCGGTGCCGGGATTCTCAATAGTTACGACAAGTAATAGCCGACGTGGACACACTTTTTTCTCAGATCTCTCCCGACAACGTTCCTCACCATGTAGCCATCATCATGGATGGCAATGGCAGATGGGCCAAGGCCAGAGGACTCGAACGCACCGAAGGCCACGAGAAAGGCGTGAATACGGTGCGGGTTATCCTAGAGGCCGCCATAAAGGCCGGGGTAAAGATCTTGACACTCTACACCTTTTCGGAAGAAAACTGGAAGCGTCCTGAGGAGGAGGTCAAAGCCCTGATGAACCTACTGGTCAAGACCGTGGGAGAAGAGGCGAAGCAACTGAAAGAAGAAAATGTATGTCTGCACATACTCGGTAACATGGCGACCATGCCCTCGGCTCCGGGCGAAGCCCTCCGAGGTATCATGGATGACACCCAAAACAATACAGGCATTCACCTCGTACTGGCAATAAACTACTCCGGTCGATCCGAGCTGGTACATGCTCTCAATACCCTGTCTCAGACAGAACCCGACAAAGCCGGACACTACACCGAGGACGACCTCCGACGTCATTTGGGAATTCCGGATCTACCGGATCCGGACCTACTCATACGCACCGGAGGTGAATGCCGAGTGAGCAACTTTCTCCTCTGGCAGATTGCCTATACAGAGCTCTACTTTGTGGACACCTACTGGCCGGACTTCGGCGAAGAAGACTTTTATCAAGCCTTGATTGACTACCAAAAGCGACAACGGCGCTACGGCAAAATAGGCGACCAAATAGATAGAGGAGAATAAAATTGACTCCGCCCTCCACTTGGATAAACACGATACAGCACGATACGAAAGAATGAGATCACACAATACCCGGATCATACCTCAAGCAGCCGTAGCAGGAGCACTCCTACTACTAAGTGTATTTGTATCCGCAAAAGCCCAAGCACCTACAGACTCTCTGGCAACGGCCAATACGAGGAGCGAGGTGACGACCCTTCCGGACGGTGACCTACCGGTCATCTCCTACTCGGCTCCCCAGCAAAAATACATTGCGGGCATCGTCATAAAAGGAAACAAAAGCTATGACGAAGAGGTCGTACGCAATGTCTCGGGGCTAAAAATTGGGCAGAAAGTAACGATACCGGGAGACGAAATCACTCAAGCGGTTCGCAATTATCTCCGAAATGGACTCTTTACAGATGTACGGATCGAAGCCGACCGCATCGTAGGCGACTCCGTCTGGCTCTCAATCGACCTCAGCGAGCGTCCCAGACTGTCGCAGCTCATTATCAACGGGGTAAAGAAGTCAGAGGCAGACGATCTCAAGACGGGAAAACTCCTTGCACTACAGCAAGGCACCCACATCACCCCCAACATCCTAGATCGCTCAAAAATAGAGATCAGGCGCTTCTTTGATGAAAAAGGCTTTAGTACTGCGACAGTAACCAGCCGGACACAAGACGATCCCAAGCGACCGGGCTATGTCATCGTCACCTTTGACGTCAACAAAAACACCAAGACAAAGGTAAGGACCATCACCTTTCACAACAACCAAAAGATCAGTGACTTCAAGCTCCGGAAGGCGATGGAGAAGACCAACGAACGCTTCAACCTCTCCAAGCATCCTTGGAATAGCTTTCTGGAAATCTTTAGCCAAAAAAAGTTTGTAGAAAAGGATTACAAAGAGGACCTCAAAAACATCCTAAACCTATACCACCAAGAGGGCTTTCGTGATGCAGAGATCCTAAAAGACACGATCTACCGCAACGATGCCAACCACATCAACATTGACATCTACCTCCACGAGGGCGATCGCTATTACATCAAAGACATCCAGTTCGTTGGAAACACAAAATATGCTACCGCTGACCTCGCAAAGCTACTCGGCATACAGCGTGGTGATGTCTATGACCAAAAGAAGCTACAGGACCGCCTCCAAAAAGACGAGGATGCACTAGCCAACCTCTACTCCAACAACGGCTACCTATTTGCCTACATGGTACCGGTGGAGACCGAAGTAAAAGGAGACTCAGTGGCTCTAGACATCCGTATTTCGGAGGGGAAGCCGGCTACAATCAACAGAGTCACCATCCGTGGAAACGACCAGCTGTACGAAGAGGTCGTGCGCCGTGAGCTATACACCAAGCCAGGTATGCTCTTCAACCGTGATTATGTCATGAGATCCATGAGGATGATCGCACAGATGGGGCACTTCGACCAAGAGAAAATCACGCCTAACATCGTCCCCAATGAGCAAAACGGCACCGTAGACATAGAGTGGAAGTTGGAGCCCAAGAGCAATGATCAAGTCGAGCTATCCATCGGCTGGAGCCAAACCGGCTTGGTGGGCATGGCTGGGTTGAAGTTTAGCAACTTCTCCATGCGCAACCTTTTCAACCCCAAGTCCTACAAGGGCTTTTTGCCAAGAGGAGACGGACAGACACTATCCCTCCGGGCCCAGACCAATGCGCGGTACTACCAGAGCTACAGCATACAGTTTACCGACCCATGGTTTGGGCGCAAGCGTCCCAACTACTTTAGTCTCTCTGCATACTACAGCCGGCAGACAGACATCAACCGTCGCTTCTACAACTCTCAGCTCCAAAACCTCCCGAGCTACGGTTACGGTTCACCGTACGGCTATGGGTACGGTTATGGCTCTCCCTATGGATACGGCTATGGCTCCCCATACGGCTACGGGTATGGCTACGGATCACCATATGGATATGGCGGTGGATATGGTGGCTACGGTGGATATGGTGGCTACTACGGAGAACAACTCTCCAGTATCTACGAGAGTGCCTACGACCCCGACAAGACCTTGGACATCATTGGAGCGAGCATAGCGTACGGCAAGCGTCTCACTTGGCCCGATGACAACTTCCAGATCAATGCGTCACTCAACTACCAGATGTACCGCATGAAAAACTGGAGCATGATCTACTACTCCTTTGGGATGGAAAACGGGTTGGCCAATGATATCAACCTTGCGCTCACCCTTACCCGCTCATCGGTAGACAACCCCATATACACCCGTCGAGGCTCAGAGTTTTCCATCAGTGCCAAGTCCACATTCCCCTACTCCCTCATCGACAAAAAGGACTACTCCGACCCCAAAATGCCGGACACCGAGCGCTACAGGTTCATAGAGTACTATCAGCTCTCCGGCAAGGGACAGTTTTACCTACCACTGATGGACCCTGTCAATACACAGCGTACACCGGTGTTGATGGCCAACGTAGAGGGTGGCATCATAGGCTCCTACAACGCCTACAAGCGTTCACCATTTGGGACCTACTACATGGGTGGAGACGGAATGTCCAGCTATGTGGGCTACCTCAACCAAATGGTCGGACTCCGCGGATACAAAAACGGCTCACTTGCCGGAGCATCCGGACAGGGTGCCTACGCCTACGCCAAAGCCTACATGGAGCTACGCTACCCTGTCCTATTTGAGGGGCAGACAACCATTTGGATCCTAAGCTTCCTAGAGGCCGGTAACGCATGGGACCACATCCGTGACTACAACGCCTTCCAACTAAAACGCTCAGCCGGAGTAGGTGTCCGGATCATGCTCCCAATGGTTGGACTGATGGGTATCGACTGGGGCTATGGCTTTGACGCACCCGATGGGACAAACACAATTGGTGGCAGCAACATTCACTTTGTACTCGGACAACAGTTCTAAAAACAGCACACAAGTACAAGGATAAAACCAAAAGAAACTAACAAAGAAGATGAAAAGAATACTCCTTATACTCCTGCTCATGACAGGGGCCACCTACGGAGCTGTGGCACAAGAAGCCAGCTACGCACTAATCGATATGCAATACCTCCTAGCCAAGATACCGGCCTACAAGACAGCGACAGACCGCATCGAAGCTAGTACAAAAGGGTGGAATGAAGAGATCGAGCAGCTCAACAAACAGGCCGAACAACTCTATCAAAAATACCAGCAAGCCCTTCCGCAACTCACCCCTCAAGATCGTGTGGCACAAGAAAATGCCATCGTAAAGGTCGAAGAAGACGCACGAGCCAAGCAAATCAAATACTTCGGCCCCAAAGGCGAGGTCGTCAAACTCCAAGAGCAACTCATCAAACCGATCCAAGACCAGATCTACCAAGCCGTCAAGCTCATCAGCCAACGACGAGGCTACCTTATCGTCTTTGATCGTGCATCTGCCGGAGGAGTCATCGTTTTTGCAGACCCGATAGCCGACATCAGCAACGATGTACTTGCAACACTCGGAATAAAAAAATAACCACTAGCGGGGGTCCCCACCCCGCACAGAAGAGGAGCAAAGGCCAACGATTCACATTCACATCCGAAAAAAGTGCTACCTTTGCACTAAGGGAAATAAGTAATAACACCATACAATTCAAGCAGACAACAATGAAGAAAGTACTACTCACTCTCGCACTCGTGCTGTGTCCTATGATCCTATCAGCACAAAACGCTCAGAAGATCGGCGTAGTGGACACCCAGACCATCTTTACCTCCATGGCCGAGACAAAGGCCGCACAAGCTCAGCTCGATGAGTTGGCCGGCAAGTACGAAAACGAGGTGGCAACCATGGAGACCGAGCTCCGCAAGCAATACGAAGAATACGAAAAGGAGGCAGCTAACCTCACCGATGCCATGAAGGTCCGCAAGCAACAAGACCTTGAGGAGCTACAACGTCGGATCCTGACTCACCGCCAGGTAGCCAGCCAAGACCTCCAAAAGAAACAAATGGAGCTGCTCACTCCCATACAGACTAAGCTCCGCGAAGCCATCAACAAAGTGGGTTCCGAAAATGGATTCGCCTACATCTTTGACAGCGCACAACTCCTGTACGTAGGATCAAACGGTGAAGACGTGACAGCACTTGTCCGCTCCAAGCTAGGCATCTGATTCCGGCAAAATAGCTCTCACACCAGAGAGTCCTAGCCAACCGCCAAACAAAAGAGAGGGTGTGTCGAAACTTAAGTTTCGACACACCCTTCTTTTTGTATCACCTCTATACATAACAGACTTTGTCTCTACACATCCGACAAAAGTCTCCTGAGGATAAACTACAGTTTCTACCCGTTGGAACTACAGTTTCTACCCGTGGAAACTGTAGTTTCATCCCGTAGAAACTACAGTCTCAACCGATGGGACTGCAGTTTTAGTCAAAAAGGCCGACTCGGCCGAGTTGCCAAAGGAGGGTTGGGGTAAAAAGAGGGGGACAGTTGTACCAAAACGCTTTTGCGACAGGGGTACACTGACAATCTTGAAGCCCATGAAGACAAGAAGACACCCAAGAGGTATTTCTGACGCGACAGGGCATTCATTTTGTCACCACATTCCACTCGGCCCAATCCTTGTATATACCCTTGTGTACAGATTAACGAATAAATAAAAACAACAACTATATATGAATCTAGAAAAATATACCATCAAAACCCAGGAGGCCATCCAGAGTGCTCTAGAGCTGGCTCAGCAAAAAGGCCAGCAAGCACTGGAGCCGGAGCACCTCTTGGCCGTCCTTCTACAGGAAGGCAATGGCATCAGCGAGTACGTATTTCCGAAGCTCGGTGTGGACCTCCGGATCCTACGCAAGAGGGCAGACGATGCCGTCAACCAACTGCCCAAGGTCCAAGGTGGACAACCCTATCTCAGCCAAAGCTTGGAAACGGTACTGAGCGATGCGCTATCCCTTGCCACTGAGATGCAAGATCAGTACGTCGCTATCGAACACCTCCTACTGGCACTTACCAAGGGGAGTGGCCAAGCCTCACGTATTCTCAAGGATCAAGGTGTCACCTACGATGAGCTGAAAAAGGCAGTACTCGAGCTTCGAAACGGTAGCAACGTCACGAGCCAAAGCTCCGAAGACACTTACAACGCTCTAGGCAAGTACGCTATTGACCTTGTCGAAAAAGCTCGGTCCGGCAAACTTGATCCGGTGATTGGACGCGATGACGAAATACGTCGTGTGCTACAGATCCTCAGCCGACGCACCAAAAACAACCCTATCCTCATCGGAGAGCCGGGAGTGGGCAAGACGGCTATTGCAGAAGGTCTTGCGATGCGTATCGTCCGAGGAGATGTGCCCGAAAACCTTAGGGACAAGCGACTCTACTCACTCGACATGGGTGCACTGATCGCCGGTGCCAAGTACAAGGGAGAGTTTGAGGAGCGTCTCAAGAGTGTGGTCAACGAAGTCAAAAACGCCGATGGAGACATCATCCTATTCATTGATGAGATCCACACACTTGTCGGTGCCGGAAAAGGCGAGGGAGCCATGGATGCCGCCAACATCCTCAAGCCGGCACTCTCGAGAGGTGAACTTCGATCCATCGGTGCCACCACCATGGACGAGTACCAAAAGTACTTTGAGAAAGACAAGGCTTTGGAGCGTCGTTTTCAGATCGTGATGGTCGATGAGCCGAGCGAGCTGGACAGCATCAGCATCCTCCGTGGCCTCCGCGAACGTTACGAGACGCACCACAAGGTACGCATACTGGACGATGCCATCATAGCAGCCGTGAAGCTTTCGAGCCGATACATCAGCGACCGCTTCCTGCCGGACAAGGCGATCGACCTCATGGACGAGGCGGCGGCACGTCTGAGGATGCAGATCGACTCCATGCCCGAAGAGCTGGACGAGATCGTCCGCAAGATGAAGCAACTTGAGATTGAGCGTGAGGCCATCAAGCGTGATGGCAATGCCGACAACCTCCAAAAGATAGAAAGCGAAATCGCAGACCTGCGTGATGAGCAAAATCAACTCACAAGCAAGTGGCGCAACGAGCGGGAGCAAGTAGAGCTGATACAGCAAAGCAAAGCCGACATCGAAGCCCTCAAGATAGAGGCCGACCGTGCAGAGCGCGAAGGCAACTACGGACGAGTGGCAGAGATACGGTACGGGGCGATCCGCGAACTACAGGAGAAGATCGAGAAAGCCGAGAGCAAGCTGCACGAGATCCAAAAGGACAGCCCAATGATCAAGGAGGTGGTAGATGCAGAGGACATCGCCGACGTAGTCTCTAGGTGGACACACATACCGGTATCTAGGATGCTAGCCTCGGAGCGTGAGAAGCTCCTACACCTAGAGGAAGAGCTACACCGCAGAGTCGTTGGGCAAGACGAGGCCATCACCGCCATAGCCAACGCAGTACGCCGTAGCCGTGCCGGACTACAGGACAGCAAGCGACCAATAGGGTCATTCCTATTTCTGGGTACCACGGGCGTCGGCAAGACTGAGGTGGCACGCGCACTGGCCGAGGTACTTTTCAACGACGAGCACATGATGACCCGTATCGACATGAGCGAGTACCAGGAAAAGCACACCGCCTCTAGGCTAGTCGGAGCTCCTCCCGGATACATCGGCTACGAAGAAGGTGGCCAACTGACCGAGGCCATACGACGCAAGCCCTACTCCGTAGTGCTGTTTGATGAGATTGAGAAAGCACACCCGGATGTCTTCAACGTCCTACTGCAGGTACTTGATGACGGACGGCTGACCGACAACAAGGGACGCACAGTGGACTTCAAAAACACTATCATCATCATGACCTCCAACATGGGGTCCGACATCATCCGCAACAACATGCAAAACCTCAAGAGCGATAATGCGGATGAGATGATCGACAAGACGCGCGAGCAGGTACTTGAGCTACTGAAACAAACCATCCGGCCAGAGTTTCTCAACCGGATTGACGACACGATCGTATTCCGTCCCCTCACACTCGATGAGATTGAGAAAGTGGTACGCATACAACTCGACAGAGTCATCGCCACCCTTGCCGAAAACGACATCAAGCTCACCTACACGGATCGTGCTGTCAAGCAAATCACAGCCGAGGGCTACAATCCACAGTTTGGTGCACGTCCTGTAAAGCGGGTCATCCAGCGTCGGGTACTCAACTACCTCTCTGAGGAGATCCTACGCAACAACGTGGTGACCAACACAAGCATCACTCTGGACTACGATGGTGAGAAATTCACCTTCCAAAACAGCTAACCTCCACGATGGAACAATAAAAAGGACGTGTCGCATTCCGGCGCGTCCTTTTTTATTTTCCCCAAAAGTGTCCACTACCAAAACAGGAAGTCGCCATATCTTTCAGAAAAAGCAGTCCTCGAGCACCTAAAAAATGATAATACCAACCCAAACAAAAGAAAATACTTTAGTAGCATTGTATTCTATCGAATAATACGTACATTTGTGACTGAACAAAGCGACACTTTACGTCGAAAACTTAGGAAATAACCGACTAAAGATTTTGCAAACACCCATACAGCCTCAATATGACTAAAGAATCGGCACCGTACAATGATTCACTCGGACGCTTCGGAAAAATTGGAACGCTACTGGTCCTCCTTTTTGTATGGAACCACTCGCTTCACGCACAGAGTGCGGACCTAGTCCTATCCAATGCCCTTGTCAGCATCAGCTTTGATGGCGGGACGAGCTACTGCTTTAGGAGCATGGCACTGCACGATGGGCAGGTCGTCACCCTACCCGACAGTGTCACACCATGGCAAATTCGTCTAGAGTCCGGCAAGTTGGTGACCGATGATGCACACTACCTGGGAGGGGAGCGAATCTCAGAGGAGAGTCTCCGATTTAGATGGCAGATTGGCCCGAGCGACAAGTATATGGTGACCACCACCGTCAACCTCCCGACAGACAGTCCACTTCCTCGCTGGTCACTGGAGGCAGACCTACCTGACGACTGGAGCATTGAGCAAATCACCTACCCCAGACTACGGATACCGCTGACAGACGATATGCAACTCGTGATGCCGGCCGGACACGGAGTACTCAGACCACTCAAAGCCGGGGCAGAGACAGCCACCGAATACCCATCCGGAAGTGGCACGATGCAGTTTTTGATGGCTCTCAACAGCACTGGCACAGCCTATTTTGGCACCGAGGACTACACCGGCAGTGCCAAGCAGTACCGATGCCTGGCTGACGATAGATCTGTAACCCTATTCCTAACCACAACCCCTTCGGCAGACTGGATCCAAGGCGGACACCTCAGTCTCCCGTGGGAGGCGGTGATGGGCCATCACAAGGGGGGATGGGAGCAAACCGTGATCGACTGGTACCGTCCATTTACCTTCAAGACCAAGTGGGGCAAAAAACTCAAGCGTGAACGAGACATACCGGACTGGCTGGCAAAAAATGACTTTTGGATCATGACCCAAGAGGCAGAGAAATACTCGGATCTACTACAGATGATGCTACGATTTGGCAACAATGTGGGGATCCACTGGTACACGTGGCACAACCATCCTTTTGACACACTCTACCCCGACTACTTTCCACCTAAGCCATATATTCCGGGAGAGTTTTCGGAGACAAGTGCCATGGGCGCACACGTAGTACCCTACATCAATGGACGTATATGGGATCCAAAGTCAGAGGCCTTTCGGATCTACGATGGGGCGCACAACTGTTGTGTCAAGCGAGATGGAGGATTCTACGAAGAGATCTACCACTCCCAAGTACCCCACTATGCAGCCTGTCCAGGGTCCAAAGGGTGGCAAACCATTCAGAAAGAGCTCATCCACAAGATCACCAACGACCTCAGCACTGCAGGGGTATATATCGACCAAATCGCTTGTGCAGCACCCTATACTTGCTACAGCACAACACACCAACACCCGACAGGAGGTGGATCATGGTGGGTGGATAGCTATCGAAACCTCTACACCGACATCAGAGAAAAGTCGCTCCGCCCCACACAGATCCTGATGACCGAGGAGTGTGCCGAGTGCTACATCGACATTTTTGACCTGATGCTGAATGTCAACCTGGACTTTAGGTGGGGCAACAAACCGATCCCCCTCTTTCCGATCGTGTACGGAGACCGTGCACATTTTACGGGATACTGCTACATTCCCACTCCTATATACGATGGTTCGTACCGCCTCATCACGGCTCGCACACTGCTGTGGGGTGGACAGCTGGGGTGGATCAAGCCCAGTATGATCATGGATCCACGGGCAAAAGCAGAGTCGGATTTTCTCCTCACTGCAAAGCGCTTTCGGGCCAAAAACAGAGACCTATTCCTCAACGGACGAATCACAGAAGAGTGGACCCCAAAGGATGCCCCCATGGGCAGTGACCTCCCCAGACACGGGGTACAGCCACTTGTCCTAGGCGCAAAATGGATCGATGGCAACGGCAAAGAGGTCCTGATCGTAGTCAACTACGACACGACACGTCATCGGATCACCCTCCCATCCGGAGCCTCCAAAGAGTTGGAGCCTCTCACACCGTACCTTTTTTAGGTAAATTTAGAGCACAAAGAAAACAGAGCAAGAAACCATCCATTTAATACACACATCAGAGTAAAAAAACCATGAAAGCGTTTTCCGTATCACTATCTCTGCTCCTGATCTTGTTGAGCGGTTGCAACGGAGCTCAACAACCCACTATCCCCATCATGCCGGATAACTTTGTCGTATCTCAATCCATAGATGGAAAAGTGCAACTGACCTGGGACTACAAGCCCTATGATATCGATGGCTTCACGGTAAGCTACAAGCCACAAGATGCCACCGAATATACCCCACTGGAGTCTGTTGACATAGAACAACGTGCCTATACTGTCAACCAAGAGCTGGAGATAGGAAAGAGCTACTACTTTGCTGTCACAGCAAAGAGTGGAAAAGCCAGCTCCTATCCCGCTACGCGGCTCTACCGAATCCTACGTGATGATGAATTGACCGGCGTAAGGATACTCCGAACACTCAACTCACATGCCGGGATAGCAGTCGAGTACCAGGCGCAAAACCTTCCAAAAGAAGAGACCGAAAACATAGGAATTCGCCTCAGCGACAGTCCGGATGTAACGGCTAGCAATGAGGTCATCACCATTCCGGCCCCCGCCAATCGCAGAGGCAAAAACACCTGCATGCAGGTCGTCCCGATAACACGCCTGCCAAAAGACAAGTCCACACTCTACATCAGAGCCTATGCACAAGGCAAAACGGGAGATGCCAAGTACAGCGAACCGGTCGAGATAAAACTAGCAGAGCAACCGAAGGAAATCAAGCTAGAGTGGCAAGACGTAACCCCGGAATCCCTAAAGGGCAAAGTGGAGATCTACAAGACTGAGTCGAAACTCAATGGACGCCCATTCAATGCCTGGTATGCAGTAGGCAATCCGGCCAAATCACGCATCAAACGCAACGATCCTCAACACAACACCCCACTGTCTGTCCAAGCTTCGGCCGTCAACAAGGCACTCGTGCTAGTGAATGCCGCCTATTTCTACGGACAAACAACCCTAGGGCTCTATGGGCACGGTGGGCTAAAAGGGAGCGATGGCAGGCACAGAGGATCACTCCGCAAGGGTCACCCCGAATACGAGACCATGCACTTGGCCAGCCGTGGGTTCTTTGGCGTAACCAAAGCCGGAGAGGCTATTGTATGCTGGGCCGGCACATCTCAGAAGGACCACAAGCCACATCTCTACAATCACCCGATGCCAATCCTTCTCGGCGAAGCACTGTATGCTGACTACCTGCCGGAAATTGTAGGCAAGCCTGTTGACTTCAACCCCTACTATGGAGTGTCAGCCGGTCCGGTAGTACTCAAGGATGGTCGTGTACCCGTAGACTTTGAGACCTTCAGAGATGGCCAAGAGTACTACGTCGGCAACTACGAAATCATTCCCTACGACATCTTTGGCAAAACAACATACCCCGACCGCACAGCAGTCGGAGTCCTAGAAGATGGACGCATCGTCCTTTTCGTCTGCGATGGTAGGATCCCCATAAGCAAAGGAGCCAACCTCATCGAACTGGCCCAAATCATGAAAGGAATTGGCTGTAAAGATGCACTCAACCTAGATGGTGGTGGATCAACCAACATGTGGGCGGCCGGATCCATCATCAATCACAAGGATATTGACCCCAAGACAGGAGACACTCGGGCTATTCGATCCATCATTGGATTTTTCGACAAATAATCTTTTACCCACACCCATAGAGAGGGGATAGGCAAGTCCATCCGAAGGCCTTACCTTCCCCTCTCCATCGGGTATTTACGGCTATAGATCATTACCCTACCAACACGCCAAGCCGACAAACACACAATCACCACCTTCATAGGCCGTCTAGGCCGTCACCAAACCAGTATCCATGAAAAAGAAGACACTCTTCACCCTTTTTACTCTCCTACTTGTTGTATGTTCGGGGTGCGCAAAAGCGTCCCACAGCCCTGAAGTCAAGCCTCTGTATGAGCTGTGTCAGAGACTGCTTCCAGGCCAAGCAAAAGCCTTTGAGTTTGTCCTACAGTCTCCGTCCGACTCCATCACAGGGTCACGCTATACCGTCACCGCCGATGGCAAAACAGTGACCGTATCCGGGACCGACCGCTTGGCCCTCTGTGTGGGACTCAACCAATACCTGCGCAAAGCCTGCCACACCTACGTCAGCCCATACGCCACGGAGGAGGTAAAGCTCCCGGACACGCTGCCGTCACTATCGACTCCACTGGAGGGTGTTGCGCGTGTGGACGAACGCTTTTACCTCAACTACTGCACCTTTGGGTACAGCATGCCCTACTGGAAGTGGTCGGACTGGGAGCGCTTCATTGACTGGATGGCACTCAATGGTGTCACCATGCCTCTGGCGATCACGGGGCAAGAAAAGGTCTGGCTGGATGTCTGGACCGAACTGGGCATGACGCCAGACGAGGTGCGTGCCTACTTCACCGGACCTGCACATCTCCCTTGGCACCGCATGAATAATGTCGACGGGTGGGAAGGACCGCTACCCGAAGAGTGGATCAATGGACAAGTGGAGCTCCAAAAAAAGATACTTGAACGCGAACGCTCCTTTGGCATGAAGCCGGTCCTACCGGCCTTTGCCGGTCATGTACCGGCCAAGATGAAGGAGTACTTTCCCGATGAGGAGATCCTGAGGCTGGGAGACTGGGGAGGCTATGATGAGCAGTACGCCACCTATTACCTATCTCCTTCGTCACCACTTTTTACAAAGATCCAAAAGCTTTATCTCGAAAAGCAAACAGAGCTATTTGGCACCGACCATATTTATGGGATTGATGCCTTCAACGAAGTTGAGTCACCGGACTGGTCACCGGCCTTTCTCAAGCAAGTAGCCTCCACTATCTATAGTTCACTGACCAACGTTGACCCGCAAGCCAAGTGGCTAATGATGACCTGGCTCTTTTACTTTGACAGGCAAAACTGGACCCCTGAGCGTGTCGAAGCATTTCTGAGCGGTGTTCCCCAAGGGTCACTCTATCTACTGGATTACTACTGTGACAAAGTAGAAGTATGGCGTGAGACCGACGGATTCCACGGACAACCCTATCTCTGGTGCTACCTAGGCAACTTTGGCGAAAACAGCTGGCTCTGTGGCAATCTAGGCAATGTGCACGAAAAGATCAACAATGCCCTACAAAGCTCTACCCCACCTATGGGTATCGGCTGTACTCTGGAGGGCTTGGATGTCAACCCCCTCATGTACGAGTATGTACTGGCACAAGCCTGGAGCAATGCCCCCACACCTTCTGAGTGGATCGACAGCTGGGCAAGGTGCAGAGGGGCTTCGGATGAAAATCAAAAAACACTGGCAGGCTGGAAAACGCTCAATTCCAAGATCTACCAAGACTTCAGTCGAGGTGGTCAAGCAGTACTGATCCACGGACGTCCTGCACTGCATGGGTACAACGGCTGGGTGACTGTCCCGGAGTATGAGTACGACAATAGAGACCTCCTCAGAGCCTGGTCTCTACTCATTGATGGCTACAGGACCCAGAGCACCGACCGATACAAGCATGAGATGGAGTACGATATCGTCAATATCGGGCGACAAGCACTTGGCAATCTCTTCATTGACTACCGGGATGCACTCACCGAGGCCTACGAAGCCAAGAATCCGGAAGGGGTAAAAAAATGTGGGGCAGAGCTACTCGAGCTGATCGATGACTATGGGACCTTGCTCACCTATGCCGACTACTTCACCTTGGGCAAGTGGCTATCGGATGCACGCGACATGGCTGATGGCGACACCGACCTAGCCAACTACTACGAGCACAACGCCCGCAGCATCATCACCGTGTGGGGACAGCCCGGCAGACAGCTGTGCGACTACGCCAATCGGGCCAAGGCCGGTCTCGTCAGAGACTACTACCGCAAGCGCTGGCAGATGTTCGTCGACGCTGTTGCCACAGCACTTAGCCAAAATAAGCCACTGGATGAGCAGGCCTTTAAGCAAGAGATGATTACCTTTGAGGACAATTGGCGCAACACTCTGGGTACTATCGATGAGAGGAGACCAGATATGCCTCTGGCAGACTTTGCCCAAAGCCTACTCGACAAGTATTTCGAAAAAACAGAGTATCTTGACTAAGTCCATTGTCACCCACACGACAGACTCACTAACTTTGCAACCAACATCATGAGCAACACACTGCTATTCCTACCACGCCTAGGTATGGGCGAACTCCTAGTCATCCTAGTCGTTGTACTCCTTCTTTTTGGTGCAAAACGCATCCCCGAAGTCATGAAGTCCTTTGGAGAAGGGGTCAAAAGCTTCAAGGATGGGCTATCCGACAGCCCGGCAAGCACCACCGACAAGGAAAAGAAGACGGACACCCCCAACAAAGACGAATGACAGACTCAAGCTACTGGAGCAATGCAGAGGCACTTCGCCGGGCATTGCTACGGATCATAGCATACATCCTGGTCGCATTTGTAGCCTGGTTCATGGTAGTCCCGCTGATCTTTGACTCAGTCATCCTATCTCCATGCCAAGCCTCATTCCCGACTTACCGCTTGATGGGCTGGCTGGCTGGCGGAGTCACTGTCGATCAGCCCTCCATCATGCTGGTAAACATCCGTCTCGGGACCCAGTTTTTTGTGCACATGCGGACAGCTTTTGCACTCAGCCTGCTTACAGTCATACCGCTATTTCTCATAGAGGCGTGGTACTTTCTCAGCCCAGCACTGTACGAGGGGGAGGCAAGAGCCCTACGCTTTTCTCTTCTCTGGTTGCCCATCCTCTTTTATGCAGGCGTGGCAGTAGGCTACTATGTTGTGTTTCCGCTGTCGCTACGATTTTTGGTCTTTTACGACCTTAGTGACTTTATTGAAAATAAGCTCTCACTGGAGTCCTACATGAGCAACTTCTTCACCCTGATCGGGGCAATGGGAGTGGTATTCTTACTTCCGCTAGTCGTAAAGTTGCTTGCCGACCTCCGTATCCTCAACGTCCATACACTCAAGCGCGCACGACGATATGCCACCGTCCTACTACTGGTGTTGGCGGCCATCATCACACCCGGAGGAGACCCGGTGACGATGCTCGTGGTATTTACGCCACTATACCTGCTGTACGAAGTTTCCATCGCATTTGTATCCATCAGACCGCAATCAAAAAAACAAATAACCCAACCATCATGACTATGCCAAAAAGAACCCACCACTTACTCCTACTCCTGCTGCTCCTATTGCCGATAGAGATGCAGGCACAGACCGCAATCATATCCCATCGAGGCTACTGGACCGGCAGAGGCAGTGCCCAAAACTCGATAGAAGCCATCAAACGTGCCTATAATGTTCGTGGTATCTATGGAGTAGAGATCGACGTACATTTGACTCAGGACAGCGTAGTTGTACTCTCACACGATGCAGATATAGAGGGGTACCGTATCGACAAGACCGACTGGCAGACCCTCAGAGACAATGTCCGTCTGCGGGACAACGAACGCATCTCCACACTTGATGAGATGATGGCCACACTCAAGCAACTACCGGGGCTGAACCTCTTCTTGGAAGTCAAGCCACAAGCCAACGCCAAAGCCAACAGCTATATCGCCCAAAAAGCGGTCGAAGCCGTACAAGCCTATGGGCTACAGGATCGTGTCGCATACATATCCTTCGGACTAGATATCTGCAAAGAGCTCAGCCTACTGTCACCCCAAGCCTTGGTAATGTATCTGGGCTCCGTACACAGCCCCAAAGAACTACACGAGATGGGACTAAAAGGGGTCAACTACAACTACACCACCTTCTGGAAACACCCGGAGTGGTACGACGAAGCCCGGGAGCTGGGCATGAAAGTGGGAGCTTGGACGGTCAACGAACCGGCTACCATGAAGTGCTGCATCATACCGAGAGGCTTCGACTTCATGACCACAGACACGATTGATCCGGCTTTGGACGTCTTTGACCGAATGGGGGTCCTACCCAAGGGAACCGACCAGCCATTGTACGAAAAATAGGCAGACCTAAAAGGAGGCCAAAAGGGCACAACACAGCCATCAGCACACATCACAGCTAAGAACCAACAACGAAAATACTTTAGTTCACCCAAATAGCGAACATCACATCAAAACTCAGGTCGAATATGAAAGACAGAAGTAGACGAGACTTCCTCAAGAAGAGTGCCGCAGTGGGAGCGGCCGTAGTATCCGGCGCACTGTATGCTCACGCCGAGCCACTTGGAGAGCTATACCACGAGAGTGGACTCATCACTCCACCCCCATTCTCCACCTCCAAGCCCAATCAAGCTCTGCCAATCACCGGGACCTTTTTGGACGAAATCACCCACGACATCCCGTCCCAAAACTGGGGCGAAAAGGAGTGGGAGCAGGACTTCAAGCACATGAAAGCCATCGGCATTGACACCGTCATCATGATCCGGAGTGGGTACCGAAAGTTCATCACCTATCCCTCACCCTACCTTATTGGCAAAGGTTGCTACCGACCAGGCAAAGATCTACTGGAGCTATTTTTATCACTTGCCCAGAAGTATGGGATGAAGTTTTACTTTGGCCTGTACGACTCTGGGATCTACTGGGATACCGGGGACATGTCTCATGAGATCGAGGACAATAGGTACGTCATCGATGAAGTGTGGGAAAACTACGGCACACGATACAGTAGCTTTGGAGGATGGTACATCAGTGGGGAGATCAGCAGAGCCACCAAAGGTGCCATAGAGGCCTTTCACTCCCTTGGCAAACAATGCAAGGACGTCTCCGGTGGACTGCCGACCTTTATCTCCCCATGGATAGATGGCAAAAAAGCGGTCATGGCGACCGGCAACAAGCTCACCAAGGAGGATGCCATCTCAGTCAGCCGACACGAGCAAGAGTGGGACGAGATCTTTTCGGGGATCCACGATGTGGTGGATGCGGTAGCATTTCAGGACGGGCAGATCGACTACGATGAGCTAGATGCATTTTTCTCGGTCAACAAAAAGTTGGCGGACAAGTACGGCATGCAGTGCTGGACCAATGCGGAGACCTTTGACCGCGATATGCCGATACGCTTTTTCCCCATCAACTTTGAGAAACTTCGTCTCAAGCTAGAGGCGGCCAAAAGAGCAGGATACGACAAGGCGATCACCTTTGAGTTTCCACACTTTATGAGTCCTCAGTCTGCTTATCTACAGGCCGGACACCTCTACGACCGCTACCGTGAGTACTTTGGTATGATCTGAGTCGAATGAAACCTATTATTCCTATCAGCATTATCCTACTCTGCCTCTCTTGGCTACCACTTGCACAAGCCCAAGAGCAGGCAGAGCCAAAGGCATACGACGTCGTAGTGGCCGGAGGAGGTGCGTCCGGAGTTGCGGCCGCTATCCAGTCGGCACGCCTCGGATGCTCCACTCTGTTGCTATCCGAGTACGACTGGATCGGTGGCATGCTCACCTCAGCCGGAGTCAGTGCCGTGGATGGGAACTACCGACTCCAAGCCGGACTCTTTGGAGAGTTCCGAAAAGCCCTGGTAGAGCACTACGGGAGCGACGAGGCACTCAATACCGGATGGGTGAGTCGCACCCTTTTCGAGCCATCTGTCGGCAACCGCATCCTCCACGAGATGGTCGCAGCAGAGCCCAACCTCACACTCAAGCACAACGCAGAAGTGGTCGCGGCGAAGCCTCAAAAAACCGGGGGCTACAGACTACTCGTACAGGTCAATGGGAAAAAGTGGCACGTGGACGCACGCTGTCTCATCGATGCCACCGAGCTTGGCGATGTGGCGGCGATGCTCGGAGTTCCCTATGACCTCGGAATGGAGGCACGGAGCGACACCGGCGAAGACATCGCGCCACCACAAGCCAACAACATCATACAGGACCTCACCTACACAGCTATCCTCAAGGAGTACGATCATCCGATAGAGATGACCGAGCCCAAGGGGTATGATCCCAAGGAATTTGCCTGCTCATGCGACAACCCCAACTGCAAGAGCCCCAAAGAGCCTCACCGAAAACTCTGGTCACCAGAGGAGATGCTCAACTATGGCAAGCTCCCCAATGGGAAGTACATGCTCAACTGGCCCATTGAGGGCAACGACTACTACGCCAATGTGGTCGAGGCTACACCTGCAGTCCGCCAACGAGCATACACTCTCGCCAAAGAGCGCACCCTGCGCATGCTGTACTTTATCCACCACGAGCTGGGGTTCGACCATATTGGCTTGGCAGACGATGAATACACGCAGACACCGGATCGCCTCCCCTACATGCCCTACCACAGAGAGTCTAGGCGGATAAGAGGTGCGGTACGCTTTGATCTCAATCACTTGGAGCACCCTTATGATCAAGAAAAGCCACTGTACCGGACCTGTATAGCAGTGGGAGACTACCCGGTGGACCACCACCATGCGGCCTACGATGGACAAGAAGCATTGCCGGACCTACACTTTCACCCCATACCCTCCTATGGAATCCCAATGGGGGTGGTGGTCCCGCCCACCCATCCATGCCTACTGGTCGCCGAGAAGTCTGTATCGGTATCCAATGTCGTCAATGGCACCACGCGCCTACAGCCGGTAGTCATGCAGCTGGGACAAGCTGCCGGAGCCCTGGCGGCACTCTCCGTCCGAGACAAAAAGCTCCCGACAGAGGTATCCGTCCGAAAAGTCCAGAGCGTCATCCTCGATGCCGGAGGATACCTCCTACCATACCTTGATCTGCCAAAAGAGTCACCTCGCTTTCGTGCCATGCAAAAGATAGGAGCCACCGGAATACTGCGCGGCGAAGGGCGTAACGTCAATTGGTCCAACGAGACTTGGCTTAGAGTGGATGATCCACTCCTCTACGGCGAGGTATTTGAGCTGGACACCTACTACCCCGAGCATGCAGAGTACATCAGGGCGTGGCAGAGCGATCCGACCAAGAAGGTGACCACACACGCCGCACTGGCCCTCCTTAGCAGGATCAGTGGCACCCCCATTGGCGACCGCCTACCGGACAAAGCCCTCCGAGACAACCCGGACCAACCAATCAGCAGAGGAGTGTTTGCCTACCTTTTGGATCAAATACTCGACCCATTTTCAAAAGAAGTCCGCATCGACGGCACACTTATCAAGTAATCAACCCCCATCATCATGAATAAGCAACTATTACTGACCCTCACCGTACTCATCGGCACACTTAGCCTTCAAGCCCAGGATAGCCTTCCTCCCTTCAAGCCCTTTCAGCACTACATCAATCGAGAATCAATGTTCGAAAAATCCCCCACACAACCCGGAGCCATCATTTTCCTTGGCAATAGCATCACCAACAACTGGGAGTGGGCGGAGTTTTTTGCCCCCTCCAATGGTGCCAAAATCCTCAATCGCGGCATCGGAGGAGACGTCACAGCCGGTGTGCTACACCGCTTGGACGAAGTCGCACGCCACACACCATCCAAAATTTTCTTGATGATCGGCATCAATGACCTCAACGGTCAACACAGCAACGAAGAGATTGTCCAAAACATTGATCGGATCATCACCACGCTCCAAAAGTCCTGCCCGCAGACCAAGCTCTATCTACAGAGTATCCTGCCGGTCAACAAGGAGATTTTCAAGCAATCAAGCACCGTACAATCCAGTGACAACATCCGAGCAATCAATGCCGAACTGGCCAAAGTGGCACAAAAGCGAGGGATACCCTACATTGACCTCTTTTCGCTCATGCTGGACCCCAATACCGACATGCTCTACGCCTCCTACACCACGGACGGCATCCACCTGACCGCCACAGCGTATCTCAAGTGGATCAAGGAGATTACCCCCTTGGTCAATAAATAAGCCCACACGATCTATCCTAATATGGCACAAAAAAGCATCAACTATGGGTACCTCACCTTCCTCTCGATAGTAGCGGCTCTTGGGGGGTTCCTATTCGGGTACGATACGGCGGTCATATCCGGCACCATAGCGCAGGTGGTGCAGCAGTATGGGCTAGACACTATACAGCAAGGCTGGTATGTAGGCTGCGCCCTTGTCGGATCCATCGTGGGCGTACTCTTTGCCGGCATCCTGAGTGACAACCTGGGCCGAAAGTGGAGCATGCTTGTCTCGGCGGTACTCTTCACGACCTCAGCCATCGGGTGTGCACTGTGCAGCAGCTTTGATCAATTGGTCATCTACCGTATCATCGGTGGTATGGGGATAGGGGTAGTCTCCATAGTCTCCCCGCTCTATATCTCCGAGATAGCTGTGGCACAGTATCGAGGGCGATTGGTATCGCTGTACCAGCTGGCAGTGACTGTGGGGTTCCTTGGAGCCTATCTCGTCAATTTTTGTCTGCTGGGCTGGTCCACCGGCGAGAGTACTCTGCTCACCCACCCCACCCTCCTACTGATCTTCAAGTCCGAGGTGTGGAGAGGGATGCTCGGTATGGAGACCATCCCTGCCGTGCTCTTCATGGTCACCATATTTTTCATCCCGGAGAGTCCTCGCTGGCTGATCGTCCGCCGACGTGACGACAAAGCCCAGGCTATCCTCACGGCCATCCACGCATCTCGGGACGAGGCTCTGCTACAGATCAGTGAGACAAAAAGTATCCTGTATGCAGAGACAGAGAGTACCCCGTGGCGTCTCTTGCTGCGCAAGGATATCATGCGGCCGATCCTTATCGGAGTCGCGATAGCCATGCTGGGGCAGTTCATGGGCGTGAATGCGGTACTCTACTACGGCCCATCGATCTTTGAGAGCGCAGGGCTGGCCGCACAAGACTCCCTGTGGTACCAAGTGTGGATCGGACTGGTGAATGTCCTGACCTCCGTGCTTGCCCTCTTCATCATTGACAAAGTGGGGCGCAAAAAGCTAGTCTACTACGGCGTAAGCGGCATGATTGCCTCACTGCTCTGTATTGGCCTCTACTTCCTCTATGGCGAGTGCATGGGAGTGCCACCGGTACTGTTGCTCGTGTTCTTCCTTTGCTACATCTTCTTTTGCGCGGGATCCATCAGTGCGGTCATCTTTGTATTCCTATCGGAGATGTACCCCACACGTATTCGGGGAGTGGCTATGTCCATTGCCGGTCTCTCGCTATGGGTCGGCACCTATCTGATCGGCCAACTCACCCCATGGCTCCTTCAAAACCTCACGCCTGCCGGGACCTTCTTCCTCTTTGCGGTCATGTGCCTACCATACATCCTGATTGTTTGGAAAGCCATGCCCGAGACCGCCGGCAGATCTCTCGAGGAGATCGAGCGATTTTGGCTCCAAAAGCACAAGCAGTAGCCCTCGCACTCACAGATCCTTCCCCCAAAAAGCCCCACTTCGGTCTCCCCCCAAAAAAACATTCGGCCGAGGTGGGGCTTTCGCATGCCCCGTGGTGGCCAGAGATCCGGGAGAGCCTCCTCGCACCTTGTTATTTTATCCGGCAGAGAGGTGAGAAACCTCCCCTCCTCGTCGACAAACTATTTTCTCCGGATGAAAAAGATAAAATCACTGTGTGATCTCTAGAAATCACTAAGTGGTTTGTTCAAATCACTATGTGATTTCTAGAGATCACACAGTGATTTTATCTTTTTCATAGGACAAGCGCATCTTTTTCTCCGACCTAGCCAAGTTTTTCTCCCGGGAAAAATGGTCTGTCGGGCGGGCCGAAGTCCTCGACACAAGCCCAATAGCCCCACCGGCGGAATAGAGGCGCCGGATCGACTCTAGCTAAGGGCAGAGATTATGCGTACATTTGTCTAGGTTTTTTTGAATTCAATACGGACACAATGACACAAAAGCGATTTTTGTTGCCCATCGAGGAGGTACCGACACACTGGTACAATATCCAGGCAGAAATGCCCAATAAGCCCCGCCCTTTTCTCAACCCCGAGACGCATGAGCCGATGCGGGCAGAGGATTTTTTTCCCATCTTCACCCAAGAAGCCTCTCGCCAGGAGGTCAACAATACCGACCCCTGGATCGAGATTCCGGAGGAGGTGCGCCGGCTCTACAGCTACTACAGAGCGACACCCCTCGTTCGCGCCTATGGACTGGAGGAGGCTCTAGAGACTCCGGCACATATTTATTTCAAGAACGAGAGTGTCAGCCCGGTGGGGTCGCACAAGCTCAACTCCGCCATACCACAAGCCTACTACTGCAAGCAAGAGGGCATCACCAATGTCACCACCGAGACAGGAGCCGGCCAGTGGGGTACAGCCTTGGCGTATGCGAGCAAACTTTTTGGGCTGGACTGCGCTGTGTATCAGGTGAAGGTTAGCTACGAGCAAAAGCCCTACCGACGAAACATGATGCACGTCTTTGGGGCCCAAGTGACCCCCTCCCCCAGCATGAGCACCCGAGCCGGCAAAGACATCCTCACCCGAGACCCCCAAAACAACGGGTCACTCGGGACAGCCATCTCGGAGGCGGTGGAGCTGGCGCGCACAACCCCCAACTGTCGATATGCCCTCGGCAGTGTGCTCAACCATGTGGCACTCCACCAGACAATCATTGGGCTAGAGGCAGAGAAGCAGATGGAGCTGGCCGGCGAGTACCCCGATATTGTCGTGGCTTGCTTTGGCGGGGGGTCCAATTTTTCCGGTCTCGCCTTTCCATTCATGCGCCACACGATACGAGAGGGCAAAAAGACACGCTTCGTGGCGGCAGAGCCGGCATCCTGTCCCAAGCTGACGAAAGGCAAGTTTGCCTACGACTTTGGCGACGAGGCAGGCTACACCCCACTGATCCCGATGTACACACTGGGGCACAAGTTTCAGCCAGCCAGCATCCACGCCGGAGGATTGCGGTACCACGGTGCCGGGGCTATCGTCTCACAGCTGATGCAAGACGGCCTGATGGAAGCCGTGGATGTGACCCAGCTGGAGAGTTTTCGTGCGGGAATCCTCTTTTCGCGCACCGAGGGGATAGTCCCCGCTCCCGAGAGTTGCCATGCCATAGCCGAGACCATCCGGCTAGCCAAGCAGTGTCGTGAGACGGATGAGGAGAAGGTGATCCTTTTCAACTTCTCCGGACACGGTATGCTCGATATGAATGCCTACGAGCAGTTTCTCAGTGGCTCCCTCTCCGACTCAGCCCTCACCACCGAAGAGCTGACCCAATCTCTCACCGACCTTCCCGGTCTGGAGTAACCCGAGATGTCACACACAGAAGAGACACCCTTTTCGCGCACCGCACTGCTCCTGGGCCCGGACTCGACCAAGCAGATTGCCGACAGCCATGTCCTGGTGGTGGGCCTGGGCGGTGTGGGAGGCTACGTCGCAGAGTTGCTCGCTCGTGGCGGAGTAGGCACACTGACCATCGTAGACGGTGATGTCGTCCAGCCCACCAATATCAACCGCCAGATCATTGCCCTACACTCATCCATCGGACGACCCAAAGCCCAACTATGGGCAGAGCGGATCCGAGACATCAACCCCGACATACACCT
Source organism: uncultured Porphyromonadaceae bacterium (assembly GCA_947253625.1). Lineage (GTDB taxonomy): Bacteria > Bacteroidota > Bacteroidia > Bacteroidales > Porphyromonadaceae > Porphyromonas_A. The sequence continues at coordinate 60,756 of CAMYAB010000004.1, read as the reverse complement.
GACGGTCCTCGAGACATTTGTCAGGGACAGTGCCACGGATGATCTACTCACGCAGAGCTCCTACGACTTTGTGGTAGATGCCATAGACACCCTCAGCCCCAAGGTCCACCTCATCCGCAGCTTGGTGGAGCGAGAGATACCTTTTGTCAGCGCCATGGGGGCAGGAGCCAAGGTAGATCCCACCGCTGTACATATAGCCCGCATGGACAAGGTCAAAAACTGCACCCTGGCCCGCTTTATCCGCAAGCGTCTACGCAAGCTCGGCGTACCCCTACACTTCACCACCGTCTACTCCGAGGAGCTCCCAAGCGAGGAGGCTATCATCCTCACCGAGGGAGAGCAAAACAAAAAGTCCACAGCCGGCACCATCAGCTACATGCCCGCCATCGTTGGTTGCTACTGTGCCTATGTGGCACTCGACTACCTAGGACAAAAAAGACAATCTCCACACTCGACCAATACAAATCCTCAGCCATGACCACCACATCCACTGCCATCATTTCTGCAGAGTCGATCCACAAGAGCTTTGGGCACCTAGAGATACTCAAGGGTATCTCACTCGAGGTACACCCGGCGGAGATTGTCGCCATCGTCGGAGCCAGTGGCGCAGGCAAGACAACCCTACTGCAGATCCTAGGCGTACTCGACCGTCCCGACAGTGGACGGGTACTCATCAATAACGTAGATGTCCATCACCTCAACACCAACCTCCAAGCCGACTTCCGAAACCGTAACATTGGCTTTGTCTTCCAGTTTCATCAGCTCTTGCCCGAGTTTTCGGCAGAGGAAAATGTAGCCATCCCGGCCATGATTGGCGGAGCAAGCCGGAAAGCAGCACTGGCCAAAGCACGCACACTCCTCAGCCGACTGGGACTGCAAGAGCGACTCACCCACCGACCGGCTCAGCTCAGCGGTGGCGAAAAACAACGCGTGGCAGTGGCCAGAGCACTCATCAATGACCCCCAAGTCATCTTTGCCGACGAGCCCACCGGAGCACTCGACAGCACCAATAAGCAAGAGCTCCACCGGATCTTTCAGGAGCTTAGGGAGCAGACCGGGCAAACAATCGTAGTCGTAACCCATGACCCCGAGATATCCAAGATAGCTGACCGGACCATCCTGCTCAGTGACGGACTGATCACGAGTGAAAGAAAACAGCCTCTCTCGGAAAACGAATCCTCACCCCACCCCGAAGCTCTATGAAACTCAACCCGTCCGATAAGCGAATGGTCCTCATCGGTATCCTCCTAATGCTCGGATACGTAGCCTACTCGATCCTCGTAGCGCACACCACTACAGCAGTGGCGACCGAGTCCATCTCCTCGGACAGCATCCGGATCCCCACCGACACCACCAAGACACCACCCCTTGGCACCGCCACTCCGACACCCCCAAAGGAGCCATCACCCATCAAGACTGACCGCTACCCCGGGCCACCCAAGCGGGCACCGCAAGTCCTCAAGTTGCACAACGGCGAGACCATCGACCTCAACACCGCCGACACCCTAGCCCTGCAGAGCGTACCGGGCATCGGCCCCGGATTTGCCCGCAAGATCGCCAAGTACCGAGGCCTCCTAGGCGGATACTACGTCGTGGAGCAACTCCAGGAGATCTACGGCATGGATCGAGAGCGATACGACAAGATCAAGCCCTACTTTCGACTAGCGGCACCGGTCAGGCCACTCCTCATCGGCCAAGACAGCATCCCCTACCACCCCTACCTCAGCTACCGTCACCGCAATGTCCTCCGTGACCTCCTGCGCAAGGGCGACCCCATCGACTGGAGGGTGCTCATGCACTCAGGAGCTTTCACTCGAGACGACTCACTGCGACTCGCCCCCTACCTACGCCTACCCTCCACCTCCGGATAGTAGCCCCACAACACACAGCAGACGATAACAAACCATACAACAAACACACAAAAATCATGAATACCGAAACAAAGCCACCCATCTACCCATCCACCGGGTACAACTCCATCTCCTTCATGGGCAAGTCACTGTTGATCGGACTTTTTGCCTTAGTCCTATTGATTCCGTTGCAATTGGTGCACTTTCAGGTGGACTCTCGCCAAAGTACCAGCAAAGCAGTCAAGCAAGAAATTACCGCTCGTTGGGGACAGAGCCAATGTATCAGGACCCCCATACTCGTCATACCCTACACCCAAACAAACAAAAACGAAGAAAAAGAGCTCCACATCTTTCCCCGCCAGCTCACTTCCAAGGCCCAGTTAGAGGTCCAGCGTCGCCACCGCACCATCTATGAGGTGGCGGTCTACGATGCCACCGTAAACATCAGTGGTACTTGGAAAGCCGAGGATATCCTGGAAGCCCTAAAGGAGGTCCCCGGCACCCACCGCTTGGATGAAGCCAAAATCACCTTTGCTATAAGCGACCGTGTCGGATACTTGGATGCCGTCCAGATTCAGCTGAACGACACGATCCTAAAGATGAAATCGGCACCCAAAGCCACGATGTGCGGTTATTTCGATGGTGAGTACAACGATTCCCCCGCCATTGAATGGGACTACAGCACGGACATGGTTGGTCCCCTGACCGCAAAATACCCCATCCACGATCTTCAAGAGCTGCAAGACCTCAAATTTAGCCTAGACACCAAGGTCAGAGGAAGTGACAAGTTTGGGATAATAGCCTGCGGCATCTCGGCTCAGAGTACCATAGACGGCAACTGGGACAATGTCGCCTTCATGGGCAACAAAATACCGACGACAAGCCGATCCGACAAAGATGGGTTCAGCGCCGAGTACAGTACATTCCTCGAGGAGAACTATGTCACCACTGACGACAACTACAGCTCGCTGCTGTTCAACAGCTACTTCGTCAACCTGATCATACCGGTAGACTGCTATGCCCAGACCGATCGTAGCATCAACTACGGCATCCTGGTGATCATACTTACGATTCTGTCCGTCTACCTCACAGAGCTCAGCCTGAGACGCCAAGGCCGCACGATCAATGCCATCCACTACATACTCACAGGCTCCTCTCTGGTACTCTACTATGCGCTCCTACTCTCCTTCAGCGAAGTCACAGGGTTTGGCTGGGCCTACCTCATAGCCTCAGTCATGACCATCGGCCTAAATACCGCCTACTTCAGGATGATCCTGCGAGACAAAAAGCAAGCACTGATACTCTGCGCCATCTCCTCCATCCTCTACCTGGCGATCTACGTACTCCTGCAGATAGAGACCTATGCGCTACTCGCCGGCAGTATCCTACTCTTTGTCATCCTTGCGCTTGTCATGTACTACTCCGCTACGATAACCAAAGACAGGCCCTAAAAAAAGAGAAGAAAAAAGTCGGATAGACTCCGACAGAACCAATAAAAGCAGAGGGTGCGCCAAACATTTGGCGCACCCTCTGCTTTGGTGATTGAGCTGGGACTCGAACCCAGAACCTACAGCTTAGAAGGCTGTTGCTCTATCCAGTTGAGCTACTCAACCAGCACTTTATTTTGTGCAAAGGTACCAAAAAGCCTCAGACTTGGCAAGCAAAAAGAGGGCGACTTGTGGTCCGATGGGCTTGGGGCCAAAATTCGTGGCTTGACGTGCCGGGAGGCGAGCGCCTTTGTTCCGCCTAAGCAATCGCTCCTATCCGTGAAACCTTTTGCTTCTATCCGTGAAACCATTTGCTTCTATCCGTGAAACTCGAGGCTCTCTGCAAGTATCTGATTATCAACGTCCAAAAAAGGGGCTTTTGAGGCTCCAAAATCGTCTCGTTTTTAGCTTTTTGGGGTGTCCGTTTTCCCAGAATTATGGCTGTCCCTCAAATACTTGGCAGCACGCTCTGGGTGCCCTGTATAGAAGACACAAAAAGCAATAGCCAAGGCGAGGGTACGTCCTTATTTAGAAATCATAAAATCGGGATCTCCCCTTTTTTCTCAGCGGTATGTATTTCCTGGCTTAGTAAGTCTCGGATGATTCCGCTTGCGGCAACACCTCTGCTTAGGGCCAATAGTTTTACCTTTTTCCAAAGGTCTGCCGGCAAGACCATAGAGACTCTAGCCTGCTCATCGGCTACGTCACTCTTTGATGCACGACCTGTTTTTTCTGTTTGCGTAGATGAGTTTGTCTGTCCTTTTAGGTCGCCAATCATTTTGTTCAAGTCAAATTTCTTTGCCATATCGTGTCTCTTTGTCTATTTATGTGCTTGTTTTTTATGCGTTTTTGCAAATATATCAATTAAATGCTTTCTGCCCGTATGGTGAGTGACTGGGGGCGCTTTTGGGAAGTCACAGAATAGAGGTACCTTTGCGTCGCTAAGTCACTCGCTTAGGGGTGCCACGACTTGTGGCTGAGATGAGATACCCTCTGTACCTGTAGGATAATGCCTGCGTAGGAAAAGCGTGATTCTTCTCGAGATAAGTGGCGCCCCGTGTGGCGGTCACTTCCCTTTTTGCAGGTGACGTTTTGAGTACAATTTTTATCCAATAACGTCAAGCAAAAAAAATGATTACCAATCCGGTTCGATCAATTTTGATCCCTTGTGCGGTTACGTTGTTTACCGCCACCCTCTCGGCACAGGAAGTCGCTCGAGAGTACGATCTGGGGGAGGTCGAGGTACTGGGCACTCGCCCCGGACAGCTGACCCCTCTCACCAAGCAAACCCTCACTCAAGACAAGCTGTCGCGACGCTCCACGGCGTGGGATGTCCCGATGATGCTAAAGGGGACTCCCTCTCTCATTACTACCTCGGACAGTGGCCTTTTTGGTGGGTACACCGGCTTTTCGATCCGTGGTGTAGACCCCAGCCGTGTCAATATCACGGTGAACGGTGTACCGGTAAACGACAGTGAGAGCCAAGCTGTATTTTGGGCCAATATGCCGGACTTTGGGAGCCGGCTGAGAGACATCGTGGTGGTACGCGGTGCCGGTGCCTCTACATTTGGTGCCGGTGCGTTTGGAGCCACGATGGATATGCGTACAGCACTCCCCTCCGTCACCTCAGGTGGTAGCGTATCCACCTATATGGGTATGTATGGGCTCAACCGCAACTCCATCACCCTCCACACTGGCAATATAGAGGGGACCGGGCTTAGGCTCAGTGCCGCACTGTCCGGCGTGCGTAGCAAAGGGTACATCGACCGCAGCCACAGCCGTGGACGCTCCTACCTCCTGCAAGCCTACTATGGGGGCGAGAACTACTCGCTCCGACTGATCCACCACCTAGGGGATCAAAAGACAGGCATCTCCTGGAATGGCATCACCCCAAAGGATATCAGCAAGTATGGACGTACGTTCAATAGCGCCGGCCTCATCAACCCCAACGATGATCCCAAAGACTTTCGCTACTACGACGACCAGACGGACAACTACCGACAGGGACACACGTATGCGATCTTTCAGCATGCCCCGACTGACAATCTGACCTACGAGCTGACCCTACACCACACAGGTGGCAAGGGATTCACTAGGGAGTACCGCACGGAACGCAAGATGGGCGAGTACGGTCTGGCTCCTGCTACAGACAAGACCAAGATCTCCCTCATCCGTGAGAAGTACCTGGACAATAACTTCTACGGCGTAGTGGGCAACCTGATCTGGAAGCAAAACTGGGGACACCTCAGCGCAGGCTTGGCCATCAACAACTACGTCGGGGACCACTACGGACGACTGCCATGGGCGGCCGTGCAGCCGGCGGGCTTTACCCCCAACCAAGAGTACTACCGCAACCACTCCACCAAGACCGATGCCTCGGGGTATATCAAAGCCGAACTGAGACCTACCGCACGGCTCCTCCTCTATGCCGACCTCATGTACCGCAACGTGCATGCGACCATGAAGGGGCCAACCGACCGATTGAGCAAAAAGGACAAGGCCCTCGATGTTCTGGACTACACAGGATCAAAAGCCCTGAACTACAACTTTTTCTTACCAAAAGTAGGTGTCACCTACCTCTTTTCGAAAAACACCAGTGGCTACCTCTCCTACGCAGTGGCTGGCAAAGAGCCCAATCGCAAGATGTACACTGAGAGCAAAATATATGGTCCGAAGGGTGAGCGGATCATGCCTCGTCCCGAGTACATGGGCGACCTAGAGCTAGGTGCCAACTACAGTGGTCGGACGCTGAGTCTTTTTGCCAACCTGTACTTCATGCACTACAAGGACCAGATCGTCCCCAACGGCCAAAAGAGTGATGTGGGCGAGGATCTCATGATCAATGTCCCGAAGAGCTACCGACTCGGTGCAGAGGCCGGTATCAGCTGGCAACCGCTCAGCTGCCTTGCGCTGGACCTCAACGCCACTGTGGCCAAAAACCGCATCATTGACTACACCTTCTACGAAGACGACGCCGAAACCTGGGAAAAGGTGGGCTATCATGCCAAGGAGACCCCTATCGCCAAGAGCCCTGCCGTAATCCTCAACCACGCCATCACCTGGACCCCCTGGAGCACTCTCAGTCTGCGACTAGGCGGACAGTACGTCAGCCGAATGCACCTGGACAACTCGGGCCTTGCCTCACGTGCACTGCCCGGACGCTACGTAGGTGACCTGATGGTCAACTACGACTACGAGCTGCCAAAGGGTCAGGTACTGGCCTTTCAGCTACAAGTAATCAACCTCTACAACACCAACTACAGCAGCTATGGTAGCGTATGGGGCTTTACCAAAAATGGCAAACGAGGAGAGACCCTCTACCTCTTTCCTACCGCTCCCACTCACTTTGTAGCCGGTGTCACCTATCGCTTTTGACCCCATCGCCTACTGAGGCGCAATACATACCAAGCCAAAGCCGAGCCCTCGATCCTATGATCGGGACTCGGCTTTGGTCCGTATATTCCCCTCTAGGTATGAAGAAAAGTAAAAGGATTTGCTCATTAGAAAAATAGTTGTAAATTTGGAACAGCTAGGGGGCTCCCCACCCCACTTGTATGGATGGGGGAAGCGACCCCCGATATCATCGGACATTGACAAAAAAAAGAGGATGCTATGATGATCACTTGGTATGGTGCCTTTTATGCCCAAGTCAAGACGCTGGAGTTTTGCCGGCGTTGCATCAAGTGTGTCAAGAGCCACCTTTTCCCCACCGGCTCACAGTCGCCTCGGTGCTTTGTCCCTTTTCTAGATAGGTGTCTCTAGCGCACCACCCACCAAGATCAACACAAGCCCCAAGCGGCAGACCCGCTCCCTGTGGCACCCGAAATGACTCGGAGGCCCGGATCAAGTGCATGGCTCTGCCTCTGCACTTAGTCCGGCAAGCAGGCAACAGCAAAGAGGAGTGACACGTAGCCACACCTCCTGGACGGGTACAAGAATGACAGATCAACACAAACCCCAAAAATATCAGGACCATCCTATGGCAAACAACATCACGAAGACAGCTGTCACGAGTAGCCTACGAAGACTTGGGCTGCTGGCACTGCTCCTCCTATGGCTTGTCCCCCAAGGGGCGATGGCGCAAGGACGGAGCGAGACACTCTCCATCTCGTTTAGGGAAAAGAGCATTGTCTCTATCCTAGACTACATATCGGAGCATACCCACTATCGCATCACCTACGACAAAGAGGTCAAAGCCTACAATGGGGTGGTGACCGTATCCTTTGACAACGCAAGCGTACCTCAGGCAGTGGAGGAGATCCTCAAGGGCTCGCCCTTTGCCGGGGACGTGAAGGGAAAGACCATCCACGTCTACAAGATCAAGAGCAACCAGAGTGCCGAGCACGTAGTGAAAGGTGTGGTATGCGATGCCGATGGAGTCACGATACCGGGAGCCACCGTCCGGATACCGGCCGAAGGGTCCGGCGGGATGACCGACCTAGAGGGACGATTTTCGATCCGAGCAACCAAGCCCAAGGGCAAGCTGGTCGTCTCCTATGTAGGGTACGAGACCTATAGGGGTGACTATGCCTCCGGAAAGGAGCTACGTATCACACTGAAAGAGAGTGTCAATGTCCTGGGCGAAGTGGCTGTGATCGCCTACGGCACACGCAACACCAGAGAACTGACCGGGTCAGTGGGTACAATCAAGGGCGAAAAGCTACAAGACCTACCAGCTCCCTCCATAGAGACACTCCTGCAAGGCCAACTGCCGGGTGTGGAGGTGACCAACCTATCAGGCACCCCGGGAGGTGGTGGCTCACAGGTGACAATCCGAGGGTTCAGCTCCCTCAACCAACAGGGGATCAACGATGGCTCTCCACTGTACGTGATAGATGGTGTGCCGGTCTCTGCAACAACCGGCACGGCAACCGGTGGGATCAACCCACTCGCCTCCCTGGATCCGACTACCATAGAGTCAGTGGAGGTCCTGAAAGATGCCGCATCGGCCTCTCTGTATGGCTCACGCGCCGCCAATGGTGTCATCCTCATCACCACCAAAAAAGGTCGGAGTGGCAAGCCGGAAGTGAACATAAGCGTCACCAACTCCATGTCTTGGCTCCCCGAGACACCGGTACAGATGATGGGACACGGGGAACGTCTCTACCACCTCTTGGCCGCAAAAAACTACACCGAAGCTCACTACGACTGGGAGACCGACCGAACCATAATCCCCAAGAGCCACAAAGACAGCTACGGCTGGGACACCAAGGGGGACGGCATGTACGACTACCTGTGGAGAAACGGAGCAAAGCTCGAAGGCTTTGACCGACTGCCATCCATCGCACAGGACTCCTTGAATACCTTCTACAACAACAAATCCAACTGGTGGGACTACATCTTCAGGCTAGGTCGTGTGACCGATGCCGACCTCAACGCCACCGGTGGTACCGACAATGTCCGCTACATGATCGGGGGCGGTATCTACGACGAGACCGGGATCATGATCGGCTCTAGCTTTAGGCGACTGAGCTACGTGACCAACCTCGATATCAACCTCAGCCCCAAACTCCAGATGTACTCCAACCTATCCCTCGGCTACACCAGCAAAAACGCCGGAACGGATATGGGCAAGGTCCAAGGGCTGACTGTGGACCCCAAGCTCTCCTCCACCATGCTCCCCGGACGTGGTACCGAGATCGAAAAAGAGACCCTGAAGCAACTGAGAGACATTGACCAAAAAAACAGCAACTACAACCTACGGCTAAACCTAGGCCTGAAGTACGACATCCTAAAGGAGCTGACTCTCAACTCATCAGCTGCCATCAACCACTTTGGAACCAAGGTAAACATCTTTACCCCGGACTACCTCAGCCATGACAAACTCTCCTCGGTGAACGTAAGCAGGGTCGGCATGACAATGGTGCAGACGGAGCATATCCTCAACTACAAGAAGACTTTTGCACGCGACCACAACTTTGACCTCATGGCCGGGGCAACCTATAGCTACGATCACCTAGATGTCGTCACAGGAGAGGGACGCGGAGGCCCCACAAACCAGATACACCAGGTCGGCGAAGGATGGCCATCCATCATGACCGATGAATACGGCACCATCCGTGCACTACAGAAGATCCAGACCAACCTGGAAGAGCAAGCCATGCTCAGCCTACTGGCGCGCATCAACTACAACTACAGACAGAAGTATCTACTGGACCTATCCATCCGCAGAGATGGCTCCTCCGTCTTTGGCAGCAATGTACGGTGGGGCAACTTCCCAGCTGCCGGCTTTGGCTGGGTCTTCTCAAAAGAAGCACTTGCCAAAGATTGGTGGTGGCTGAGCTTTGGGAAGGTGAGAGCATCGTGGGGAAGGTCGGGCCAAAAGTTTCAAGAAGCCTACCTCGCACACGGGCTGATGTCCGAGTCCAATACGTTTTTTGGAAAATCCGGACTAGTACCGGCCCTCCTTGCCAACAACGACCTGACATGGGAGAAAAGTGACCAAGTCGATCTGGGATTGGACTTGGAGCTTTTCAACTACCGGGTAAAAGCAACCCTTGACTACTACAACAAATACTCGTATGCACTCCTGATGCAAACCCCTATGCCGGGAGATGTCTACTTCGTCCAAAAAATGTGGAACAACGCCTCTGCCATATCCAACGAAGGACTAGAGCTATCGATACAGGCCGATGTGATCCGCACTGATCAGCTCAGGTGGCAGGTGATGTTTAATATCTCTCGAAACTGGAACCTATTCCGGAAATCCTTTGACGGCGTCGACATGGCCAACATGATACTCGGCAGACCACTCTATGGTATCTACGCCTACAAGGACGAAGGATACGTCCAGAGCGAAAAAGACATTCCCTACTACTACGATGCCAAGGGAACAAAGACCCCCCTACTGCTCGGAGGTGCCAACTTCCCCATCCAGGTAGGCGCACGCAAGCTGAAAGATCAAAACATGGACGGCAAAATAGATAGTAAAGACCTTTACTACGCCGGTAGCACAATCCCCCAAGCATACGGCGGACTCAGCAACCAAGTAAGCTGGAAAGGGCTGACTCTGTTTTTGCACATGAACTACTCACTCGGACGAAAGGTGGTAAACCAAGTGAAGGCAACGGCCTTTGCCTTCAGTGGAGCATTTGGTCCCATCATGGGCGACTATACCCGCGCCACATTTTGGCAAAAACCGGGGGACGTAACCGACCACCCGTCCATCAAGTTTGCGTCATCCAACTACGCCGGTCAGTTCGACGGAATGGCCGACTCAGCTATCGAGAATGTCAGCTTTATCCGACTGAAACAGGCCACACTATCATATGACTTGCCGAAAGAGTGGGTGAAAAAGATGAACATCAAGGGGATTCGAATCCATCTGACAGGCGAGAACCTACTGATGCTCACCAACTACTCCGGAATCGACCCCGAAACAATCGACCCAATGACCGGGAAAGACGATGGACGTACCTACCCTCTGAGCCGGAAGGTGTCCTTGGGACTCAACCTGAAGTTTTAAGCAACAAGAGCTCATCCATTCATTATGAAGATATCCAATATACTCCTCACAGTGGCGTCAGTAAGTCTACTGTCCTCATCGTGCAATCTGCTAGATTTTAGACCGGACAACGCACTGACGCAGACCAATGCCTTTGTGACTGAAAAAGAACTCAACGCTACGACCATCTCGATCCTATTCTTCACCAGTCAGGCGATGGCAAATAGCACGGTATTCCAGATTGCCGGAGAAGTGGCCGATGAGACGGCCTACCAAAACCAGCTTCGCGAATGGAACCCCAAAACTATCATTGACCTGCAACAGAGCTGGAAGGACTTTTACGACGTCATCTATGAGTCCAATCTACTGCTGGACAATATCTCACAGACCACGGGGCTTAACGATGAGCGACGGGCTTACCACAGGGGACAAGCACTTTTTGCCAAAGGTTTTGCCTACCTCAATGTCGCCATGCGCTTCGGAGATGCGGTCATCACCAAGGACTCAAAGGCAACTCACCCCTACGGGGTCAGTCCTATGCTACAAGTCTTGGAAGAGGCTATCAAAGCCGGGAAAGAAGCCTACGAACTTCTTCCTCCATTTGAGCAACTAAAGCTTCCGGACGGGACCTCTCCGCTCAACAAACAATATGCCTCCAAAGGTGCCGCCTGTGCGCTCCTCGCACATGCCTATGCGTGGAAAGGGAGTGCCATCGAGCTCTATCACCTCAGCGGTGATGCCAAGGAAGCCTACAAGGAGTCCATACGATACGCCACAGAGATCATAGATGGCAAGGTCGGAAACTATAGGCTGCTATCCACTCCTATAGAGTTGGTCCAAAACCTCTCAAACGCCGGCCAGATCAGCCCTGAAGATATCTACGTCCTCGCTTTTGACAAACTACGGAGTCAGTATAGCAACTCTCCCACTCCGGCAAAGTCCTATGTGAGCTGGCCGGTCGATGACACCAAGCGACTCGATGACCTCGCATACGACACGCAACTAAAGATCTACCGAGAGACTGCGCTAAAGCTATTTCCGGACGCAGAGGATCTACGCCGTGAGGCCTTCTTTTACGACCTAGAGGTGGAGCACATCTCCGATAACAACAGCTATGCCCTGATGTACAAGTACCGACAAGCCCTCTACAATGTGGATGTGGACTCCCAGCAAGACAAGACCTTCCGTGCACTCAACGCCCACTACTCCTATTGGCGACTAGCGGACCTCATCCTCCTGCGTGCCGAGTGCAATGCCAAGCTAGGCAACGAGGGACAAGCCATACAGGACCTAAACACGATCCGAAGCAGATCCAATGCCACGCAATATCCGGCCCCCAACGACACCAAGGGTGTACAGTATGCCGTATTCAAGGAGCGTGAGCGCGAGCTCCTATTTGAGAGCGACCACAGATACTTTGACGTAGTACGAAACAACTACCTCTCCACCGAGTTTGTAGGCAAGTTGAGTCAACTTACACAGCAAGAAATACAAGGCGGGGCACTCGTCCTCCCTATATCCTCCACAGCTTATGGCGAGGGGGGTAGAAACACCCTCATCCGCCAAAAAGATTACTGGATCAAGTATGAAAACTAATAGGAAGATCTCCGGACTCATGAATACTCGTGTCATCACCCTACTCCTGCCACTCATGATCATATGTGGCACCTCCTGCACCAAGTACAACTATGTGCAGGTAAAAGCACCCACCTCTCACCTCGACAAGACCATGTGGGAGTATCTATCCACCGACTCATACAACTGGCATCTCACCCAAGAGATGATCAAGCATGCCGGCTTGCAAGACCTATTTGAGGGCAAGAGTCAGTACGGCTCCGACATTACTTTCTTTGGGATCACCGACCTCAGCATCAAGAGCTACCTTTTTGACAACCAACTGGAGAGTGTGCGCGACATCCCGGCCGATCAGTGCAAAGAGTGGATCCTGACCTGTGTCTACCCCAAGGCTATCCCACTTGAGGGGTGGAAAGAGGGCGCACAGCTACCCGGCGAGAGAATCGGCAAAGGCGGAGAAGTCTGCACCATGCTATCCGGCAAAAAGCTATGGATCTATGCCTATAGAGAGCCCTACAATGGCGTTGTCGGCATGGGACCCAAAAAGCTATACCTAGTGAGCATGGACAAAACAGGCTCATCCGATGTGGCATCACACAACATTGCCACCAAGACCGGCATCGTACACTCCTTGGCATACACATTCAAGCTCAACGACTTCTAAAATCAGAAAATATGAAAAACAGACCATCCTCCACATTGTGCAAGGTCTTACTTGCCCTTTTTGTCACCCTATTCGCCTCGTGCCAGAGGATTCCGGTGGGGTATCTTCAGACCAAGGATGTAGAGTTCGTCCCCAACACCCTCATGGTCTACCACACCCCGGATCCCGAGTCTCCACGGGCGACCAATGGTGCCCCATGGGTATCCACCAGGATCCAAGGCGTATCCGGCACCAATCCTATCAATTACAGCTTTGTCAGCGTCAAGGTCAGCGACGGCGGAGATGCCACAGTTTTTCAGAAAATTGCGGACCAAGGCGAGCTGGATGTCAGCGGTGGCCTCATCCGATTGTCGCAAAAGGGAGCCAAGCTTCTCCCACTCGGACGCTATACGATCACGCTCAAAGTCTACAACGAAGGGCACAGCGCCATCCTAAATGATATCCTGACCATTGTTGTAGAAGACAAAGAATAACCAAACTGTGTGCCCCAAAATGAATACCAAAACACTACTCACCTCACTACTTCTCTCCCTCATGCTCGCCACTGTCTCCTCCGCACAGGATGGGATCCGCTTTTTCACCGGGACTTTTGATGAAGCTCTGGCCAAAGCGAAGGCAGAGGACAAGGCCCTCTTTGTAGACTTTTTCGCCACTTGGTGTGGCCCATGCAAAAGGATTGCTCGAGAGGTCTTTCCCCAAAAAGAGGTCGGAGACTACTTCAATACCCACTTCATCAGCATCCAACTGGATGCCGAAGCTCCACAAAACGTGGAGATCGCCAAAAAGTACGCCGTACAAGCCTACCCTACCCTCATATTCATGAGCAATGAGGGCAAAGCCATATCAGTCACCACTGGAGGAGTGGATGTCGCCTCACTACTCGACGCTGCAAAGACTGCCACCGGAGAGATGATCGGCTTTGCCAAGCTCTATGAGATGTATCAGCACGACAAAGACAACCTGGACCTCAAGCAAAATCTCCTCCTCCAAGCCCCTTCCTTCCTCGCCACACAGGAGGGAATGGACGCCGACAGATGGGTCGTCCGACTACGCAAACTCTACCGAGAGTACATCACACAAAAGATAGGACCACAGCTGATCAACCGACAGGACTACCGGATCATCAGCACAATGGGGGGCGACGACCCAAGCCTCCAAAAGCAGATCATCGACTACATGGTCACCACCCTTCCGGAGTGGATCTCGGCAGTGGGTGACCCCGTCGCCTACTACATCATTGAGTACAACGATGCACGGATGGAAGAGCTGGCAAAAAAAGGAGACACCGCATACCGAGACCTACTCGAAAAGATCAACAGTGAGTACAAGGCGGCATACGATGTCGCACCCGACACAGGTCTCTCTCCCTACCAAAAGTCCAAAATGTACTACGATGCACTCTACGCACTCTACAGCAACCAAGATGCCGACGAGTACATCAACCTCATGACCCAGTACTTTGTCGCACTGGGCGAAGGGCTCACCCCCAACGACTACGCCAAGTCTGCACAAGACCTCTACCACGCACTCGGAGACAAGTTGCAGCCCAAGCACCACGAGGCCGCCATTGCTTGGCTCACCGAGGCACTAAAAGGAGACAACCCCCTATCGGATCGGATCAACTACCTAGTGATGATCGGCGACTCATACAAGCAGCTGGGCAAGTACGACCTCGCACAGCAGTACTACAACCAAGGATTTGCCGACTCGTACCAAATCACCGACTCCGACCTATTGCAGCAAATGATCCAAGCGACCATCATCCGAAAAACCTCCGAGCTGGAGCTACTGAGGGACTAAACTTATGAGCAAAAATCAGACCACACCACCACTACTATTTCTCCTCCTCTGCCTTCTCATCAGCGGGACGGCCTTTGCGCAGGAGAGTGGCACCACAAAGCATGGACGCCTACCCAATGGACTCACCTACTATATCCACGAGACCAAAGACTTTGGGCAAGAGCTAAACTGCTACCTACTACAGAATATCGGAGCCATCGAGGAAAAAGACAACGAGCAGGGGATGGCACACTTCCTCGAGCATATTGCCTTCAACACCACCAAGCACTACCCCGGAGGAGTCATGCACTTTCTCCAAAGCAATGGGATACTATTCAACGCCCTCACCGGGCTCAGCGAGACCAAGTACTACCTCTATAGCATACCCACCAATGACCGTACCAAGGTAGATGAGGCACTACAGCTAGTCCGAGACTGGTGCGGAGACATAGACATCAACCGCAAGGACGTGGCCAAAGAAAAAGGTATCGTCACCGAAGAGTGGCGACAGCGACAAGGACTCGAAAAAAGAATCCAAGACGCCATCGCTCCGGTCGTATACAACCACTCTCCCTACGCCGTCCGAAACGTCATAGGCACACCGGACGGTATCCGGAGCATCACCCCAAAGGGGCTAAAGGACTTTTACCACAAGTGGTACCGCCCGGATCTGCAGTGCGTCATCCTGATAGGAGACTACCCGGTCGACGAGCTGGAGCAACTCGTGATCGCCCGCTTCTCGGACCTAAAGCAACCCACCAATGCGCCCAAACGTGTCGACCCACTCATCCCCGACAACGAGTCTGTGCTGTATGAGCACTTCACCGATCCCGAAAACACCCACTACTCTTTCGGACTCTACCAGAGGATCTACACCCCCGCAGATCCCGCCAAGCGCAACAGCATCCGAGACAACCTGCTCTCCATGATCTTCAACAAACTCGTGACCCAGAGGATCGGAATGATCCGAAACGATGGCTCCGAGGAGTTCATAGCGGCCGTCTGCTCCTACGCACCATTGGTTCGTCTATATGCCCAAAACAGCTGGGATGTCGTTCCCTACACCGGACGGGAAAAAGAAGCACTACACCAACTGCTCGCTCTCCGCGAATCCATCCGCAGAGATGGCTTCACAGACGAAGAGTTTGCCCCCGTGCAAGAAGCCATGTACCGCGAGATCCAGGAGCTCTTGTCGGCAGACAAGCTAGGGACCCCCGACAACATCATGGAGGTTTTTAGGCAAAACTACCTATATGGGCAGCCCATCACCTCCTTTCGCAGTCAGCTGACCACCACCATCGAGACACTCGTCGAGCTAACCGCTGAGGAGCTCAACAGCTGGACAAAAGAGTGGATGACCGACCGCAACCTCGCCTTCGTCACCTACGCATCCGACCGATCCTCCTCACCACTGAGCTCCGACGAATTTGAGCAACTCCTCCGACAAGTCCGGGCCGAAGAGACCTACCACATCTGCCCTGCCGAGCCTATAGCACAGCTCATACCCACCGGCACGCTCACACCGGGCAAAATTCTGAGCGAAAAAGCACTGCCCGAGCTAGGTGCCAAAGAGTGGCACCTCTCCAATGGCTCCAGGATGCTCTACATGCCCATCCCATCCCTCAAGGGCGAAGCCTTCTTTGCCGGTACAGCAATGGGTGGGCACTCCATCATAGCACCGGAGGACCTCCCCTCGTACAACATGATGCAGAGTCTCCTATTGCAATCCGGTGTCGGAGGACACTCCCGCAACAGCCTCGCACGATGGCTGGCCGGCAAGTCCTTTGACCTCAGCCTCAATATCACCGAGACAAGCGACGGCATCGGAGGTACCACCGACACGGCTTCACTAGAGGAGATGATGGCCTACACCCACCTCATCCTCGGTCAGCACAGCTTTGCTCCGGAGACCTTCCGCAAGCAGATGCAACGCCAAAAGTACCTCTACCTCGACCGCAAGCACACCGGTATGGAGGCTGTCAACGACTCCATACAGAGACTGCTCTACCCCATATCGCCCCAAAACCCTGCCAAGGACAGTGCCTACTACCAAGCCATCACGCTCGAGAGAGTCCGCCAACTCTTTCAAGAAAAGTTTGGCAACATGGCACACTTCACATTCTGCATAGCAGGCGATGTCCCCGAGGCACAGGCACGCCAGCTCACAGAGCGCTACATTGCCTCACTGCCCGGAGTGATAGGTACCACACCCCGCCACTACATTGAGCGCGACCTATCCGCGCCCCAAAAAGAAATTGTCGCAACCTTTACGGCAGACCTTCCGGGAGACATTGGCCAAGTCGAGTACTCCTACAGCGCAGACAAAGAGCTGACCGATCGAGAGCAAAAAACGCTCAAGATCATAGAGGGAATACTGCAGGCCTACCTCTTTGACGAATTGCGGGAAAAGGAAACCATCACCTACGGGATTGCAGTCCAAGCCAACTACCTCGCCTACCCCAAGCCATCGGAGACGATCAATATCCGCATCGAGACCGGACGAGAAAAGGTAGACCTCGTACGTCACAAGATTGAGCACATACTGCAAGCCCTATCCGACGGAACAGTGGACCCCAAGTACTTCAAGCAGACAAAGGTACGACTGGCGATGGACGAAAAAATGCAGACACCGCCACCACACAAAGGGGCAACCGACAGTGGGGATACTACCGAAGCCGAAAACCCACTCCTGAGGATCGCTCTGCTCAACGCCTACATGGAGACCGGCAAGCTCCCCACACAGAGCCAAAGTCGCACCGACACTCCTGATGGCTATGAGGAGATACACCCACAAGAGGTACCCCGCCTCATCCAAAAAATCCTCCCCGAGGCCAAGAGTAGGATCATCGTGGTCCAATCCACACCACCTGACCCCAATAGTCTGCACAAACACTAGATCCAAAAATCACTGATTTTGGAAGAATACAAAGGCTCCCGAGGACGTCAAAAACAACGTCCTCGGGAGCCTTTGAAAATCAAAAACTTACAAGGAGCCTTGAGTTTCACGGATAGAAGCAATCTGTTTCACGGATAGAAGCGAAAGTTTTCACAGATAGAAGCGATCACTTAGACGGATAGAACTAAAAAACAAGGTCCGACAGGGTAAAGAAACGGTCTCCGGTGGATTCGGCACAGCTCGCCGAAGTCACCGGAGACCGCTTCTTTAGAGGATTGGCTCGAGGGCTACTTTAGCTCCTCAAGCAGAATGCGGACAGCAGCTTCCAGCTGGGTGTCCTTACCGTTGAGGGCTTTGGTCCAGTCCAGGGGGACCTTCACGTCCGGCTCAAGTTGGTGGTTTTCGAGGACATAGCCCTCAGCCGTCCTATACCCTACGGCCGGGATACCAAAGTACATGCTCGGATCTTGGAGGGTGACCCAATTGACCGAGGTCATGGTACCGGGGACAGGCATGCCGACGACCTTGCCGATCCCCATATGGCGGTACACCCAGGGGGTCCCATGGGCATTGGAGTAGTCCATCTCACACGTGACCATGACACTGGGCTTGGTCCAGCGACGTGAGGGCATATCACAGTAGTACTCGCCACGGATCTCCTGCGTCAGGTACTTTTTCCCGGAAAAGAGGACCTCAATATCCTCGTGCAAGCGTCCTCCACCATTGTAGCGCACATCGATCACGATCCCCTCCCTCTGGTAGTACTTGCCCAGGGCTTTGGCATACACCTTTCGGTAGCTGGCGTCATCCATGGAGGGAATGTGTACATAGCCCAGTCGTCCATTGGACAGGCTGTCGACCTCGGCTTCGCGATGCTCCACCCAGCGGTCGTACAGTAGGGCATTGAGCTTGGATGCAGTGATCGGCTTGATGACCTCCTCCCAGGCTGTGCCTCCACTGGATGCAAAAGCGATGAGGGTGGGCCTGCCGGCTTTGCCCTCCAGCAGTGGGAAAAGATCGGTGTCCGCACCTATCTCCACGCCATCTATGGCGGTGACATAGTCTCCCGGCTGGACTCTGGTATTGTAGACATCAAAAGGTCCTCCGGGCACGATTTCTTGGATCCTGAGCCCCCGGTCATCGGGAGTGAAGTCCAAGAAAAGGCCAAGCTCGGCAGTACGTGGTGCACTATTGGGAGCAGCGTAGCCGGATCCGGTATGCGAGACATTTAGCTCACCCAGCAACTCCGACAACATCTCGGAGAAGTCGTGGTTATTGGTAATATAGGGTAAATACTTGCGGTAGTGGTCCGTCAGGGCCGGCCAATCCACACCGTGCATGCCGGTGTCGTAAAAGCGTTCGGCCTCCTCTCGACAGACATAGTCGTACATGAAGGCTCGCTCGGCTCCTCGGTCGAGCTTCATCTCAGCTTCGTAGCTGATCGGGCTTATTTTCTCAGAGGAGAGCTCCATTTTCTTTAGGTCATCACCACTGACGAGAAAGAGATTCTTTTGTCCTCGGTCAGGGATCATGCCGAAGGAGTCACCATTCATCTTGTTGAGCAACTTGGTGTCGCCCTCACGCAGATCCTTTACCCACAGATCATAGCCACCCTCAAAGGCCGCCATGTAGTACAGCTTTTTGCCATCATCGGTAATGTAGGCATCTCCCAGCTTGGAGGAGGCGGGGGTGAGTCTCAGGATGCGACGATCGATATGCTCCAGCTCCACTCTGATCTCCTTGGGTGCAGTCTCCGACTTGGTGGCTGTCGCTTTTTTGTCTTTGGAGGAGGTCTCCTCATCCTTGTGCGCTGTTTTCTCCGCTTCTGTCAGAAGCTCATACTCCTCCTTGCTAAGCCTAAACTTGTTGTACGCTTCACGATTGAGGAAGACGATCATGACATCATTCATCGATCCCCATGAGGCGTGGTTGCGCATTCCGTATTGTTCGGACGCATAGATGATGGCATCTCCGCCCATGACAAAGCGGGGGTTGGTGGCAAAATAGCCACTATTGGTGAGGTTGTGGAGTGTGGGCTTGTCCTCCGTCACACTTGCTAGTACGACATCGGCATAGGGTTCGTGATGATTGGTCGTGATATTGAGGGCCAGCCACCTGCTGTCGGGAGACCAGACAAAGTCAATCCCCCCATCTCGATAGCTGACCACACCATCGTCCACGATACGACGCAAGCGCTTGTCTGCGAGATTATAGACCGCCACTTTGTTCCGATCGAGAACAAAAGCAATCTCCTTACCATCAGGAGAAAAGAGGGGCCTCATCTTTTCGGCAGAAACATCGGGGATCAACTTTTCCTCCCTTATCAGCGTTGCGTAAGGGAAGGTCTTTTCTTCATCTCGGACGATGCGTGCGACATACAGATCACTGCTCCCGTCACGCCTGCTGGCGTAGACCAGGGTGCGCCCATCGGGGCCAAAGGTGACCGAAGACTCCTCTGCCGCGGTGTTGGTAATCCGCTTGGTGGTCTTGTAGTCCGAGGAGGTGACAAAGACCTCACCCCGAATGACAAAAGCGATCTGCTTGCCATCATCCGAGACAGCGGCCGAGGTGATTCCGCCTCTTAGCCTTAGATTCTCGACAAGATCCGGGCCTAGGTCATTGTGTAGCTCCACCCTCACCTTCTCTGCCCTACCACCGGGGACAAGGGTGTACAGCTCACCATCGTAGGCAAAGGCCAGTGTGTTATCCTTGGCGATGCTCAAAAAGCGCACGGGATGCTCCTTGAAGTCCGTCAGTTGCTTAGCCTCAGCCCCTTTCCGCAGGTCGGTGGAGTAGAGGTTGAACGAGCCGTTGCGTTCGCTCAAGAAGTAGAGTGTCCTACCATCTGCAGAGAGGACAGGGTTGCGATCCTCACTCTCCGAAGTCACGACCGGGGTATAGGCCTTGGTGGCAAAGTCGTACCGGACAATGTCTCGTGCTATCGAGTTTTTCTGGTGCTTCCGCCAATAGTTTTCCATGCCTTTTTGGTCCTCATACAGCACGAACTTTCCTTTGGGATCCAGCGTTGCCGCAGAGAGTGGTGTGCCCATCACCAGCGTAGAGCGTCCGCCCTCTGTGGGGATACGATACATTTCATTCATCCGCCTATTGGGGTTCAGCGCACTTTGGGCCTCATCCTGTATCTGAGCCGCATAGTAGATGTACTTGCCATCGTTGCTGAAAAAGAGTGGCGTCTCGGAGGTCGAGTGGGTCGTGACCCTCTTGGCCACGCCACCCTGAGCACTCATCGTGTAGATATCTCGCGCACCATAGTATCGGGTGCTCACAAAGGCGATCTGCCTCCCATCCGGTGACCATATAGGCTGTGTGTCATAGGCTACATCCGTAGTCAGTCGCTGGGCCGGTCCTCCGGTACGACTGACCTTGTAGATATCTCCTTGGTAGCTAAACGCTATCTCCGATCCGTCCGGCGAGATGGCCGGATAGCGGATCCATCGGGGAGCATTCTCCTGTGCGACAGCACTCAGGGAGCCAATCAGTAGTGCAAGTAATGCGAGGGTATTTCTCATAGATTTCATCTGTGTCATTGTTTCAGGTAACGATCCATCCAGTCAAACCACGTGCGGTAAAAGAGCACGCCATTCTGTGGTCGTAGGATCCAGTGGCTCTCATCGGGGTAGTAGAGGAGGCGTGCGGGTAGCCCATGCATCCTGGCTGCGTCAAAAGCCTGCATACCCTGTGAGGAGACAATCCTGTAGTCCAAGTCGCCCACCGAGATGAGGATGGGGGCAGTCCACTTGTTCACAAAGCGATGGGGGGAGTTGGCAAAAGTGCGCTGTGCGATCGCATTGTCCTTGTCCCAGTAGGCACCGCCCATATCCCAGTTGGCGAACCACTTTTCCTCTGTCTCGAGGTACTGTGCCTCGAGGTTGAAAATCCCGGCATGCGCCATCAGGGCCTTGAATCTTCCCTCGTGGTGTCCGGCCAGCCAATAGACCGAAAAGCCACCATAGCTTGCCCCCGTCGCACCCAGTCGATTTTCGTCCACATAGGGCTCCTTGGCCACTTCGTCTATGGCGGTGAGGTAGTCCTTCATATTTTGTCCACCGTAGTCACCACTTATTTGTTCGTTCCAGGCTTTGCCAAAACCCGGGACCCCGTGTCGGTTGGGCAGGACCATGACGTACCCTCCACTGGCAAAGGTGCGGATGTTCCACCGATAGCTCCAAAATTGGCTCACCGTACTCTGCGGACCACCTTGGCAGTAGAGTATTGCGGGGTACTTTTTTGTGGCATCAAAGTCGGGTGGCAACACCACCCACACCAGCATCTTCTCTCCCGTCGTCGTCGGTATCCAGCGCTCCTGTATCGTTATTTTGCCAAACTGGGCTAGGAAAGCATCATTCTCCGTGGTCAGTTTTTGGACCGGTTTCTTGCCCACCATACAATACAGGTCAGCCGGTGACTCCATCGACTGCATCGCAAAGAGCACCACATCACCCGTCCCCGAAAAGGCCGTGACATCGGCCTGCTTGGGCTTGTAGGTGCGGGTCACCTTACCGTTTAGGTCGATCTCAAAAAGCGACCCCAGCCCCCTATCATTGCTGACAAATCGGATACGACGATCCCCGTCCATCCACGCAAAGTCGTCCACAAAGTTGTCATAGTCTCGGCTCAAAAAGGTCTTCTGCCCCGTCCGGGTATCCAGGACAAAAAGACGCTTCAGATCCGCCTCGTAGCCATCACGCTCCATGCTGATCCAGGCGATGTACCTTCCATCGGACGAGTAGGCCGGGTGGGTGTCGTAGCCCATCATTCCCTCGGTGATATTGGTAGTCTCACCACTCTTCAGGTCGTAGACATATATATCCGTATTGGTCGACACGGCGTACGCCAGCCCCATCTTTTTGCGACAAGAGTAGGCCAGCTTGGAGCCATCGGGGCTCCAGCTCAGATCCTCCACGCCCGAAAAAGGCTTGGTCGGGACCTCGTACCACTCGCCCTCTCCCAGGACCGGTGTCAGATCGGAGCTGATCTTCAGATCTGAGGAGACCGTGGAGATATAGGGCTGGCGAGTCGTGAGATTCCAGTGGTCCCAGTGCTTGTACATCAGGTCATCAAAGATCAGGCCGGAGGTTTTGTCCAAGTCCGGGTTTTCCTGCTTGGCAATTTGTGGCAACTCACGCTCACGGATCACCACCACTTTGTCGCGCTTGGGCGAGAAAAGGAACGCCTCCACCTCAAAAGGATAGTCCGAGACGACCCTCCTGCCGCTCCCATCGATATTGATCAGTGCCACCTGAGCCGGCGTCCGGTCAGTCGTAATGTATGCGACAGTACGGTTGTCGAGAAACACGGGCGAGTGCCCCTTGCCCTCCACCAATACCCGTGCAGCCCCGGGCTTGCCCACCTCCCCAAGCATTATCTCGGTAGTGGAGGAGTTTTCAGCCAAGTTGGGCTTGCTACGCGTATATAGGTAGTGCCGAGCGTCCGGCGAAAGCTCCGGACCCCCTATCCTATAGAGCTCCATCATTGCCTCCGGGGTAAATCTCTTGGATCCTGCCGATGCAGGAAGTGTGGCCCCACCCACCGTGAGGGAGCCACAGAGGACAGCAGTCATAGCCATCTTTTTCAATACCTTACTCATGTTTATGGTCAAAAAAAAAATTTTGGGTTGTGTCGTCTTTTTCTCGATCAGCCCCCCATCCCGACAAGTGCCGAGCAAACGGATGTGCAGGCCCACCACATCGGAGCAAAAAGGGGAGGATGAAAAAGGGGGCAACCCACTCGGACATTGTCAATCCAACGTGGCCGTGCGCCCTTTCTGCGAATTTACGAAAAAAACGCAACTCCGACTCCGACCACACCATCGCCACATTTATCAGGCGGAGCGTGCACCTAAGGGCCAAACCTTTGGCATTCCGACTGGTCAAAAAGTCCTCACCCAAGGTTAGAAAGTCCACGCTATGTACTTCCAAACTATTTTTCCCGGTCGAAAAACTCCAAATCACTAAGTGATTTCTTCAAATCACTTAGTGATTTATTCAGGTCACTGTGTGATTTGAATAAATCACACAGTGATTTTATCTTTTTCATAGGACAAGCGCATCTTTTTCTCCGAGCCTGCCGAGTTTTTCTCCGAGCTTGCCGGGTTTTTCTTCCTTCCTCCTAAATATGCGCCGAGCAGCGTGGCGACCATCACGAAGCTCCTAGGAGGAGACACAAGTGCCTAACCTGTGGGACGGGAGGTGGCTCGGGGGGTTCGGCACTGTGCAGAAAAATAGGTAACTTTGGGCGTTTGGAACAGTTACCATCAGGCTTGATAAAACAAAGAAATGTCTAAGCACGAACAAGGCAAAAAAGCGCCCGGCTTTTTGCACTCACGGATCATCAGTATCATCAGTATCTCCATGGTACTCTTTTTGGTCGGAGTGGTGGCGATGCTGGGACTAGTGGCAACCGGTCTCAAGGACTATGTCCGCGAGAGCTTCAACTTCACGGTCCTCCTGACCCCCGAAGCCACCGACTCGGAGATTGCCAATATGCAGGGATTGATTACCAAAGAGCCCTTTGTGCGCGGGGTGGAGTTTTTCTCCAAAGAGCAAGCAATGATCGACCTCACGCAGGAGTTGGGCGAGAGTCCGGAGGAGTTTTTGGGCTGGAACCCCTTGTCTCCCACTTTTGAGGTCTATATCAAGGCCGACTACATCACCTCTCCCGACAGCATCCGAATGATTGAGCAAAAGCTCAACAGCTACCCACTGACACAGTCGGTCAGCTTCCGAAAAGATCTGGTGGAGGAGCTCAACAGCAATATCCGGACCGTGACCCTTGTGATGATCGTGGTGGCACTGCTACTGCTCTTGATCTCGACTGTACTGATCAACAACACGATACGCCTCCTGATCTACTCCAAGCGGTTCTTGATCTACACGATGCGCTTGGTGGGTGCCACACCCTCGTTCATTCGCGCTCCCTTCATTCGCTCCAATGTGTGGAGTGGTGTGATTTCGGCCATTGTGGCCTTGGGGCTGCTTGGATGGGCATGGACACATGTGATGACCACCTACCCGATCATGCGGACGGTCCTCACCCCGGCCAACGCCGGTATCGTAGCCGGCATCGTATTGGCTCTAGGCATCCTGATCAGCTGGCTGAGTGCCGCCGCCGCAGTCACGCACTACCTCAAGATGGATGCGGACAAGCTCTACCGAGCCTGACAACAAACACGTAGACACAGCTATCTCATGAATATCGAACAACGAGAAGCGAAGCCCGACAAGGGCTCCTATCGCTCCGGATTTACCAAGGTCAACGGCTACCTCCTACTCCTCTCACTCCTCCTGATCACGATCGGGTACCTACTCATGTCCGGTGGTAGCTCTCCGGATGGCGTGAGCTTTGACGAGAGTGTGTTTAGCACACGTAGGATAGTGCTGGCTCCCGTCATTTGCGCCATCGGATATCTGGATGTGGTGGTCGCAATCCTATACCGTGGCAGAGTCCGGAAATGACACTATTCGAGTCCATCATACTTGCCGTCGTGGAGGGGCTGACCGAGTTTTTGCCGGTGTCGAGTACCGGCCACATGGTCATCGCTCAGGCCTTGCTGGGGATTGAGAGTACGCCCTATGTCAAGGCCTTTACGGTCATGATTCAGTTTGGGGCCATCTTGGCGGTAGTCCTGATGTACTACAGGTACTTTTTTGATTTTTCAGTTCCGCCGGCACTCCGATCAGAGAAGGTGCCTCTATGGCGCAAGGCTGTGGGGCGAGTGAGCTTTTACCTAAAGCTAATCGTGGCTCTCATACCGGCCGTAGTCCTGGGGCTGCTCTTTGACGACTGGGTGGACGAGGTGCTGGGAAAGGTGTGGGTGATTGCGCTGAACCTTGTGGTCGGAGGCGTGATCATGCTCTTCATCGACCGATGGGTAAAGCGGGGAACACGGCAAAACATATCCTACGTACAAGCATTTGCCATAGGACTTTTCCAGTGCATCGCCATGTTTTTCCCGGGGATGTCTCGCTCCATGAGCACCATCGTCGGTGGTATGGTGGTGGGGCTCGACCGAAAAAGAGCCGCTGAGTTTAGCTTCTTTTTGGCGGTTCCGACGATGTTTGGAGCCTCACTGCTCCAAGTCATCAAGCTCTTTAGGAGCGACCGGCTGTCCATCCTACAAGACAATATGCTCACCCTGGTGGTGGGGAATGTGGTGGCCTTTTTGGTGGCCGCAGTTGCGATCCGATACTTCATCATGTACATACAGCGCCATAGCTTTAGGGCATTTGGCCTGTATCGTATCATTGTGGGAGGACTAATCCTCGCAGCTCTGGCACTGGGCATGGACTTGGCAATCATTCACTAAGCAGAGATGAATAAGCAACCGCACCGGACTCCCCCCAATCCCTTTAGCGACGGACAGTTTGTAGTCGTCGACAAGCCATTGGGCTGGACGAGCTTTGATGTCGTCAACCGCTTTCGGTGGTTGCTCTCCAAAGCCCTGGGGGTCAAGCGGATCAAGGTTGGGCACGCCGGCACTCTGGATCCTCTGGCCACCGGTGTGGTCGTCCTATGCACAGGGAAGTACACCAAGCGCATAGAGGAGGTGCAACTGATGCCCAAGACCTATGTGGCCACCCTGCGACTCGGTGCCACGACACCAAGCTACGACCTAGAGACCGAAGTGGACGGGGTGTATCCGTACGAACACATCACCTCGGAAATGATACACGATGCTCTTGCAGCCTTTGAGGGGCCGATCCTACAGTCCCCGCCACTCTTTTCGGCCGTCAATGTGGAAGGGACACGGGCCTACGAACTGGCCAGAAAAGGTAGCGATCTAGAGTTGCCCCCCAGAGAGGTGTGGATCTACGAGCTGAAGCTCCGCAAAGCGTCACTGCCGGAGATCGAGCTGGAGGTCACTTGCGGAAAAGGGACCTACATACGCTCGCTCGCCAGAGATCTAGGTCAGGCACTGGGGAGTGGTGCTCACCTGACTGCACTGAGGAGGACAAGAGTGGGAGACTTTGGTACGGAGAATGGCCTGAAGCCGGAGGAATTTCAGGACTATATAGAAGAGATCCTGTCTCAGACGACCCAAGAAGATTGAGACTGAACAAATGTGCCTTTGAACAGGTTATTCCAAAACATATGAAGACACTGAGAAACAATATGGGAAGCATGAAGCTCTCCCAATTCAAATTCAAACTACCGGAGGAGCTAATCGCTCAGAAGCCGGCACACTTTCGCGACGAATCCCGTTTGATGGTCGTACACAAGGACTCCGGGGATATTGAGCACCGACTCTTCAAAGACTTGGTCGACTATTTTGATGCCGGAGATGCTTTTGTGCTCAACGACACCAAGGTCTTCCCGGCACGCCTTGTCGGACATAAAGAGAAGACCAATGCGGCTATTGAGGTATTTTTGTTGCGCGAGCTAAAGCCGGAAATCCTCCTGTGGGATGTACTGGTAGACCCGGCTAGGAAAATAAGGATTGGCAACAAACTTTTCTTTGGCGAAGACGAAAGCTTGGTGGCCGAAGTCATCGACAACACGACCTCTCGAGGACGTACCCTGCGCTTTATCTACGAAGGGACGCACGAAGAATTCAAGGAGGAGCTTTTTGCCCACGGGATTACTCCCATCCCCTCCTATATCAAACGCAAACCGGACGAAGAGGACCAAGAACGGTACCAGACTATATATGCCAAGAATGAGGGTGCTGTGGTCGGACCGGCGGCAGGATTTCACTTCAGCCGAGAGCTCCTCAAGCGTCTAGAGCTAAAGGACTGTGTCTTCCCGACCCTGACACTGCACAACAGTAGAGTGATGTACTCCGAGATAGATGTGGACGACCTGACGAAGTACAAGATGGGAAGCGAGCGCATGATTGTGACGGCTGAGTGTTGCCAAATAGTCAATCATGCCAAAACCGAGGGACACCGGATCTGCGCAGTAGGCGCATCCACCATGAAAGCCCTAGAGACCTGCGTGAGTACCGATGGGTTCATCAAGCCCTACGATGGCTGGACGGGAAAGTTTATCTTCCCGGAGTACAGGTTTGATGTCGCCACCGCAATGATCACAGGATTTCACATGCCACTCTCCCCGATGCTGATGAATGCGGCCGCATTTGGCGGATACGACTATGTCATGAACGCCTACAAGGTGGCCATAAAGGAAAAGTATGGGTTTGGCGAGTATGGAGATGCGATGCTGATCATCTGATAAATAAGGAGTATGGAGGGTGGAGTAGAAGTCTATCTGGCACTGGGCAGCAACCTTGGTGATCGAGCCCAAACCTTGTCCGATGCAAGGGCATTGATTCGACAAAAGGTGGGCACCATATTGTCCGAGTCCAAGGTGTACGACACCACACCCGAGGGATTTAGCTCCCCCCATCACTTCCTCAACCAAGTCATCGGGGTCAGGACCGGACTCAGCCCACTGGAGCTTTTGGACATCACGCAAGATATAGAGAGGATACTCGGACGAAGCCAAAAAAGCAACGACGGACACTACCAAGACCGGACCTGCGACATCGACATCATCCTATACGGATCGGCACAATGGCTCTCCGATGAGCTGGTGATTCCTCACCCGGAGTTTCGGAAGCGATCATTTGTCCTAGGACCACTGGCAGAGATTGCACCAAGCACAGTAGATCCGGTGACCGGAAAGACAATAATAGAACTCTATCATGGGAAGACTTGTAGCACTGGATGTAGGCCGTAAGCGCACCGGGATTGCCGCCACAGACCTCATGAAAATCATCCCCTCGCCCATAGGCTATATGCCTACAAGTGCAGTGGCAGAGTGGTTGGCAGACTACTGCACCAAGGAGCCGGTGGATGCTCTGGTGGTAGGTGCACCACGACAGGCGGACAACACAGAGTCGGAGAGTGTCAAGTACATAGTACCACTACTCAATCGGATACGCAAGCTCCTACCCAACCTCGAAATCGTCCACTACGACGAACGCTACACCTCCGTACTGGCACAACGATCCATCATAGCAAGTGGTGTCCCCAAGGAGAAACGAAAAGAAAAAGGACTGGTGGACGAAGTCAGTGCCGTGATCATCCTGAGAGACTTCATGGAAAGCAAATCAGGACTACCATATATGCAACAAAAGAGATAATCAACACTTTTATGATACTACCTATATACGTCTATGGGATGGAGGTCCTCCGCGAAGCGACAGAGGAGGTCGATGTCACGAGAGCAGACCTCCCCAAGTTCATAGACGACCTATACCAGACAATGCACGCCTCCGATGGGGTTGGGCTCGCCGCACCCCAAGTGGGAAAAGCAGTGCGAATCTTTGTGATCGACGCCGACGAGCTAAAGGACCTCTACCCCGAGACAGAGGGCTTTAGGAGGACCATCATCAACCCCACGATCCTGGAGTACAGCGATGAGCTGGTCAGCCTAGACGAGGGCTGCCTCAGCCTACCGGGCATCTCGGAGCCGGTGAAACGCCCAAGCCGCATCCGAGTCAAGTACCAAACCTTGGATGGAGAATGGGTGGAAGAAGTGCTCGAAGGCTTCAACGCACGAGTGTTTCAGCACGAGTATGATCACCTGGAGGGAATCCTCTTCACAGACAAAGTGGCACCAATGCGCCGGCAAATGCTGAGAGGAAAACTCAGCAAGCTCTCCAAAGGCAAAGTAAATGCATCCTACCGGACAATAACCAAGTAAGACCCGTCATGCAAAAAAGGTGGATCCGAATCATCCTTTGGCTACTATCCACACTGGTCGGCAGTCAGAGCATAGCACTGGCGCAAATAGATGTGGATAGAGTACTGACCATAGGACGAAATGCCATTTACTTCAAAGACTACGTCCTAGCCATACAGCTGCTCAACAACGCTATCCGCACCGACTCTGCCCGAGCAGAGCCCTACTACTACCGAGCAGTAGCCAAGTACAGCCTAGACGACTACCGAGGATCCGAAGAGGATGCCACACACAGCATCACGCGAAACCCCTACATCTACGACGCCTACTACCTACGGGGCATAGCACGACACTCACTCCACAAAGACTCCCTAGCACTACGAGACTACCAAGTCGTCCTAAAAAACAACCCCGACCACAAAGGTGCGCTCCACAACTCCGCCGTACTGTACATAGCCCAAAAAGACACCACCCAGGCCCGCCAAACCCTGGACTACATGAAGCGCTTCTTCCCCGACTACGCCACAGCCTACGTCATTGACGGCGGACTACACCTCCAGCAATCCGACACCATAGGCGCCGAGGCACTTTTCAAAAAAGCAATAGACCTAGCTCCGGGACTTACCGGAGCATACCTCGCCATGGCAGAGATCATGTACGACAAAGCCGACTACCCGGCCGCCGAAAGCTACCTAAACAACGCCCTCGAGCACAACCCCGGAGAAGCCAATCTGTACATCAATCGCGCACTCATGCGCTACAAGCAAAACAACTTTCGCGGAGCCATGAACGACTACTCCACAGCGGTACAGATGGAGCCCAACAACACACTCGCACGATACAATAGAGGACTGCTCAGGACACAAGTAGGCGAACTAAATGGAGCCCTCGAAGACTTCAACGTCGTAGTCCGAAACGACCCAAGCAACTACTTCGCCACATTCAATCGAGCCATCCTATCCAACCAAGTAGGCAATCCCAAGCTAGCCCTATCCGACCTAGACAAAATCATCCAACGCTACCCGACATTCGTCCCCGCCTACACCGAGCGATCCAACGCCTACACCCTCATCGGACAAGAGGGAGCCGCACGCAAAGACCTCTACCACGCCTCAAAACTGATCTACGACAGCCGCACAGCCGACAAAGCACGAAAAAAACAAGACGCACAACAAGAAGCTACGACCGACACCATCGCCACCAACGAAGTCCGAGACGACAGAGACGAAAACATCCGGAAATTCAAGCTCCTAGTCATCAACAGTCGAGAAAAAGCCTACAACCAACTCTATAGCGAAGAGGGCGAAAACATCCGAGGCCGCATCCAAGATCGCGAGACAGCCGTAGACCTCCGCCCAATGTTTCAGCTCAGCTACTACACCAAGACAGACAGCCAACTAAGGATTGCCTCCGGCAAAAACTACACCACAGCACTCCGACTCAACGAACAAGATGGTCGACAGATCTCCGTCATCTACGACCTGCCACAGCTCAGCGAGCCACAGCTACGTGAGCACCTATCCCCATCAGGGACACCATTCAGCCAAGCAATGGACTACCTCACGATCAAGGATCACGACAGCGTCGTACAGGCACTCACCCAAGCCATCACAGAGCAGCCCACCATGCCGGCACTCTACTTTCAGCGCGGCACCTCACGAATCCTCGCATTTCGAGCCACACACCGAGACACCGAACCCGACCTACTCCTCCGAAAAGCAGTATCCGAGGCCGCAATCAGTGACTTCCAAAAAGTACTCGAGCTAGTCCCCAACTATGCCCCCGCACTATACAACCTCGGATGCATCTACTACACGATAGGGCAATACCATCAGGCCAGAGAATACTTCGAGCACGCCATCAAGGCCGACCACGAGATGGGAGTCGCCTACTTCAACCTCGGACTCACCCTCTACGCACTTGGCGAAAAAGAAAAAGCCGACAGCTACATGAGCAAAGCAGGCACACTCGGCATATACGACGCATACAGCATTATTCGACGCATGCAATGAAGACTACCCGGAAAATCAATATCGCAATAGACGGCCACTCCTCCTGCGGCAAAAGCACCATCGCCAAACGACTTGCCGGAGACCTCGGATACACCTACATAGATACAGGAGCCATGTACCGAGGCGTCACCCTCTATACCCTCCGACACCACCTATGGAGCGACGACCACACCCCCGATGTCCCAAAGATCATTGAAGCACTCAACCACATCGAGCTACGATTTGCACCCACAGACGACGGCCAACACCTACTCCTCAATGGCGAAGACGTCGAAAAAGAGATCCGAGGCATGCAGGTATCCGGCCACGTCAGCCCCATCAGCACCATCCCACAAGTCCGCACACATCTCGTCCGCCTACAACAGCAGATGGCACGACAAAAAGGAGTAGTGATGGACGGCAGAGACATCGGCACCACAGTACTGCCGGATGCCGAACTAAAGATTTTTGTCACAGCCACACCCGAGATACGCGCCAACCGAAGGTACCAAGAGCTCAAACAAAAAGGACAAGAAGTCCACTACGACCAAGTCCTCCAAAACATCACCGACAGAGACCGCATCGACTCCACCAGAGCCACCAGTCCACTACGGCAAGCCGACGACGCCGTGCTACTGGACAACTCCGACCTAACCCCGGAACAACAACAAGTTTGGATCAACACCCGGGTAAAAGAAATCCTCCAAACCCAATGATCGACATCGAGATCAGCACATCAGCCGGATTCTGCTTTGGCGTCGTCAATGCCATAAACCAAGCAGAGAAATACCTCGACAAGTCCGGATCCCTACACTCACTGGGAGAGATCGTACACAACAGCCAAGAAGTAGATCGCCTCTCCCGAAAAGGACTCAAAGCCATCAACTACGACGAGCTACCCCACCTAGATGGAGGAGTAGTCCTCTTCAGAGCACACGGCGAAGCACCATGGGTCTACAACCTCATGGCACAAAAAAACATACACATCATCGATGCCACCTGCCCCGTCGTACTCCAGCTCCAAAAACACATCCGACGCACCTACGACAAAACCAAAGCCGACCAAGCTCAGATCGTCATTTTTGGGAAAAAAGGACACGCCGAAGTCAACGGACTAGTCGGACAGACCAACAACGAAGCCATCGTCCTCCAAAACAAAGACGAAGCACTCACCCTACTCGACTTCACCAAACCCATATACCTCTTTAGCCAGACCACCAAAAGCCACAAAGACTACACCGACCTCATCGAGACCATCCGGCAACACCTCACACCCGGCACCACATTCAAGTACTTCGACACCATCTGCCGACAAGTCGCCAACCGCATACCCGAGCTCATAAAGTTTGCACAGTCCAAAGATTGGATCTACTTCATCGCCGGCAAAAACTCAAGCAACGGCAAAGTCCTCTTCGACACCGCCAAAAAAGCCAACCCCCACACCACATTCATATCCTCCCCCGAAGAGATTACCCAACCACTACCCCACTGGGTACACACCGTAGGCATCTCAGGAGCAACCTCCACACCCACATGGCTGATGGAAGACGTCGCACAAAAAGTCCGCACCCTAAACCCCTAGGCACCACACACACGAGACCATCCACCCTCCCCCATACACCACCACAAAAAGGCAGGACGTTTTAGACCGAAAACGCCCTGCCTTTTTCGTACAAAGGAAAAAGTTAATTTTTCTAGAGAAAAACCCGGCAACCTCGGAGAAAAAGTAAATCATGCCCAAGAAAAAGATAAAATCACTATGTGATTTCTTCAAATCACACTGTGACGCGAATAAATCACTAAGTGATTTGAAGAAATCACACAGTGATTTCAAGTTTTTCGACCGAAAAAAATAGTTTTAGGACACAAAAGAAGACTTTATAAGCAAGAGTGTCTTTTTTTGTACCTTTGTTCCGCTAGACAATCAACTGTACAGCACCTTCATAATATCATCCACCCATACAACAAATTTCACTAGGCTCATGAAACAAAAAGGGCTCCTTACGCTTCTTGCGTTGCTACTACTTAGTCCTATCACGTATGCCCAGGACACCACCAACGGCAGTGCGGCATGCGCACCGGTCAAGGACTGGTTCAAGTCCAAAAGACAAAAGGCTAAAGAAGAAGCAAAAAAAGAGAACAATGCTCCCAAATCCGAAGAAGAGCAGAAGTACGAAAACCTGATCAAAAAAGCCGAGCTAGACTCCGGCCTATTCATCACCATCTCCAAAGAAGAGGAGCTCTACTTTGAGATACCGGACTCAATCATGGGTAAGCCACTATTGATCTCCAACCGTATCTCCAAGACGACCAACTCCACCACGACAGTCGCCGGACAGATGATCACCGACCCCTTCCTCATCCGACTTGTCAAAGAGCAAGACCGAGTCCTCATGCTCATGCCACAGACACAAGCCTATGTCGATCAGCAAGACCCCATCACACCGGCATTCAAGAAAAACTTTGGCGACCCCATCATGAAGAGCTTCAAGATCGTTGCCAAAAATGGAAGCAACGTTGTCATCAACGTCACCGACTTCTTCACCGGAGGTGACTCCTACATTTCTCCCGTGGGAGAAAACCAACGCGCCCCGGGCGGTCCCGTGAGTGGAGGCTCCTTCATCCGCAGCGTCCGCAGTTTCCCACGCAACGTAGAGGTCAAGTCGGTCATAGCCTATCGCGACAATAGATCCCCCTACACCGTCGAGGCACACCGCTCCATCGTCCTGCTCCCGGAAAAACCCATGAGACCCCGCCTGCAAGACAACAGAGTCGGCTACTTCTCCTCCACACGCCAACGCTTTAGCACAAGCATCGACAAAGTCGACTCCTATCAGATCATACACCGCTGGCGCATGGAGCCCAAAGACTCAGCCGCATACTTCAGAGGCGAGCTGGTAGAGCCGGTCAAGCCCATTGTCTTTTACGTAGACACCGCCTTCCCCAAAAAGTGGATGGGAGCAGTCATGCAAGGAATCACCGACTGGAGTACCGCATTTGAGGCAGCAGGCTTCAAAAACGCAATAGAGGCACGCCCCTACCCATCTCCTGCCGAGATGCCCGACTTTGACCCCGATGACCTGAGATTCTCATGCGTCAAGTACGCCGCCACACGCATCAAAAACGCCATGGGACCTAGCTACGTAGACCCCCGAAGTGGAGAGATACTAAATGCAGACGTCATCTGGTACCACAACGTCGTCTCACTCCTACACAACTGGCGATTCACCCAGACCGGAGCAGTAGACAGCCGGGTACGCACACTCGTCTTTCCGGACTCCATCATGGCAGAGTCCATGCGCTACGTAGCGGCCCACGAGATCGGACACACACTGGGACTCATGCACAACATGGGCGCCAGCTACGCCTTTCCGCTAGAAAAACTACGCGACCCTGCATTCACACAAAAGTACGGCACCACCCCATCCATCATGGACTATGCGCGCAACAACTTTGTGGCACAGCCCGGTGACCTCGAGAGAGGAGTCCGACTGACCCCCCCCATCCTCGGAGTATACGACGTACACGCCATCAACTGGGGCTACCGACTGATCCCCAACGTCCAAACCTATAGAGATGAACGCCCGAGCCTAGACAAGTGGATCATGGCCAAAAACGACGACCCCATGTACCGCTTCGGTGCCCAGCAGATGAACCTACTCGACCCCACCGACCAGACAGAAGACCTCAGCAACGATCACATCGGAGCCGGAAACTACGCAATCAGCAACCTCAAAATCATCATGAACAACTACGAAAAGTGGCTGTACCAACCGGGACGAAACACCGATGATCTTTTTGAGACCTACTTCGAGATCTGCACCCAGTTCATGCGCCACATAGGCCACGTAGTCCCATACATCGGCGGACGCGAATACTACGAAAACCGACAAGGCGATGGCAAAATGCCCGTCACCTACTTTACCAAAAACAAGCAAAAAGCGGCCCTCAACTGGGTTGCCGATCAGCTATACGACCTCTACACCTGGCTAATCACCGACGAGACACGCCAGAAGTACGACATGTCCGGCAACGTCTTCGGAGCCATGATGGAAAAACGAATCCCCACCTCCATCGCATCAGATATCTTTGAGCCCTACCGAATGCTGGGAATCCTAGAAGGATACAACGCCAAAGAAAGCACCGGGTACAAGCTACAAGACTACATCGATGACGCCACCAAGACCATGCTACGCAAAAGCTACCGTGGAGCCACCCTCGACAAAACCGCAATGGCCATCGAGGACGCCACACTCAGCGCAATGATGGCCTACTATGTGGCACCCAAAAAAGCCAGCTCCAAAAATACCATCGCACTGAACAATGAATTCAAAGAAAAGCTCCGCGAATCCGATCCGGCCACCCTATGCTCTCACGCAACAAAAAGTGAAAGCAAAAACTTCTTCCGTCCAAATATGATGCCCAATGTCCCCGACACCTACGAGGTAGCTCCACTCATGACCCTAAAGGTCAAAGAAATACGTGAGCTATACAAGCGTCGCGCCGCGACAGCCACTGACAAGGCAACCAAAGCCTATTACCTCAAGTGGGAACAAGAGTTTGCTGAAGCATTTGACCGGAAATAACTAACATACAGCTCCGACCAAAACGAGGGGGTGTGCCAAAAGTTAGTTTTGGCACACCCCCTTTCCTATAGTCACACCAAGCGAGAACCCTCACCCCACCAAAACAGATAGCCCCGACTTGCGATGCAAGCCGGGGCTATCGATTGTATATTATCTACAGGTCACTAACCCAAGTAGCTCCTTAGCTGAGTCTTGTCGCTATCCTTCCGCAGCTGACGGATCGCTTTTTCGCGGATCTGTCGCACACGCTCACGACTCAGACCCACCTCCGCACCGATTTCGTCCAAACTCATTTCCGGAGCACCACCCAGCCCGAAAGTATGGACCAGCACAAACTGCTCACGTTCATTCAAAACCTGCATGGCAGAGAAAATCTCCCGCGACAAAGACTCATCCAGCAATCCACCATCGACAGCCGGAGCATTTTCGTCAGTCATCACATCCAAGAGCGTACTACTCTCCCCATCCTCAAACGTCTTGTCCACCGAGACCTCCCCCTTATCAATCTGGATGATATCAATCACCTTATCGACATCCATCTCCAGTTCATCGGCCAGCTCCTCTGGCGATGGCAAGCGCTGGTGCAGCTGCTCAAATCGATCACGAGCACTCTTGAGCTTCGTCACATTGCCCACTTGGTTCTGTGGCAGGCGGACAATACGCCCCTGATCCCCAAGTGCCTTTAGGATACTCTGGCGGATCCACCACACAGCGTAGGTGATGAACTTGAAGCCCCTAGAGCCGTCAAAAC
The DNA here is from genome assembly GCA_947253625.1 of uncultured Porphyromonadaceae bacterium. Classification (GTDB taxonomy): domain Bacteria; phylum Bacteroidota; class Bacteroidia; order Bacteroidales; family Porphyromonadaceae; genus Porphyromonas_A. The sequence continues at coordinate 24,087 of CAMYAB010000004.1, read as the reverse complement.
CCTGTGCCGCACGGATCATCCCAAGGTTACCCTCGTTGATCAGGTCAATCAATGGCAACCCCAAGTCCTGGTACTGCTTAGCCACAGAGATCACAAAGCGCAGGTTGGCACGCACCAGCTTATCTATAGCGGCTTGAGACTCCTCATCGTGTCGCTGAATCTTCATAGCCAGCTCCGCCTCCTCCTCAGGGGTGATCATTTCCTCCTTTGCCACCTCCTTCATATAGCGGTTCATCACCGCATCGTCTCTGCTGGTTATGGACTTCTCTATCTTTAGCTGCCTCATAAGTCTACTGTTATCCTAGTTGAGTGGGTATGTATTGAGCTCCGAAATAGCACCTTGCAGGCACATTTCTGACAATATAACCAAAAGGATGGTCGCTTTGTTCAAAAAAAAACCGCCACATCCTCTAAATAGCATTGCGAAACGGACAAACAAAAACAACGAGACTGATAAGTCACAATCCCGTTGTTTGTTATCCCGCTTCCGGTGCCCAGAGCCGGGATCGAACCGGCACGGATTGCTCCACAGGTGTTTGAGACCAGCGCGTCTACCTATTCCGCCATCTGGGCAAGTGGTGCAAATGTACCCATTTCTTTCCAGACTATCACGCCTGTAGCCCAAAAACTTTTCCGAATTTAGCATGCAACTCTACATGCCCTTATTGGTGTGCGACTCTAGCGACAGACCAAGTAGCACGAAAGCTCCTCTGTCATAGCCCATATTGGTGCGATTTTATGCCATCAAAGACAGTAGCAACAAAAGGACAACCCGCTCAAAGCCAGTCTAAACGGCTTTGAGTGGGTTGTGCTTTGCTGTCCGGCAGGGACTTGAACCCCAAATTTAAGAGCCAGAATCTTACGTGTTACCATTACACCACCGGACAATGATATAAGGTGTCTCTCTCTGAAAGACGTTGCAAATGTACGCACACTTTCTGACTTATGCAAGCACACAGGGTTGTTTTTAGGGGACTTTATCCTATCGTGATCAAGACCCCGAGTAGGACAAACGTACATCGTGGGAAGTCAAAAGTATGGTTCAAAAACGGGCTAAAAAAGGGAACATTTCGGGGAACGAAAAAAGTTTTTTGGAGCTGCTGATAATCAAAGACTTATAAGAGTTCTCAAGTTTCACGGATAGAAGCGATCGGTTTCACGGATAGAAGCAAAACTTTTCACGGATAGAAGCGATCGCTTAGACGGGTAGAAGAAGAAAAACAGGTCTATTATTGAGGGTAAAAAAGCAGGACAGATGTTGGGAGAAAAATAAAAGAGAGGGTGTGTCAAAAGTAGTTTTGACACACCCTCTCTTTTCAATCACGCTCTAGGACGTGGTGTCCGTATCAGAGCTTTGGGCCTGCAGATACGAGAGCCTTTCCAGCCTCGTTGCCGGTGAACTTTTGGAAGTTCTTGATGAATCTCTGTGCGAGATCCTCAGCGCGCTTGTTCCACTCTGCAGGATCTGCGTAGGTATCGCGAGGATCCAGGATATCACTGTTTACACCAGGTAGCTCTGTAGGTACCTTGAAGTCAAAGTATGGGATTTGCTTCGTGGGGGCCTTGTCGATAGAGCCGTCTAGGATTGCGTCGATGATGCCACGTGTATCCTTGATGGAGATACGCTTGCCTGTGCCGTTCCAGCCGGTGTTGACAAGGTATGCAGTTGATCCATTGGCTTTCATGCGCTTTACAAGTTCCTCTGCATATTTGGTTGGGTGCAGTGTGAGGAATGCGGCGCCAAAGCAAGCAGAGAATGTAGGAGTGGGCTCAGTGATACCACGCTCTGTCCCGGCCAACTTGGCTGTAAATCCGCTCAGGAAGTAGTACTTGGTCTGCTCCGGTGTCAGGATTGATACTGGAGGCAACACTCCGAATGCATCGGCGGATAGGAAGATAACCTTGTTTGCAGGACCGGCCTTGGAGACAGGCTTTACGATGTTTTCGATGTGGTAGATTGGGTAAGAAACACGGGTGTTTTCGGTCACCGATCCATCGGTAAAGTCGATCTTGCCATTGGCATCCACTGTCACATTCTCAAGGAGTGCGTCACGACGGATTGCGTTGTAAATGTCTGGCTCATTTTCCTTGCTCAGGTTGATTACCTTGGCGTAGCAACCGCCCTCGAAGTTGAAGATACCATCGTCATCCCAACCATGCTCGTCATCTCCGATCAGCTTGCGCTTCGGGTCAGTGGATAGGGTGGTCTTACCGGTTCCGGATAGGCCAAAGAATATTGCGGTCTCTGTTTCGTCCAGGTTGGTGTTGGCGGAGCAGTGCATAGCTGCAATACCTTGAAGTGGGAGACGGTACTTCATGTAGGAGAACATTCCCTTCTTCATCTCACCACCATACCATGTATTGATGATTACCTGTACTTTTTCGGTCAGGTTGAAGACTACAGCAGTCTCAGAGTTGAGTCCAAGCTCTTTGTAGTTCTTTACCTTGGCCTTGGATGCATTCAGGATGAGGAAGTCCGGCTCACCAAAGTTTTCGAGCTCTTCCTTGCTTGGGCGGATGAACATATTGGTGACAAAGTGAGCTTGCCATGCAACCTCCATCACGAAGCGGAGCTTCAGACGAGTGGCGGGATTTGCTCCGACAAAGGCATCAACAACGAATAGACGTTTGTTGGAGAGCTCATCGGTTGCGATTTTCTTGATCTCTTTCCACGCTTTCTCTGTGACGGGCTTGTTGTCATTCTTGTACTCGTCGGTGGTCCACCATAGTGTGTCACGTGTGGTGTCATCCATGACGAAGAACTTGTCCTTGGGGGAACGACCGGTATAGACACCGGTCATGACATTGACAGCGCCAAGCTCGGTAACTTGTCCTTTTTCAAAGCCTTCAAGGCCTGGCTTAGTCTCTTCTTCAAAGAGTTGCTCGTACGACGGATTGTGTACGATCTCGGTAGCACCGGTAATGCCGTACTTTGTTAGGTCAATCTTTGCCATAATCAGTTAGTCGATATTTATTGAATTTTGAAAGTATTATGTGTCCTGCAGTCATTGGTGCACATGCACCAAGTGGTGCTTTCGGGGGAACGCACTACGTAGCCCTCGGAAGCACCACAAAGTTAATTAGAAATTTGGCCATCACCAAGAGTTTGGTGAATTCTTTCGCTAATTATGTCGACCTATTTTACTTCCCAACGTGACAGACTGTAGAGAAAATCTTGTACACCCTTAGGCGGTGTTTGGTCCTGGACCTCTTGGATCTGTCGCGACACTTCGCGATCGTATGCTGGTGCGCTGACATCACGAATGATCCCCAGCGCCAGAGGCATGTCCGGTATTTCGTGCATTTGTGCCAGCAGTGCATGGAGGATGGGGGAGCGCATGTGGCTGTCATGTGTGAGGATGTCCTCTTCGGTATAGCCGTCCTCACCGATGGTGACACTCTTGAGTTCCAGCCCCTCTAGGACGATCCCTTTGTCTCTATTTTTGCCATAGATCATTTTTTCTCCGTGTCGGAGTGTGATGGTTCGTTCTGCACGAGTTGGTCTGTCGGAGTAGTAGCTATGTGTTCCGTTGTTGAAGATGACGCAGTTGGTGAGAGCCTCGACGACAGAGGCTCCTATGTGGGCATGTGCGGCTTCCATGCACTCGGACATGGTGTCCATCTCAATATCTAGGGAGCGTGCGAAGAACGTGCCCCGTGCCCCAAAGACTAGTTCGGCTGGATTGAATGGATCTTCAACTGTCCCAAAAGGAGAGCTTTTTGATCGAAATCCCCTTGGGCTTGTCGGTGAGTATTGGCCTTTGGTCAAGCCATAGATGCGGTTGTTGAAAAGCACCATATTTATGTCCACATTGCGTCTCAGGAGGTGTATGAAGTGGTTGCCTCCGATGGCGAGTGCGTCTCCGTCTCCGCTTATGAGCCAGACACTGAGGTTGGGGTTAGCAGTCTTGACTCCTGTGGCAATGGCGGCGCCACGTCCATGGATGGTGTGCATCCCGTAGGTCCCCATATAGTAGGGCAAGCGTGAGGAGCAACCGATACCGGATACGACCACGGTATCTTCGGGGGCGATCCCGATATTACTCATCGCCTTTTGTAGGGAGTTGAGCACAGCATGGTCGCCACAGCCGGGGCACCACTTTACGGGAGAGCCGTTAGAAAAGTCCTTGGCAGTTAGTTTGCGTTCGCTCTTTTCGGGACCGCATACGGTCAAAAATTCGTTATGTACTTTCATGGTGTGGCTTTACTTCTTGAGGATATCTATGACATCATTGCAGATACGTCGCACGAGGAATGGCTTGCCCTCGACTTTATTGATCCGGTAGATATCGAGACCGCTGATCTCTCCACTCAGGTATTTGGCAAATTGTCCCAGACTCTGCTCGACTACGATGACCTTTTTGTACCGTCGAAGGACTTCGGCAGCATTGGTCGGTAGAGGGTATATGTACTTGAATTGTGCCAATGCGACCTCCCAGCCCTCCTCGTGGAGGAGGCGCATAGCGCTTTGGTTGTGTCCGTAGGTACTACCCCAGCCGACCAGTATAGTGTCGGCATCTTCTGCGCCCTCGACCTCTAGTGGAGGTAGTATGTTGGCGATATTTTGTACTTTTTCCTCTCGGGTGTGTACCATCAGGTCGTGTACGATTGGGTTGGTGCTGATGGCTCCGGTTTCGGGGTCTTTTTCCAGTCCCCCTACTCGGTGCATGTATCCCACTGTGCCTGGGATCGCCCAGTAGCGTGCTTTGGTGTTGTTGTCACGGCGATAGGGGGTCCACTTTCTTTCCGGGTTTTTATAAAACTCTTGTACGTAGTGTGGAGTGATCCTGGGTAGTTGGCTGATATCGGGGATTCGCCAGGAGGAGGCTCCATTGGCGATGTATGCATCCGTCAGGAGGATGACCGGTGTCATGTACTCCACAGCGATCTTGGCGGCCATGTATGCGGACTCAAAGCAGTCGGTCGGCGACAAGGCGGCCATCACCACTGCCGGTGACTCTCCGTTTCGTCCATGAATAGCCTGTAGGAGGTCGGACTGTTCGCTCTTGGTCGGAAGTCCGGTGGAGGGGCCTCCGCGCATGACATCCACCACTACGAGAGGCAGCTCTGTCATCACGGCGTAGCCGACGGCTTCTGTCTTGAGTGCCAACCCGGGTCCCGAGGTGGTCGTCACGGCCAGATCTCCGGCATACGCTGCCCCAATGGCTGTGCACACTCCCGATATCTCATCTTCGGCTTGTACGGTCTTGACACCTTGTGCTTTTAGCTTGGAGAGCTCGTGTAGGATGTCTGTTGCCGGTGTGATCGGGTAGCTGCCCAAAAAGAGCTCCAGTCCGGCGGCTTCGCTTGCGGCGAGCAGGCCCAATGCAGTGGCTTTGTTGCCACTAAGGTCGGTGTAGTGTCCTCTCTCCATCTCCTTGCCTTCGATGCGGTAGGTCGTCGCACTCATATGGGTATTGTGCCCATAGTTGTACCCATCGGTCAGGACCTTGATATTGGCGGCAAGGAGGTCCTGCTTTTTACCAAACTTTAGCTTGAGCTGTTCTTCGGCCGGAGTGATATCTTTTTCAAAAAGCCAGAGCACGAGTCCGAGAGCAAACATATTTTTGCATCGACCAATCGACTTGGCATCCAGTCCGGAGTCCTTTAGGCTCTCTTTGACCATGCTTGTGATCGGTACCATGATCACCTGCACATCTTCCAGTCCAAGCTCGATGAAGGGGTTGTCGGTCTCAAAGGCTCCTTTTTTCAGATCACGATCGGTGAAAGAGTCATCATCGGCTATGATGATAGCGTCTCGCTTGATCGTGCCCTTGTTGACCTTGAGTGCCGAGGGATTCATTGTGATCAGGACATCGGCTTGGTCACCGGGAGTCCGCACGTGGTCTGTACCTATCTGTACCTGAAAGCCCGAGACACCACCGAGGCTGCCTTTTGGTGCGCGCACTTCGGCCGGGTAGTCCGGGAAGGTGGAGATCTCGTTGCCTAGTATGGCTGACACGTCGGAGAAAAGGGAGCCTGTCAGCTGCATTCCGTCACCGGAGTCGCCGGCAAAGCGCACAACGACACTGTGAAGGACTTCTGAGTTCGGTGTATTACCCATGATTGTTTAGAATAGTATTACTGTAGTTAAACGATATCGTTTCGTCCTAGTATAGTCCTTACAAAATTATAATAAATATTCGAGAAAGAGAAATAAAATATTTGTACCCTTTCAGTCGATGCCGGTGTCTCGCCACCCTGCACATCAAGCACGAAGTCATTGATCGTTGGCTTGCGCTGTGCCTGCTTTTGTGCTTGCCTGCTAAGTGGCGTGGCGAGCATCATCGGTACGAGAGCCGGGAGCCCCACTCTCGCCGTTGGTCGTTGCTCTCTCCTAGCTTCTCAATGCAGGCATTAGACCTCCCTATGAAGCCGGAGGTTTCCAGCCTATGAAACTCCAGTTTCACTCCGCTGAAACTAGAGTTTCACTACTGAGAAACTGGAGTGTCACCCCTATGGAACTGTCAGAGCTTCTGAGGAAGTCGAAAGATTCTCATAGCCTCTGCTTCAATATGGCACACCCTACGGGATATCTTTGTACCGTGTTCAACTAATCAGATGAAGAACTATGGAGATAAATGACTTACTAAAGACGCAGCTGGACGAAGCTGCTTGGAGAGATCTCGCACGGGAGTTCCCCTGGACATTGGAGACCCTCAAAAAGTATAGCAGGAAGCTAGACTGGGATATCGTCTCCGGCAACGGCGAGATCCTGTGGACGCCCGAGATGCTCGAGCTGTTCAAGACTTGGATAAACTGGACGGAGCTCTCTCAGACTGATTGCTATACCATTCTGACAGTGGCGTGCTTGGAGCGGTTTGCTGACTACTGGGACTGGGATGAACTATCTAAGAATGAGGATATACCACTGGAGTATGATACGATAGATCGTTTCATTGACAAGTGGGATTGGGCTGAGCTGATAAATCACTGTGCCTGGAGGGATAATGACCTTGGCGCATCGCATCTGTACAGCTATGAATTTCTAGAGCGCTACGCTAGCCGAATCCCCGCAGATGAGCTGGAAGAGTCTCAGCTATGGTGCACCATCAAGGCGCAACTCAAGAGAGCACTACGTCGCCGGATCGCCAGCGGAGAGGAGTAGCCCGCTATAGTTTAGACCTTAGGAGCTAAAGCGTTAGCCTCTATGGGTCAAAAAAAGCAGCCCACGCTCGCCACGCTATTGTATGTTTCGGTAAAAGGTTGTATCTTAGTGGCGCAGTAGGGGGAGAGCCTATCTCCTCACTGCCGCATCCAACATACGAAGCGATTGTGCTTATCTCGAAGTCGGGAACGTAGGAAATTCAAGACTTATTCGGAGAGTAGGCATAGTGGTTTCCACGCAAATAGCGTGGGCTGCTATCAGCGTATCTCTGAATCAAGGTATCCTACGACCTCCGACTTAGAACGTGGCACAGCAGTACCACGCTTCTTTTGTTTTATGGAGTCAACGAATAAAAATCAAAACGTAGGAAACGTGCTCTCCCTACAACCAAGAGAGCCAACAAACAAAACAAAACTATTACTATGTCAAAGATGATCAATCTCGGTAAGGAGCTAATCCGAATTAGCCCAAAGGACCCAAGAGTCCTTGAGTACTCCACTAATGATGGCAGAACTTGGAATAGGCGCTATAGAGCCTCCTCCATTCAAGGAGACTTTGAGGACCTGGCGGACAACGGAAAAGAAATCCTAGCGACTTGCGAAAAGGGAATGTATTACTCGACTAATGAAGGGAGAGTCTGGAATAGGCGAAGCCGCTAACACGGTATGGTGGCAATAGGTCGGAATAACTAGTTCGTCCTCAGAGATGCTTATGAAAAAGAAGAGTGCCAAGCAGATGGCTCCATCGAAGCTCAGGAAGATAGCTAAGCTACTTTATGTGCTCGATGCGGTGGCAGACTCCGTGGTAGTATCTAACGTCGTCTGCATAGTCCTATTGCTAAGCGAGAGTGTGTCGCCACTGGTCGCAAGGTACATCGAGATCTACCTCGACATTAGCCTAATGGTACTCTTCTTAGAGCTAGGGGTGCGTATGTACTATAGGCACCGCTTCTGGCGGACTCCCGGGGATCTCTTTGATCTAGTTGTCACGACGGTATGTGCGGTGAGCTTGACGCCGAGCTTGATCTCGCTGAGGGCACTGCGACTAGTGCGACTGATGCGTATGCTCCGCGTCTTCTCGATCAATAAGCATATGCGTCTCTTCTCAGAGGCGATAGTTAGGTCATTGCCACGAGTGGCTTGGTCGACCGGCTTCTTTGGGATGACACTACTTATCTATGCAATCCTAGGAATGGACAACTATGGGGCGACGGCTCCTGAGTACTTTGGTTCTCTAGGCCGCTCGCTCTTTACGCTATTTCAAGTGATGTCGCTAGAGTCTTGGGCATCGGATGTTGCTCGTCCTATTATGAGTGTGCATCCGCATGCATGGCTCTACTTCGTTAGTTACATACTGATTGCTTCGTACATCTTGCTGAGCCTTGTGGCTGGCGTGATCACCGCAACGACCGTGGAGGTCTACGAGAATGAGGAGACTCATAGGGACATACTCCGTGCTGTAAACAAGCTACAGAAGCAGGTCAATGAGCTCTCCATGCGACTACCCTCAGAGAGGGACAAAGAGGAGTGATCTCCACCAATCTCACTATTGTCAAGAATAACATCACTACATATACCACTAAAAACCAGATGAATTATGGAGAATAACTCAGAGATGTTCCGTGAAGTCAAGTTTTTGCCGAGAGTGGGGAAGCTCTATGACCACTCGCGATGGGGCAAGCGTGTGATGGTGCTCGGCGAGAGTCACTACTGTGATCCCGCAGATGCGACATCCGATATGACGCAAGTGATATTTGAGTGGATGTTTAATCCTTCGGCCAAGTTTGAGTACTGGATGAATACGTTCACCAAGTTCGCTAGTGCCTTGAGTGGTCAGAAAGAGAGTCGCTTCTCCTCAGAAGCGGTGTGGGACGAGGTATTCTTTTATAACTTCATACAGGAGCCTATCTCCGGTCCCCGACAGGCACCTACGGAGGAGCAGAGGATTGCTGCTCAGGGAGCTTTTCTGGAAGTGATAGAGCACTATCGCCCTGACCTCGTACTGGCGTGGAGCCATAGCCGTGTCTACGACTATCTCCCCAATGTGGGTCATCAAGGAGCGGATTGCTGTGGGGTGGAGACCTGGATCTATCCTCTCAGTGATGGACACGAGGTAAGAGTATTGCCTGTGCAGCATCCGGCGTCAGCCTTCTCGCCATCTAAATGGCATCCAACCATAAGTGTGGCTTTAGAGGATTAGTTCTCTAATTGCCTAGAGCCTAAGATGTGATATGGCTTTCATGTAGCAATCAATAGGGTGCTATGTGAAAGCCATTGCTGTATCAGACTGCCAAGCTATGCCTTGCGCCATGGTTTGGCAGAGCTAATGTTGTATCTTTGCCCTTAGACCAAGAGACCAATAGTTGTATAGCAAACAAATTTGGACAATATGTCTGGCTGATCGAGCAATTTCGCCGGTATGGGCGGCTGACCTTTGAGGAGATTAGTCGACACTGGGAGGAGAGCGGGCTGAGCTACAAGGAGACTCTGCCGAGGTGCACCTTTCACAATCATCGGGCGGCGATCCTCGACATCTTTCAGGTGGATATCTTATGCGACCCTCAGGATGGTTACCGCTACTACATTGATAATCCCGAGGAGCTGGAGCAGAGGACAACCTGTGCAGTTGACTCATAGACTCCTACACGGCGATAAATCAATGTATCTCGGCCTTTTGTGATGTCGGTGACCAGATAGAGGTGCTCGAGATCGAAAGCTTTTTCGGCTTCCTGCAAGTGAAGTAATTCCTTGTCTTGTTATCTATCCTAAGGAAGGGGAAGCGCAGAATCCTTTCAAAGATAAGAGCCTGGAAGAGCTCTTGGCGGAGGATGAAGACAGACAATTATTCGGTTTTTATCGAGTAGCAGTACCCTTACCGACTCTTAATGAACCGGAGACTAACTTATCGTCTAGCTTTACATAGTTCAGACAAGTTAAAAGGGACCCTTGAAGTAACTCTCACGCACTTATAATGACAATGAGGATACTCATCTATCTGATACGCATGGCTATCACAGGTGGCTATGGGACCTGCCAGAGGCAGACGTCGTGGTGCACTCTGAAGACTTCACTGTGCATGGTAGTGCAGACGAGGCTGAGGATTTTATCAGCTGGCTGTGCGACTTGGACTACCGACACAAGCTCTTCACCTGCAGCAATCACGACTTCTGTATGTATAGGGCTACCGTGAGCGGACTCGGTGATACGGTACACAGCGCGGACTCTGCCTGCCTTACCACCGAGAGATGCCACGTGCACGCTTTGAGCGATACAGACGCCGATACTCCCCGTACGGTAGTGCGGCAGGTATTTACTTGTGGGCGCTTGTTACAGGCGAAGTTGAGCCCCGGCAGAGAATCCTCTGTGAAACTATGAGTCCCTCTAAGTCTTTACCCCCTCTTGAGCAGATGCTCTATCCGTAGCCATGTGGTACGCTCGTACTGATTGCATGTGGTTACCATCTATGGGGTTGTGATTGGAGCGATGGGTTGAGTCATGTCCAACTCCTGAAGCGTCTCGGCCGGCCTTGTCATCCGGTGTCGAAGTCGGCAAATGGTCCGATCCTTTTGGTGGCCGCTGCACAGTTGAATGAGTACTTTGCGGGGGAGCGTCACTTGTCCAGTCTCCCACTAATGGTGATCGGTACTGATTTTCAAAAAGACGTTTGGCATGCACTGGTTGCTATCCCCTATGGCGCCATTTGTAACTACACAGCTGTAGCCCATGACCTGGGACATCCTTCCGCAGTGCGTACCGTAGCACAGGCGATCGGGGCAAATCCTCTCTCGGTCATTATTCCCTATCATCGGGTAATTGGCAGCGATGATCGGCTAACCAGCTATACCGGAGGCCTTGAACGCAAGAAGTATTTGCTGGATCTGGAAGCCCGGTACTGACTGATCGGTATATCAAAGAGGGTGTGTCAAAACAGTTGTTTTGACACACCCTCTTGCGGTTATCGTGGATGCTTTGTCGAGTAGCTACCCGACTAAAGCAATCTCAGCATCTTTATTTACTCGGCGTCTTTGTCAGCCAGCTTTTCGCGTAGATCTGCCAGTGCATCCAGGTCTCCCAGTGTGGACTTCTCGGCTGTCGTAGAGGTCGCTGCGCGTAGGGCTTCTTGGTCTACGCTCTGATCGTCGCCCTCTTCGCTTCGAGCTGCGTCCTCATGGATACGGCTGTGGCTGAGGATGATTCGCCTATTGTTGCGGTTAAAGTCAATGACCTTGAACTCCAGCTCGTCGCCTTGCTTGGCTTGAGTGCCATCCTCTTTTACCAAGTGCTTGGGGGTGGCAAAGCCCTGGACATTGTCTTCTAGGCTGATTACGGCACCACGATCCATTACTTCGGTGATTGTACCGGTGTGGATGCTGCCAATCTTGTATTTATCGGCAACAGCCGCCCAAGGATCTTCCTCTATCTGCTTGTGACCTAGGCTGAGGCGACGGTTCTCTTTGTCGATATCAAGTACGACCACCTCCATATCGGCACCGATGCTGGTAACCTCACTTGGGTGCTTGATCTTTTTGGTCCAAGAGAGGTCGCTGATGTGTACGAGTCCATCGATACCATCAGGGAACTCCACGAAGATTCCGAAGTTGGTGAAGTTTTGGACTTTTGCGGTGTGCTTGGATCCGACAGGGTAGTTCTCCTCGATATTCTCCCATGGATCGGGCACGAGTTGCTTCATTCCGAGGCTCATCTTGCGCTCTTCACGGTCAAGTGAGAGGATTACCACTTCGATTTCCTCACCTACTTTCAGGATGTCGTTCACGTTGCGGATGTGCTGTGTCCAGCTCATTTCGCTCACGTGGATGAGTCCTTCTACGCCGGGTACGATCTCGACGAATGCGCCGTAGTCGGTGATGACTACCACTTTACCCTTGACACGATCGCCTACTGCGAGGTTGGGGTCGAGGCTATCCCATGGGTGTGGTGTGAGTTGCTTGAGACCGAGTGCGATACGCTTGCGGTCTTCGTCAAAGTCTAGGATTACGACATTGATCTTTTCGTCCAGAGACACCACTTCTTCAGGATGCCTTACGCGACCCCAAGAGAGGTCGGTGATGTGGATCAGACCATCTACGCCACCAAGGTCGACAAAAGCACCGTAGGAGGTGATGTTTTTGACTACGCCCTCGAGGACTTGGCCTTTTTCGAGGCGAGAGATGATCTCGGAGCGTTGTGCCTCGAGCTCTTCTTGGATGAGTGCCTTGTGAGAAACAACGACATTGCGGTACTCTTGGTTGACCTTGATCACGCGGAACTCCATCGTCTTGCCCACGAACTCATCAAAGTCGCGTATCGGACGCACATCGATCTGTGATCCGGGCAAGAACGCCTGGACACCCATAATCTCCACGAGCATACCGCCACGTGTACGGCTCTCAATATATCCCTTGACTGTCTCTTCGGTCTCAAGTGCTTTATTGATGCGATCCCAAGCACGCACCTGCATCGCTTCTCTGTGGGAGAGGACGGGCATACCTGAGCGATCTTCTTGCTCCTTGACGAGAACCTCTACGGTATCACCTACTGCGAGGTCAGAATTGTAGCGAAACTCCGGGAACGGAATGACACCATTGGTCTTGAGACCAACGTCTACAATGACTTCTCGCTTGGAGATTGAGACAACCTTGCCCTCTACGACCTGTCCCTCCTCGATGCTTTCGATCGTGGATGAATACTTGTCCTCGAGTGCCTTTTCTTCCTTCTCTGAAATGGCTACTCCATCTCCGCTTTCAAAACTTTTCCAGTCAAAACCTTCTAGAGGCTTTACGTCGTCAAATTTGTTCATTAAATGGTTAGTAAAAACGCTTAATAAAAATGGTTCAACAATATTGTTATTGATTCTCTTATGGTTAGCACAAAGTACTCACCTCGGCAAAGATACTATAATTTATTGAAATACTGACACTAAAGTCTAATGAATATCGGGGGTAAATAGGACGTCACAACAGCTTTCGGAGAACCTAAGGAGGTAGGCCACGACAATCCCTCTCTGTCGCCTCGTTTTTTTCTATCCGTCTACGCAATTGCTTCTATCCGTGAAAAGTTTTGCTTCTATCCGTGAAAAAGATTGCTTCTATCCGTGGAACTCGAGGCCTCTCTCAATCTGCTGACTCTCAGCTGCTTGCAAAAGGTGTAAATTCGTCCCCAAAAAAATAGACCGATTCCAGAGAGTTTTTAGAGAGGAGCGTCTACCACGTTACGGACTACCAATCAACATTTTGCCCAAACAAATCCTCAGCGCTGTGTAAAAATAGAGCGATGGACTGTCTCCACATGTGTGGTGACAGCCCATCGCCGGTGTGTGTCTTGATATTTGGATCAACCGAAGTCGTCGAAGTAGATCTGGTCCGGTGATACTCCTAGATCATCCAGCATGCGCAGCGCGGATGCGGTCATGGGGCCTGGGCCGCACATGTAGTATTCTACATCCTCGGGGGCGGGGTGATCCTTGAGGTAGTTGTCGTAGATCACCTGATGGATGAAGCCGGTGTAGCCGGTCCAATTGTCCTCAGGCAGTGCGGCAGACAGTCCGATGTGGAACTCAAAGTTGGGGAATTTTCGCTCAATCTCTCGGAAGTCTTCTTCGTAGAAAATCTCGGCTTTGGACCTAGCTCCGTACCAGTAGGATACCTTGCGACCGGTCTTTACGGTGTTGAATAGGTGGAGGATCTGTGCACGGAGGGGTGCCATTCCGGCTCCACCACCGATATACAGCATCTCGGAGTTGGACTCATGGATGTGAAAGTCTCCGTAGGGTCCGCTCATGGTCACCTTGTCACCCGGCTTGAGGGAGAATATGTAGGAGGATGCTATGCCCGGTGGCACTTTCATCCAGCCACCATTCTTTCGGTCAAAAGGAGGAGTAGCAATACGGACGTTGAGGGTGATGATATTACCCTCTGCAGGGTAGTTGGCCATGGAGTAGGCACGGACGGTCTCGACATCATTCTGGGCTTCCAGTGACCACATGTTGAACTTATCCCACTCTGGTTTGTACTTGTCCTCGATAATGAAGTCGGAGTACTTGACCCGGTATTTTGGGATCATGATCTGTGCATAGGATCCGGCCTGAAACTCCATGTGCTCGCCCTCGGGGAGTTTTACGACAAACTCTTTGATGAAGGAGGAGACGTTTCGGTTGGAGATCACTTCGCACTCCCACTCTTTTACTCCAAATACGGAGTCAGGGACATGGATCTTCATGTCTTCTTTCACCTTTACCTGGCAGGAGAGGCGCCAGTTGTCCTGGAGTTGCTTGCGGCTAAAGTGTGGCAACTCGGTGGCGATGGGTGCACCACCTCCATCAAGTACTTGACAGCGACACTGACCGCAGGAGCCTTTTCCTCCGCAGGCGGATGACAGGAAGATGCCGTTGTTTTGGAGACTGTTTAGGAGGGTACCTCCCATGGGGACTTTTAGGTCCTGCTCGTTGTTGACATTGATGGTGACCGAGCCTGAGGGGATTAGCTTGGCTTTGGCAAATAGCAGCGCGACCACGAGAAGCAGTATGATGAGTAGAAATACTACCACACTGACGGCCACTAGAGATATTGTGTTGATAACCATTTCTTCGTATTCTTTCGTTATTTAGTGATCGTGAAGGCGTCTACTAGATACTGAGGCCTGAGAAGCACTGAAAGGCAATCCCCATGAGTGCGGTGATGATGAAGGTAATGCCTAGACCACGTAGTGGCTTGGGGACATCGGAGTAGCGGAGCTTTTCGCGGATGGCCGCCATAGCCACAATGGCAAGCAGCCAGCCCAGCCCGGAGCCAAATCCATAGATAGTTGCCAGCCCAATGTTGGCAAACTCGCGCTGTTGCATGAATAGTGTGCCACCAAGGATTGAGCAGTTCACGGCAATCAGTGGTAGGAAGATACCCAGTGAGTTGTACAGACTGGGGCTAAAACGCTCTACTGCCATCTCGACAAGCTGAGTAAAGGACGCAATGACGGCGATAAAGATCAGCAGGCTAAGGAAGCTCAGGTCGATCTGGGCATATTCCTCGCCCAACCATGAGGCCAGTGCGCCATCCTTGAGGACGTAGTTCTCCAGCAGGTAGTTGATTGGTAGCGTGCAGGTAAGGATAAAGACCACTGCCATCCCTAGTCCGAGTGAGGTCTTGACGTTTTTGGATATCGCCAAGTACGAGCACATACCAAGGTAGTATGCAAATATCATATTGTCCACAAAGATGGACCGTACGAATAAGCTTAGGTATTCTTGCATTGTCTGATTAAACTTTTTCGGTTAGTACAGTGATCATGTTTAGTTTTCCTCCTGTAGCTCCGGCTTGATTGAGCGGTGTACCCATATGATACATGCCACAAGGATCAAGGCCATAGGAGGGAGGATCATCAGTCCGTTATTTGCATAGCCGGCTTCGTAAAAGCTATCGGGTATGACCCGGTATCCGAGCAGGGTACCTGAGCCAAGGAGCTCACGAAAAAAGCCGATGGTCACCAAGATGATTCCGTAGCCTAGGCCATTACCAATACCGTCCAAGAATGAGTCCCAGGGGTTGTTGCCGAGGGCGAAGGCTTCCAGCCGCCCCATGAGGATACAGTTGGTGATGATCAGGCCGACAAATACGGATAGCTCCTTGTTTAGGTCAAAAGCAAACGCCCTAAGGAACTCACTGATGATGGTCACGAGGGACGCCACCACCACGAGCTGAACAATCATGCGGATGCTATTGGGGATGGTCTTTCGCAGGAGGGAGATGATGACATTGCCAAAGGCAACGACTGTAGTCACGGATAGTGCCATCACTATTGCAGGCTCCAGCTTGGAGGTGACGGCGAGTGCCGAGCAAATCCCCAGTACCTGAATGATGACCGGGTTGTTTTTGCTAATGGGGTCAGAGAGTGTTTCTCTCTGTTGTTTTCCAAATAGTGCCATATGTTTATTGTGCGTTTGTCTTCAGTTTGTTGAGATAAGGCTCGTAGAGAGAAAGACACTCCGAAAGCATCTCTTGTACGCCGTGTGAGGTCAGGGTACCTCCCGAGATTCCGTCCACGTAGTCGCGACGGCTATCGTCCTTGCCACGCTTTACGACGGCGATGCTACGTAGCTCTCCGTCTCTGTAGATGTGTTTGTTTTCAAACTGGCTACGGAAAGGAGTGTGTACGATCTCTGCACCCAGACCGGGGGTCTCGCTGGCATGGCTAAAGTCCACCCCGTAGATCGTATCTGCATCCTTGTCGAGAGCGATATAGCCCCAAATAGGTCCCCACAGGCCGGCACCATACATGCCGAGTACGTACTTTGTCTCTCCGTCGATTTCGGCCACGTACACTGGGTATTCGGTTGACTTGGTCAGAGTTGGCAGGCTGGCCAAAAAGGCGGCATCCTTCACTCCGGTGCCCTCTGATCCGGCTACGACTTCACCGGACTTGTCCACCAAGTATGCATCTTTGATGATGCTGTTGTAGGTGTCGATGGCTTGGTCGGCTTCGACATCCACCTGCAGTGAGCGAAGGATCTGACGCATCCGGTCGATATTCTCATTGTTGGTCTGGCGCTCCTTTAGTGCTTGTGAGGTAAAGGCTAGCCCTATGGCTACCAGGATGACCATCACGGAGGCGTAAAGGATCACGTATATATTGCTATTCTTGTTCATTTTCAATGTTCCAAAATTAGGTCTCCTTTACTTTTACTTGACTGCCGCGACAGCAGACTTTGCCCGCTTTTTGCGCATGCTGACGTTTCGCTCAATGACTGCATAGTCGATCAGCGGTGCAAACGTGTTCATGAGCAAGATGGCTAGCATCATACCCTCCGGGTAACCGGGGTTGAGGACCCGGATGCAGATCGCAAAGAACCCGATCAAAAAACCGTAAATCCACTTGCCGGTCTCGGTGCGAGCGGCTGTCACAGGGTCGGTTGCCATGAAGACGGCACCAAAAGCAAAGCCGCCCAGCAACAAGTGATCCACAGCTGACAGCGACATGGCCGGCGTGGCACCGATGGCATTGAACATCAGTGCCGTCAGCCCACCTCCAACAAATGTGGAGAGCATGATTTTCCAACTGGCCACGCCTGTAATGAGGAGAAGCAATGCTCCGATCAGGATGGCTAGAGTGGAGGTCTCACCTATGGAGCCGGGGATCAGGCCGATAAAGTAGTCCAAGGAGCTGATCGGAGTGCCGACCGCATTGGTGATTGTGCCGTGTGCACTTTCCCACATACCCACTTGTCCCAGTGGTGTGGCACCGGTAAAGGCATCCACCGTCTTGCCCCCACCGATACCAAAGGTGTCAGCGGTGCGGATGAAGACGGAGTCACCCGACATGTGTGCTGGATAGGCAAAGAATAGGAAGGCGCGAGTGACTAGGGCCACATTGACAATGTTGTACCCCGTACCACCAAAGACCTCTTTTGCAAAGATGACTGCAAAGGCGGTTGCAATGGCGATCATCCACAGTGGTGTATCCACCGGCACGATGAGCGGGATGAGGAAGCCGGATACCAAAAAGCCCTCTGCAATCTCCTGGTGCTTCCACTGCGCCACGGCAAACTCTATCCCCAGTCCGACCACGTACGAGACGATGAGCTTGGGCAGGACAGCGAGAAAGCCGTACCAAAACATGGTCCAAAATCCGGCACTCACTCCTGTCACCAGATAGTGCTGGTAGCCGATGTTGTACATTCCAAAGAGTAGTGCAGGTATCAAGGCCAGCACTACAATGATCATGGTGCGCTTGGAGTCGTTGGAGTCGTGAATATGCACTCCACGCTTGCCGGTGGTATTGGGGACAAAAAGAAAAGTCTTGAACCCATCAAATACCGAGTGAAAAGAAGCAAGCTTGCCACCTTTCTCAAAGGCCGGCTGTATCTTGTCTATGTATTTCTTTAGAGCGTTCAATGTAGTAGTATCTTTTGAGTATTGAATAATCCTGTATAGATCGTCGAAGTACAGTCTCTTTTAGTTCATCTCCTTGTACAGAAGATCGAGACCACGACGTACTATGTACTGTAGCTCTAGCTTGGAGGTGCAGACAAACTCGCACAGGGCAAAGTCCTCCGGAGCTACTTCGTAGATACCAAGCTCCTCCATCCGGTCAATGTCAAATGCGATGATGGACTTGATGAGCTGCTCTGGATAAATATCCATCGGGAAGACTTTCTCGTACTCACCACTGACGATGATGGCACGCTCGCCTCCACGGATGCGGGCATCGATATTGTATTCGCGCTTCTTGCACAAAAATGAGGGGTAGGTACGACTGGCACTAAACTTATTGAATCCCGGCACTGCCCAACCAAACAACTCATCGACATCGTCTCCCTCGGGAATGACGGTAATGATATTGCTAAACGGACTGAGGTACTCGTGATCCGGTGTCACCTGAGTGCCGGTCAGGACGTCTCCGTCTATGATTCGTTTGTTGGACGGATTGCTGTCCAGCTTGTCCTTGATAATGTCGGCTATCCGTGCTCCACTTATTACATTTGTGTACCCCGGGGTGCTGAGGCGTGAGCCGGCCAAGACGATCCGGCGACGGTAGTCTACCTTTCCTGTCGCCAAGAATCGACCAATCAGTGCCATCTCCGACACAGACAGGGTCCATACAGTCTCACCCTTGTTGATCGGTCGAGTGTGGTTGATCAGGACACCCACGTTTCCGGCAGGGTGCGGACCTTCAACCTCATAGGTGTTGACTCCGTTGAGCGATAGATCAGCCCCTTTCTTTATCCCGAGGTAAACGCCACCACTGGTGAGCTTTCTCAGCACATCGGCAGCCAGCTGTAGGTATTTCTTGTCCTCTGCGATCAACTCCAGCGCATCCGGCATCAGCGGAGCGGTATAGTTGGCGGTGACAAAGATATCCCTGGGCATGACGGTTGGGTCGGCAACAATGTCGTACGGGCGTTGCTTGATTAGCGCAAAAAGCCCACTCTCCAGCAACAACGACAAGAGCTCTTCTCTGGTGCGATTGGTCACTCCGGTCACGTCAAAGTCACGGTACTCGATTGCCTGATCCGCCTTGATCTCTACTGCAATGATCTTGCGTTTTGCACCACGTACCACTTCCACGACCTCACCACTTACGGGAGAAGTAAGTACTAGCTCGGGAATAGCTTTGTGGTAAATGACCGGACTTCCGGCGAGGACACGGTCCCCCACCTTTACTGAAAGTCGTGGAACGATGCCATGAAAGTCATCTGGCACAACACCAAAAGAAGAACCCATTGTAGTGGACACATCCACTTTGGGGGCTCTACCAACGAGGTTGATATCCAGGCCTTTCTTGATTTTGATCACGTTAGCCATAAAATATCGGTTAGAACTATATTGTTTGTTTTTGCATATTCTTGGCAAAGTTACCTATTTTTTTCCTTAACAATATCACCTGACTTTGACCCTAGATTCCGTAAGCTGTGGCAGGAGCAAAACGATAGAGGATGAGGAATCGCAAGAAAGTGCACTCCGTGTGTTCTTGGAACTTATCATCTTCACCATAATCTAGAAAAGGAGCGACAATATCCGACACACTTACTGGGAAAACAACAAACCACTATGTGATTTGAATAAATCACATAGTGGTTTGTTCAAATCACAGTGTGATTTCTAGAAATCACACTGTGATTTTATCTTTTTCCTAGTACAAGCGTTCCTTTTGCTACGACCTTGCATTTTTCTTTTCCAAAAGATGGGCACAAAACACCAAAGGGGGTGTGTCAAAGCAACTGTTTTGGCACACCCCCTTTCTTTTGTTTCCGGCTTTTCTTGTACTCTAAAGCACCTTCGCTATCTTTGAGAGGATGATCGCCGCACTGATCGAGACATTCAGGGATTCGCTCACCGTACTTGGAGCCGCCGGTATATTGATCAGCTCATCACACGCAGACAAGAGGGAGGCAGAGAGCCCATGACCTTCGTTGCCAAAAAGGACCACACACCGCTCGGGGACTACCACTTGGGAGATGTTGTTTCCCTCCAAGGCTGTTGCAAACACACGCACCTCCTCATCCAACCCGGACAAGTACTCTGTCAAGTCAACGTCGGTATACAGTCGCACGGCTCCAAGAGCTCCGGCTGTGGCCTGAACGACTTTTGGCGAAAAGGGGTCCACCGTCCCCTTGCCCAAGACTAGTTGCTCAATGCCCAACCAATCACACAGGCGAATAATGGTCCCAAGGTTACCCGGATTTTGCACACTATCTAGTGCCACGACGACCGCCTCTGACTTTGGCAGGGTCTCTGGGGATGGAGGCAATTGGAAAAGTGCGACAAAGTCAGTCGGAGACTGAAGGTTGCTCATTGCTCGGAGCTGACTGGCAGTCGCTATCCGCATGAGGTCGGGCCGGATCGGGGTCTTTGTCCAGAGTTTTTCACCCACGATCAGCCGTGGTTCATAGTGGGCACACAGTTGTGCGATCACCTTTTCTCCCTCGGCCACAAAAAGTCCTTCTCGATCTCTGTACTTTTTCATACACAGTGAGGCTATCAGCTTTCGCTCTCTCGTGCTGACAGATGGGGTTTCCATAGGCTATGTTTGTTATTTATACAGAGATGACCACCATGCCCTCACGGCATCCATATTCGGCAACACCAGGTTGGCACCGGCGTCGCGCAACGAGTACTCCGGCACGGGACCGGTTGTGACTGCTATCGTAAAGATACCCGCCGCATGGGCCGATTGTACCCCCATGGGGGCATTTTCGATGACCATCGCTTGGTCCGGTCCGATGCCAAAGAGCTCCAACCCACGTAAGTAGGGCTCGGGATGCGGCTTTCCCCGGGTTACGATATCCGCAGTTATCAGGTATTCGTCTTGAATATAGCTCCGGTATGCTTTTTGGATTCTATGGCTGGCATTGCGGATCGTACTACCCGTGACCACTCCCATCCTCACCCCCGCACTGCATAGGCACTGCATGAGCTCCAAAGTCCCATCTATGAGTGGTATCTCTTCGTTGTGGGACAAAAAGAGCTGCGACTTGTAGCGATAGATTTCGTCGACCAGCGATGGATCCGGGTCTTTGTGGTGCTGGCGTCTGTAGACTCCTTGGATCGTTTGTTGACCCGTCATTCCTTCGGAGAGGTAAATCTCCCGCTCTGTTGTCTCGAGCCCAAACTTTGATGCCGTCTCCATCCACGCCCAAGCGTGTACCGGCATGGAGTCAAAAAGAACCCCATCCATGTCAAAGAGCACAACCTCAGGTTTGGTTGTGGGACAAGCCAAGACTTTTTTCATTGCAAACGTCCGGCACCTATATAGGTCCGCCTATAGTAGGGTTCGTTTAGGCTAGATATGATGACACCATTCTGCGTTGTTGCGTGTACGAATTTATCCCCCTTCAGATAGATTCCCACATGCGAAGCCCTTCCGCCACGGCGGTTATTGATGTTGAAAAACACCAGATCGCCCTCCTTTAGATTCTTTTTGTCCACACGCTTGGTGGTGGCCATCAGACTGGCGGACGAGGAGCGGGGCACGCTCAACTTGTAGACCTCCCCCATGAGCGAATGTACGAATCCGGAGCAGTCCGTACCTCGATCCGTAGAGCCACCGAACCTATAGGGTGTCCCTATCCAATCAGCCACAAAGGCATATAGGCCCAGATTGTCTTGAGTTGCGTCCAGTGGGATCAGTAGCTTTTGGGTCAGATCATCAGCCAACCGGTCGAGTGCCACACTCCGTCCCTCGTCTACTGTTTCCGGGAAGTAAATGCGGTGTACTGGGGTCCTAGTGACACTGCATGAGCTCATGCTGACGCAGAAAAAAAACAGGACAAAAAGTGGCTTGCGAGATAATAACTTCATAAGTACATTGGTCGGCTGCCGTTGTCTCACGCATAGTGGGGCCTGGCATCTCGGACCCGGGAAGGTTCACAGTCGTCTATTCCAAAAAGAGAGCCCACGAGTGGGATGCCGGCTAGCATGTCACTCGTGGGCTATTAGTCTATCGGCATCTGTACTCTGTCACCACACTGCTGTCGGTGAGATTGCACAGGCCTCGGTCGTGTGTTATTTAGTTAGCCAGTTGCTCCTCTGCGATAGACACGTACGATCGATCGCCTTTAGCTGTCCGGAAGACCACAACGCCATCCTTCAGGGCATAGAGTGTATGGTCCTTACCCATTCCGACATTATCACCGGGATGGTGCTTGGTTCCACGCTGACGGACAAGGATGTTACCGGCCTTGACCACTTCACCACCAAACTTTTTCACGCCCAGTCGTTTGCTTTCTGATTCGCGACCGTTCTTGGAGCTACCAACACCTTTTTTATGTGCCATGTCTTTATTTTACTTTTTAGTATTCAGATAAATAATTCCCCTCTCACGCAACAATTTCCTTGACAGAGATCTGCGTAAATTGCTGGCGATGTCCATTGAGCTTTTGATAGCCCTTGCGACGTTTCTTGTGAAAGACTAGGACTTTCTTGCCCTTTACGAGTGGCTGTAGCACTTCGCACACCACCTTGGCACCCTCGACGAGAGGCGCACCTACGGTGACAGCACCATTGTTGTCAACGAGCATGACCTTATCAAACTCGACCGTGTCACCTTCGTTCACACTTTTGAGATGGTGCACAAATAACTTTTGGCCTTTCTCGACCTTGAACTGCTGTCCCTGAATCTCTACGATTCCGTACATAATTTCTTGAAAAAAAAATCGTTTTATACCTGGCAGGGGGGTCGTTCTCTCACTTCCGCTTTCCTGACCCTGCCTAAGAGTAATCTTTGCAAAGGTACCCTTTTTTGTCTACTTGGCCAAAACTTTTGCTCCACCAGGACGGATTTCAGGGCCCTAATCGGTGATGGCACCCTCTTCCAATGGGAGAATAACCGTCTATTTTGATGAGCTATTTGTCGAAGTAGTATCTTGTTGCAGTCTTACCATTTGTGCAAAAGTCCCATTGTGTGCCATCAGCTCGTTGGGTGTACCCTGCTCTACCACTGTGCCACCCGAGAGTACTACGATGTGGTCGGCTCCCAATACGGTGCGCATGCGGTGTGCGATGATGATGACGGTTTTGTCGCGCACCAGCTCGGAAATTCCAGCCTGAACTTTCGTCTCGTTCTCGGCATCAAGGCTGGCGGTTGCTTCGTCCAAGAGTATGACTGGAGCATCTTTTAAGAGCGCACGGGCTATGGAGATACGCTGTCGCTCACCGCCCGAAATGGTTTCCCCATTTTCACCTATCACCGTGTCGTAGCCTTGTGGCATACGACTGATGAAGTCATCGCACTGTGCCAATCGTGCCACATGCCTTACTTCCTGATCGGTGGCATCGCGCTTTCCTATGCGTATATTGTCGGCAACGGAGGCGTTGAAGAGCATCACGTCTTGAAACACTACGGCATAATTTTTGAGCAACGTCTCTGGCTCTATGCCAGAGATGTCGTGTCCGCCCAGTGTTATCTTACCACTATTGATGTCCCAAAAGCGTGCAGCAAGCTTGGCAGCGGTACTCTTGCCACCACCTGAGGGACCAACAAGTGCTGTTATCTCACCTTGTCGGGCAGTGAATGAAACATTGTGTAGTACCTGCTTGTCTGTTTCGTAGGAAAAGTCGACGTTGTGGAACTCAATGTCATAGTTTGAAACTTTCACCTCCGTGTCGCCCGTCTGTATGGGCATTGCCTCCATCTCTTTCATTCGCTTAATGCGCACATCAAGAAAAGTAAGAATAGCAAGGTTATTGCATACTTCAAGGATAGGATTATAAACCATTGCCGAAACAAGTAGGAACGCCAAATAGACGAACACCGATACGTCGCCACGCTGAAGCATCCATGCGCCTACAACGATGACGGTAGGCATGCCCAGTTTAAGCAATACAGCGGAGATGTTGACAAACGCACCTGTCAAGAGTTCACCGGCAACAAGTCCTTTTTCTAATGTTTTTAATCGCTGGTCGAACCGCAGGTTATATTCGTCCTCGCCATTGTACGATTTGATTTCCTGCACACACTCCAGTCCTTCCTGTATCTGTTCGCTCACGCCACGCT